>NZ_JYIY01000069.1 GCF_000956535.1 Microbacterium ginsengisoli | reverse complement strand
GGGCCACGGCGGGACCGACCAGGCCCGCCACGGCGGCGCGAACGGCGCCGCACATCCGCACGGCGGCCGGCCCGCGGCATCCGACGGCACGGCCGCACGCCCTGCGGGCGCCCGCCGGCACCGTCGCGCCAGCCGCCCCTGACGCGACGCCGCACCGAGGTCTCGCGGCCCCGGGTCTGTCGCTCCGACCGACCGACCCGGGGCAGCGGCATCCCGTCTCAGTGCACTCGACGGGTGCCGCGATCGGCGGCGGCGCGGGCACGACGCCGATCACGATGGGCGGAGATCAGCGTCACGACGCCGTAGAGGAGGAGCGCGCCGACCACGATCGGGATCACCCACATGCGCCAGTCACCGACCAGGATGTTGTTGATCCATCCGATGTAGGGCACGGCGTACCAGAGCTTGCCCACGACCTGCGCGGCGAGCACCGGCTTCGCGTCGTCGATATTGTTCGCGTCGCCGCGGGTGAGGAACAGGGGGGCGCCGTCGCCCGACGCACCGATGCCCACGATGCGGTGGGTGACGACCGCGGGCTTGCCCGATTCGAGCTGATACGTGACGACGTCACCGGTACGCAGCGTCGACGGATCGACGGGCCGAACGACGACGAGGGTGCCGGGGGGATACAGCGGCACCATCGACCCGGTGAGCACAGTGTAGGCGCGTGATCCCGTCACGGCCGGCACGGCGATGACGACGATCGCGATCAACGCGACGATCACCAGCAGAGCCCAGGACAGTCCCGCCGCGATCATCCGCACCACGGAGACCCGCTCTCCGGATCGGTGGCGCACCGCGCGGCGGGTGGCGGGGAGGGTGTCGGTCATCTGTGGTGCTCCCTGCGTCTCACCGAGAGCACGGCGCCCGCGCCCAGTGCGCCGAGGCCGGCGAGCAGCACGGTGCGCAGCGTGTCGCCGTCGAACCAGCCCGTGCGCGGCAGTGCCGACACCGACGGCGCGGGCGGGGACGCGACGGGGCAGGTCGAGGCCGGCGGTGCCGTCATCGCGTCGCTCGCGGTCGAGACGACCTCGAACGACACCGCCGTGTTCTGCGCGGTGCTCAATCCCGGTGAGACGGCGAGCGAGAGCGTCACCGGGATCACCTCGCCCGGTGCGAGTCGCGCCGACGCCAGTGCGAGACATCCGGTGACCTCACCGAGCTGCTGCGGGGCGTCCCCTCCTCCCGCGATGCTCGTCGCGAGCAGCAGGTCGCGCGAGCTCGAGGACACATCGGTGGCGAAGAGGGCGACGGATGCCGCGGTGCTCCGGTCGTTGCGCACCGAGAACGTGGCGTCGAAGGCGGATCCCGGCACAGGACGCCAGGACGCGGGCACGATGTCGAGCGGGCCGGATGTCCACGTGGAGCCGTCGGCGCTGAAGGAGAGCCCCGGTTCGCCTGCCGCCGTGGCGGCCCGCGCGACGGCAGGCGCGGCCGCCGGCGCGAGCGGGAGCGCTGCCGCGGTGAGCACGGCGAGCAGCGCGACGGAGCCGGTCATGTGCACTGCACCCCCAGGCCGAGCCCGAGCACCGACACATAGGTCAGATGAGCGATGCCGACGTACACCGTGGTACTCCCAGCGGTGTAGCTCACGGTGACGTAGTGGTCGCCCGCGCTTCCGCCGAGGAGGGCGTTGGTGATCGTGCGGGTGGCGGTTCCGGCGGGCACACCCGTCGCTGTCGAGGTGGCACCGGTGTCGAGCGTGAAGGTGTACGTACCCGAGACCGGCGCGGTGTAGGTGACGGTGGCGGACTGTGCAGCGACGTTGAGGATGCCCGGGTTGGTCAGGCACGACATCCACCCCGTGCTCGTCGCGGTCAGCGACGCCGACTGCGACGTGCTCCAGTTCTGCTGCGCGGGGGTGAGGGTCAGGGTGGCGGCGGCTGCGGGGCTCGGCGGGGCGGCCCCGCTGGCGGTGCTCGCGACGACACCGGCGACCACGATCTTCAGGCAGGCGTAGGTGGTGGCGCCCGGCGCCGGAAGGTTCGTCGAGAGGGTCGCGGATGCCGCGGCGAGCATGTTCTGCGCGGTGACGCCGCTGTAGGTGGCATCCGTCGCGCAGGTCGAGGCGCTCGCGGCCGAGGTGATCTGCACGGTGGCGGTGGCCCCGCTGCCGAGGGAGTTCGTTCCGGGCGCCGTGGCGACGGCGACGCTCGCCCACGGCGTGGTGCCCGAGTTGGCCATGCTCACCGCGGCGTACTGGGTGCCGGTGCGCCCGAAGAACGACACCGCGGTCGCGCCGGGAGCGGTGACCGCGAAGGTGCGACTCGATGCCGCGACCGTCGTCTGCGCGCTGACGGACCAGTAGGCGAACGCGGCCGCCGGTGCGAGCACCGCGAACGCACAGGCCGCCGCGATGGCGGCGATGGCGGCGGTTCTGCGGGTCATGGCGGTGCTCGATGTCCGGTCACGGCGATGTCTGGGAGCCGGTGAGGGTGAGGGTGGGCGACGCGCTGGCGGCGAAGGTTCCATTGGGGGCCGTCGCCGGAAGCGACTGCCAGACGCAGAGGGTGGCACTCGCCCCTGACGCCAGCGTCGGGGCCGTCGTCGGTGAGGTGAGACCGCCGGCGAGACTCCACGTCCACAGCCCCGACGCCGGCGGGGTCGCCGCGCAGGTCGCGCTGGTCTGCGTGGCGAAACTCACCACGACGTTGCCGCCGAGATTCGATGACGACGGCCCGGCGAGGGCGACGGCGGCTCCGAGGCGCAGCCCGACGGCGCCGCCGTTGGTGACGGTCCTCACCGCGATGAGGTCGGCCGGCCCGCCCGGATACACCCCGGCAGGGGTCACGGGCGTTCCGGCGGTGATCGCGAGCGAGGGCGTTCCGATCGTGACCGTGGCGGGGCTGACGCTCGTCGCGGACGAGAACGATCCGTAGGTACCGGGCGCGACGACCACGGCGAGCACGACAGCCCCGAGGATCAGGGATGCCGCACTCACCGCGGTCGTGGTGCTCCCGCGCATGACCGTCGGCTGGTTACGGAGCGACCTGGGTGAGGGTCAGGCCGATCTGCGACAGCGAGATCGTCGAGTCCACGCCGACCTGATCGCCGGTCGATCCGAACGGCCAGGAGATCGTGGTCGTCACGCTGAGCGAGGTCGTGCCGTCCGGAATCGCGTACGACCCGGCCGACGGGGTGATCGTCGTGCCCGATTGGTCCTTGACCGTGTACGTCGGCGTCGCGCCGAGAAGGGTCTGCAGGCCCGAGCTCGACGACGTGAGGGCACCGCCCGTCAGCGCTGCCGAGACCGCCAGGTTCGTGCCGACCGCCGTCACCGGGAAGATGGCCGCGTACTGCAGCGTGTCACCAGGAACAGCGAGGTAGCTCGCCGTGTCGACGCTCGTGAAACTGGACCCGAGGTACTTCTCCACCGACCAACCCGACGACGACGCCGTGCCGATCGTCAGCTGACCGGTCGTGACCTGCGCCGGCGTGACCGTCGCCTGCGAGCTCCAGTACGCGAGCGATCCTCCGCCTCCGAAGAGCAGGACGACACCCGCCGCGATCGCCAACGTGCCTTTTGTTGCCTTGTTCATGTTGTCTCCCCAATGAGATCGCCAGGGAGACTCCACCGTCCCCCTGTGCCGCACCCCGAGCGATTCCCCCTCGCTCTCCCCAAGTGCGTGGCGGCACTCTACGCCGCCGCATCCAGGGTCACACCAGGCCATTGCCTCACGTCCTCGTGCGCCGTATGCTCTATCGTCCTCGTCGGCGCCGACGACGAGCGGATGCCGCGGCTCAGCCCGCGAGCGCCGCGTCGAGCGTGAGGAACTGTGCGCGGAACTCCGCCCGCAGACGTGCCTTCTGGGCGTCGTCGCACCACGCGGCATCCACCCCGTTCAGGGCGATGCGCTTGGCGGTCTCGGCCGAGACGCCCATCTCGAGCAGGCCCTCGGTGTACTCGCGTCCGAGGTCGGTGCGGAAGAACATGGCGTCGTCGGTGGAGACGGTCACGGTCAGGCCCGCCTCGATCATGCCGCGGATGCGGTGCGAGGGGTCGAGGTGCCAGCCGGTGCAGATGGTGGTGGAGATCGGGGTGGTCGTGAAGGCGACCCCGCGCGCGAGGGCGAGCTCGACGAGCGCCGGGTCGTCCATGATGCGGTAGCCATGGTCGAGGCGGTCGCAGTCGAGCACCTCGAGCGCGTCGCGCACCGCCGACGGCAGCGCCCGATCGGTCTCGGCGACGTGGGCGGTGCGGAGCAGGCCGTGGGCGGCGGCGAGCGCGTAAGCGTCGGCGAAGCGCGCCGGGTCCTCGGTGTCCTCGGGGGTGAGGTCGTCCTGGCCGATGCCGACGACCTCGGGGCGCGGGTGCGCGAGCACCTGCCGCACCATCTCGACGGCGCTCTCGGGCGACTCGCGGCGGTTGATCGCGGCGATCACCCGGAAGCCGACGCCGTAGTCGGTCTCGGCGCGACGCAGTCCGTCGATGATCGGGTCGATCACGTCGGGGTAGGCGAGGCCGCGCGACGCGAAGTACTGCGGGTTGACGAAGTATTCGCGGTAGCGCAGATTGCCGTCGGCGACCGCCGAGCGCACGCCTTCGTAGGCGACGCGGGCGAAGTCGTCGGGCGCGCGCAGCACGTCGTGCGCGGCCCGGAACGCCACCAGGAAGTCGCGCAGGTCGTCGAAGTCGAACAGCGTCGCGGGGTCGGTCGAGCGCAACGCGACGCCGTACCGGTCGGCGAGCTCGATGAACAGCGGCGCGTTCATCGTCGACGCGAAGTGGCAGTGCAGCTCGGTCTTGGGCAGCAGCCGCAGATAGTCCGGATACGCGATCACGAGCGCGAGCGTACGTGGCCCGTATGTCGGGCGGATGTCGCTCGATTACAGGCCGAGGGCTGCCTTCACCCCCGCGTTGACGACCTCGCCGCCGACGACGTTGAGACCCTTCGCGAGGGCCGGGTCGGCAGCGGATGCCGCGTCCCATCCCTTGTCGGCGATCGCGATGACGTAGGGCAGCGTGGCGTTCGCAAGAGCGCGGGTCGAGGTGTGCGGCACGGCGCCCGGCATGTTGGCGACGCAGTAGTACACGGAGTCGTGCACGGGGAACGTCGGGTCGTCGTGGGTCGTCGGACGGGAGCCTTCGAAGCATCCGCCCTGGTCGATGGCGATGTCCACGAGCACGGAGCCGGGCTTCATGGCGGCGACCATGTCGTCGGTGACGAGCTTCGGGGCGGCGGCCCCGGGGATGAGCACCGAGCCGATCACGAGATCGGCATCGCGCAGCTGCTCGGCGATCTCGTACCGGGTCGACGCGCGCGTCTGCACCTGGGTGCCGAAGCGGGCCTCGATGCGGCGCAGGGCCGGCAGGGAGACGTCGATGACGGTGACCTGGGCACCGAGGCCGAGGGCGTTGGCAGCCGCGTGCTCGCCGGCGACACCGCCGCCGATCACGACGACCTTCGCCCGCGGGGTGCCCGGCACGCCGCCCATGAGCTGGCCGCGGCCTCCGGAGGCGCGCATGAGGGCGTGGGCGCCGACGACGATCGAGAGGCGCCCAGCGACCTCGCTCATCGGGGCAAGGAGAGGGAGCGCACGGTCGGGGGTCTGCACGGTCTCGTAGGCGACGGCGGTCGTGCCGGCCGCGATGAGCGCCTCGGTGAGGGGACGGTCGGCGGCGAGGTGCAGGTAGGTGAAGAGGGTGAGGTCGGGGCGCAGCAGCGGGTACTCCGCGGCGATCGGCTCCTTGACCTTCACGAGCAGGTCTGCACCCGACCAGGTCTCCTCGGCGGTGGCGGCGATGACGGCGCCGGCGGCGCGGTACTCGTCATCGGAGAACCCGCTGCCGATGCCGGCTCCGGACTGCACGACGACCTCGTGGCCGCGGTGATGCAGAGCGTCGACGCCGGCGGGCGTGAGCCCCACCCGGTTCTCGTTGTTCTTGATCTCGGTCGGCACGGCGACGCGCATGTCGGGCTCCTCGGTTCCTCCGGCGGGTTGAGGGAAATATGGCAGACGGTTCGCTCGTTTGTGTTACATGCAGAATCTTCTGCGTCAGATTCGTCATATCGCCGTAGAGTTCTCTGGAAAACCCGCTCTTGTCCTCCAACTGTCGAAGGATCTTCGATGCCCGATGAGCTCGACCCGATCGATGAGCAGATCATCGAGACCCTCAGTCGCGACGCGCGGGCGACCAACGCGGCCCTCGCCGATCAGCTGGGCGTCGCCCCGTCGACCGCCCACGCCCGCACCCGCTCCCTCGTCGAACGAGGGGTACTGACGGGCTTCCACGCCGCCGTCGACCAGACCGCGCTCGGGCGCGGCCTCCAAGCGATCATCGGCGTGACCCTGCGGCCCGGGCAGCGTCAGGAGAACATCCGCGGGTTCGCCCAGGAGATCAGCCGGCACCCCGACGTCATCCAGCTCTTCTTCCTCGGCGGGGTCGACGACTTCCTCGTGCACATCGCCGTCGACACGTCGTCGTCGGTACGACGCTTCGTCGTCGATCAACTCTCGGCACGACCGAGCGTCGCCTCGACCCGCACGAGCCTGATCTTCGAGTACCACCGCAACGCCGTCGCCGCCGACTTCTCCTGATCCCGGCGACGGAGCCGACGCGTCAGGCCGCTTCGCCGAACCCGTCGGCGGCGAGGTCGTGCACGGCGGTGACCGCGGCGACCGCATCTGCCCCGTCCCCCGCGATGCGCAGCACATCGCCCTTCCCCGCGGCGAGCGACAGCAGTCCGATGAGGCTCGACGCAGACACCGGCCCTTTGCCCGAGGTCGCGTTGGTCACGGTGACCGCGGCGTCGAACCGGCCGACGGTCTTCACGACGGATGCCGCGGGCCGGGAGTGCAGCCCGACCTCGTTCACGAGGGTCACCTCGGCGACGGCCACCGCGGGGGCGACCTCGACCGGCGCCGCGGCGGGTGCGGCATCCGCCCCCGTCTCGGAGACGTCGTCCTGCCGCTTCGCATCGAGCGCGCGGCGCGCTTCGGCCGTGACCTCGTCGAGGGTGCCGCCGGTCACGGCCCGGACGATCCCGGCGGTCAACCCCTCGACGAAGGGCCCGTCGCTGATGCGCACGGGCACGGCGCTCTCCCGGAGATCCAGGGCGAGCGAGGAGCTCAGCACGGCCGAGCCCAGGTCGGTGACGATGAGCACCCCGTCGGTGTCGGCCAGCTCGTCGATCGCCTGCGCGATCGCGGCGGCGTCCGTGCCGAAGCCGCCCGCGGCGCCGGCCGCGACCCGCACCGGCGGCGCCTCGTCGTGCACCATCTGCAGGGCGAGGTCGACCGCCGCGTCGGCGAGCGTGGCGGAGTGCGAGACGACGACGAACCCGATCACGCGGCCAGCACTCCCGCCAGGGTCTCGAGCAGGATGACCGACGACGATGCCCCCGGATCGAGATGCCCGGCACTGCGCTCCCCGAGGTACGAGGCACGACCCTTGCGCGCCACGAGCGGTTCGGTCGAGTCGCGTCCGGCCTCTCCGGCGCGGGCAGCGGATGCCGCGGCATCCGCTGCACTTTCACCCTCCGCCGCCGCGGCGGCGAAGGCCGCGACAGCGGGGGTGAGCGCGTCGATCATGGTCTTGTCGCCGATCTCGGCGTGACCGCGCGAGACGATGCCGGCGACGCCGGCGGCGAGCGCGTCGGCGAACTGCGCGGCGGTGACCTCGGAGTCGGCGGGCAGCGCCTTGGCCGCCTCGAGGAAGAGGGTGCCGTAGAGCGAGCCACTCGCCCCACCGACGGTCGAGATGAGGGTCATCCCGACCGACTTCAGCAGGGCGGGAGCCGTGTCAGGCACGCCGGCGTCGAGCTTCGTGACCACGGCGGTGAAGCCGCGGGCCATGTTCGTGCCGTGGTCGGCGTCGCCGATGGCCGAGTCGAGCTCGGTGAGCCAGGCGGCCTTCTCGTGCAGGGCGGCGGAGGCGGCGCGCAGCCACGCCTCGAGCTGGGCGACGGTGATGACGTCTGCCATCTCAGCGCCCCCAGCGCAGCGCGGAGGTCACGACCGGGGCATCCCAGAGGCGCAGGATCTCGTCGTCGGCCTTCACCAGCGTGAGCGAGGCGCCGGCCATGTCGAGGCTCGTGACGTAGTCGCCGACGAGTGTGCGCGCGACCGTGACGCGCTTGGCCTCGAGGGCCTTCGCGATCTCGCCGTAGGTGAGGTAGAGCTCGATGAGCGGCGTGCCGCCGAGGCCGGTGAGCAGGGCGATCACGGGCGATCCAGTGAAGTCGAGGTCGTCGGTGATGGCGGTGACGATCGTCTCGGCGATGTCGTGAGCGGATGCCAGCGGCACCCGCTTGCGGCCCGGCTCGCCGTGGATGCCGACACCGACCTCCATCTCGTCCTCGGGCAGCTCGAAGCTCGGCTTGCCGTTGGCCGGCACGGTGCAGCTCGTGAGCGCGACGCCCATCGAGCGTCCATTCGCGGCGACCTTCTCGGCGATGCGCTTGACCTCGGCGAGGGGCAGGCCTTCGGCCGCGGCGGCGCCGGCGACCTTCTCGACGACGAGGGTGGTGCCGACGCCGCGACGACCCGCGGTCCAGGTGGAGTCCTCGACGGCGACGTCGTCGGCCACGACGACCGACTCGACGATCACGCCCTCCTCGCGGGCGAGGTCGGCGGCCATGTCGAAGTTGAGCACGTCGCCGGTGTAGTTCTTCACGATGAACAGCACGCCCGAACCGGAGTCGACCTTCGTCGCGGCGGCGAGCATCTGGTCGGGGGTGGGCGAGGTGAACACCTCACCCGCGCACGCGGCGTCGAGCATGCCGTCGCCGACGAAGCCGCTGTGCAGGGGCTCGTGGCCCGAGCCTCCGCCGGAGACGAGGGTGACGCGACCGGCGCGCGGTGCGGTGCCGAACACGACGCGGTTCTCGAAGTCAACGTCGAGTTCGGGGTGGGCTGCGGCGACCCCGTGCAGCGCGTCGGCGAGGACGTTGGCCGGGTCGTTGATGAGCTTCTTCATGCGCGGATCTCCTGCTCGTTTCAGGCCTCGGTCGTCGAGGCGTTGTCGATGCGCGCGACGGATCGGGATCGCCCGCCGGCGTCACAGCAGGGGGTGTCCGCGACGCGCATGCGCCGCGTGCTGATGTCGTCCATGACTCACGCTCCCCTGTGAACGATGTGTGGATCGACGGTGCAATTTTCGACATTGTCGAATCCACTTCGCTAATATCGAAGCATTGTCGCGTCGGACGCCGGTGTCAAGAGGCATCCCGACGGTGCGTCCCCTGAGGATGCTGAATGCGGAAGGAGAGCCCCATGATCCAGTCGATCGACCGTGCCGCGCGCATCCTCGGGCTCCTGCAGGGCGCGCGGCGACTGGGCGTCAGTGACCTCGGCGCCGCGCTCGGACTCCCCCCGTCCACCGTGCACGGGCTCGTGAAGTCGTTGCAGGCCCACGGGCTCGTCGCGCAGGAACCCGACGGCAACCGCTACATGCTCGGGCCGGCACTGCTCAAGCTCTCGAGCGTCTACCTCGACACCCTCGATGTGCGCTCGCGCTCCATCCGGTGGATGCACGCACTGTCGCAGCGCACCGGCTTCGCCACCCGGCTCGGGGTGCCGCTGCTCGGCGACGTGCTCGTCATCCACCACGACCGGCGCCCCGACGGCTCCGAGCAGATGCCCGAGACCGGCATCACTCTGCCCGTGCACGCGTCGGCGATCGGCAAGGTGCTGGCGGCCTATGACGACGACGTGCGCGGCGAACTGCTTGCACGCGAGCTCGCCGACCTCACCGACCACACAGTGACGGATGCCGCATCCCTCACGTCGGCGCTCGACGACATCCGAGCGGCGGCGCTCGCGTGGGAGATCGAGGAGGCCGTCGTCGGCGAATGCTCGGTGGCGGTGCCGGTCGTCGACGACACCGGACGGGTGATCGCCGCCGTGGTGCTCGTCGTGCCCGCCGACGCGCAGCCGGTGCCCGATGCGGCCCTGCGCGAGCTGCGCGATGCCGCGCGCGGCATCTCCCGCGAGCTCGGCGCGGCGACCTGGCCTCCGCGGGCCTGAGCGCCTCCCACCCCGCCCGACCCCGGCTCTCGAACCCCCTGGCCCCGCGCACAGTCGGAACTTCTCGCCGACACGCGGCGCCGCGGCATCCCGCACCGGCGCGGCGCCGAGAAGTTCCGACGCAGTGCGGGCATCGCGCCGTTCGCGGATTGCGCCGCCCGAGCCCGCGCCAGCCCCTGCCGCAGCCACAGCCCCAGCCGCAGCCCCTGCCCGACCCCAGAGCACATTCCGGCCCGAAGGGCAATCCACTTCGTCGACGGCTCCGAAACGCCAGTATGGGGTCACTTCTCCCTGCCCGCCTGCGGCCACGGAGTGACCCAGTGCCACGACGTTCCGACCGGAGGACACCATGCGGGAGCGCTCCACCGAACCCCTCGTCGACATCGACGGTTACCGCAACATCACCGACCTGCTGACCCGGCGCGCGGCGGCGGCGCCCGATCACGCGGCGTTCGATGTGCCGACCGGTGATGCGGAGCATCCGTGGCGACACGTCTCGACGGCCGACTATCTGCACCAGGTGCAGGCGCTCGCCAAGGGTCTGATCGCCGTCGGTGTCGGTGCCGGCGAGGCGGTCGCGATCATGGCGCCCACCCGCTACGAGTGGGCCGCCGCCGATCTCGCCGGGTGGTTCGCGGGCGCGGTGATCGTGCCGGTCTACGACACGTCGTCTCCCGACCAGGTCTCGGCGATCACGACCGATGCGCAGGTGCGGCTGGGCATCGCGGGCGGCGAGCGGCAGCGCGGCATCCTCACCGACGCGTTCGCCGCGACGGGTCTCGGCGACCTCGGCGTCTGGACGATGGATGCCTCGCCCGCCGACCTCGACGCGCTCACCGCACGCGGCGCCGCGATCGGCGACGACGTTCTCGAGGCGCGACGGCGTCACGCCGACCTCGACTCCCCCGCGACGATCGTGTACACGTCGGGCACGAGCGGCGAGCCGAAGGGTGCGATCCTCACGCACCGCAACTTCGTCGGCCAGGTCGCCAACATCGCCGCGGCGTACAGCGCGGTGGTGCACGAGGGCGGCAACACGGTCATCTTCCTGCCGCTCGCCCACGTGCTCGCCCGTGGCCTGCAGCTCATCTGCCTCTCGGGCGGGATGCGCATCGCGCACGTCGCGGACACGACCCAGGTCGTCGAGAGCCTCGGGGTGCTGCGGCCGACCTTCCTCGTGGTCGTTCCGCGGGTGCTCGAGAAGATCCGCGCAGCGGCGGGGGCGAAGGCCGATGCCGCTCACCTCGGCGCGGTCTGGCGCGGCGCCGTCGCGACCGCCGAGCAGTGGGGTGAGGCCGCCGAGTCGGGCGCGACGCCCGCGTTCGGGCTCCGGCTGCGCCGCCGGCTCTTCGACCGCCTCTTCTACGGGCGGCTGCGCGCGCTCATGGGCGGCCGGCTCGACTACATCCTCTCCGGCGGCGCCCCGCTCGCCGCCGACCTGTCGCTGTTCTTCCGCGGCCTCGGCGTGCCGGTGATCGAGGGCTATGGGCTCACCGAGACATCCGCGCCCCTGACCGGCAACCTGCCGGGGAACATCCGCTCGGGCACCGTGGGCTACCCGCTGCCCGGCTCGACCGTGCGCATCAGCGAGCGCGGCGAGATCCTCGCCCGGGGCGTCGGGGTGTTCGCGGGCTACCGCGACCCGCGGCACAACGCCGACGCGTTCGAGGACGGCTTCCTGCGCACCGGCGACCTCGGCCGGCTCGACGACGACGGCCGCCTCGTGCTCGAGGGCCGCCTCAAGGACGTCATCATCACCAGCACCGGCAAGACCGTCGTGCCGCAGGCGTGGGAGAACGCGGTCGAGGCACATCCCCTCGTCGCCCACGCGGTGACCGTCGGCGAGGGGCGTTCGTATCTGTCGGCCCTGCTCGTGCTCGACCCCGTCGAGACGCGCGCCTGGGCCCAGGAGAACGGTGTCTCGGTCGACGACACCGCGGGCGACGGGCTGTCGGTCATCGACGATCCCGCCCTCGTCGCGGCGCTGACTGCCGTGGTGGATGCCGCGAACTCCCGCGTCTCCCACAGTGAGAGCGTGCGGCGCTTCGCGCTCGTGCTCGCCGATCTCGACGACACGACCCTCGTCACCCCGACCCTCAAGATCAAGCGCACCGCGCTGCTCGACCGCGGCGCCGCCGTGATCGACGACCTCTACGCCCGCGCGTGAGCCGCGGCATCCCCTCGTTCCCTCAACCCGATCGGAGCACCCCATGTCCGTGACCCGCAAAGCCCTCCTCACGATCATCGTCGTGCTGGTGATCGGCGCGCTCGTCGCCGTCGCCGGAAGCCAGGGCGGGGCGACCGTCGGCGGGTTCCCGCTGTACGCGCTCGCCGTGATCGCCGCATTCGCGATCCAGGTGATCGTGTACATCCCGTCGCAGCTCGCACACACCGAGCACTTCTTCGACCTGACCGGGAGCCTCACGTTCGTCGTCATCTCCGCGGGCCTCGTGGTGCTGCATCCGACCATCGACGCGCGCGGCTGGGTGCTCGCGGCGATGGTGACGGTGTGGGCGCTGCGGCTCGGCACGTTCCTGTTCATGCGTGTGCGGCGCACGGGCGGCGACGACCGGTTCGACACGATCAAGCAGAACCCGGTGCGGTTCCTGCAGGTGTGGGTGATCCAGGGCGCGTGGGTGAGCCTGACGGCGTCGGCGGCGTGGATCGCCCTGTCGTCCGACCGGCCGGCGCCGCTCGAGTGGATCGCCTACGTCGGCATCGCGGTGTGGCTCATCGGCCTCGTGATCGAGATCGTCGCGGATGCCCAGAAGAACGCCTTCAAGGCGGATGCCGCGAACCGCGGTCGCTTCATCAGCACGGGCCTGTGGTCGCGGTCGCGGCATCCGAACTACTTCGGCGAGATCGTGCTGTGGGTGGGCGTGTTCCTCGTCGCCGCCCCGGTGCTGTCGGGCTGGCAGTGGGTCGCCGTGCTCTCGCCCCTGTTCGTCACCCTGCTGCTCACGCGGGTCAGCGGCATCCCCCTGCTCGAGGCGAAGGCGGAGCGGAAGTGGGGCGACGATCCCGCATACCGGGCGTACAAGTCCCGCACTCCCGTGCTGCTCCCGCGCCTCACAGCGCCGACGACGCGGGTCGCTGCGGCGGAGTGAGGGGGGCGACGTCCGGGTGGTGACGGCGGCCGGGTGGGGCGGCCGGCGAGTGCCGGGGTCGGGAAAGGGTCACCGAGGCGGGTGAGGGGAACGGCCCGGGTCGGCCGGTGATCGGCCACCGGACTCGGCCGGGCACAACGTCGGAAGTCTTCCCTGACGCGACGGCGACGGATGCCGCGGCGCGGCGTGCCGCCGAGAAGTTCCGACGTTGCGGGGCCGGGCGAGGCGGGTCGCGTCACCCCGATGTCATGCACGACTGGTGTGAAACCTATGAATCACAGAAAGGTAACGAGAAGGGCTTCCCTTCCGTTACCTCGCCGTTATAGAGTGCTCGCACGGTAGTTGTTTTGCTGTGGCAGCTACCGGCATGTGATTGCAGGACACTCTTGGTGCAAAAGGGACAAGGGCCGGTCGGGATCCCCGACCGGCCCTACTTTTTCGCCCGGATGCCCCCACCCGTCGCGCCCGCCAGGGGTTGCTGATCGCGGCATCCGACGCCGCTATGTCTTTCCACAGAACAGCCGGATTCGGGTGCACTCCGTTACCGCGTCGTTATACCGTGAGGACAGGTCGCCGTTGTGCTGTGGCGGCGGCCACATGTGATTGCAACACTCCTGGTGCAAGGGACACTGGGCCGGTCGAACCCCCATCGACCGGCCCTTTCCTTTTGCCCGGAAAGGGCCGGGGCCGCGCGTCTCGCGCCGGCCAGCTGACCGCTCAGCGCGACGTGAGGATCGCCGTCAGTGCGCGGAAGAACGCCTTTCCATGCACCCGCTCGATCGCCGTGGCATTCGGGGCATCCGATCGCCAGTCGAAGACGGTCGCCCCGCGGGTGAGCTCGCCACGCAGCTCGACGCCCACGCGATAGGGGCGCTCGACCTCGACGAGCGAGGGGTCGAGCGCGACGAGCACCGAGAGTGAGTCCGGATGCGTCGACCCGCCGATGCCCGCCGCCGAATCGAAGGCGAACGTCGCCTTGTTGGCCTGCACGAAGAACGCCGACAGGCGGGTGCCGAGGGCCTCGATCTCTGCGATTCGGCCGGCGTCGAACACCGTGTCGCGGATGGTCGTCGGGTCCCACGGCACGAACCGCAGGCTCGGGAATCCGGCTCCGACGACGATCGCCGCCGCCTCCGGATCGACGTAGATGTTGTACTCGGCGGCCGGCGTGATGTTGCCACGGCCGTTGATCGAGCCGCCCATGACGACGATCTCGCGCACGCGGGAGGCGAACTCCTCGTCGCGACGCACAGCGAGCGCGATGTTGGTGAGCGGTCCGATCGCGACGATGACGAGCTCGCCCGCGTACGCCCGGGAGAGTCGTAGCAGCGCGTCGACGGCGTGCTCCGAATCGACCTCGGTCGTGCCGGTGCGCCGCTGACCTCCGACGCCGTCTTCGCCGTGCACGTCGGTTGCGCTCACCCAGTCGGCCACGAGTGGGCGGGCGGCGCCGACGTGTACCGGCACGTCGCCGTCGCGCCCGGCGAGCTCGAGCGTGAGCAGTGCGTTCTCGGTCTGCTGCGCGAACCCGACGTTGCCTGCCACGATCGTGACCGCCTTCAGGTCGGCACGCTCATGCAGCGCCGCGGCCAGCAGCGCGAAGCAGTCATCGGCCGCCGTGTCGGTGTCGACGACGAGCGGGATGCGCCCGGACCTCGGGCGCGGCCCACCAGACCGACGGGCGGACGGCTGCGCCGGGGCGCCGGGACGCGCGGGGAGCGAGCCGGAGATAAGAGCTTGGAACAGCGGCGAATCACTCACCGACGTGACCTCCTGCCGGGTGGGTTGCGGGCGTCCACGGCATGGGGGCGGAGCGGCGGCTGCGGCATCCGACCCACTCGATCAAGCCTAGATCGCCTCCCGGGGCGCCACCGACCACCTGGGGACCGTACGCTATGCCCATGACCGATCGCCGTCTCGCCATCGACGCCTGGGAGAGCCTCTTCCGCGCGCAGCACGAGATCTTCGGCGAGATCTCCGGCGACTTCGTCGACGCCCCGCTCGAGCAGGACGAATACGACGTCCTGCTGACGGTCGTGCGGGCCCCCGAGATGACCGCCCGGCTGCGCGACGTCACCCGCAACCTGCTCATCAGCCAGCCGAGCGTGTCGCGCCTGGTCGATCGCATGGTCACCCGCGGGCTCGTCACCAAGTGCCCGGACCCCGAGGACGGCCGCGGCTCGCTCGTGCGCGCGACGGCGCAGGGGGCGCGGGCGTTCCGCAGCCTCGGTGCGCAGCACGCGCGCACCATCGTCGACCGCATGTCGACCCTCGACGACGCCGAGCTGCAGGCGCTGCTCGCCCTCACGACGAAACTGCGCGAGCCGGCCTGCCCGACCGAGCTCGGCGAGACCGCCTGACCGGCGGCCGCCGCCGTCTGCACGACGCGCGTCCGTCAGACCGGGGCCGCACCCGCCCGACCCGAGCCTGCGTCAGCACTCGATGACGTTGACGGCGAGTCCGCCCTCGCTCGTCTCCTTGTACTTCGTCGACATGTCGATGCCGGTCTGCCGCATCGTCTCGACCACCTGGTCGAGGGACACGAAATGCGAGCCGTCGCCGCGCAAAGCGAGGCGGGCGGCGGTGACGGCGGTGGATGCCGCGATCGCATTGCGTTCGATGCACGGGATCTGCACAAGACCCCCGACCGGGTCGCACGTGAGGCCCAGATGGTGCTCCATGGCGATCTCGGCGGCGTTCTCGATCTGCCGGTTGGTGCCGCCCATCACGGCGGTGAGCCCGCCCGCTGCCATGGCGCACGCCGATCCGACCTCGGCCTGGCAGCCACCCTCGGCTCCCGAGATCGAGGCGTTGGCCTTGAAGAGCGACCCGAGTGCGGTGGCGGTGAGCAGAAAACGACGGATGCCGCGGCGACGGTTCGCCTCGGCGACCACCGCGTCGTCAGCCGCCTCGGGAAGAGCGTGCGCGGCCTCGCCGGTGAAGCCGAGCAGCGCACTGCCGACCAGCTCGCCGTACGGGGTGACGGCGTTCCCCTGCCCGAGACCGGAATCGGCGAGGAAGCGCCACCAGTACATCGCGACGGCGGGGACGATGCCCGCGGCGCCGTTGGTCGGTGCGGTGACGACGCGCCCGCCGGCGGCGTTCTCCTCGTTGACGGCGAGCGCGAAGGCGCCCAGCCACTCCCCCGGCAGCTCCCGGTGGCCGTCGGCCTCGGCGGCCTCGAGCTGCGATCTGATCGCGTCGGCGCGCCGGGCGACCCGCAGCATCCCGGGCAGCGTGCCGGTCGCGTGGAGACCCGCGTCGACGCACGCCGACATGGCGTCCCAGATGCGGTCGAGCCCCGCCGCCACCTCGGCCTCGCCGCGCAGCGCCTCCTCGTTGCGGCGGGCGAGTTCGGCGATCGTGAGGCCGTGCTCGTCGCAGAGCGCGAGCAGGGTCGCCGCGTCGCCGTAGGAGAACGGGAGCGCCGCCGGGGAGACCGCGGCATCCTCGCCCTCGCGTCGGATGAAACCGCCTCCCACCGAGTAATACGTGTCTGCGGCGATCGTGACACCGGCATCGCCGGAGGCGACGAGCGTCATCGCGTTCGGGTGCCCGGGGAGCCGTGTGCGCGGCGCGAAGGCGATGTCGGATGCCGCGAACGGCACGGGGTGGTGCCCGGCGAGCCGCAGCGGCTCACCCTCGGGGTACCGGCTCCACGCGTCGCGCACATCGGCGGGATCGACCGTCTCGGGGGCGAGCCCGCGCAGCCCCGCGATGACAGCGTCGGGCGTGCGGTGACCGATGCCCGTCGCGCCGAGCGACCCGTAGAGCGTCACCGTCACCCGGCGCACCGCGGCGAGCCGGCCCGTGGCATCCAGCCGCAGCACGAAGTCGCGGGCGGCCCGCATCGGACCGACGGTGTGGGAGCTCGAGGGACCGATCCCGATCGAGAACAGCTCGAACGCCGAGACATAGGCACCCATGCGTTCGACCCTACGCCGGGGGTGCGAATTCTACTCCTCGACCCGCCTCCGGCGAGGGCCCTGGCACGAGCTCACGGCTGCGACGCAGACTGTCGGCATAGTTGGTATCGCCGTTCTCATTCTCCTCATCGGCCTCGTGCTGCTGCTCCTCGGTGTGTTCGTGAAGGCGGTCGGCTTCCTGCTGTGGCTCGGCGTGGTGCTGATCGTCATCGCGATCATCGCCGCACTCATCCGCTTCATCCGACGGCAGGTCTGATCCGCATCGCGCACCGAATCGGGTGCGCGAGAATGCCGGAGTGACCGCGGCATCCGATGACATCGTCTGGGACGTCGTCGTCGTCGGTGCCGGCCCCGCAGGCTCGTCGGCTGCCCGATGCGCGGCGGCCGGCGGCGCGAGCACTCTGCTCGTCGATCGGGCGACGTTCCCTCGCTACAAGACCTGCGGCGGCGGTCTGCTCGGGGTGAGTCGGCGTTTCCTGCCGCCCGAAGGAGTGGCCGCGATCGAGGCCGAGGTGGGCCGAGTCGTCTTCACGCACGACGGCGCGCGTCCGGTCGAGATCCGCCGCGACGAGCCGTTCCTCGCGATGGCGCGGCGCGAGCGTCTCGACGCGGCGCTCGTCACCGCCGCGCAGCGCGCGGGGGCCGTGTTCCGCGAGGGCGTCGCCGTGCAGCGGGTGGGGGCGGCATCCGCTGATCTCGTGGCGGTCGAGACGAGCGCGGGCGTGTTGCGGGCGCGGGTCGTGATCGGCGCGGACGGCGTCGGCGGACGGATCGCCCGCCACGTCGGAGTGACCCCCGCGCGCGTCGACCTCGGACTCGAGGACGAGCGGGAGCGCGGCCGGGCGCCGCGCGACGCGGTGCGCATCGACTGGGGTCCGGGCGCGGGCAGCTACGGCTGGCTCTTCCCGAAGGGCGAGGTCGATGAGGTGGGTGTGATCGAGGCGCGCGGGCGACCCGAGCAGACACGCGCCTACCTGGCCGCGTGGCTGCGCGAGACCGAGACGACGGATGCCGCGCCCCGCCACTCGAGCGGGCATCTCACGCAGTGGCGCACGGCGTCCTCGCCGTTGCGCCGCGGGGGCGTGCTCGTCGCCGGTGATGCGGCGGGCCTGCTCGAACCGTGGACGCGGGAGGGCATCTCCTTCGCGCTGCGGTCGGGTACCTGGGCGGGCGAGGCGGCGGCGCGAGCGGCGGCGGGCGACCCGGCCGCATTGGACGGGTACGTCGCGCGGGTCGAACAGGAGCTGCAGCCCGAGATCCGCACCGGCGCGCAGTTGCTCGCGGTCTTCGAGCGGCATCCGCGTCTCGTGCACGCCGCCCTCGGCCGGTCGCGGCGAGCCCGGCGCGCATTCGTCGAGTTCTGCGCGGGTGAGACGCCGCTCTCCGCGTACGCGATGCGCTGGTGGTTCCGTCTGGCGGTGAGCCTCCTCGGGCGGGGCGGATCGGCGACGGTCTGACGCGAACCGGGACCCGGTGCGCTGCCGCGGGATCAGGCGACGAGCGCCCCCGGCCCCGGGACGACCGCGACCTGCTCGCGATCGACCGCACGCCCGTGTGCATCGACGAAGGCGATGCGGACGTCACCCCCATCGCGAGCGTCGACATAGCGCGTGGCGGGCCCCCACGGCGACGCGACGTGGACGTCTCCCCACTGGCTGAGCGCGCCGAGCACCGGCAGAAGGGCGGCGCCGGCGGCGGTGAGCGTGTACTCGTCGCGCTGCCGCGCGCCCTCGTCGCGGTACGCGCGGCGCTCGATCACTCCGAGATCGACGAGCTTCGACAGCCGGTCGGAGAGCACATCGGGTGCCACCTCGAGCCGCGAACGGATGTCGGCGAACCGGGTCACACCGAGGGCGATGTCGCGCACGACGAGCAGCGCCCACTTCTCGCCGAGCACGACGAGGGTGCGGGCGATCGAGCAGCGTTCGTTGACGGGAGAGGGCGGCTTCACGCGTCCATCCTATCTGAGTTGGTATTTCCAATCTAGGTGGTACGCTCTCGACATGACCTCACTCGTGGATGCCACCCTGCTCATCACCGGCGCGAACGGCGGGCTCGGCTCGCACTTCGCCCGCATCGCCCTCGAACGCGGCGCGCGCCGTGTCTACGCGACCGCACGATCGCCGCGCGAGGCGACCGACTCCCGGATCGTTCCACTCGCCCTCGACGTGACCTCCTCGGCGTCGGTGCGCGCCGCCGTACAGGCCGCGGCCGACACCACCATCGTCGTGAACAACGCCGGCATCGCGGGCGGGAACTCGCTGCTGTCGACCGACCTCGACGAGGTGCGGCGGGTCTTCGACACGAACGTGTTCGGCGCGCTGAGCGTGGCACAGGCCTTCGCCCCCGTGCTCGCCCGCAACGGTGGTGGCGCGCTCATCGACGTGCACTCGGCGCTGAGCTGGTTGGCCCGCGCCGGCGCCTACTCGGCGAGCAAGGCCGCGCTTTGGTCGATCACCAACTCGCTGCGCCTCGAGCTGCAGGCGCAGGGCACGCAGGTGCTCGGCGCCCACCTCGGTTACGCCGACACCCCGATGACCGAGGGCCTCGATGTCGCGAAGGCCGACCCGGCCGACATCGTCGCGGCGATCTACGACGCCCTCGAGTCCGGTGAGCACGAGGTGCTGGCCGACGCGGTGAGTGTCACCGTGAAGGCGGCCGTCTCTCAGCCGCTTCCGGTGCTGTACCCCGAGCTCGCGCGCTGACGATCAGCCCGCGAGCGTCACGGCGACCGGCTCGAAGCTGAACGGGCCGGGGCACGACCCGAATACGGGCGCCTCGGCCTTGTGGCCGATCGTGAAGGTCTGATCGATGAGCACCGAGCCGGCGTCGGTGACGCGCACCGTGATGAGCGACGTGTCGCCCGCGGGAGGGGTGGCGTACGGCGTCTGCTGGGGCACCTCGACCCGCGTGCGTTCGACGATCGTGAGGGCCGAAGGCGCGCATCCGGCGCCGAAGCACGCCGCCAGGCTCGCCGACGCCGGCAGCGCGGGGGTGAACTCGAGCACCGCCGGACCGCTGTAGACGTAGCCGATCGCGGGGCAGGCAGTCGGGCCGACGGCACACCCCGGGGTGAGCACGGCGACAGCGAGCGCCACAGCACCCGCACCCGCCCACCTACCTCTCATGCCGCCGAGGCTAGCGGGGCCGAGTGACCCGGGGCTGAACCGATGCCCGATCGAGATGAACATTCTCACGGTGCGCGTGGGCGCGGAGCCGCGGCATCCGGAGCACACTGACGGCATGCACCAGACGCCGGTGTACTACTACTCGTCCACCTCGAACCTCACCCGCCGGTTCGCCGAGCACCTGACCGAGAACGACGGCAGGCCCGTGCGCGACCTCGCCGACGCCGAGGTGCGACAGAGCGAAGCGGATGCCCCGTGGGTGCTGCTCACGCCCTCATACAAGGCCGGCAACGACGATCAGGTGACGCTGCCCGCGGCGGTGCGGGCGTTCCTTCGGTCCGCCGTCACCCGGCGGAATCTCGTCGGCATCATCGGCTCGGGCAATCGCAACTTCGGTCGGTACTACCAGGCGGCTGCGCGTGAACTCGCGGAGCTGTCCGGGCGCCCCATCCTGTTCGAGTTCGAGCTCTCGGGTACCCCCGAAGACGTGACTCGATGCGCGGAGATCCTCGGGGAGCTCGACCGGGCGCTCGCCACCGGGTGACCCCTCAGCCGCGCGCGAGCGGCGATGAGGGGCGAATGAAAGTGCCGACCAGTCCCTAGAATCTTGGAATCACCATTGGGACCGGGGGGAAATATGGAGTTTGAAGAGCGTCTCGTCGCGCTGGCCTCGAAGGTCAAAGGCCAAGCCGCGGCAGTTCAGACCGAGGAGGCAACGAAGAACGCCTTCGTCATGCCATTCATCTCGAGCATCCTCGGCTACGACGTGTTCGATCCTCAGGAAGTGATCCCTGAGTTCACCGCTGACGTCGGTGTGAAGCGTGGCGAGAAAGTCGATTACGCCATCGTCAAGGACGGCGCCATTCAGATTCTCGTGGAATGCAAGCCCTCAGTCGGCGCCCTGAAGATCGAGCATGCGTCGCAGCTCTTCCGCTATTTTGCGACGACCAATGCCCGTCTCGCGGTGCTGACGAACGGTATCGTGTGGCAGTTCTATACGGACCTCGACGCCCCGAACCGCATGGACGAGAAGCCATTCCTCGTGCTGGACCTTCTCGAGATCGACGACAACCTCGTTCCCGAGATCAAGAAGATCTCGAAGGCAAGTTTCGACCTCGATTCGATCATCAATGC
This sequence comes from Microbacterium ginsengisoli, assembly GCF_000956535.1. Classification (GTDB taxonomy): domain Bacteria; phylum Actinomycetota; class Actinomycetes; order Actinomycetales; family Microbacteriaceae; genus Microbacterium; species Microbacterium ginsengisoli. The sequence continues at coordinate 62,892 of NZ_JYIY01000069.1, read as the reverse complement.
CGCCGAAGAACTGAAGTACGTCGGCGCGATCAAGCGAGAGATCGCGGCGGAATTCCGAGAGCCCACGACCGAGTGGGTGCGGTTCTTCACCACCCGCGTGTACGAGGGTGCATTCACACAGAAGGTTCGGGAGCAGTTCACTTCGCTCGTGTCGAAGTCGTCGCGCCAGTTCTTGAATGAACAGGTCAACGACCGACTCAAGACCGCCCTCGGATCGGAGGCCCCTGCCGCCTTCCTACCGCTCGCCGAGCCCGCACCCAGCCCGGCAAGCGAAGTGGCGCTCGCCGGCGAGCCCGTCGAGGATTCGGAGGTCGTGACGACGCCCGAGGAACTCGAAGGCTTCCAGATCGTTCGCGCGATCGCCTGCTCCGACGTCCGGCCAAGCCGCGTGGTCGCCCGCGACTCGAAGAGCTACTTCGCGGTGCTCCTCGATGACAACAATCGCAAGCCGATCGCGCGTCTGCACTTCAACGCGGCGAAGCAGAAGTACCTCGGACTCCTCGACGCAGACAAGGTGGAAACCCGTCATCCGATCGACGCGCTCGAAGACATCTACTCCTTCGCCGATGAGATCCGCGAGGCGGTTCGCCGATACGCCTGACGCTCAGCCGCGCGCGAGCGCAGCGGCGTCGGCGGTGAGGCGGGTGGCGACCGCGTCGAAGGGCGCGAGCGAGCGCTGCGCGCGAGAGATCGCCACGGCGCCCTCGATGGCCGCGAGCAGTGTCGTCGCGAACGATGCGGCGGCTGCGGCATCCACGCCCGTCACGACGAGGCGGGCGGCGAGGGCGTCGATCCATCCGCCGAACAGGGCGCCGGCCGTGTCGCGCAGCGGCCCGTCGGTCGAGGCGGTCACGGCGAGCAGGGAGCATCCGACGGCGAAGTCTGTCGCGACGAGCGTGTGCCGCCAGACGGCGATGAAGGATGCCACGACCTCGACGGGGGTGTCGCCGGTGAACCCGCCGACGAGCGCGATCACCCGGTCGGCCTGCCGGCGCACCGCCAGCTCGACGAGCTCGTCCTTGCCGCCCGGGAAGTGGTGATAGATCGACCCGCGGGGTGCACCCGAGGCGGCGATGACGTCGCTGAACGAGGTGGCCTGATAGCCGCGCTCAGCCAGCAGCCGCGCCGCGGTGTCGGCCATCTGCTCCCGCGCGCCGCTCAGGACTCGCCCCGCAGCGACGCGATCTCGGCGCGCGCGGCGCCGACGATTTCGGCGTTCGTGTGCGCGTGACCCCACAGGCCCCAGCCACCCTCGGGGGCCTCGGTGAGCAGCACCCAGGTGCGCTCGCGCCAGCTCGGGTCGCCCGCGGCTTCCGCCACGAGATCGGTGAGCGCGCTCACGACGGCGAGCTGCTTGTCGCGGTCGAGTGCACCGGCGTTAGTCAGCACCTGCACGCGCACGTGATCGCTCGATCCGTCGACATCGGACAGTGCCGCGGCGGGAAGCTCATGAACGAACGCGGCGGTGTTCGCCCGGAACATCGGGATGTCGGGCACCTGCTCGACGTCCTTCACGGCGGCGGCGGCACGCTGGGCGAGGGAATGCACGTCGGCGATGAGTCCGGCGGGAGCGTAGATGTCGATCATGGGCATGGGGAGCCTCCGAGGTCGGGAGTATGATGCTCGTCATACTATGACGGCCGTCATACACCCCGCAACCGCGTCACTGCGTGAAGAGGTTGCGCAGCAGGGTCAGGTAGACGATCGCGAACACCGCGACGATGCCGACGTTGACGGCGAGGCGCCACCAGAGGTGGTCGCGCAAGAACGCCACGTCGAGCCCGACGATGAGCCCACCCATCACGAGCAGGTAGATGACGACGAACACGGTGTGCTTCATGGTGGCCTCCGGATCGGATGTCTCGGCACCATCCTGCCCCCACTCGCGCCCGCCCGCTCCACCCTCCCTAGGCTGGGCTCATGACGTCGGATGCTCCGGATCCGCGCGCGTGCCCGACGTGCGGCGATCCTCTGCGATTCGAGATCCTCGACGACGAACGCTTCCTCGTCGCATGGTCGTGCGTGAACTGCGGACTGATCCGCACGACCGAGCCTATCTGAGACCCCGCAGACGCGAAACGGCCCGCCGAAGCGGGCCGTTTCAATTACTGTCTCAACACAGTGTGCGCCCGAAGGGACTCGAACCCCTAACCTTCTGATCCGTAGTCAGATGCTCTATCCATTGAGCTACGGGCGCATGTTCTCGCGGCCTTTTCGGCGCGCGGGCACCAGGAGAGCATACCCCAGGACGTGCTCCCGGAACGAATCGTGGATGCCGCGGCCCGCGACATCCCCTCACTCATCGAGTTCGCTCAGGTCGATGCCCGATGCCTTCGGCGCGGCACCCGAGACGATCTCACCGCCGGGAAGCGCCTCAGGCTCCCCGTCGACGAGCCGCTTGCGGTGAGCGGCGAGCTTCGGCAGGTCGACGAGCTTGAGGCTCATCATGCGCGCCTTGCGCATCTTCTCGTAGTCGGGCTCGAGGTCGGGGCGCGCCGCCTCGATGCGCAGCCGCCGGTCGATGTTGCGCGAGACCTCGCTCCATGCCGCCTCGCGCGCCGCCTCGACGAGCTCGCGCAGCGTCGCCTCGTCGGCGGCACGCTGCTGCAGCTCCTCGGCGATGCGCAGCGACTGCTTACGTCGACGCCGAAGATTCTTGACGTCGCGGCTGCGGTAGTCGTGGGTGCCGTCCGAGAGGCTGAACCGGCGGCTGGCGCGCTTGCGCTCCCGCTCCGCCCGCTTGCCGTCGGCCTCCGCCTCCCGCGCCAGCGCCAGCAGCGCCTCCTGCGCGTCGGGAAGGAACAGCTCGACATCGAAGTCGGCGTCCGACGAGATGAGCGCGACCAGCATGCGGTTCTTCAACGTCAGTCGCGTGGCGGCCGCCGCGATGTAGAGACCTTCGGCGACGACATCCTTCGTCTTGGCGACGCGTGCGGCATCGTTCGGGCTCTCGCCTTCCCGGCTCTTCCAGATCCGCGCCACAACCACTCCTGTGTCGAGGGTATCGCCCGCAGGCCTGTGAGGTCGATGACGGATGCCGCCCCTCACCCCGCGAGCTTGGTGATCACCGCCTCGACACGTCGTGAGCGGGTGTCGGCGGCCTTCGCGGACTCGACGCTCACGACGTGCGCCTTGCGGTGGCTGGGAGCGAGCGCGGCGAACGCGTCGGTGAGCCCTGCGGATGCGAGCGCGGCGGCGAGATCGGCCGGGACCTCGACCTCGCGCGGCGCGGTGTCGAGGGCGAGCTCGACGGTGATCGCGTCGCCCCCGCCGATGCCGGTCGCCGCACGCTTGTCGGAGCTGAACGGCACGAGGAACAGCCCCTGCATCACCCCGACCGTCGAGCGGTACTCGTAGCCGTTGACACTGACCACGACGGCGGGACGCTTGCCACCTCCGAGCGCCTCGAGCACCGCGGGCGGCACCTCGATGCCGGTGTTGTTGCCGAACTGCGACATGGGCGTCTCGAACCGCTGCGTCATGCGCACAGCGTAGGCCCGCCCGGCGACGCCGGGTAAGGGGCGTAGCGACCTCGCTGCAGCAGCGCAACCCCCGGCATCCGTCGACGCCGGCCGCGTACCGTCACCGGTGTCCGTACACACTTCACGAAAGGGGTATCGACATGGGACTCATCGATGACGCCAAGGACGTCGCGGAGACCGCCGGCCGCAAGGTCAAGGAGGGCTTCGAGGACGCCAAGGACCGCATCGGCGACAAGGTCGACGAGGTCAAGGCCGACGCGAACGTCAAGAAGGCCGAAGCCGAGAAGGAGCGGGTCGAGAAGCGCAACGAGCTCAAGGAGCAGTTGCGCGGCGAGTGACCGCTCCGCTGAGCCCGTCGCTCAGCGTCGCGCGGCAGGAATGTGTCGAGGCCCCCGGGATGATCTCCCGGGGGCCTCGATGCGTGGGGCTCAGAGGGCGGCGAGCGCCTGCTCGAGGTCGGCCACGAGGTCGTCGACCGACTCGATGCCCACCGACAGCCGCACGACAGACTCCGGCACGGCGAGCTCGGTGCCGCGCACCGAGGCGTGGGTCATCTCATCGGGGTAGTTGACCAGCGACTCGACGCCGCCGAGCGACTCGGCGAGTGTGAAGAGGCGCGTCGACTCGGCGAAGCGGCGGGCGGATGCCCCGTCGCCGAGGTCGAGCGTGACGATGCCGCCGAACGCCGACATCTGTCGCGCGGCGAGCTCGTGTCCCGGGTGCGAGGGGAGGCCGGGGTAGTAGACCCGGGCGACCTTGTTGTGCCCCTCGAGCACCTCGGCGATCTGCTGCGCGTTCTCGCAGTGCCGCTGCATGCGCACCGCGAGCGTCTTGATGCCGCGGGTCGTGAGCCACGCGTCGAGCGGCCCCGACACGGCACCGGCGGCGAACTGCAGGAAGCGCGCCTTCTCGGCGAGCGCGTCGTCGGCGATGACGAGTGCACCGCCGATCACGTCAGAGTGCCCACCGAGGTACTTGGTCGTCGAGTGCACGACGACGTCGGCGCCGAGCGGGAGCGGCTGCTGCAGGGCCGGGGAGGCGAAGGTGTTGTCGACGACGACGATCGCGCCGGCCTCGTGGCCGAGGCGGGCGAGCCCGGCGATGTCGGTGACGCGCAGCAGCGGGTTCGACGGGGTCTCGACCCAGACGATCTTCGCCGGACGCTCGGCGAGTGCCGCCTCGACCTGGGCGAGGTCGCTCATGTCGACGACCCGCAGGCCCACTCCCCAGGGCCCGAGGATGCGGGCGATCAGCCGGTAGGTGCCGCCGTAGACGTCGTTGCCGAGAAGCACCTCGTCGCCGGGCTGCAGTGCCGCGCGCAGCAGGGCGTCCTCGGCGGCGAGGCCCGACGCGAACGAGAGACCGTGCACGCCGCCTTCGATCGCCGCGATCTGACGCTCGAGGGCGGTGCGGGTGGGATTGCCGCTGCGGCCGTACTCATAGCCGCCGCGCAGCCCGCCGATGCCGTCCTGCGCGTACGTCGACGAGAAATGCACGGGCGGGATGACCGCGCCCGTCGTCGGGTCGAACTCCTGCCCGGCGTGCACCGCCAGGCTGTCGAAGCCGCGGGCGGACGAGGCGTGGTCGGTCATGCGTTCACTCCAGTGATCGGGGTCGGGGTCGGGACGTCGTAGCCGTGGGCGCGCATCCAGTCGTCGTCGTACAGCTTCGAGAGGTAGCCGCGGCCGTGGTCGGGCAGGAGCACGACGACCACGGCATGCTCGTCGAGGTCGCGCGCGACGCGCAGCGCACCGACCGCCGCCATGCCGCTGGAGCCGCCGACGAGCAGACCCTCCTCGCGGGCGAGGCGCCGCGCCATCGCGAACGACTCCGCGTCGGACACGCGTTCGTAGGCGTCGACGACGGTCGGGTCGAAGGCCTCCGGCCACATGTCCTCGCCGACGCCCTCGACGTCGTAGCCGTGCACGGGGCCGCCGGAGTAGATCGAGCCGACCGGGTCGACGCCGATGATGCGCACTGCGGAGCCCGCGGCATCCCGAAGGAAACGGCCCGTACCCGTGATGGTGCCGCCGGTGCCGACGCCCGCCACGAAGTGGGTCAGGCGTCCGTCGGTGTCACGCCAGATCTCAGGACCGGTCGAGCGGTAGTGGCTCGCCGGACCGTTCGGGTTCGCGTACTGATTCGGCTTGAAGGCACCCGGGATCTCGCGAGCGAGGCGGTCGGACACCGAGTAGTAGGAGGTGGGGTCATCGGGTTCGACGTTCGTCGGCGTGACGACGACGTCGGCGCCGTATGCCCGCAGCACCGCCCGCTTGTCCTCGGCGACCTTGTCGGGCACGACGAACACGCACCGGTAGCCACGCTGCTGGGCGACGAGCGCGAGTCCGACGCCAGTGTTGCCCGAGGTCGGCTCGACGATCGTGCCGCCCGGGCGGAGCAGTCCGTCCCGCTCGGCGGCGTCGATGATGGATGCCGCGATGCGGTCCTTGCTCGAGCCGCCCGGGTTGAAGTACTCGACCTTGGCGAGCACGGTGGCACGGATGCCGGCGGTGACGGCGTTCAGACGGACGAGAGGCGTGTTGCCGACGAGGTCGGTCACGCTCGAGGCGTAGCGCACGAGAGATTCCTGGGGGTGGTGTCACGCGGGGGCGTGACGGCTGACGGGGGTCGATGAAGACGACGCGAAGGCGTCGATCAGCGACAACACAGACAGGTCAGCACGCGGCCACCCTACCCCGACCCACCCGGGAGCGCGCAACCCGTGACCGCCGCATCCCGATTCTCACGGCCGTCCGAATGGCGCTGGGCGCGCCGGGGACGTACTATTCACGAGGCCCAAGTCAGGTAAGCCTTACCTCCCATCGACCGAAGGTTCCCGTCATGCCCCGCCGTACCGCACGCCGTCTCGCCGCGGCATCCGCCGTTCTCGCCGTCGCCGTCAGCCTCGCCGCGTGCTCGTCCTCGTCGTCGCCCAGCGCGAGCGCATCCGGCGACATCTCCGGCCAGACCATCACGGTCTACAACGCACAGCACGAAGAACTCACCCAGGCATGGGCCGACGCGTTCACGAAGCAGACCGGTGTGAAGGTCGTCCTTCGCAACGGGGACGACTCCGAGCTCGGCAACCAGATCGTGCAGGAGGGCGCCGCATCGCCCGCCGACGTCTTCCTCACGGAGAACTCGCCGGCGATGTCGCTCGTCGAGAAGGCCGGGCTCTTCGCCCCGCTCGATGCCTCGACCCTCGACAACGTTCCGGCCGCCTACCGCCCCGCCAGCGGCGACTGGACCGGCATCGCCGCCCGCTCGACGGTGATGGTCTACAACCCGTCGCTCATCTCCGCCGACCAGCTGCCGACGTCGATCATGGACCTCGAGAAGCCGGAGTGGAAGGGCAAGTGGGCGGCATCCCCCACCGGAGCCGACTTCCAGGCGATCGTGTCCGCGATCCTGCAGCAGAAGGGCGTCGATGCGACGACCGCCTGGCTCGACGCGATGAAGCAGAACTCCGTCGCCTACAAGGGCAACTCGACCGTCATGAAGGCCGTCAACTCCGGCCAGGTGCCCCTCGGCATCATCTACCACTACTACTGGTTCATCGATCAGTCGAAGACGAAGGAGAACAGCAACAACACGAAGCTGGCCTACTTCACGAACCAGGACCCGGGCGCCTTCGTCAGCATCTCGGGCGGTGGCGTGCTGAAGTCCAGCACCCACCAGCAGGCGGCACAGGCGTTCATCGCGTTCATCACCTCCGCCGCGGGCCAGCAGGTGCTGCGCGACGGCACCAGCTTCGAGTACGCGATCGGCAGCGGCGTCGCCTCCAACCCGGCGCTGCCGGCGCTCGACACGCTGCAGCCGCCAGCGATCGACCCCTCAACCCTCAACAGCTCGCAGGTCTCCGACCTCATGACCGCGGCGGGGCTGATCTGATCTGACCGCTCTCGCTGCGAGCGCCCCGATCGGCGGCGCGACCCTCCGGCGCCGGGCTCGTCGAGCCCCGGCGCCGCTGGTCGTGCTCACGCTCGTGGTCGCCGCGCTCATGCTCGTGCCCGTCGGCTTCGTCGCCTGGGTCGCGATCGATGAGGGCTGGGCGCAGCTGGCGCCGCTCATCTTCCGGCCGCGGGTCGGCGAGCTGCTGCTGAACACGATCGGCCTGGTCGTGGTGGGGGTTCCGCTGTGCGTGGTCGTGGGGGTGCTCGCCGCATGGGTCGTCGAGCGCACCGCCCTCCCGGGGAGGCGCGTCTGGGCCATCGCGCTCGCTGCTCCGCTCGCGATGCCCGCATTCGTCAGCAGCTACGGATGGGTGTCGGCGGTGCCCTCCCTCGGCGGACTGTCGGGAGGGCTCCTCGTCGCGGTGGGCGCGTACTATCCCCTCGTCTACCTCCCCGCCCTCGCCGCCCTACGGCGGCTCGACCCGGCGCTCGAGGAGTCCGCCCGCGCGCTCGGGCACGGCCCCGTGCGCACCTTCCTGCGCGTGACCCTCCCCCAGCTGCGCATCGCGATCCTCGGCGGCGGACTGGTCGTCGGGCTGCACCTGCTCGCCGAGTACGGCGCCTTCGCACTGCTGCGGTTCGACACCTTCACCACCGCGATCGTCAGCCAGTTCCAGTCGACGTTCGCGGGTCCTGCCGCCAACGCACTCGGCGTGGTGCTCGCGCTGCTGTGCCTCGTGCTGCTCGTCGGCGAGGCGTCGGCACGCGGCTCCGCGCGCTACGCACGCATCGGCCGCGGTGCGCCGCGCCCCGCCGTGCCACACCGACTCGGGTGGCGCGCGGTGCCCGTGGCCCTGGCACTGACCCTCGTGCTCGCACTCGCTGTCGGTGTGCCGGGCGTGAGCCTCGTGCGCTGGGCCCTGCGCCCGGAGGCCTGGGCGGCCGGCGACCTGCTCTCCACCCTCGGGCAGACCCTGATGCTCTCGGCGGGCGGCGCGATCGCGGCGACCGTCATCGCCCTGCCCGGCGCGTGGCTCGCGGTGCGGTACCCGGGCCGCATGTCCCGCGTGATCGAAGGCGCGATGTACCTCGCGAGCAGCCTGCCGACGATCATCGTCGCCCTCGCGCTCGTGACGGTCACCCTGCGGGTGCTTCCGGCCGTCTACCAGACGCCGGTCACGGTGATCTCGGCCTACGTCATCGTGTTCCTGCCGCGGGCGCTGGTGAGCCTGCGCACCGGCCTCGCCCAGGTGCCGCGCGGGCTCGAAGAGGCGGCGCGCTCTCTCGGGCGCAGCTCGCTCGGCGCGAAGCTGACGGTCACCGCGCCGCTCATGCTCTCGTCGTTCGGCGCGGCTCTCGCACTCACCGGCCTCGGCTGCGCGAACGAGCTCACGGCGACTCTGCTGCTCGCCCCGGCCGGCACCAGCACGCTCGCGACCCAGTTCTGGTCGGCGACGATCAACGCCGACTTCGCATCGGCCGCACCATATGCGATCCTGCTGATCGCCCTGTCGGTGCCGAGCGTCGCACTGCTCCTCGCCGACGCCCGCCGGAAGAAGACCGCATGACCTCCCTCGACCTCGCCCAGGTGTCGGTGACCCTGGGCGGACACCCCGTGCTGCACGACGTCTCGCTGCGGCTCGCGGACGGAGAGCGTCTGGCCGTCGTCGGCCCCTCGGGCAGTGGCAAGACGACGCTCCTTCGGGCGATCGCCGGCTTCGAGCGCATCACCCGCGGCGAGATCCGACTCGGCGATGATCTGGTCGCCTCCGCCGAGCGTCAGGTCGCGTCGCACCGCCGCCGGGTCGGCTACGTCGCGCAGGACGGCGCCCTCTTCCCCCACCTGACCGCGCGCGCCAACATCGCCTTCGGCCTCGGCGGGGTCGCGCGTGGCGCCCGGGGTGACGCGGTCGCCGCGGCATCCGCTCTCGCCGGCATCGAGCCCGACCTGCTCGAGCGCTATCCGCACGAGATCTCCGGCGGCCAGCAGCAGCGTGTCTCGCTCGCCCGCGCACTCGCGCCCCACCCGCGCGTGCTGCTGCTCGACGAGCCCTTCAGCGCCCTCGACACGGCGCTGCGCGCCCAGGTGCGCACGCAGGTCGTCGATGCTCTCGACCGCGCCGGCGTGACGACGGTGCTCGTCACCCACGATCCCGCCGAAGCGCTCGCCTTCGGCCACGCGATCGCGGTGCTCGACGGCGGACGCCTGCAGCAGGCGGGAAGCTGCGCTGAGGTCTACGCGGCACCGGCCACGCCGCAGGTCGCGCGCCTGCTCGGCGACACCGTGCTACTGCCCGCGACACGCGAGGCGGGGTCGGCCCGATGCCCGCTCGGCCTCGTGCCGGTGCGTACGGACGCGGCAGGCGCAGCATCCGCTCTCGTCGTCATGGTGCGTCCCGAGCAGCTTCGACTGACGACGGATGCCACGGCCCCCGCCGTGCGCGTGCTCGACGTCGTCGAGACCGGTGGCACCGCCCTCGTCACGGTCGTGTGCGACGACGGCACCGAGGCGCGGGTGCCGCTGCGCGTGTTCGGCGTCGACCTTCCCGCCGTGGGCGACACCGTCGGCGTCGTGGTGGACGGCGCGGGCGTGCTCTACGCGGCCTGAGCGCTCAGCGGCCGGATCGATGACGCGCGGCTGCCGCGCCGGTCACAGACCGAGGTCGGATGCGGCGACCGGGGCCGTGCCCGCCACGCTGCGCCGCTGACGGATGATCGCGACGACGATCACCATGACCAGCGCGAATCCGAGCGACACCCAGCCGCTGCCGACGCCTACCCCTCCCTCGTCGACGGGCTTGCCGAGCCAGTCGGCGACCGAGGCGCCGAGCGGACGGGTGAGCACGTAGGCGAACCAGAACGCGAACACGGCGCCGAAGCGCAGGAAGCGGTAGCCGAGTGCCGGAACGAGGATGAGCACCGCGAACACGAGGATCGACGGAGCGTAGCCGAGTCCCAGGGTCACCGCGGCGAAGTCGCCGACCGCCGTGCCGAGGGCGAAGGTGCCGATGACGGCCGCCCAGTAGAACGCCTCGCGCCGGGTCGTGGTGATCGCGTGCACCGACAGGGTGCGCTCCACCCGCCACCAGACGAGGAAGACGGCCGCGAGGAACACCGCGTAGAGCGTCGCCGACACCGCATACGGAAGGCCCACGACGACGTGCGCGACATCGGCGGCCATCGTGCCGAAGACGCCCACCATCGCGACGGCGAACCAGTAGACCTCGGGCACGTAGCGCCGACGCGTGAACTGCAGCGCCAGTGCCGCGCAGAACAGCACGAACGCGATCAGCACGGCGACCACCGGCGGCAGCACCCGGATCGAGAAGTCCGACAGCGCCTCGCCCAGCGCCGTCGACGCGGCTTTGGCCACCCAGAACGACGGCGTCGGATCGGGCACGCGCGAGGGCGCGGCATCCGAAGTCGTCGCGCTCATGCGCGCTTGGCCTTCGAGCGCTTCACGAGCGCCCCGATGACGACCGGCGCGACGGTCACGAGCACGATCGCGATGCTGATCCACTCGATGTTGTTGGCGACCCACGGCACCCCGCCGAGCAGGGCGCCGGCGAGCCCGAGAATGCCCGCCCAGATCACGGCGCCGATCGCGTTCCACATCGAGAAGCGGGCACGCGGCATGTCGGAGACGCCCGCCGCGGGCGAGATGTAGGTGCGCACGATCGGCACGAAACGGGCCAGGATGATCGCGCCCACCCCGTAGCGCTCGAAGAAGCCGTGTGCTTCGGCGAGGTACTCAGGCTTGAACAGCCGCGCCCCGGGACGGAAGAGGCGCCGCCCGTAGCGACGACCGATCCAGAACGACAGCTCGGCGCCGACGATCGCGGCGACCGCGGCGATCGCCGCGATCAGCACCCAGGAGGTGTTCAGCGGCACCGCGAGGATCGCCGCGGCGAACAGGAGGCTGTCGCCGGGCAGGAAGGGGAAGAACAGACCGTTCTCGATGAAGACGATGACGGCGACGAGCACGAGGGCGAGGGGACCGAGGCTTCCGAGACTGTCGATGATGTTCACGCGCCCATCCTGGCGGTGCGATTCAAAGAATGCGCCGAGATTCGGGCCTCAGGATGCCGCGGGGCTACGCTCGCGCTGTGAATCCGCCGACCGACCTGCTCCCCTCGCTCGTCGGTGTCGGGGTGCTCGCGGCCGTCACGACGGTCGTGCTCGCCGCCTTCCGCGTGCCGGGCCTGTGGTCGCCGCTGCTGGCGATCGTGCGCGGCGCGGTGCAGCTCGCGGTGATCAGCGTGCTGCTGACCGGACTCATCACCGACGCGAGGCTGATCGCACTGACCCTCGTCGCGATGTTCGTGATCGCGGCGTCGGTGGCGACCGGACGCATCGGATGGTCGCGGCGCCACGCGGCGATGATGACGACATCCATCGTGTCGGGGGTCGTGTTCGCGACGACGATCGTGTTCGCGACCGGTGCGCTCGAGCTGACCGCACGCTACGCGCTGGCGATCGGCGCGATCGTCATCGGCAACGCCATGAGCATCGCGACCCTCACCGGCCGCATGTTCACCCGCGGAATCGTCGACCACTGGGACGAGGTGGAGGGGTGGCTCGCCCTCGGCGCGCGGCCCCGGCAGTCGACCCTGGCGCTGGCGCGGCAGGCCGTGCGCGATGCCCTCATCCCCTCGATCGACCAGACCAAGACGACCGGTCTCGTCGTGCTGCCGGGCGCCTTCGTCGGCGCGATCTTCGGGGGGATCTCGCCGCTGGAGGCGGGCCGGTTCCAGATCGTCGTGCTCGCGGCCATCATGGCGGCCGGGGCGGTCACATCCGTGCTCGTCGCGCTCTGGATGGGACCGGTGCGGATGAAACCCGCCGACCTGCGGTAGCTGCGGGAATGCGCGAACGCCCCCGGCCCGTACTCGGGCCAGGGGCGCTCCGTCTGTGCGCCGGTCGGCGCGGTCGATGGGTCAGGCGGCGGGAGTCGCGCCCTCGGTCACGGTGACCGCCTCGGCGGCGCCGGCCACGGCCACCTTGCGCGGCTTCGCCTTCTCGCTGACAGGCAGGGTCACGCTCAACACGCCGTCGCGGTAGCTCGCCGAGATGGTCTCCGTGTCGATGCCACGCCCGAGCTGCAGCTGGCGCAGGTAGGCGCCGGCTTCCCGCTCGCGGGTGATCCAGCTGACGCCCTCGCCGCTGGGCAGGGTGCGCTCGGCGCGGATGGTGAGCAGCTGTCCGTCGACGTCGACGTCGATCGAACCCGGGTCGACGCCCGGGAGGTCGGCGGTGAGCACGTAGTGGTCGCCGTCGCGGTAGACGTCCATCGGCATCTGGCGCGGACCACGGCGGGTCTGGTCGAGAGTCGTGGTCGCGAAGCGCTCCAGGTCGCGGAGCAGGTCGTAGGTCGCCATGGGTTCTCCTGTGTGAGCGGGGCGGATGCAGCATCCACCCGGGTCTGCGAAAGTTGAGTCTGATTGGCTCAACTAGAGCGAGATTAGCACTCGGGCAGTGAGAGTGCCAGCGAAGGCGGCGTCGTTCGCCGACGGCGAAATGGGTGAGATCCCGGGGCGGGACCGCTCCATCGCGGTCCGGAGCCCACGACTGCGCATTGTGCACAGTCCCCCGGAGCAGGCCGGCTCGCCGAAGGATGCCACGCCCACCGGCAGACCGAAGACCCTACTTCCGCCCGGCCCGCCCGCCGAACGCGCGGCGAAGGGCTGCCGGCGCTCCTGCACCGGCAGCCCTCTTCGCATGGCGGATCAACTGGCGCCGAGCTTCTCCTTCAGCGCCGCGGTGCGCTCCGCCGCATCGGTCTTGCGCTCGGCCTTGCGCTGCTCACGCGCGTGACGCCGCGCCTCCTTCTCGGCTTCACGGTAGGCCTCCTCGGCGGCCTCCATCTCGTCGAGCACCTCCTCGCGCGGGCGCCGGATGACGACGCCGTCGAGCTTCGCCATCTCACCGTCGACGACCTCACGGGCGTACTCGGTGACCTCGGCGATGAGGGCGGTGCCGCCGATCGGGATGGCACTGCTGATCTGCTCGAGCGCGCCCGCCGAGCGGTCGACGCGCCGCAGATCGAAGGCGCCGCCCACGAGCAGCCCGCCCGTCCAGCCGAGCAGCATGCCGATGGGTCCGCCGATCACGCCGATCAGGAGTCCCACGAGGCTGCCGCCCCAGGTGCCCATGGCGCCGTTGTTGTCGACGCCGTCGGGCATCGAGATGCGCCCGTCGGCGTCGCGGGTGACGACGGCCGCGGCGGCGACGTCGACGCGGCCTTCCATGCCTGCTCCCTTCAGCTCGCTGAGCGCCTGGAAGGCGTTCGAGCGGTCGTCGAAGGTGACGGCGATGATGTTCGATTCGGGCATGACGGTGACCTCCTGATCACGGGGGATGTTCGCGGGCGGTTGTCCCGCATGACCACCACGATCGCGGTGTTCGCGTCGCCGCTCATCGGTCGCTTCGACCACTCTTCACAGCGCTCTCTGTGCAGAGTGCACGGTGCGCCTAGGCTGACCGCATGTCCTCCCCGGGTCGGCTGCGCGAGCTCGTTTGCACGCTCGACGGCGCCCCCACGACGGCCGCCTCACTGCCCGACGACGAGCTGGAACGCCTGCATGCCCCACTCGGCGAGGGGCCGGTGCGCTGGGTGGTCGCGACCGTGGACCACACGCTCGGTGTACTGAGAGCGCGGCCCGATGCGGACGCACTCGCGCCGTGGCCCCACATGCGCGCCCTCGCCGAGCACGTGCTCGCCGAGGCGATCGAGCGGTGCGTCGCATCGGAACCGACCACCCCCGACGAGCGCCTGGCAGAGCGCGCGTTCGCCGACGACATCGTCGCTCGCGACATTCCGCTGGGGCGGGTCGTCGACACGATGCGCATGATGCAGCACGCGTGGCTCGACGCCCTCGTCTCTCGGGCGGTCGAACTCGGAGGGGCGGCCGACGTCCCCGCACTCACCCACGTCGTGACCCAGACCGTCGACGGGTGGGTAGGTGCGTTCATCTCGGCAATCGATGCGGAGCGGCGCCGTGCGTTCCAGTCGGAACACGCACGCCGGCGGGCGATGGTGCGCTCCCTCGTCGCGGGAGAAGCGGTCGACGACCAGGTGGCCTCATCCGTGCTGGGGGTTCCGGTCGAGAGCTGGCATCTGGCGAGCACGATCGGCGCACCGCCCGGAGCGACGATGACCCCGCGCGCGGTGGACGCGGTCGCCGATGCCCTGCAGCGCGCGGTCGGCACCACGCGCTCGGTGCGGCACGCGACAGGGTCTGGCGAGGTCTGGCTCTGGGTCACGACAGACGGCCCGGTGCGCGTGGAATCCCTCGATGCGCTGCGATTCGACGACACACTGCTCGTCGGCATCGGCGAAGCCCATCCGGGTCGCGCGGGTTTCCGGAGAAGCCATCTCAAGTCACTCGCGGCGCTCGCGGTGAGTCGGGGCGAGCGCCGCCGCCGCGGCGCGCTCTACCGCGACGTCGCCCTACGGGCGCTCCTGCTGCAGGACCCGGAACGGGCGATGTGGTTCGCCGAGACAGTGCTGCAAGACCTGTCGGCAGACACGGACGAGATGGCCGAGCTGCGCGAGACCGTGCGAGTGTTCTTCGACACACGCACGCGCATCGCACCCGCCGCCGACCGCCTGTTCATCCATCGGAACACCCTGGTCAGCAGGCTCGAGAAGGCCGAGCGGCTGATGGGTCATCGTCTCATCGAGCGGACCACGGCCACCCAGGCCGCGCTCGAGGTGCGCGCCTCCGAGCCGTTCATCGCGGCCCGCGCGCAGGCCGACTCCTGACGCACTCGAGAACTCACGGACAACGCGAAAACCCCCGGGCATCCGGGGGTTTCTGGCGGAGACGGAGGGATTTGAACCCTCCCTCGCACCGCGGCAACGCGTTAGAGGATTGAAATTTCGCGGGTGGCCAGTCCGAAATGAAGCTACGAGCACCCACGAAATCGGCCATTCGTTGACGCAGTCAACAGAGCTATCCCAACTTCGTCCAAGTGCCGCAGCCGCTTGACTCGAACACCTGACCCTCTCGCAGGGTCGCAGTTGCTGCGCCCTCCTGCACGACGTTGTTATCGAGAATCCGAGAGTCCGAATCGGTTCCCGCCTTCCATGCGTAGTAGCAGAGCCCCGAGTCGATCTGCCCCGTCCGGTACGTGCCCGCAGCGACGTCGGTGCCCACGACGTAGACGCCGCCCGAGAATGAGTTCTCAGCGATCTTCTGCTCTGTCGCGGACACGGCAGCTTCACGCTGACTCACGGCGTCCTCTCGCGCCTTCAAGTCGGCTTCGCGCGCGGCTATGTCAGCATCCTTCTGGGCTGCGCTGTTCCGGGCAGCAGCTAGCGAGTCGCCAAGGTTCTTCGCCTCGGCCTTCGCGATGCTGAGGTCAGACTCGGTGTTTGCTAGTTGAGTCGATAGGAGTTCAACGGACCGTGCCTGGTCCTGGATTCGAAGGATAGTCGGCACCCCGATTGCAGCTACCACCACGATCGCACCGAGAATCGCGAGCGCCGGCACCCAGGCCTTCCCGCCCGGCTTCACCTCTCGCCCGATGCCCCTAATCCGCTCGCGCCAAGTCGCGGGCCCTTCCGGTGCTGGCTCAACTTCGTCTCCCATGATTACCCCCACTGATGAATGTGCAGTGACCACTCTGCCGCTTGTAAGTGTCCCATGCCAGTCCTATAGTCGAACAAACATTCGAAACTTGGGGGTTTGATTGCTCACTGTCGCAGTAGTCGCAGAGGTAGCACGAGCATGTGGCGTAAGCCCGTCATTCGCCATTGAGCGCTTGCTCGGCGCGATCGGCGATGGCTCGATAGCTGACGTCCAATGCTCGGCAGAGCTCAGCGAGTGCGGACAGTGGAATGTCACGGTGCCCATTGAGGTAGTTGAGGACGGTGCTCTTGGCGTAGCCCGTACGACGCACGAGCTCATCGATGGTGATGCGTTGCTTCGCGCGCTGGCCCCTTAGTTCGGCTGCCACCGCAGCATTGAAGGCGTCTCCGTAATCTCCCATACGGGGACCATAGCAGCAATTTGACTACCAAGGGTAGTCAAATTGCTACCTTGAAAGTTCGGACAACGCTTGTTCGGTACTCATTCGTACTCTATAGTCTTCATATGACTACCGACTCGAAGACACCAGCGGAGCTGGTCGAGGACGCAATCCTCGCCGCGGATCGCTCGGTGAAGTGGACCGCCGAGCGTGCGGGTCTCGCGATTCCGACCCTGCGCCGCAAGGTTCGCGGCGGCGGAGAATTCACGATCAGCGAGATCGCCCGAATCGCTAAGGCACTCGGCCTCCATCCCACACAGCTCCTACCCGAGGAATTCCGAGTAGAGGATGCGGCGTGAGCACCCAAGCGCTGTTCACGCTCCGCGAGATCGCAGAGCAGCTCAGCATCCCGTACGAGGTCGTGCGGGACAACGTCTACGCAGGGCGCTGGCCGCACTCGAAGTTCAGCGAGCGCACTCGTCGCATGTCCGCCGAGGACGTAGAGCGGGTTCGTGCGATGACGCATCACGAGCCGAGTGACCCGACACGGTCTGAGGCTCACCAGCGGACGAAGCGCATGCGTGAGCTGCTTCGGGCGGTCTGACGTGGCAGGCATGGCGTGGCCTGGTGCGGCATGGCCTGGCGCGGCAGGGCATGGCAGGCGCGGATGGGCCTGGTTTGGCAGGGCTTGGCGCGGCAGGGCACGGCAGGCATGGCATGGCAGCGCTGGTTCCGGCAGGGCTCGGCTGGGCGCGGTGCGGCCGGCATGAGGAAGTTCGCGCGAGTGGATCACATCGACGTTCGAGTCGTCGACGCGCACGGGCGGTCACGCGACCGCACCACGAGAAAGCGCCCCGCAGCAACGGGGCGCTCGAACGAGATGGGATTCTCATGGCGAGTGTAACCGAAGGCGCAGCGATTCAGATCGACCGGATCGCTGCGGAGACAGTGCGCGTTCCGATCGTCGGCACATCGCCGCTGATCGTGCATAACTTCTCCGAGAAGTCGAAGCGTCAGATGCTCGACGCGCAGCAGGGCCGGAAGAAGCTGAAGGAGGTCCGCGACCCGCGATCCGAGTACACCGCGGCGCTGTATCGGATCAGCGATCCGAACGGTGACCGTTTCGGGTTCCCCGTTACCGCCTTCAAGGCGGCGACCATTGGCGCCGCTCGGTTCTACGACAAGTCGGTGTCGATGACGTCGCTGCGTCAGTTCATCTTCATGCGCGGCATCCTCTCCGAGGCCGACCCGCAGCAACTCGTCGAGATCGTCGGGGAGCCGCGGATGCGGGAAGACGTGGTGCGTCTCGGCGGCCCGTCGAGATCCGCAGACCTCCGGTACCGCCCTGAGTTCCCGACGTGGTCGGCGGTTCTCGAGGTGACGTTCGTTACCTCCTCGATCTCGCGTCAGTCGGTCTTGTCTCTCATCGATGCGGGCGGCCTGGGCATCGGGGTCGGCGAGTGGCGTCCCGAGAAGCGCGGTGAATTCGGCACCTACGCGGTCGACGCGTCACGTGAAATCGAAGTGCTCTCATGAGCCTCCGCGATGAGCTGCTCAGCATCCGCGCCGCGTACGGCGCCCTGACACCGATGAACGTGGTCGACGCGTCCCGTGCGGAGGATGCGCCCCTTCACTGGCGGTTCGAGTGGCGAGACGACGTTGCGGCAGAGAAGTACCGCCGGGACCAGGCAGCCGAGTTGATCCGCAGCGTCAAGATCACATTCGCGTCCGATGCGGAGACCACCACAGACGTGCGCGCCTTCGTCGCGGTCCGCGGGGAGGACAGCCCGTCGGAAGGCTACGTGCCGACCGAGGAGGTGCTCGCCGACCCGTTCAGCGCGCGCCTGCTCCTCAGCGAGCTGAAGCGTGAGATCCGCATCCTCCAGGCGAAGTACGGACACCTTGCGAAGTTCCGCGAGCTGCTGCTCGAAGCAGCAAAGGAGAAGGCAGCATGAGCGACGCGTTCGACGTCGTGGATATCGCCGAGGGGCTGCGCGCCTTGGCGAACACGGTGGTGCTGTTCCCGGACGAGCGGCCCGGGTTGAAGTACCCGGACAGCCCGCTCACGGTGACCGTGATCGCTGACTCGGTCGAGTCCGTGGCCGCGTGGGCCGAGCATCTTCGCGAGCGCATCGAGGTCACGGATCTGGCGGACGGGCAAAGGGTGACGGCGGTCCGTCACCTCTGCGGGGCCGTGCGATTCGAAGTCGTCCACGTCGGCACGCCCGAGCGCACGCTGATGCGCCCGGCCGATGTGACGGAGTCGTTCGAGTGCGTGGAGGTCGCGTGATGGATGCCTCGAAGGTGGCCGTCCGCCGCACCGATCGTGCACGTGCTCGCGCGGTGCTCGCTTCGCGGGTGGACGAGGTCGCGGAGAAGGTCGCGCCCTGGATGATCCCGTTCCTCGTCGCCATGGCGATCTGGGGGGCGGCGGTCCTGTGAGTGTCCCGCAGATCGTCATGAACGGCGACTCCCCCCGGGCGCGCCTGTTCGACCCGATCGAGTCCCACGAGGCCGCGGACGCGTCCGCGTCGTCCGTCGCCGCGTCTCAGGCCGCTGTCCTCGACGTCCTCGCGTTCGGGATCGCGCTGACCGATAAGCAGATCGTCGTCGAGGTGCGGCGCGCCGGGCACCGGTTCTCCGACTCCCGCATCCGCACCGCCCGCGGGGAGCTCGTCGCCGACGACCGTGTGCACAAGGCCGGACGGGTGAAGCAGGACGGCGTGTCCGCCGCGGTTTGGCGCATTGGCCCGACTCTCCCCTACCAGTCCCGTGTCGAGGACGTCCGCGACCGTCTGCTCGCGGCGGGCATCACCCGCACGGACCAGCAGATCTCGCAGGCGATCACTACCGCGTGGGAGTCGTACCGCGACCAGCACGACACCGACCCGGATCTCGACATCGAAGACGCCCGCCGGCCGAACACGTGGCTGGACCTTGTCTGGTCCGTGTTCGACAGCCTCGAGGTCGACCTCGAGGAGAACACCCTCCACGACCGTCTCGGCGGTGACCCGCTGTGATCGGGTTCGCCGCCGCCCTCATCCTCGGTCTGCTGCTCGCGCCGTTCGCGATCGCTGACCGCCCCATCAACGGACTCGACCTGCTGGTCGTGGTCCTTCTCATCGCGGGTCTGGCAGGGCTCCGCGCGATCAGATCCCGCCGCCGAAAGGAACACCGATGAACCGCATGGATGGAGACCGCTGATGGCCCGGTGGCTCGCCGTTGTCGGCTACGAAGGCATCTACGAGGTTAGCGACGAGGGTGCAGTTCGATCCCTCCCCCGCCGCGACTCTCTCGGCCGCGCCATATCCGGGTCCGAGCTGCGCGCCGCCGTCCGCGACAGCGGACACCTCCACCTGAGCCTGTGGCGAGACGGTCGAGGGCGCACGTTCGAGGTCCACCGCATCGTCGGCGAGGCGTTCCTCGGCCCACTGCCGGCCGGACTCGAAACCCGTCACCTCGACGGCAACCCCGCTCACAACGCCGTGTCGAACCTTCGCTACGGCACGAGGGGCGAGAACAACGAGGACCGCGTGCTCCACGGCACGCACCACAACTCCTCCAAGACCGAGTGCCCCCGTGGGCACCAGCTCGTCGCTCCGAACCTCCGCCTCGGCGCACTCGCGAACGGCGGCCGCCAGTGCCGCGCCTGCGGCCAAGAACACTCCCGCGCACACCACGCGCGTGAACCCTTCAACCCGGCGCGCGCCAACGCCGCGTACGCCCGAATCATGCAGGAGGCCTGAGATGGCAAAGACATTCACCGTCCAGAACTACAAGGGGATCCGTGAGATCACCCTCCACCCGACTGGCTCGTTGGTCGTAGTCGCCGGCGCGAACGGTGCCGGGAAGTCGAGCTTCATCGACGCGATCGCCGAGCTGGTCGATCCTCGCGGTGTCCGCCTGACGCCGAAGCCGATCCGTGACGGCGAGGCCGAGGCGCGCGCCGAGTTCGTCGACGACGACCTGCAGGTGCGGATCGTGCGCACGTGGAAGAAGGACGACGCGGGGAAGCTTGAGGTGTTCGCGCTCGATGGCGCGAAGTACTCGAAGCCTGCGGAGATCGTCGCGGAGCTGACGGGCGGGCTGATCTTCGACCCGGTCGCGTTCCTGAACCTCGACGAGAAGCGGCAGCGTGACGCGCTGCTCGAGAAGGTTGACCTGCCGTTCGACATCGACGAGGTGGCGCGCGAGAAGGCGGGCGCCGAGCAGCGCCGCCTTGAGGCTGGGCGCGACGTGCGCCGCCTCCAGGGCGCTCTCGCGTCGATGCCGAACCCGCTCGACGCTCCCGCCGAGGAGGTGTCGGGAGCCGCGGTGCTCGCCGAGATCGAGGCCGCTCAGGACCTCCAGCGCCACCGCGAGCGGGTGATGAGCGAGCTCGATGATGCGGCGGAAGACGTCGCATCCCTCACGGCGCGCATCGCCAAGCTCACAGAGGAGCTGGAGGAAGCATCCGCGCAGGTCAAGACGTTGACCGAGGCGCGGGACGCTCTGCCCGCGCCGGTCGACATCGAGCCGCTGCGCGAGAAGCTCGCGGCCGTCGACGAGACCAACGCCGCCGTGCGCGCGAGACGCGAGTACGCGAAGGTCGCTGACGAGTGCGCCGCCGCGGAGACCGCGCAGGCCGCCGCGAACCGCGAACTCGAGGCGATCGAGAAGCGCAAGCGGGAAGGCCTCGCCGCGGCCACGTTCCCCGTCGACGGCCTGTCCGTGGATGAGAACGGCGTCACCTTCGACGGCGTCCCGTTCACGCAGGTCAACTCCGCGATGCGCCGCCGCGTCGCGTTCGCGATCGCCACCGCCGGCGACCCGAAGCTCCGCCTGGTGATTATCAAGGACGGCGACCTCCTGGACGCCGATTCCCTCGCCGCGATCCGTGAGCTCGCCGACGAGCGCGGCTACACGGTCCTCGTGGAGCGCGACCGTGACGAGTCCCGGCAGATCGGCTTCACCATCGAGGACGGCGCACTCGCATGAGCGCTCTTGCTGTTCTGGACCGTACTCTCGCCGACTCCGCTGACCGTGAGTCGTGGCTGGGCGTGCACGACCGCGTCATCGGGTCGTCGACGGCGGGGAAGTTCGCGAAGCCGGGTTCGGTAGAGACGTACGTCCGGCAGATCCTCGAGCCCCGCACGTTCGCCGGCAACGAGACGACCCGGTCGGGTCACGACTGGGAGCCGGCGCTGCTCGCCGCGGTCGGCGCGGAGCCGAACAGCTTGTTCGTCCACGCCCCCGACAACGACCGGTTCGCGGCCACCATCGACGGCACGAAGCCCGCCGCGGACGGGTTCGCGATCGTCGAGACGAAGACGAAGCACGAGAAGGTCGTCGCTGGTCCCACACCGTACGAGGTGCGGCAGCTCGCCTGGCAGCTCTACTGCATCCCGGAAGCGACGCACGCCGAGTGGGTGTGGGGTGAGCTGGTCCGCGACCCCGCGTCGCCGGTCGGGTGGCGGCTCCGCCGTCCGCCGCAGACGCTCCTGTTCACCCGCGACCACCCCGCGATCGCCTCCGCCACCGAACTCATTGTGCCGATCGGGCACGCCGTTCTCGCCGCGCTCACCGCGGCCACTCTCATGAAGGTTCCGTTCTGATGTCCGAAGTTGCTCTGCCCAGTTCCGTCCGCCCTGACACCTGGAACGCCGACACCGCCGCGATGATGGAGTTCGCTGGCCTCACGTGGATCGAGGGTGTCGGCGACGCTGCGCACCGCGTGTTCGCACCGTCCGGTGTGATGGCCGCGTTCATCGCCGCGTGCGCCCGTACCGGTCTCGACCCGACTGCGAAGCAGATCTACGCCGCGCAGATGGGTGGCAAGTGGACCGTGCTCGTCGGCATCGACGGGATGCGGGTTGTCGCGCAGCGCACCGGCCAGTACGACGGGCAAGACCCGATCGAGTGGCTCGCGGCCGAGGACGGCCAGTGGACCACGGTGCCGCCGAAGGCACCGTACGCGGCGCGCGTCGCGATCTACCGGAAGGGCGTCAGCCGTCCGCTCGTTCAGACGGTGACGCTCGCCGAGTTCGGTGGCCGCGGAGGGAACTGGTCTCAGCGCCCATCGCACATGCTCGGCATCCGTGCGGAGTCTCACGCATTCCGACGTGCATTCCCGATGGAGCTGGCCGGCCTGTACACGCCGGAGGACTTCGAGTCCGACGATGTCGACACGTCCGATGCCCCGTGGGAGGAGCGCGAGGACTGGGGGGCGCTGATCGCGTCCGCCACGACCACGGGCGATCTCGCACGGGTCGGTGCGCGGATCGCCGAGTCCGGGCAGGGGAACGACGACATCCGCGCCGCCTACCGTGCGCGTGCCGCCGTTCTCGCGACCGAAGCGAACACCGTCGACGCGGATGTCGTCGACGACCAGACTCCCGCCGAGGGTGAGGACGCGTCCCCCACGCCCCCCGCCTCGCCCTCGGCGGGCACCCCGGACGACTACGAGGCCGCCGCATCGGCGGAGTTCGACGCCGCTGTCGAGAGGGGTGAGATCTGATGCCACTCCCCACACAGACGCGTCTGAATGACCACCTCATGCGCTGGGACAGGGAGATCAAGGATTTCGACACTGCGATCACCACCTACGGGCAGCGGAAAGCGGACCACGAGTATCGCCGGGCCGTGGTGATGGAGGAGGCGAAGCATCGTGGCGACGCGAAGCTCTCGCAGGCTGCCGCCGAGCGGATCGCTGACGCCGATCCGGAAGCCCATCGGCTCCACCGCGAGTTCCGCGCCGCCGAATCGACGGTCGAGGCAAAGAAGGCGCGACTCAGATGGTGCGCCGCGGTCGCGGACGCACTCCGATCGGAGGTGAGCACCGAGCGCGCAGAGCGCCAGCTGTACGCCGACCACAGCGTCGACCCGTAACCCGTCCGGTCGGCGTCCCCCATCGCTGACCGAACGAAACCGGGGGCCGAGCTGATTCCAGCAGCTCGGCCCCCACCACCCAATCACTATCCCTGAGCAGGAAAGCAGACCATGGGCTCCCCCATTCTTCCCGACCCGGTCCCGGAGCAGGTGCAGACGGATACCGTCGGCGCCCCGCCGCCCCGCCGGAACCGCACATCCGCCCGCAAGGCCGGCTCCTCGTTCGAGCGTTCCATCGCCGACTGGCTCGCCAGCCGCCTCAACGACGACCGCATCGACCGCCGCGTGAAGCGAGGCGTGAAGGACCGCGGCGACATCACCGGTGTGCGCACCATCCGCGGCGGACGCGTCGTCATCGAAGCGAAGAACACCACCCGCATCGACCTGTCCGGGTGGCTGCGTGAAGCGGAGGCCGAGCGCGGCAACGACGACGCGGTCGTGGGCTTGGTCGTCCACAAGCGTCGCGGGATCGCGGACCCTGCAGAGCAGTACGTCACGATGCGGCTCGAAGGCCTCGCTGTTCTCCTCGAGGGTGGGTTCGACGCATGAGCCTTCCCTCTCACCTCACCGCGCCGCCGTCCGGCGATATCACCGTGTGGACGAAGCCCTCCTGCGTGCAGTGCACGGCGGTGAAGCGTCGCCTGACCGAGGCCGGGGTGCCGTTCACCGAGCGCGACCTCACAGCGGAGGAGCACGAGAGCGACCTCGAGTACTTCCGGAAGCTCGGCTACCGCAGCGCGCCGATCACGGCGCACGGGGCGGTCGCTGTCCCCGGGTTCGTACCGGCCGAGATCGACAGGATCATCGCCGCCTGGCGCGCTGAGAAGGATGCGGAGGTCGGCGCATGAGCGCGCTCTTCGAGCTCGACGACTTCCCCGAGACGCGAACCGAGTGGGTCATCGTGGGCGACTGGGAGCGCTGCGGGCTCTGCGGGACGCGCTGCAGCTTCAACCAGGGCGGCACCCGCACGGGCACCGTGTGCGACGACTGCGCGCAGATCGACGGGTGCCGGATCCGAGAACACGACGCGATCGTGATGCGCGGCCGGGACCGGAACCTGCCGGGTGCCGTGCGCATCGCCCGCTGCCTGCACTGCGCGTGGTTCCTGAACGCGCACCGGTGGGAAGACGGGCAGTCGATCCCCCTCACCGTCGACGAAGTCGCGCAGGCGATGGAGCACCACGTCAGGCCGCTGCACACGTCGCACTGGGGCGTGTCGCACGAGATCGACCAGCATGACGACCTCGTGGCCGCGCAGGCGCGACGTCGCTCGAGCTACCTCGGGAGCGTGGCAGTATGAGCACCCCGCATCCTCCGGTCGACGTGAAGCGTGCCGTAATCCGCCGCGACGGCGAGTACTGCCTTCTCGCGCTGTCCCGATGCCAGGGCGAGGCGACGACCACCGATCACCGCGCGAACCGCGGCATGGGCGGCTCCCGCGTCCTCAACGACCCCGTGAACCTGATCGCCGCGTGCGCTCTGTGCAACGGGGACAAGGCCGACGCGCCCGCGCTGGTGCTGCTCGAACTCGAGCTGCGTGGCCTGTGGGTGCGGCCCGCGGCGACGCACGAGAAGACCCTCGCGCGTGCCCGCGAGACGCCGGTGGAAGCGCTCGACGGTACCCGCTGGTTCCTGCTGTCCGAGTCCGAGCGGATCAGCGTCGAGGAAGCGATGGGGGCCCGCTGATGCCGTGGTTCAAGGTCGACGACGCTCTCGCGTTCAGCATGAAGGCGATCAACGCCGGGAACCCTGCTCTCGGCCTGTGGGTGCGGGCGGGCTCGTGGTCGATGCAGCAGCTCACGGACGGGTTCGTGCCCGGGTCGATGGTGCCGGCGCTCGGTGGGACGGAGGCGGACGCGGAGGCGCTGGTGACGGCTCGGCTGTGGCATCCGCATGACGGCGGGTTCCGGTTCCATGACTGGTCGGACTATCAGCCGACGAAGGAGCAGGTGCTCGCTGAGCGTGCTGCCGCGACGGAACGCAAGCGGGTGTCACGCGAGAAGTCACGTCAGAGGTCACAGGGTGAGTCACGCCGTGACGCACGCGGGATAGACGCCGTGATTCCGGCTTCCCCGACCCGACCCGACCCGACCCGACCCCCCTCTACTACTCCTGACGGAGCAGTAGAGGGGTCGCGCGAGGCTGCGCTCTCCCCCTTCTGCCCGAAGCATCAGCCGAACGGCCCCGACGGGAAGTCCTGCCGGGCGTGCGGCGACGCGCGCATGGCGCTCGAGGTGTCGCGGGCTGCGACTCGTGCGAAGCCGACGCCGCTGCCGACGCGTGACCCGGAGTGCGAGACGCATCCCGGCTATCCGCTGCCGTGCGACCGGTGCGCTCGCGAAGCGGCGGAGGTGGCCTCGTGAGAGTCGAGATCCACCTCGCCGACAGCACGTGGGCGGAAGTGCTCACGTTCGCCGAGGAGCACGGGACGACGGTCGCGCGGGTGATCGAGGCGGCACTGCGCGACGCGGTGCGGCCGTCGTCGATCGCGAAGCTCCGCAACGCGGCGCGACGGAACCAGGTCTTGCAGGCGTGGGGAGAAGGCCTCACGGACGCGGCGATCGCTGAACGCACTGGGGAGGTCCGCGGCTACGTCGCGGGCGTCCGTAGGTCGAAGAACCTCCCTCCGCATTCCGTGCGGAGGGCCACTGGAACACGAAGGAAACGAGCATGAGCACATTGGGATATCCCCGATCGCAGGTCGTGTACCTGCACCTCAACCCGGGTCGCTACGCAAGGGACCTGATCGTCTCGAAGGTCGCGAAGTCGCGTGAAGCGCAGGTCGAGCCGGGGACGGTCATCGTAAAGGCCAAGATCACCGTCCCGGCCGGGTTCTTCGACGAGGCGATCCCGTACGTCGAGATCGAGTTCAAGCCCGGCGACGAGATCCAGCCTGCCGAGGTCACCGTCAGCGCGGAGGTCGAGAACTGATGGCCGGCGAGACCGTCATCACCGTCGTGGGCAACCTCACGGCCGACCCCGAGCTGCGGTACACGCAGAACGGGCTGCCCGTCGCGAACTTCACCATCGCGTCGACCCCCCGCACGTTCGACCGTCAGGCGAACGAGTGGAAGGACGGCGAGGCCCTGTTCCTGCGGGCGTCGGTCTGGCGTGAGTTCGCCGAGCACGTGGCGGGTTCGCTGACCAAGGGCAGTCGTGTCATCGCGACCGGTCGTCTGCGTCAGCGCTCCTACCAAGACCGTGACGGGCAGACCCGCACCGCCATCGAGCTCGAGGTCGACGAGATCGGCCCCTCGCTGCGCTACGCCGTGGCCACGGTGACGCGAGCAGTGAGCAACGCGAGCGCTGCGCGACCGGGCGTCTCTGAGCAGTGGGCGACTCCTGAGTCGGGCGGCGATGAGTGGTCCACGCCGGGATCGGCGTACGGGGATTCGGAGACACCGTTTTGATCGCTCAGTCTGGGGTTTTGTCTACCACGCGCGGTAACATGATGGCAGCCCCGAGGAGCGCGCCAACGCTCGCTCGGGGCCTGACCCACTCGCTTGACTCAACCAAGGATGGGCTAGCAGTGAATGCTACCCGCACCGCGCTTCCCATCGATCTGAGCACCGTCGACATCAAGGCAGTCCTGGCCAGGTTCGACCAATCCAAGTCGGGCGGGTGCTGGCCATGGACCGGCGGGACTGGGAAGGCCGGGTACGGGCTCGTGTCGCGAGGCCGCTCCCGCACACGCTTACTGGCGCATCGCGTGGTCTACACGATCCTCCGCGGTCCAATCCCCGGCGAACTTCCGCTCGACCACCTATGTCGAAACCGGATCTGCGTGAACCCAGCGCACCTGGAACCGGTGACGGTCGGGGAGAACAACCGTCGAGGGTTCGGCGCATCAGGTATCCACGCCCGCCAGACGCATTGTGTTCACGGGCACGAGTTCACCGCGGAGAACACCGCGATCCTTCCTAGCGGTAGCCGGAAGTGTCACGCATGCTCGCGAGAGCGGGATCGGCGGCGGCCCAGCGGGTGGGCACGCGGACGAGCTGGGGGCGGCTCATGACTGTCTTATGTGCGACGACCGTGGGGCTCCGCGGCATCCGCCCGTGCACCCACTTCGGCCTCCACCGGGTGACGTGCCCGGATCATCCCGGGTGGGCGGAGACGCTGCGTCCGGGCACGTGCCGGGGGTGCCTGCCTCGGCAGGCTGACCGAGGGTTCCTCTGCCAACGCTGCTACGAGCTCGTGGAGTCCGCGTGCCTGCGGTGGCCGCGGTGGCTGCGTCTCGTGCTCGCCGCCGACGGGCGCCTCGTCGCCCCGGAAGGCGGCGGGCAGGCCGACGGGTACTCGAACCTTCAGGTCACGACCCTCGCGATCGACGAGTGCACCCGCCTCCTCGCGTCCCGCGCGGACCGGACCGTCGACCTGTGGGTGCACGATGAAGCCGGAGCGGCCGACGCGATCCGATTCGCGCACGCCGCGCACAACGCGTTCGACGCCCTGCAGACCGAGGAACGCCCGAAGCACATCGAACGGGTCCGCTGCCCCGGCTGCGGGTTCCTCACCCTCACGGAGAACCCCACCCGGGAGCACCGCGGGAAGACGATCATCGAGTGCCAGCAGTGCGGGCACGTGCTCGACGAGATCCGCCTCCCGTCCGCGCCCCGCTGGTTCGGGTCCGAGGACTGCGAGTCCGACGACCACCTCGACTGCCGTGGCCTCGAGTGCCGGTGCGCCTGCCACATGGTCGGCCGCGCGTCCCTCCCCCAGGGCATCCATGCGGTGTTCGACGCGGACCAGCACACCACCGGGTACGTCGACCGGTCCGTGTGGGTTATCACCGCCGGCGTCGTCCACTACGAACCCATCGAAGAACGGAGAACAGCATGACCACGTTGCAGGTCGAATCCGACCCGGTCGTCTGCACGGTGTGTGAGACGGCAGTGGCCCGGTTCAACGATCAGGGTCTCGCGTCGAAGCTCACCATCCACGGCATGGAGTGCGCCGGCCATGGCTTCACGGGCTGCGCGCATGACGGGCCCTGCTACCGCCGGGTCACCGACCACGAGAACGGGAGCAAGTCATGAGGAAGCGTCTCGCGCGCATCGTGCGCCGTTTGGCCGCCTGGCGGTACCTGCCGCAACGTGCGTTCGCGCCGCTGGAACGTCTCGCGTTCTGGCTCGCGCCGCACTCGCTGACCTGCAAGTCGTGCGGGGCGCGTTTCGTCCAGCCGTCGTTCGGGTCACTCGCCCATGCGCGGCGGGCATTCGACCACTACATCGACGTCCACGAGGATGGGAGCAAGTCGTGAGCAACCCACATCGGATCGAGGTCACCGATCCCGAATCCACTTTCACGAGCGGTGTCCGCATCGTCTGCGACGCCCCGGTGGGTGCACCCTGCCGCCTGTGGTGCGATGAGACCGAATGCGAGGAGGGCGCCAGCGAGAACCATGAATCGCACACCCTCAGCGACCAGGGATACTGCGCGCGCACCGAGGGATGGTTCGATGACTTCCCTGCCGACTGCTACGACGGCGACGTGCTTGCGTTCGACGCCCTGCACTCGGGGCCGGTGATCCTGACATGGAACGGCGACTGGATGGTGTGGAGCTACGACACCGGTTCGACCAGTCAGGAGTCGTGATGCTCGAAGGACGCGATAGAGCGCACACGATGCGCGAGGCCAACCGCCGCTGGCCACACGAACACGAATCAGGTGAGGTGACGAGTACCGCTCGGGCCGTGCGTCGCCTTACCTTCCGTCAGGGCGTCGAATGGGCGCTCGAAGAGATAGCGGCGGGGCGAATCGACCGCCCCGAACCGACCGATCCGTCGGCAGACCACGAGGATGGGGGCAGCGATGCCTGAACCGCTCGTGCTCGATCCGGCCTCTGGCAGCCGGATGATGTACTTCGACAAGGCCGACGACCGCGTGCTGTTCGGTGACATCCGTAACGAATCTCACGTCCTCTGCGACGGGCGCGCCCTCAACATCGAACCGGACATGGAGATGGACTTCCGGGCGCTGCCGTTCGAGGACGGCGCGTTCCGCGTGGTCGTGTTCGACCCGCCGCACCTCGTCCGCGTCGGTGACAACGCCTGGATGGGCAAGAAGTACGGTCGCCTCGATCCGCTGAACTGGCGCACCGATCTCGCCGAAGGCTTCGCGGAGTGCTTCCGCGTGCTCGCCGACGACGGTGTGCTGATCTTCAAGTGGAACGAGACGCAGATCCCGGTGTCACAGATCCTCGCGCTCACCCCGTACCGCCCACTCGTCGGGCACAAGTCGGGGAAGACGGCGCGAACTCATTGGGTGACGTTCATCAAGACGCCCCTACCGACCGATCGGGGGTCTGACGTTGCCGGCTGACCGTGAAGCCCTGGCCCGCCTCCTGCATGACGCGGTGACCGCGAAGGCCCGCGCCGAGCGCGCCAACGTCGACCAGTGGGAGGACCTCGCCGCCTACTTCCGGGCGAACTTCCTGCGCATGGCGGACGCGGTGATCACCGCCGGGTGGGCGCCAGCACCGTCCCTGTTCGAGCTCGCGCCGCCCGTCGAAGATCAGGCGCTGCGTGAGCGGATCAAGCTCGCGATCCAGACCGCCCAGGACGACGAGGGTCACCTGCTCTACTCGATCCCGCCAGGCGTCGCCGGCATGTACGCCGACGCCGTCATGCGGGTGTTCACCGGCCGCCCGTACCCGTACGCCACCGATTCAAGCGAACACCCTCCCGCTTGAACCACCACCCGACCGATTCAACTCCCCTCGAACACTCGGAGCACGACATGACACCAGACATCCCGGAGTGGATCACCGTCGCCGTCGCGGCGAAGATCACCGGCAAAGCACCCCGCACCATCTACCGGTGGATCGACCGCGACCTCCTCGCCACACGAGAAGACAGCCAGGGCCGCATCCTCGTCCTCTCGAAATCCGTCGGCCGCGTCGCACTCGACCAGAAACGCGGCCGCCCGAAAGGAATCCCGACACGCCGACCCTGAACACCGCCGAAAAAAGATGCAAATGTGGCAAAAACGGCATGATCAGACGTAGATGGTGGATCACTCCGCCCAACGACAGAAGCCCCGGACCTCACAGAGGACACCGGGGCTTCGTCACTCCCCGACCACCGTGACCGCGCACCCGCGCAGCAACCCTGAACGTGGCCTGGCGCCACCGAAGAGGTGACACCGATGGCGATCAACGACACCCAACGCGACGAAGTCCTCCGACTCCACGCCCAAGGCATCGCCCGAAACGAAATCGCCCGCCGAGTCGGCATCAGCGCCGGATCCGTCACCAACATCTGCAACGCCCACCACCGCAGCTTTGACCGGTCAGCGACAAAAGCCGCACAGGCGGCTCGATCACTCGACCTCGCCGCGGCCCGTCTGAAGCTCGCCGAGCGCCTCGATGTCGCCGCGAACGCGATGCTCGACATGATCGAGCAGCCGTTCACGGTGTACGCGTTCGGTGGTCGCGACAACGTGTTCAACTCGGCGACGCTCGACTCCGCTCCTGTGGATGCGCGCCGCACGATCATCACGTCGGCGGCGATCGTGTTCGACAAGCTGTCGAAGGTCATCGAGTCGACGACGGAGGGCAGCGCGGACGCGGAGTCTGTGCTGGACCGGCTCGAGGCGGAGTTCGACGGCGAGTTCACCGACGTGGATGATGCGGAGTTCGGGCAGTGACTCGTCCGCCGGCGTTGTCGCGGAAGCAGCGGTGGAGCATCGCGCGCGCGTCGTCGCGGAAGATCGCGCTGTGGGTTGGTGCGGTGTCCGCCGGGAAGACGATGGTGTCGCTGTTCGCGCTGTTCATCGCGATCCGTCACACGCGCGGCCGCGGGCTGATCGTCATCGTCGGGAAGACGCTGCAGACGATCGAGCGGAACGTGATCGGCGAGATGCAGAAGCCCGAACTGTACGGGCGTCTCGCGAAGCAGGTGAAGCACACGACCGGGTCGAACACGGCGGTGATCCTCGGCCGGGTCGTGCACCTTGTCGGCGCGAACGATGCCCGCTCTGAGGAGAAGATCCGAGGCTCGACGATCGAGCTCGCGTACGTCGACGAGGCGACGCTGGTCCCGGAGGCGTTCTGGGCGATGCTCCTCACCCGTCTCCGCGTCGCCGGCGCCCGGCTCCTCGCGACCACGAACCCCGGCTCGTCACAGCACTGGCTGCGTGTGAAGTACATCCTCGACGCCGTCGCGCAGAACATGATCGTGTTCCACTTCACGATGCACGACAACCCGCTCTACTTCGAGGGCGGCGACCCGGGCCCGGCGTACATCGCCGACATGGAAGCCGCGTTCCGCAAGAGCAAGCTGTTCTTCGACCGGTTCATCCGCGGCCTGTGGACGAACGCTGAGGGCGCGATCTACGACGGCTGGGACCCCGCCGAGCACGTCATCGCGTGGGAGAACCTGCCCCCGATGTACCGGCTCCTCGGCGTCGGCATGGACTTCGGTATCCAGCACGCCACGTCGGTGGTGCTCCTCGGCCTCGGCTACGACCGGAAGCTGTACCTGATCGACGAGCTGCGGATCGAAGCGGACGCGCAGACGCAACGCCAGTCCCCCAGCCAGCAGGCGAAAGCGATCGCCGTATGGCTGAAGGCTAACCACCTCCCCGAGGGTCACCTGCGACCGGAACTGATCTTCGCGGACCCCGCCGCTGCACCGTTCCGGCAGGAGCTGCGCGAGTCGGAAGGCGTCGACACGATCGCAGCTGACAACGCGGTCGCGTACGGCATCGGCCTGATCGCGTCGCTCCTCGCCCGCGGGCTCATGAAGGTCACCGACCGCTGCACGGGCGTCATCAAGGAAATGCCCGACTACCGGTACGACCCGAAGGCCACGGAGAAGGGCCTCGACGAACCGATCAAGGTCGGCGACGACTCCCTCGACGCGTTCCGGTACGTCGTCGCATCCACCGAACACGAATGGCGCGACGAAGTCGGCCCGCGACCGCACACGTTCTAACCCGCGACGGGAGGTCACTGATGCCGCTTCCCGCGTCCTCCACCACCGCCCAGTGGCCGCCGAAGGTTCTCGACAACCTGCTCCCCGCGATGGCCCGGTGGGGCGCATGGTGGGCGAACGACCTCGCCCGCCTGCAGGCGGTGTACGGCGGCGGCCTCATGCCCGACCGGACCGGGTTCTTCGCGTCCGACACGGGCGGGATGAAGGTCCACTCCCTCGGCCCGATCCGCTGGTTCATCGCGCAGCCCGCCGTCGGCACACAGTTGAACACGAAACTGCCCGTCCCGATCGCGGCGGAGATCTGCCAGGCGTCCGCGGACCTGCTGTTCTCCGACCCGGTCACCGTGACCCACACGGACGAGGCGGCGCAGGCGCGGCTCGGTGAACTCCTGGACGACGGGTTCCACGCGTCGATCGCGGAGGCCGCGGAGATGTCCGCGGCGCTCGGCGGCGTGTACCTGCGGGTCACGTGGGACGACACACTGAACCCGGATGCCCCATTCACGACCGTGAAGGACGCGGACGAAGCGATCCCCGAGTTCCGGTTCGGTGTGCTCACCGCGGTCACGTTCTGGGCGGTCGTCGCCCGCGACGGCAAGCAGGTGTGGCGACACCTCGAACGCCACGAACTCACCTCGACGGGCGTCGGCGTGATCCTCCACGGCCTGTACGTCGGCGACGACACGACCCTCGGCATCCGCATCCCGCTCTCCTCCCGACCCGAGACGGCCCCCCTCGCCGTGTACACCGACCTGAACAGTGAGGGCACGATCAGCACCGGCTCGCCGGGTCTCGCGGTCGTGTACGTCCCGAACCAGACCCCGAACCGGTCGTGGCGGAAGGATCCCCTCGGGCAGAACCTCGGCCGCTCCGACCTCGACGGCATCGAGCACCTGATGGATCAGCTCGCGGAGACCATGTCGGACTGGATGCGTGCCCGCCGCGCCGCGCGCGCTCGCGTGCTGGTCGCGAAGGAACTCGCGAAGTCCGCCGGCCCCGGCCAGGCGTCCGTGATCGACATGGACCAGGAGACGTACGTCTCCACCGACATGTCAGCGAACTCGGGTTCCTCGCCGGCCCCGCTGTCGATGGCGGACCGCATGAACGTCATGCAGCCCACGTTCGACCCTGCCGGGTACAAGGCGACCGCGGACGAGCTGATCGAGCAGATCCTGCAGATGGCCGGCTACTCGATGTCGACGTTCGGTGTGCAGGGCGACCAGCGCGGCGACCGGACCGCGACGGAGATCGAAGCCCGCGAACGCCGCTCCCTGATGACCCGCGCCCGGAAGATCCGCATCTGGCGTCCCGCGCTCGAGGAGTACGTCGAGAAGCTGCTCGCCATCGACCGGGTGTTCTTCAACCACCCGAACCCGACCGAGGGCGTGCAGGTCGAGTTCTCCGACGGGGTGCAGGAGTCGCAGCTGCGTCTCGCGCAGACCGTGCAGGCCCTGTACGCGTCGGAGTCCGCGTCCGTCGAGGAGCGCGTCAGCATGCTGCACCCCGACTGGGACGAGACGCAGATCGGTGAAGAGGTCGCCAAGATCAAGGACGAGTTCGCGCACACGCTCCCCGACCCGACCATGAACCCGTTCGGTCAGGCCGATGGCGCAGCAGCCGTCTGAGCCGTCGTCGCAGCAGATCGCGGCGGCCCTGATCGGCTTGTACGTCCTCGCTGAGCACGAACTCCTCGCGGGCCTGACCGCTGTGCTGCGTGCACCGTGGTCGGTTCAGCGGGACGCGATGATCCTGAACCGTGCCCGCCTGCTGGTGAGGCAGGTGCTCACGTACCTGACGGCACGGTCCACGCCGATGCTGCAGGCGATGGTCACGGCCGCGTCGGCGGAGGGACGCCGCGACGCGGAGCTCGTGCTCGAGCGCGCGCTTCGTGCCGGCGGCGGTGCGGGCGGCCGTGTCCCCCCAGGCCGTGACGTGACCCTCCCCGGCGGGGAACCGTTCGACCTGTCCCTGTCGCATGGTGAGCGGGCGGCGCGCGCGATCCGCGACGACATCACATCGTCGCTCGCGGATGTGCGGTTCCGCATCACCCGCCTCCCCGACGACATCTACAAGATGATCGCCCCGAACGGCGCGATACGGCAGGTGCTCGACAACCAGGTCACGCCGGCGCAAGCGCAGGCGATGGCGTGGCGGGTGTTCGTGTCGCAGGGCATCACCGGGTTCACCGACAAGTCGGGCCGGAACTGGTCGCTGTCGGCGTACGTGGAGATGGCGGTGCGCACCGCGGCGACCCGGGCGTACAACGCGTCCCATCTGGCCCGGATGCAGGCGCTCGGCGTGGAGTACTTCACTGTCGACGACACGGGTCACCCGTGCCCGCTGTGTTTCCCGTGGCAGGGCCGCGTGCTCACGTTCGCCCCGGTCCCGTTCCCCGCTCTGCCCGTCGACGCGACGATCGCGGAAGCGACCGCGGCGGGCCTGTTCCACCCGAATGCGATCCTCGGAAACGGCCCGGTTCGGGTGCTCGGTGAGGCTGAGAACGGCGTGAAGGCGTGGTACTCCGGCCCGTCAGTACACCTGACGACTGCGCGGGGTCATGACCTCACCGTCAGCCCAGATCATCCGGTGCTCACCGCGACCGGATGGCTGCCCGCGAAGGCTCTCCGCGAGGGCATGCAGGTATTCAGCACTGCCAGTAGTGAGCGTCCGGAACTGGTTCCCGTACCGGACGTGAATCTCCACGACCCACAGACCACGTTCGAGGACGAACTCGATGCGCTCGCGGCGCTGGGAGGCCTGGCGCGAGTTCCCGCCGCCGCTGACGATCTCCACGGCGATGGGCGCTTCATCCAGGGCGAAATCGAGGTTGTAGTGGCCGATCGGCGGCTGCTGCCGATAGTGGAGTCCCGCGGCGTCGAGCAGGGCAGCGAAAGCGACTTCGTGCGGGCCGATGTGCAGGCCCTTCTGGGAACGGGTGCGCGCGCGGCGCTGCTTGACAGCCTCTGTGTCCATGGTGCGGTAGCTCGGACCCTGGCGGATGCTGACGCCGCGGTCGCGGAGACGCCGACGGATCGTCGTGTCGCTGACGCCGAATCGGTGAGCGAGATTCTCAGCGGTCTCGCCGCTGGTGTAGAGCCGGACGAGTTGGTCAACGTCGAGTTCCTTCACTTCGAAGGGCATGCCTACGACCTCCAAACGTCGACGGGCGCCTACGTCGCTAGCTCGATCTTAGTACATAACTGCCGCCACACGCTCCTGCCCGTCTACCCGGGGGTGACGGTCCTCCCGGAACCGCAGGTGTGGGCCGAGGAGATGCAGGCGAACTACGACCTGTCGCAGAAGCAGCGTCGCCTCGAACTTGAGGTGCGGAAAGCGAAGCGGCAGCTCGAGTTCGCGGTGTCCCCGGAGACCCGCGCGGACGCGCGCACGAAGGTGCAGGCCGGGCAGGCGAAGATCCGCGACTTCATCGCCGAGACCGGGTTCGCCCGCGACTCCCGCCGTGAGCAGGTCGATCTGACCGACGGCCGTATCAAGCTCCCGACTCCCATCCGGTAGCCGGGTCATCAGCGCTGGGTTTGCCTCCAGAGAAGAGGGCATGGGACGCCATGTTCATCGGCTCGACGTATCGCGGTCGCTAAGCGCGAAGTGGTGGGTGCGGCTCAGGTGCCGCCTAACGGGGAACGCAGCCAGCGGACGCCCACCACGCCCCCAACTTCGAAGGAGAGACATGGTCAACGCGACGACGATCCCCACGGCTGTTGTCACCGGCGTCACGAAGGCGCTCCTCCCGGTCGTGATCGACTGTCAGGCGCTCGTCCTGGAGGCGAAGCAGGCGCACTGGAACGTGCGCGGCGCGAACTTCATCGGCGTGCACAAGCTGCTCGACAAGCTCGTCGACAACGCGCTCGACTATGCGGACCTCGCCGCGGAACGCATCATCGCTCTCGGCAGCCCCGTGGACGCGAACCTCGCGACGGTGCAAGCGCAGTCGACGCTCCCCCCGATCACGCCCGGCTTCGCGCAGTCGGACGCCCTCATCGCGCAGGTGCTGGCCCAGATCGACGCGGCTCTCGCGACGGTCCGTGCGGCGGTGGAAGCGCTCGACGAGATCGATCAGGTGTCGCAGGACGTGGTCATCGAGATCGCTCGCGGCCTCGACAAGGACCGCTGGTTCCTGTTCGCGCACATCGCCTGACCATGTCCGATCTGAGCCGTCGCGCAGCGGCTCGTGAACGCCGCCGCGCGCTGATAACCGTCCCGCCGAGCGCGGGCTCATCCCCAACCGACCCCCACGAGCCTGGCGCTCAGAAGGAGACACCGAACATCATGCCCGAACCCGAAGTCACTCCCACCCCGACCGAGCAGCAGAAGCCCGCGGAGACGCCCGCCGAGAACCCTGCGGAGAGGGTCGAAGACCTCCCCGAGTGGGCGCAGAAGCTCATCAAGGACACCCGCAAGGAAGCGGGAGACCACCGCACCGCGGCGAAGGCAGAGAAGGACCGTGTCGCCGCGATCCTCGCCGCCGCGGGCATCAAGCCCGACGAGCCCGACCCGGTCAAGGTCGCTCAGCAGGCCACCGAAACCGCGAACGCCGCAGTGCGGAAGCTCGCCGTGTTCGAGCAGGCCACCGCCGCCGGCGCAGACCCGACGAAGCTCCTCGACCGAGCATCGTTCCTCACTTCCATCGCCGGGATCGACCCGACCGATGGTGCAGCGATCAAAACGGCCATCGAAGCCGCGATCGCTGCGGACCAGACCCTCAAGGCGACCCGGGCGGTCGGCGCGAGCACTGTCGAAACTCCCGGCGGGCCCGGCGAGCAGGGACAGATCACCGAAGCGCAGCTTGCGCAGATGACCCCCGAGCAGATCGCAGACGCCCACTCCAAGGGGCAACTGAACCACCTGCTCTAACCTCGAAAGGAGCCCGCCGTGGCTTTCAACAAGTTCAAGCCGGAGATCTGGAGCGCGCTGCTCCTCGTCGCTCTCCGCAAGTCCCTCGTGTACAGCGCGTTCACGAACCGCGACTACGAAGGCGAGATCGCCGAAGCGGGCGACACCGTCCGCATCACGTCGGTCGGTCGCCCCACGATCGCGAACTACGTGCCCGGTCAGACGGTCATCTCCCCGGAGACGGTCGCGGACAGCCAGCGCACCCTCGTCGTGGACCAGGCGAAGTTCTTCGCCTTCCAGGTCGACGACGTCGACAAGCGGCAGGCGAAGGGCGGCATCCTCGACCAGCTGAAGGACGAGGCTGCGTACGCGTTCGCCGACACGGTGGACCAGTACATCGCATCGTTCTACACGTCGATCCAGACGGCCAACCAGCTCGGCTCGATCAGCGTCTCCGCCGCGACCCCCTCGCAGGCGTACGACAACGTCCTCGTCCCCCTGAAGGTCCGCCTCGACAAGGCGAACGTCGCTACCCAGAACCGGTCCGTCGTGGTCACCCCCGACTTCCACGGTGTTCTGCTCCGCGACCCCCGCTTCATCAAGGTGAACGAGGCGGGCACGTCGGAGGGCCTCCGCAACGGTATGGTCGGCCGCGCCGCCGGCTTCGACATCCTCCTCTCGAACAACGCCCCGAACACGTCCGGGTCGGAGTTCGCGACGATCGCCGGCAACGACCGTGCGATCACGTTCGCCGAGCAGATCAACAAGGTCGAGGCGTACCGGCCCCAGTCCTCGTTCTCCGACGCCGTCAAGGGCCTCCTGCTCTACGGCGCGAAGAACGTCCGTCCCGACTCGCTGGCGAGCGCGCTCGTCACGGTCACGGCCTGAGAAAGGAGTGCTGACACATGGCACGCGCAACCCTCACCCCGACCCCGTTCGCCCCGAACGCGGGCATCGCCGACCCCGCCGGAACCGCGTCGGTCGCGGGCGCAGGCAACGGCTTCACGATCCCCGCGCAGGGATCGAAGCTCGTCCTGCTCCGCGTCACGAACGGCACCGGCGGCTCCGGCACCGCATCGATCCTCGCCGGCTCGCAGCCGTCGGCGATCGCGTCCGGCCAGGGCCCCCTCGTCGACACCGTCGGCGCGGGAGCGACCCGCTGGATCGGCCCGTTCGAGTCCGCCCGGTTCCAGCAGCCGGACGGCACCCTCGCGATCGAGACGTCCGTGGTCATGACGGTCACGGCGTTCACGGTCGACGGCCGCTACGTGGGCTGATCCCATGGCCGAGACCGAATCGACCGAGCCGACCGAGACTCCCCACGTCTTCATCCGAGGAGAGGGCGGCGGCATCTTCAAGATGGACCTCCCCCTCCACGAGTCGATCGAGGAGCGTCTCATCAAGGGCCACCTGACCCGCGTCGCGAACGCGGAAGGCGACCCGTACGACCCGACGACCGACACCACGCAGGTGGCGTCGACGCCGACGGAACGTCCCCCGCTGAACGCGAACAAGGCGACCTGGGTGGGCTGGGCGGTGGCGAACGGCATGAAGCCGGACGACGCCGAAGCAGCCACCAAGGACGACCTGATCGAGAAGTTCGGCGTCCAGAAGTAACCGCCTGGTGGGCGGGGCCTCACCCGCCCCGCCCACTGGCACCACTCGACGAAGGGAACCAGCCGTGAGCATGTACTTCGGGAACTTCGTCGTCCCCTCTCTTCTCGCGCAACCCGATGACCTCGCCGCATGGACGGGCGCGGGAGCGCCCGCGAACGCCCTGGCGGTGCTCCGGTCGTGCACGACGCTCGTCCTCGAAGGCGTGCAGGGCACGATCTACGACGTCGACCCTGACACGGGCCTCGCCACGGACCCGGTCATCGCCGGCGCGCTCCGCGACGCGACCTGCATTCAGGCGGCCGCGTGGATCGCGCTGAACATCGACCCGGCGACGGGCGGTGTGCTGCAGGCGTCGAAGACGGCCCGGTCGAAGGCGATCGGCTCCGCCCGCGTCGAGTACTCCGACTCCGAGGTGCAGGCCGTCACCGCCGCGCGCGCCGCCGCCTACCGCGGCCTGGTGCCGGAAGCCGCACGGTTCCTGCAGCAGCGGAACCTGCTCGGCACGAACGTGTGGACGATCGGATGAGCGACGAGCTCGCGGACTTCTACGTCCACACCGTGACCGTGGAGACCCACCAGGGCACGAACGGGTACGGCGCGGACGTCCTCGAAGCCCCCCACATCCTGACCCCGCCCGACACCGGGTGCTTCGTTGAACGGAAGCGTCGCCTCGTGCGCGACAAGGCCGGCGAGCAGGTCGTGTCCGAGACGACCGTCTACACGTACCGGGACGCCGAGCCACTGTTCACCGTCGACTCCGTAGTCACCATCGACGGGGTCGCATCCCGAGTGCTCACCGTCGCCGTGTCCGACTCCGGCGGCCTCGAACTCCCCGACCACATCGCGGTCTACCTGACCTGAGAGGGACGACCATGGACGACGGCCGCCTGTTCGACAAGCTCACAGCCCTCGAGGAAGCCGTCGACGACCTCACCCCTCTCGCCGTCGGCCGCGGCATGGAGCACGTTCGCGGCGTCGCGGCGACGCTCACCCCGATCCGGTCCGGGCAGCTCGTCGGCGCGGCGGGCGTCACCGTCCACGGCGACGAGGCCGAACTCACCTACCCCGGACCGTACGCCCGCCGGCAGCACTTCGAGCTGGACTGGAAGCACACGCACGGGCAGGCACTGTACCTCGAGCAGCCGATGCGCACCGAGGCGGACGCCGTCATGCAGATCATGGCCGACACCCTCGGCGCGGCGTTCTGATGGGCACCACGACGGAACTCCTCGAAGGGTTCGCGCAGCTGCTCGCCGACGCGGGCCTCGCCGCGTGGAACCCGACCGGCGTGTACGCCGACGACACGCTCGGGATCTTCATGAAGCTCATGCCGACGAGCCCAGACCGGGCGGTGACCCTCACCATCGTCGACACCACCGACGACCCGACCATGCCGCTCGGCGCGAAGATGCTGCAGGTCCGCGGCCGCGGTGCCCCCGGTGACCCGACCGATGTCGACGACATCCTCGACCCGATCTTCACCGCCCTCCACGGGCTCACGGGCGTCACGTTCGGCTCCCAGACCGTCATCCAGTGCCTGCGCCGCATCTCCGCACCGATGGGCATGGACCAGTCGAAGCGGTGGGAACGCGCCGACCAGTTCTACCTCGACGTCGACGCCCCACCCAGCACCCTGCGCCCCGACCGTGGGGCGTGGTGATCCCCACCCTCTGACCACCGACACTCCCGTCGGTGCCCGCCCCCGAACCGCTTGGTGAGGGGCTTTCACCCTGCCCCGATCAGCCTGAGGAGGCTCATCATGACCACCGCTCTCGCCCGCCGGTTCAAGCTCGACGTCTCGTCGATCGCGAACCCGACCGTCTGGGTGCCTTTCAAGGGCATCAACGACCTCAACACCCCCGTCACCCCGAACCTGCAGGCCGCCGACGACTACGACACCAACGGGTGGTCGTCGTTCGAGAAGACCATGCAGGGTTGGGTCGTCACCGCGAAGGCGCTCCGCAAGACGTCGGGCGGCACGTTCGACCCGGGCCAGGAACTCGTCCGCGGGCAGCAGCTCGGCTTCGGTGACGCCGGCCGCGTGAACGTCCGCTGGTACGACCGCAACGGCGGCCCCGAGGCGTTCCAGGGCGTCGCGATCGTCGGCTGGGCGCCGT
The DNA here is from genome assembly GCF_000956535.1 of Microbacterium ginsengisoli. Taxonomy (GTDB): domain Bacteria; phylum Actinomycetota; class Actinomycetes; order Actinomycetales; family Microbacteriaceae; genus Microbacterium; species Microbacterium ginsengisoli. The sequence continues at coordinate 22,153 of NZ_JYIY01000069.1, read as the reverse complement.
CGAAGACCGGTGTCGCCGACCTCGACGAGATCACGGCGACGTTCACCGGCGACGGCATCCTCGCCCCGATCTCGAACCCGTTCAGCGACCCGCTGGTGCCCGTCCTGCTCGGTGCGACGCCGTCGGGCGCCGCGGCCGGGTCGATGGTGCAGATCACCGGTTCCGGATTCGCCGGCGTGACCGGCGCCACGGGCGTGAAGATCGGCGGCACGAACGCGTCGAGCTACTTCGTCGTGTCCGACAACGTGATCGTCGCGATCATGCCCGCTGGTTCCGCGGGCTCCGCCCCGATCACGGTCACCAACCCGACCGGCACCTCCACCGCGCTGCCGTACACGCGCGGCGCGTAACCCAACCCCCCGGGCGCACGTGTGGGGATGCGTGCGCCCGGGGCTCATCCCCACAGGAAGGATCCCCACACCATGACTCTTCGCGAGTTCACCGAGTTCGCCGCCGGCCCGCTGCAGTTCCCGTACCAGGGGAAGGTGTACACCGCCCCGGAGGTCGGTATCGAGCTCGGTCTGCGCCTCAACGGCATCACGAATCTGGGGCAGGAAGCGGAACTCCCGTTCCCCGACCTGTGGCCCGATCTCTTCGGCCCCGCCTACGACGAGATGCGCGCTGACGGCGTGCCGGTCGCGTTCGTCACCCGCGCCGCGGCGACCGTCATCGCCGACTTCCAGTACGGCCGCGAGTACGCGACCGCGATGTGGGAGACCGGTGCCGACCCAAAAGCAATGGCGGAGTACATGAAGTCGAAGGGGAATCGGGCTACGCGGCGATCGCGCAGTACGGGTGGGGCGAGCAAGACCCCGTCACCGGCATCTTCGAGGGCTACGACCTCCCGAAAGAGCTGACGAAACCCGCCGGCACAAGCGTCTCCTTCGACGCCGTGTTCGAGCAGTGGACGCTGCTCGTCGGCACGTTCCACCAGGTGCTGCACGTCGACCTCGAGTCCGTGTGGCGGGTGAAGTCGTGGCGCTGGTTCGCGGCACGCGTGAAGTTCCTCCTCTCCACCGACACACCTCTCGCACGCTACTTCGCGCCCGACGACCCACAGGAGGTGCCGCATGAATGAGCGCTGGATGGATCATCCGCAATATCCGCTCATTGAGGTGAGTGATCTCGGACGGGTTCGATCCGCTGCGTTCATTGGTGACGGCATCGTCGGTCGCCGCGGTTGGCACTACCGACCCCGTCTGCGGAAACTCACTGTGAACGACGACGGTTACCTCACCGTTCAGGTCGGCGCGTCTCCCGCAGGCCGCATGGTCAAGGTGCACACGCTCGTGTTGGAGACATTTGTCGGCCCGCGACCGGCCGGGATGGAAGTGCTGCACCTTGACGCGAATCGCGCCAATCCGGCTTTGAGGAATTTGCGGTACGGGACTCGCTCGGAGAACCAGCGTCAGCGAGTCGCTGACGGCAACCATCACCTTGCGAACAAGACGCACTGTTCGCGCGGGCACCGACTTGTTGCACCGAACCTCCGCGCACAAGGGATCAAGCACGGCAAACGACAGTGCCGTGCTTGCCACCTCGGAACGCAGTGGGCGCGTCGGCATCCTGGCGTCTCCTTGCAGGAGTCCTGCGACAAGTACTACCCGCCCGCCGAGTCGAGAACCGGGGGTCTGGCATGAGCGTTGATTCCGGTCCCACCACCGTCGGCAGCATCGTCGGGAGGCTGCGGATTGACCGCGACGAGTGGGTCGCTCAGCTCGCGGCGACGAAGAAGGACATTCACGACATCGAGTCGGCGAACCCGGACATCCGTGTGGGTGCGACGACCGGTGAGGCTGTCGCGAAGCTCGCCGCGGTGGATCGGCAGACTCAGCGTCTCTCGAAGACGACCGACGGGGTGACGGCGGCGGAAGCACGCCTCACCGCGGCGATGAAGGCCGCCGACGCCGCGTTCGCGCGCGCGGCCCTGGCGCAGACGCGCCTGAACGAGGTCCGCGACCGCGGCGTGACCACCGGGTCGCGTCTCATGTCCGCGGAGATCGCGCTGACGGAGGCCCTGCGCCGCCTCGACGCCGCGAACGAGAAGGCCACCGCCGCCGAGGCCGCTCTCGCCGCCGCGCAGCAGGCAGCGGCTGCGGCGGCGCTCGAGGAAGCCGCCGCGCAGGACGACGTCGAACGGTCCACGGTCAAGGCGAACGAAGCGAACCGCACCAACGTCACCCGTGTGGGCGCGATCGCGACCGCTGTCGCGCTGCTCGTCCCGCTCCTGGCGCCTGTCGGTGCTGTAGCGATCGGTATCGCCGGCGCGCTGCTCGGGATGGGGTCGGCCGGTATGCTCGCCCTGTTCGGCATCCGCAAGGAGATGCAGGACGGCACCGCGGTCGGCACGATGTACCGCGCCGGCCTCACCGAGTTGCTCGGCATGTTCGACACCCTGTCGCGCACGGCCGCGGTGAACATGCTCGGCTCCTTCCGCAGCGTCGTCAGCCAACTGCAGGCGGACATGCCCGCGCTGAACACGCAGGTCGCGCAGTTCTCCGGGATCCTCGGCCGCACGGGCGCCGCGGCCGTCGGCGGCACGATCGCCGCGCTGCGCATCCTGAACCCCCTGTTCCTCACCGCGGGCGTGTACGTGCAGTCCCTCGCGGAGGGGTTCCAGCGGTGGGCGACGGGGAGCGGGATCGAGAAGTTCACCGGCTACGCCCTCTCGATGCTCCCTACCGTCACCGACGTGCTCGGGCGGTTGGCGTCGATGGTGATGCACATCCTCGAAGCCCTCGCGCCCCTCGGGACCATCGGTATGGCCGTTCTGTCCGGGATCTCCGACGTCATCAGCAACATCCCTGTGGATGTGCTCAGCGCTCTGATCGTGAGCGTCACGTGGGGTGCGATCGCGTTCAAGGCGTGGGGGTTCATCGCGCCGATGCTCGCCGCTGTTGCGGAATCGATGGCGTATGCGACGAACTCCATGAACCTCTTGAACGGGGCCATCACGATCGGCACCGGCCCGATTGGCTGGGTCGTCGCTGGGCTGAGCGCGCTCGCTGGGGTGCTCGCGGTCGTCATTGCGAGCAACAACGGTGCAACGGCCGCGATGCAGAACTACACGGCTGCCGTCGAAGCGGACTCCGGCGCGATCGGACGCAACGTGAAGGCCGCTGCCGCGAAGGCTCTGCAGGACGCCGGCACCCTTGATGCCGCGAAGCGGCTTGGGATCTCGCTGCAGGACGTTACGGCTGCCGCGCTGGGGCAGCAGGATGCCGTCAACCGGGTGAACAAGGCTCTTTCGCAATACAGCGGTAGTTCCGCCGCCACGGGTCATGTGGTTGGGCAGCAGGCGGACGATGTCGAGAATCTTCGGAAGTCGATCGGCGGTCAGACGGACGCCATCAACGCGACCATTTCCGCCTACCAGAACCTTCAAGCCGCTCTGGTCGACACCACAGCGACCTCGAACGCGCAGGCGGCCGCCGACACCGCCGCGGCCGCGGCGCTCGGCATCAGCGTCACCGCCATCCAGGCCGCCCGCGCCTCCCAGAAGGACATGAAGTCGTCAACGGAGGACGCCACGGCGCAGATGTACCTGCAGTCGGATGCCGCGGGCCTGCTGAAGCAACAGCTCGACCTCCTCAACGGCAAGGCGATCTCCGCCGCCGACGCGCAGAACCGGTTCGATTCGTCGCTCGCGAACATGGGCCAGCACATCGACAAGACCGGCAAGGACGTGAAGCGCGCGACGACGAGCCTCGAGGGCATGTCGGCGGCCGCGGTCGCGAACCGAGGGGAACTGATCTCGTCGGTGCAGGCCGCGCAGAACGCCGCGCAGGCCTACCGCGACAACGGCGCGAGCAGCGATGACGCGCGGCAGAAGCTCGTCGACATGAAGAAGGCGATCATCGAGCACGCGGTCGAGCTCGGTGAGGACCGGAAGCAGGTCGAGGCGTTCGTGAACTCGATCTTCCAGATCCCCGAGTCCGTGCCGCAGACGAAGATCGAGGTCGACACGGAGGCCGCGAACGCTCAGATCGCGGCGCTGAAGAAGAACCTCGACCAGCTCAGCCGCAACGTGGACATCGCCGTCACCCTGCACGGGGCGGAGAACCTCAGCAACGTGCAAGGTCTCGTGAAGTTCGCGAACGGTGGCACACCGCGTGGTCTCGCGGCCGGCGGTGGGGGCAGCGTGGTCGGCCGCGGCACTGCCGGATCCGACAGTGCGGGGCTCTATCGGCTCGCGAACGGTGAAGAGGTGACCTCGAACATCTTCGGGCAGGCGGACCGGAACCGTGCGCTGCTGAAGCAGATCAACGCCGGGTACACACCGCAAATGCAGACCCTTCAAGCCGCACCGGCGGCGACGAGGGCCTCTGAGACTCACGTCCACATCAACGTCACCGGTGTGAACCAGGAGGACCCTCGAGTGCTCGGCATGATCATCGGTGACCGTGTGACGCGCGCGCTCGCGGCGGTGCCGAAGTGAGCGGGACCGTCACGCTGACGTCGCCGCTGGGCAGCGTCACGCTGTACACCGCGAACCAGTACCGTGACGGCGCGTTCCAGGCCGGCGCGCAGTTCTTCCACGACTGGTACACGCTCTCCGACTCGAAGACCGAGATCCGTGAGCGTGCCGCCGCGGACGGCGCGTTCGGCATCGACCGGGACTGGCGATCATCGCTGCCGCTGAACCTCACGGGCCGGTTCCGTGGGGCGACGTGGGGTCAGATGCTGATGAGCTTGCGCGCCGTGCTCTCGGCGGGCACCCCGGTGACGGTGACGGTCGACGACGCGATCGGGGTGTCCTCCCGCATCGTGTCGGTCCGGCATTTCGAGCCGTCGCCGAACCCTGGCGCCCAGTACGTCGAGTTTCAGGCCGTGCTGGTCGCGACCGACGCGCGCATGTTCGGGCCGACTCAGACCGCCACGGCGACCCCGCCGACGTCCGGGACCGGGCAGGCGTGGCCGCAGGTGTTCCCCGTCGACTGGGGCACTCCGGGCGGCGATGGGCGCGCGTCCGCTATGAACGGCGGGTCGGCGGTGTCGCCGCTGACGATGACGGTCACGGGCGGTGCGGACGGTGTCGAGCTGGTCGAGACGACGTCGGGACGCATCCTCCGACTCGAGCGGTTCATCCCGGTCGGGGCGACGGTGGTGTTCGATGCGGACGCCGGGGCCGTGTACCTCGAGGTGCCCGAGAACGACCTCACCGGGTTCATGACCCGGCGGGAGTGGGACGGGTTCCAGATCGCGCCGTTCGGCAGCCGCACAGTCCAGTTCAACCCGCTCGGCACGCTGGTCGGCTCCCCGCTGCTCACCCTCGTGTGGGCTGACGCGAATTGAGGACGGATGCTGCGCTGGTTCATCGCTGACCTTCGGACGGGGCGGCAGGTCGTCGACGTGCAGGTCATGGCGGAGTCGACGTGGTCGCGGGCGCTGAACAGCGCGGAGCAGATCACGGCGGTCCTGAACATGCAGGACCCCGCGACCATCGCGTTGAAGCCGCGTCAGGCGATGGCACCGGGCCGCTCGATCCTCGCTGTCGCGATCGGTGACCTGATTCTCGCCGCCGGCCCGATCTGGAAGCACGGATACGACCGCGACAAGAAGACGCTCACGGTGACGGCGCTGGGCATGTGGTCGTACTTCGATCACCGTTTCCTGCTGCCCGTCGTCGCGGCCACCGCCGACGTTGGGACGTTCATCGTCCCCGATCCGGCATCGGCCGGGAAGACGATGCCGAACAGCGCGCTGGCGACCAACCTCACCGCGCTCGAGTACGGCACCATCGCGAAGCGGTGGGTGCAGCAGGCGCAGGCGTGGACGGGCGGGAACGTGCCGGTCGTGTTCGAGGACGACCGCGCAGGGATCCACGACCGCAACAACGACGCCGTCGACTTCAAGAACATCGGCACCCTCCTGAGTCAGCTCACTCAGCTCGAGGACGGGCCCGACATCCGATTCCGGCCCCGGTTCACCGCCGACCGGCTCGGGGTCGAGTTCCTCCTCGAGACCGCGACGGACGCCGACCGGCTCCTCGCCGGCGACAGCGTCCACACGTGGACGGTCGGCGTGCACGGCACCGGGGTCTCCGCCCTCACCGTCGACTCCGACGGCACGCAGCTTGCGAGCATCGCGTGGGCGTCCGCAGGTCGAGGGATCGACTCGGTGCTCGTCTCCCGCACGACCGACACGACACTCCTCGACCTCGGCTTCCCACTGCTCGAAGCGCTCGACACGTCCCATTCCACGGTCGTGTACCAGTCCACCCTCGACGGCTACACCGCACAGGAAGCCGCGATCGGCCGTTCCGTCCTCGAGACCTGGACTTTCACCGTGGAGGCCGCACGGCAGCCGTACCTCGGCGCGTACTGGGAGGGCGACTGGTGCGTCGTCACGATCCCCCGCTACGACCCCGACAGCGGCGTCGGCGACCCCTACCTGTTCGAACCGACCACGACGCGGCGGCGCATCGTCGCGATCGATGGAGACGCGAAGGGAATCACCGTGAACGTGACGACGCAGGCGGCGCACGATGGGTAGCGGCTACTCCACGCCCGCTCAGGGTGAACTCGGCGCCCTGATCCGCGAGCTGCAGAGCATCCAGCGCCGGCTCGATGAGCTCGAGACCCCCACGGGGACGAGCGTGAACAGCCTCGTCGCGCAGGTGCAGCAAGCGATCGCGAACATCACCGCGACCGTGACCGCCGCGATCGACCTCAACTCGTACACGAAGGCGGAGATCGACGCGAAGGTCGCGTCGCCCGGGGCGATCACACCGACGACGGTCACGGCGTCGGGCGCGATGTCCGCGACCGACGTGACGGCCTCGGGCCAGGTGAGTTCCAACGGTGCGCCCCTGAAATCGCAGCCGTCATACAACTATCCGGTCGCGACTTCGTACAAGGGCGCGTGGATCGATGGGGCGACCTACCAGATCGGATACTCCTCCTCCGCGGGAGTGACTAAGACCGGGCTGACCGCGATGACCGCGGATGACGTGAATCGGTTCCTGTCATTGACTCCTTACTGGGGTCGATACGTGTGGGACGCCGACGATTCACCAGCCAAGGTGTTCCTACTTGCCGGCGACGTGCAGGCCGCCGGCTTTGGCCCGGATGTCGCCCCAGTGGTGGACACCACGGAGCCGCTGCACATGGTCGGCCCGGACGGGGCCTCGATCCTCGGAACCGACGGCAATCCTGTGGTGATCCCCGTCGGCGAGGCGTACTCGATCAACTACTCGCAGCTCGTCGTCCCTCTGCTCGCGGTGGCGCGCGCGGAACGCGCCGCACGCACCGATCTCGAGGCGCGTGTGTCCGACCTCGAAACCCTGATGAAAGGACGCTCATGACTCTCACTCCGTCATGGCCCGGCGTGTCCGGCGCGGCGACGACCACACACGTTCGGAAGGCGCTGAGCGGCCTGTTCGCGACCAGCGCGACAGGTGCGCTGCGCGCCGGGATCCTGTCGGGCGCGAGCGCGCTCGTCACCGCCCGCAGCGACATGAACGTCGACGTACAACCGTTCACCGGCGTCGCGTCGCAGTTCGGTGGGGCGATCATCTTCGCAAACGACGGGGTGATCCAACTGGATGCCCCGCTGATCTCCCCGACCGCGGGCACGAACTTCTACGTGGTGTACGCGAAGCAGAACGAGCACACATCACCCGGGACGGACGCGAACGACGCTCAGGTCGCGTCGGCCGCGCTGTCGACGGTCGACTTCGCGACCGCGCGCGCCGCGCTGCCGCCGGGGGCGCTCGAGCTGGCGACGGTCCAGATGCCCGCCGGAAAGGCGTCGACGAACGCGTCCGGCGTGATCATCCTTCCCTCCTACACGTACACGGCGCCTGCGGGAGCCGTGGTGCCTGTGCGCAACTCGGACGAGCGGGCCGCGTGGGCACCGGCTGACGGGGACCTGTGCTTCCAGATTGATACGGAGGTCATGTATCAGCGTCTCTCTGGAAACTGGGCTCCCATTGGGTCGGGTGTGGCGTTGCTGTCTCAGACGGGCTCCGGCACGTCGGCGGAGATCCCGGCGACCACGGCGGGAACCACAGTCCTTACGAAGACGTTCACCGGGACCGGTGGGCTGGTAGCGATCACCGCCGCCGGCCGCATCTACACCGGCTCGGAGCTGCAGGGCGGCATCAAGATACTCATCGACGGGGTGCCGGTCGGGGGCGAAACACCGTATGACACGGTCACGGGAACAGGGATAGCTGTCGGGACGCACTTCAGCCGGACAGTGTTCACTCGGGCCGCGAGCGGAACACGGACCGTGACGCTCGTCATCTCCAACACGCAACCGAACACGGCGTCCGCGTACGGTCTGATGCTCGAAGTATTCGAGATGTGATGATGCCTCGCTACAAGAACGGGCAAGTCCCCACCGACGTGCTGGTGAAGATCGCCTCGGGCACGAACACTGACGGCTACTGGGAGCACCTGCTCCCACCTGCAACGCTCCTCAAGCACAACGCGCTCGTCGCGCTTGGGCAGAAAGCGTCCGGCCGCACCTTGCAGATCACGCCGGGCTACAACGCGTACCGGCCGCTCGCCGCGCAGACACTCGCGAAGAAGAACGCGATCGCCGCCGGCCGCCCCGGGGATGCCGCCGCACCGGGGACGTCGTCGCATGGCCTCACTTTCCGGGGTGCGATCACCGGGAACGTTGAGGCCGACTCGGCGGCGATGGACTACGGCAACTGGCAGTACGTGTTCGGGACGTACGCCGCGTTCGCGGCTGCGTGCACGGCGGTCGGGTTGATCCCCGGAGTCTTCTCCTGGGAGCAGTGGCACGTCATCGACCTTGACCCGTGGGCTGCGATATCCGCCTCCACCTCATCCACCCCCTTCCCTATTGAGGAGCTTGACATGACTGACATGATCCTGGTTCACCATGAGTCCGCTGACTGGCGCAACGGCACCGTCCTGGCCGCTGCTGGTCACTGGCACCCGTTCTCCGGTGAGGAGTGGCAGTACGCGTCCTCTAAGACCCGGACGGACGGTAAGCCGATCTTCGATGGTGTGCCCATCGTGAACACCGACGGTAACCCGCGCGCATACGACCTGCTGCGGAACATGTACTCGCCTGTCGTGCAGGCGACGACGCTCGCTGACGCTGACCTCGCGAAGCTCGTCGAACAGATCGCCGCGAAGCTCCCCACGATCACTGGTGCGACTCCCGACCAGGTGCAGCAACTTCTCGTGAACGCTCTTGGCGGCCTCACCCTGAAGGCGTCGTGAGCGCCGGACCCGTATCCCGCATGAGCCGGGTCTGGTGGTTCGTTTCCGCCGCCGGCGTGCTCACGTTCCTGATCTCCGGGCTCATCCTCCTGGGCGGTACCCGCGCGCCCGACGGTGAGTCGTGGCTGCGGGATCCGGACAGCATCATCCTCCAGATCCTCGTTGTTGTCGGCGCGATCATCAGCGTCGGTGCACCGGCTGCGGGCAAGCTGCAGCGCATCGGCACTGGGGTCGAGAAGACCGTCGACCACGTCGTGAACTCGCACGGCGGAACGATCCTGCGCGACGACATCGACGAACTGAAAGACCTCGTGAAGGCCGTCCGCGTCGAGCAGAAGCAGCAGCGCGACGACATCATCGGCATCCGCGAGGAGATCGGACAGATCCGCAGGTCGGAACGTGACCAGTGGAACGCGATCGAGAACACCGCAAACCGCACCCGAAAGGAAACCTGACCATGTCCCTGAACAGCATCCCTGCCGTGACCGTCGACGCCGGTGCGCTCGGCTCGGTCATCGAGAACCCGTCGACCCGTCGGAAGGTGTACAGCGTGTGGGTGATCATCGGACTCGCGCTGACGGGTGTCGTCGCGGCGCTCACGGCCGGTTCCGGTTCGTTCGTGCTCGCCCAGCAGGCGGGCCTCCCGTGGCCCGCTGCGGTCGGTATCGCTGTGCTCGCCGGCGCGGCCGGCGCGTACGGCGCCCTGTCGCCGCAGATGGCGATGCTCGCCCGCGCGAACACGCCGGCCGCTTCGGTGCCGGCTGTCGTCGCGCCCCCCGTGACGGACACGGCGCCTGCGGACGTCGTCGTGTCGTCGGACGCGCTCCCGTCGGCCGGTGACTGATGACGTACGAGAAGGTTCGGCCGGGCGGGTGGCGTGACCGCCCGTACCTGTCGACGGCGCTGAACCCGTCGGCGCTCGACCACTTCGAGGAAGGCATCTACGAGGCGTCGGTCGCCGCCGAGAACGCGCTCCCGAACACGCCCGACGGGCGCACCGAGCTCGCTGCGTCGCCTGAACTAAGTGCGGCCTTTGTGCGGGCGTTCGCTGGCACAACGATCACATACGACGGTTCCGGGAACGTCACGGCCGTGACCGAGGGCGAGATCACGACGACCTACACGTACAACCCAGACGGGACCGTGGCGACAGACACGCGTCTCGGCGTCACCCGCGAGTACACGTACGACGGCTCGGGCAACCTGACCAGCATCGAGGAGGTGTGATGGACCCCGTCACTCTTGGCATGGCGAAGACAGATGCGAAGCGGCGTATCGCGTCCGATGCTCGCGTCAACCGTGGCCGCCTTGTCGCGGTCGGCGACTCGATCACGGAAACGAACTCGTCCCGTCTGAACAACATCTGGGGCAACTCGTGGGTGACTTTCGCCGTGCTCGCCTCCGCAGGGCGGCTGACGCACGTCTATACCTGTGCGAAAGGTGGCGCGAACACGACCACTGTGCGGGGGTTGTGGAACACCGAAGTTGTGGGCGCTGGCCTGGACTACGACCTGCTGGCCATCGCCGATGGCACGAACGACACCGCCCCGCTGACGGAGACCCTGCCGAACAACCAGGCGATGATCGACCATGCCCTGGGCGTGGGCGCGCGCGTTGTCGTCGCGACGATCCCGCCGGCTGGCTCGCAGGCCGTTACAGCACCTGCGGACTTCACGCTCACCGCCCTCCCCGGATACGCGGGCGGTACCCTTCCGGCAGGCACGTACTACTACCAGATCGTGACACGCACCTCGCTCGGTCAGAGCACACCCACCGTGGAGAAGTCGGTCACCCTGTCTGCCGTAGGTGCGGTGCGGATCGATTGGACTCCCGCGCCTGGAGCGACGGGATACAGTGTCTGGGGCCGCACGACGGGCGCGTCCAAGCCGTTGGTGTGGCAGAACGGGACCGGCACCGCGCAAGCGACCCCGCAGAACACGTTCACCGACACGGGCGCAGCCACGACGGCAGCGACGATGCCCAGCACGAACACCACGGCCAGCACCGCCCCAACCGACACGGTCAAGACAAAGATCGCAACGGTCAACGGGGTCAAGCGCACCCTTGCACGGCGCTACGGCATCCCCGTCATCGACCAGTTCGCGCGACTGCACGACTGGTCGGCGGGTCGTTACAAGCCGGGGCTCTGCTCGGACGGCACACACCCCACGACCATTGCAGAGCGAAGCATGGGGGTGACGTTCGCGGATGCCATGGTGAACGTGATCCCCGTTGCCGAGCCCGAGCTGTGCCGCACGCGGGATGACCCACTGAGCATGCTCGCCCTCCAAGCCGACGGCGAGTTCACGGGCCTGTCCACACGCGGGCTGCTCTACCCGAAGAACACCGGCGACAACCGCCCCGCGAACTGGTCGTGGTACGGAGACACAGCCACCGCCGCGTCAACGCTCACCACGGACCCGAATGTCGACGGGTACGTCTACACGATCTCCCGCACGGCATGGAGCGGCGCGTATTCCGACATCAGCAGTTTCACCGACTGGACACCCGGTGATCTGGTCTACCTCGCATTCAAGCTCAAGACGGCCGGGCTGGACGCGATCGAAGGCGGATCGGTGACAGTGGCGATCAAGGCGATCGGATCGACACGGGCCACCTACCTCTGCTCGATGGGCATCTCCCGCGATGCACCCATAACGAGCCTGCCGGGCGGCTGGGCAGTATGGCGCAGCGAGTCACGCATCCCCGCGGGCACGACGTCGCTGCAACTGTCGTTCGGCGTCGTCGGAGCAGGCGTGTCCGCGTCCATCGCCCAGATGACCGTCCGAAACCTGACGCGCCTCGGGCTCACCTGACCCGCACTAAACACGAAGTATGCGTGCGGGTTCCTCCCCACGTGTACAGCCCCCTCGGGTGGCTCCCAGTTCTCTGGGAGTCGGCCCGAGGGGGCTGTTCGTCGTTCTAGGCTCAGAGCCTCCCGAAGACGGGAGCGCCCCCGCCGCAGCGCCAACTGCAGACGGGGGCTGGCAGACATCCATTCAGAGTGGAGGTCGCCGTGAGTGACACTATCGCGCGCCCCGCCGCGCACACCATCACCCCCGCCGAGCACGCCCGCACCGGGTTCCTCAGCCGCTACACCGGCGGCACCGCCGCCCTGTACGGCCTCGACCTGCGCATCTACTTCGACTGGTGTGCCACCCACGGCATCGACCCGCTCGACGCCCGCCGGCATCACATCGAAGCGTTCGAGACGCACCTGGCCGCGGAGAAACACAACGCGCCCCGCTCCGTCCGCCGACGCCTGCAAACCATCCGCGGCTTCTACCGGCTCGCGTACGCCGACGAATACATCGACCGCGACCCGACCGTGCTGCTGCGGATGCCGCGCGTGCACCGCGACATCACCCGCCTCGTGTGGCTCGACCGGTTCCAGATCGGCGCGCTCCTGCGCACCGCCGCGGCCACCAGCCCCGCCCACCACGCGCTCGTCGCGCTCATGGCCATCGGCGGCCTCCGCGTCAGCGGCGCATGCGCCGCACGCCTCGAGAACCTCCACCAGTCGACCACCGGGGAATGGACCCTCACCGTCACCGAGAAGGGCGACCGCCCCCACATCGTCGACATCCCACCCGTGCTGCACGAGATCATCCAGACCACCCGGAACGGCCGCACCGAAGGCCCCATCGTCCGCAAACGCAACGGCGACCCGCAAACCCGACACGGAGCGTACGCATGGGTGCGGGCCCTCGGCGCGAAGACCGGCATCCCCGACGCGCACCCGCACGCCCTCCGCCGCGCCGCGATCGCCACCGTCATCGACTCCGGCGCCAGCATGGAAACCGCCCGCGACTTCGCCGGCCACGCCGAAACATCCACCACCGAGCTCTACCACCGCCGCCGCGGCGCAGCCGGAGTCCCCGGATCCGCGATCACCGCCGCGATCTTCTCCAACGTCGCATAAGCCCGCACCTCATACCGGAGGGATATAAGCCCACACCTTCTATCCATCACTGGGGCGAGGGCCCCGAGTTAGCGAGTCTGATCACCACCTAAACTCACTCCCCCACGGCCCAAACGGGCCCAGATCGAAGGAGCAGAAACATGGTCAGACGAATCAGCAGGATCGAGATCTGCAAGCAGTGCGGCACGGTGTACTCGGCGGATCGATCGGTCAGCGATCCTGTGGGACTTTGCGCCGAGTGCACCGAGGAATGGTGGCGAGCTAGTCGCGCCTAGCAGTGTCGGCGGCTACACGCAGGATCGGGGCATGTCTGAGTGGCATCCGATCCTCGCCGCCGTCGAGACGTCCCCGGCGGTCTGGGAGCTCCGAGCGCCCGACGGGAAGCCGTACGGCCGGGTCGAGCTGCGCCGCACCGTCGACGGCCCCCGCTACCGGTGCGAGCACCGCGGGGAGCTGCTTGGGTGGGCGACGACGCTGCGCCTCGGATGCGAACGCGTGCATCAGGCGTATGTGCGCGGGCACGGGCCTGCAGGCGGCGCGGTCGCCGCATGGCCGGGCATGTGATGTCAGACCCTCACAGCAGACTGCCCGACATGCTCTCGACCCCGGAACATGAGCCGCTCACCCCCGAGCAGGAGGCGCGCCGAGAGGCAGCTCTCGATCTCGCGGCCCTCGCGCTCCTCGACGCGCGCGACGAGATCATCGCCCAGATGTGGGCCGAGGGCAACTAGTGGACCGGTCCTAGGTCGCCCGATGCTATGGCTTGAACGGGGTATCACACTCGGGATGCGCGGGGTCTGGAACGAGGATGGAGAAGCAGATCGTCGGAAGGCAGGACGTGTCGTTCGTGCCATCGTTGCTGTTCGCCATTGACCCTGCGGGGCACCGGACCGGGGCTGCCGGATGCGCTGGCGCGGCCGGTGGCGCGGCGTGCTTCACCTGATCTTGAGGCGCGGAGGGCGTCGGCGTCTCGACGACTGAAGCCGCAGAGGGCGTCGGCGTGGGCGTCGGTGCGAGTGTTGGAGTCGAGGTTGGGGTAGTCGATGGCGACGGCAGCGTAGTCGTGGCCACCGTCCCGACCTGCGGGGTATCGGTCGCACGCGGCGGGAACGCTGTCGTAGCTGCGTAGACGCCGCCCGCAATGGCGGACGCGAGCACGACCGCTCCCCCGACTGCGACGATCCTCTTGACGTTCATATGATCCCCCTCGATTCTTACGTTGCTGATTCGCGCGATCCCCTGCTGTTGGACTATCGCGCCTCTATCCGCGACATGGCGTCCGCGGCGTCCTTCATTGCCTGCGGCATGAGGTGCCCGTAGATCTGCGTCGTCGTCTGCACGGACTTGTGACCGAGGCGGCGGGAGACCACGAAGATGGGGACGCCCTCCTGCAGCAGCCACGAGGCGTGCGTGTGCCGTAGGTCGTGAGGGCGTGGCTCCTTCCGAAGTTTCGCTGCGTCGACGGCGTCCTGCCAGCCGTGGTTGTGGAATGTCGTGTTCGTGAGCTGCGACCCGAGCGTGTTGGGGAAGACGAGATCATGTGGGCGCCCCGCGGAACGGAGGTCGTCGGCAAGTGCGCGCGTGATCGACACGTCGCGATCGCTCGGAGTGTTCTTCGTCGAACCGATGTAGAAACGCCGGCGCTCGTCGCCCTTCCACGCCTTGTCGACCTGGATGAAAGGGATCTCAGCGTCGAGGTGCAGGTCGTTCCATGTCAGAGCGGTCGCCTCACTGAAGCGCATGCCCGTGCCGACGAGCACTCGTGTGAGGAGTTGATGTCGCGCGGGGACGTGGGCGAGAAGGGCGTCGAACTCCGCCTTGGTCAGGAAAGTCGCGCGGCGCCCGGCGCGATCCTCATTCGGGAGATCGACGAGCTCGCACGGATTGTCACCCCGCCAACCCTTCCGCACAGCGAGCTTGAATGCGCTCGACAGCAGCCCCATGCGGTTCGCGATCGACTTCCTCGTCGCGCCCTCCCTACGCTGACGCTGCACCCACGCTGCGATGTGCTCATCCGTCACAGCGTCGACGCGTAGGCCCCCGATCTGCTCGGTGACGTGATTCGCGATCATCGAACGGTAGCCCGCGATCGTGCCTTCGTTGGCGCGCGTGAGTAGCGAGAGGTGCCGCTCGAGCAAATCGGTAACGGTCGGCGAGCGTGATGCCGCAGCTTCGAGCATCTGCTCCGCCATCGCGAAGCTCTGGCCGTTCGCGTCGAGCAGTCGACGAAGCGTCTCCGCTTCGGTCTCGGTCGGGAAGGTCATGCTCGTCTGGCGGCCCGACTGAGGGTCACGCCAGAGCACCGCGAACGACGCCGTCCCGGTCCGTTGGACCCGCTTCCGCACGCTCGCCATGCCCGTAAGAGTAGGGGCTACGTCAACACTTTTCGAGTCTGTGTCAACTTGCGAGCTGGAAACCCTTGGAAACACTGGCGGAGACGGAGGGATTTGAACCCTCGGTCCCCTTACGGGGACTCCACCTTAGCAGGGTGGTGCACTAGGCCTGACTATGCGACGTCTCCAGGCGTGCGGCGGCAGAACCGCGCACGCACCCGGCAAGCATAACCGGTGGAGCGCGTGTGTCCGAAACCCGTTCGGCACCCGGGCGGGGCGCGTCATGGAGCGGTGGATGCCGCGGCCTCCGCATCGCGCGGGGCTGCGGCATCCGTCACTTCTTGAGGTTTCCGTCCGAGCAGGTCTCCTGCGCCGCCGTCTGACCCGAGATCGACGACGGAAGGGTCGCGGTCGGGTTCGGCGTCGTCGAGGTCGACGGCGTGCTCGTGGTCGACGGCGTCGACGTCGGCGTCGGGGTGGCCGACGGCGTGACCTCGATGACACCGCCGTTCTGGCCGACCTTGCCCGTCAGCTGCAGTGCCTCGTTGTTCTCGAGCGCTGTGAACAGCGCACTCGCCGCCGACGCGTTCGGCACGACCTTGTTGGGGTTCGAGGGGTCGGTGAGGGTGGGGTACTGCACGAACACGATGTCGCTGTACGGGACGCTCTTCAGGGCTGTCGCGAGCTGCACCAGCGTGATGGGGTTCGTGAGCGACTTGCTCGGCGTGATGTTCTTCACGACGATCGACGCGAGCTGCAGCAGGGTGGTCGGGTCGGACAGCGTTCCCGCGCTGATGAGCTTCTGCGCGAGGCGGGACATGTACTGCTGCTGGTTCGAGATGCGGCCGAGGTCACTGCCGTCGCCGATGCCGTGGCGGGTCCGGAGGAACTCCAGCGCCTGGATCCCCACGAGGTTGTGCATGCCGGGGCCGAGGTCGAGGCCGGTGTTGTTCGGGTCGTAGATGCGCCCCGACACACAGACGTCGACGCCGCCGATCGCATCGGTGATCTGGATGACACCACCCCACGTGATCTTCGCCGCACCCTGGATCTGCATGCCGGTGAGAGAGGTGATTGTCTGCGCCACGCAGCCGAGGCCCGCCACCGAGTAGGTGGAGTTGAGCGGCTGCTTGCTCATCGCGGAGGTCTTCGTGCCGTCGTCACGGGTGCAGGAGGGGATCGGAAGCATCAGGTCGCGCGGGAAGGAGATGACCGTGACCCGACGCGGGTTGTCGGAGATGTGCACGACGATGTCGACGTCGTTGTTGATCGATCCGTCGTCGGCGCCGCTGCACCGGCCGGGGAACATCGCGGCGAAGTCGGGGAGGCACTCGTCGGTTCCGACGATCAGCAGGTTGTAGCCGCCCTGGATCGCACCGATGTCCGGCGGCACGCTGTCTTCGCCCGGGAGGGCGACCGCGTTGCTGACGTAGTCGGTCGTGAAGCTGTACACCGTGAAGCCGACGACGCCCACAACAGCGACCAGCACCGAGGCGACCGCGACCGCGAGGATCGTGAACAGCTGAGAGACGGGCCGCGGCGAGCGCAGCTGCCCGTGCCGGGCCACCGTGCGGCGGCGCGGCTGGGGAGTCGACGGTGTCACTCAGGTCCTCTCGGGGTCAGGGTCGGCCGGCGGCCGGTCCCTCGCTCCTCGGGCCGTTCGGGCAGCCGTCGGGATCTGCGGAGGGTGTGGGATTCGAACCCACGGGACATCTCTGCCCACTGGTTTTCAAGACCAGCTCCATCGGCCGCTCGGACAACCCTCCCGACACGTCCGCCGAAGCGGTCGAGTCGAACCGGCGACGAGTCTAGTCGACGAGGCTCGGCGGCAATTCTCGCAACGAAGCGCTGAGCGGTGCCTGAACGAAAGGTGCGTGTCGGCGATGAGTCGAACGGATGCCGCGGCTCACAGCGCGCGCAGAACCTGCGCGACCCCGCCGTCGGCGACCGATGCGGTCACCTCGCCGGCCGCCTCCCGCACCTCGTCGGGGCCTTGACCCATCGCCACCGCGCGGCCACCGCCGGCGAGGGCCCAGGTGAACATGCCGATGTCGTTGCGGCCGTCGCCCATCACGAGCACCCGGTCGGAGGCGACATCCAGCCAGGCGCGCACCTTCTCGAGCGCGGTCGACTTGTCGACCCCCTTCGGGGCGATGTCGAGCCAGGCCGTCCAGCCGACGGCGTACGACACCTGGTTCAGGCCGATGCGGGCGACGAGGTCGATGAAGTCGTGCTCGGTCTGCTCGGGAGAGACGACGACCACGCGGGTGACCGGCTCGGCGGCGAGCTCGTCGAAGCCGACACGCAACGCCCGCTCGAGCTGCCAGTCGTCGAGGTAGTCGGTGAACAGGCGACGTCCATCGGCGAGTTCGACAAGGTAGTGCGCGTCGGGCAGGTGCGCCTTCAGAAGCGTGAGCACCTCGGACGCGTCAAAGGTCTCCGCGTGGAAGCGCTCGTAGTCGCGGCGGTCGCCGATGCGCTTCATGATCATCGCCCCGTTCGAGCACACCACGTACTCGGGAAGGATCCGCAGAGCACGCACGATGCCGATCGTGCCCTCCCAACTGCGGCCCGTCGCCAGCATCACCCGGTGGCCGCGCGCCTGGGCGTCGGCGACCGCGTCGACGACGCCGGGACTCAGCGACTCGTCCTCGAGCAGCACCGTGCCGTCGATGTCGAGCACCACGAGGGCCCCCTCCGACACGGGGGCGCCGGGGGTGGCATCGGTCACGCGACCGGCTCCATGACCTCGAGCCCGCCGAGGTAGGGGCGCAGCACCTCGGGCACCGTCACCGAGCCGTCCGCGCGCTGGTGGGTCTCGAGCAGGGCGACGATCCAGCGGGTGGTCGCGAGCGTGCCGTTGAGGGTGGCCACGTGCTGCGCCTTCGCCGGCGCACCCGACTCGACCGCCGGACGGTACCGGATGTCGAGGCGACGCGCCTGGTACGTCGTGCAGTTCGACGTGCTCGTCAGCTCGCGGTACGAGCCCTGCGTGGGCACCCACGCCTCGACGTCGTACTTGCGTGCGGCACTCGAGCCGAGGTCGCCCGCGGCGACGTCGATGACCCGGTAGGAGAGGCCGAGGTCCTGCAGCATCCCCTCCTGCAGGGCCACGAGGCGCAGATGCTCCTCCTCGGCGGCCTCGGGAGTCGTGTAGACGAACATCTCGAGCTTGTTGAACTGGTGCACGCGGATGATGCCGCGGGTGTCCTTGCCGTACGAGCCCGCCTCGCTGCGGTAGCAGGTCGACCAGCCGGCGTAGCGCTTCGGCCCACGGTCGAGGTCGATGATCTCGCCCATGTGGTACCCGGCGAGCGGCACCTCGCTCGTGCCGACGAGATAGAGGTCCTGCTCGTCGAGGTGGTAGACCTCGGCGGAGTGCTTGCCGAGGAACCCGGTGCCGTGCATCACCTCGGGTCGCACGAGCGTCGGCGGGATGATCGGGGTGAATCCGGCCTGCAGCGCACGGTCGAGCGCGAGCGACATGATCGCGATCTCGAGACGCGCCCCGATGCCGGTGAGGAAGTAGAACCGGGCCCCGGAGACCTTGGCGCCCCGCTCCATGTCGATCGCGCCCAGCTTCTCGCCGATCGCCAGGTGGTCGAGCGGTTCGAAATCGAATGTCGGTTCGCCGCCGTGCGTGCGCAGGGTGACGAAGTCGTCCTCGCCGCCGGACGGCACCCCGTCGACCACGATGTTCTCGATGACCGCGAGAGCCTCGTCGGCGGATGCCTCGGCCTCCCCGACCGCGGCCTGCGCCTGCTTGACCTGTTCGCTGAGCGTCTTCGCCTCGGCGACGAGCGCCGCCTTCTCCTCCTTCGGAGCCTGGGCGACCTTCTTGCCGTGCGCGTTCTGCGCCGCGCGCAGCTCCTCGAACGTCGTGAGCGCCGCGCGCCGGGCGCGGTCCGCCGCGAGGGCGCGGTCGACGGTGTCGGGCGACTCACCGCGAGCCGTCTGAGAACGCTTGACCAGCTCGGGGTTGTCACGCAGAAGCGCCAGATCGATCACCCCACAAGTCTATGGGCGCCGGATGCAGCCTCGCCGGGCCGCAGGGCAGACCCCCCGCCGCTAGGGTGTGGATCATGACCGACCCGGTGCCCACGGTGCGGCGCGCGGCTCTCATCTACAACCCGGTGAAGGTGGATCGCGACCGGTTGCGCACGCAGGTCGTGCACTACTCGGGACGGGCCGGCTGGGAGTCGCCTCTCTTCTTCGAGACGACCGTCGGCGATGCCGGCTCCGGTCAGGCTCGTGCCGCGGTCGCGGCGGGAGCGTCGGTCGTGCTCGTGGCCGGCGGTGACGGCACCGTGAGAGCGGTCGCCGAGGCGATGGCCTACACCGGGATCCCCGTGACGATCGTCCCGAGCGGAACCGGGAACCTGCTCGCCCGCAACCTGCGCCTGACCCTCGACGACCCCGAACGGGTCATCTCCTCGGCCTTCGACGGCGAGATCCATCCGATCGACATCGGCCTGGCGCGGATGACCCGCCTCGACCACACCGTCGAGGAGGCGTCCTTCGTGGTCATGGCCGGCATGGGCCTCGACGCCGCGATGATCGCGAACACGCGCCCGCGCATGAAGAAGGCCGTCGGATGGGTGGCCTACGTCGACGGCGCCGCGCGCTCGCTGCCGAAGGCCGCGCCGTTCCGCATCGTCTACCAGCTCGACGACGACAAGCTCGCCAGCTCCCGCACCTACAGCGTCCTGTTCGCCAACTGCGGGTCACTGCCCGCCGGCATCGCCCTGATCCCGGACGCGTCGATCGCCGACGGCGCGCTGGATATCGTGCTCATCCAGCCCCGCGGGTTCTGGGGCTGGGCGGCCGTGTGGCGACGGGTCTGGTGGGACAACTCGGTGCTGCGCCGCTTCAAGGCCGGCCGGCTCGTGCTCGAGCGCCGCCGCGATCGGGCCGTGCGCTACCTCTCGGCGCACGGGATCGACACGCGCACCGAGACTCCGCAGGCCGTGCAGCTCGATGGCGACCACTTCGGCATCGCGATCGGGATCGACTGCCGCGTCGCCGAGGGGGCACTGCTCGTGACCGTGCCTTCGGGGCACGACGTCAGCCGCTGGTGACGGCGTCGCGACTCCACACGTGCGACCGCGCCGCGGCATCCCATCGCAGCGTGCCCTGACGGTGCATGTCGACGAACATCTGCACGTAGGCGGCCGGAGACGTCGCCGTCTGCGCCATGAGCGTGCGCGGCACGATGCAGGTGACGACGCCGTCGGCGCCGTGCACCCTCACGTGCGAGGTGAGCAGGATGCGCAGCGCGCGTTCGGGGTCGAGGCCCTTGCGTCGGGTCATGCCGCGCGCGATGCCCGGGAACTTCCATACCGGAATCGCCGTCACGAGGGACGACGGGTGGATGTCACAGGGGACGGCGGTGATCGCGGCATCGAGGGACGACGTGCTCATACCGGTCAAGATCCGGATGACGGCATTCCATGTCGCGACCGGCCCCGGCCTCATCGGGATTCCGTAGGGTGGCACGGAGGACATCTCCCGCTCGCCGACGCGCACCGCCCGAACCGTGCGTGTCGCGACATGATCGCGCCCGCCCCGACTCCTGTCTGACAGGGGCGGGCGTCATGCGCCCGCGGGAGACGGACGGGGGAGGACATGGTCGACGACGCGCGCCGGAGTGACGCCGCACTGCTCCTGCAGGCGAGGGACGGCGATGCCGCGGCATGGGGGCAGCTCTGGAGCCGCCATCACCCCGCCGCGATCAGTGCCGCGCGAGCGCAGGGCGTGACAGAGGCGGACGCGGAGGATCTCGCACAGGAAGCGTTCGCCCGCGTGCAGGAGGCGGTGCAGCGGGGGAACGGGCCGACCGAGGCATTCCGTCCCTACCTGTTCACGACCGTGCGCCGGCTCGCCTGGCGCCATCTCGAACGAGCCGGCGTCGAGCCCACGAGCGACCCGCGCGGGCTTGACGCCCTTGCCCCGACCGTCGACTCCCCCGAGGACCAGGCCGTCGCCCTGTCGGATCGCGACGCGATCGTGCGGGCGTTCCGGAGCCTCCCGATCGCCTGGCAGGAGGTGCTGTGGCTGACGGCCGTCGAGGGACGCGGGCCGCGCGACGCGGCGCCGCTGCTGGGCCTGCGCCCGACGGCGGTGGCGAATCTGAGTCGTCGCGCCCGTGAGGGTCTGAAGCGGGCGTGGATCACCGAGAACCTGCCGAGCGCGACAGGCCCCGAGTGCGCGTGGACGAGGGAGCACCTCGCGGCACGGGTGCGACGGTCGGCGACGACGACGCAGAACGAGCGGATGTCTCGTCACCTCGCCGAGTGCGACGCGTGCCGCGCCCTGGCCGCCGAGGCGAGAGACCTGTCCCGGCATCTCGCACTCGTGCTGCTGCCGATCGTGTTCGGCGCGGGTGCAGCGGCGTTCGCCGCACTCTCGGGAGCTCCGGCGGCCGGTGGCGCCGCGGCCACCGCGTCGAGCGCAGGTGCCACGGCGAGCGGGGTGTCGGCGGGATCCGCGACCATCGCGACCTCGGCGATCGTCGGCGGATCGGTCGCCCTCGTCGGTGCCGTCGCGGCGGCCGCTGTGGCGGCCACGATGTTCGCGACGTCGGTGTCACCGCCTCCCGCTCCGCCCGCCGCCGCAGCCGTGCCGATGACCGACGACGGGCCGTCCGCCTCCCCTTCGATGCCCACCGCCGAGCCCGATCCCACCCTCTTATACCC
>NZ_JYIY01000068.1 GCF_000956535.1 Microbacterium ginsengisoli | reverse complement strand
GGGCGGGCAGGCGGGACAGGTTGCGGGGGGTGGCTGGGGGCGGGGCGAGCAGCGCGGTCAGGTGGTGGCGGATGCGGGGGATGACGCAGCCGATCAGCGAGGCGAACAGCAGCAGGTAGATCGCGGAGAACCACACCGACCCGAACACGTCGTGCAGCTGCAGCAGGTCCACCGCCCACATCCAGCCCGGGTTGGTCTTGTCGAACTGGATCACCCCGTTCGGGTCGGAGGAGCGTTGCGGGATCAACGACCCGGGGATCGCGGCCACCGCGAGCAGCAGCAACAACACCAGGGCGGTGCGCATGCTGGTCAGCTGCCGCCACGCCCACCGCGCCCACCCCGACACGCTCAGGCGCGGATTCGTGGGCTCGTCCACCGGCCGGTCGACGTGATCGGTGGGCAGCTGCGGGGCCTGCTCACTGCGGATCGACACGCGCATCCCCCCTCCCCCGGACGGGTGCGCGGCGGCGGGCGCGCCAGGAGGCGTGGGCGAGCAGCCCGACCCCCAGTACGGCGGCCACCAGGGCGGTGAGCACGTTCGCTTTCAGCCCGCCGGCGAGCAGCTCGGTGGGATCCAGCCGGATGGACTCCAGCACCGCCCGCCCCGCCCCGTACCACAGCAGGTACACGCCCAGACTCCGCCCGGCGCCCAACGTGATCCGGCCGTGCCGGCGACGGTGATACTCGAGCAGCACGATCACGGCGGCACCGGCCAGGTTCCACAGCAGCTCGTACAGGAACAGCGGATGAAACAGGGTCCCCGCCGGGGTCCCCGGCGGGATCGCGGGGGCTGAGGGGTCGATCTGCAACCCCCACGGCAAGGTGGTGGGTGGGCCGAACAGTTCCTGGTTGAAGTAGTTCCCCAGCCGCCCCACTGCCTGGGCGACCAGCATCCCCGGGGCGAGCGCGTCCAGGAACAGCAGCACCGGGATCCCGGCGCGACGGGTGCCGATCACGATCCCGACCAGCCCGCCCAGGATCGCACCGAAGATCGCGATCCCGCCCTCCCAGATGTAGAGCACCCGCCACAGGTCCGCGCCAGGGAAGAAGTAGTCGCCGGGATGGGTGAGCACATGGTAGATGCGGGCGCCGAGGATCCCGAACGGCACCGCCCACATCGCCACATCCACCACGACCCCGGCCGGGTGCCCGACTGCCCGCAGCCGACGGCCGGTGATCAGCACCGCCAGCACGATCCCGGCCAGGATCGCCAGCGCGTAGAACCGGATCTGGAACGGCCCGACCTGCACGAAGCTGATCCCCGGGCTCGGGATCAGCGCCGGAGCCACAATGAGGAGTGCGTCCATCAGGACCTCACCCTCGCCGGAAGCCACGCCAGCGGGTCCACCGCTTCGCCTCCGGTGCGGATCTCGAAGTGCAGGTGTGCGCCGAAGCTGCGTCCACTGTCCCCGACCCGGCCGACCATCTGCCCCACCCGCACGGTCTGTCCCGGGGTCAGGGCGAGGGACCCTTCCCGCATGTGCGCGTACGCGCTTTCCACGACCTGCCCGTCGATCTCGTGCCGGATCACCACGTACACCCCGTACGCGCCGCCCTGCTCCGTCGCGGTGGTGACCACCCCGTCGGCGATCGCCTGGATCGGGGTGCCGATCCCGGGGGTCATGTCCAGTCCGGCATGGAAATTTGAGCAGGACGGGCATGGCGGGGTGCGGTACCCGAACGTGCTGCTGATCGGCACTCCCACGGTGAACGGCCACTGCAGCGCCGATGCCGGGTCGTTGGTGAATGTGTCCGCGGTGTGCGCGTACGACTCGGTCCCGACGGGGGCGGTCACCGCCACCGTGTAGTCCCCGCGCACCATCACCTTCCCGGTGACGGTGTCGGGGGTGGTGAACGACTGGGCGCGCACCGGGGTGCGGGTCGCCTCGACGGCGAACACCGGCTCCGGCGTCAACGGGATCAGCAACGGCAGTCCGGCGATCGACGCGACCGGGAGCATCACCGCGCCGGCGAGCATCCGGGATCGGGTGAGCGTGCGGCGCGGCGCGTGTCGAGGTGTCCGGGCGGCACGGGTGGGCCGACGGCGTCGATCGCGTCGCGTCTGGACGGGTGGGGAAGACAGGGCGGCTCTCGCCGCACGGCGCGTCCCGGTACCGGGAGTCGGGGTGGAGGGGGCGGGTTCGGGCATACAAGACTTTCCTGGATGAGGGGGACGATGAAGGTGCGCACGGTCGCCGTCACACGGTCCAACCGGGAGCCGCGGCCCGGAGTGCACGGCGAGAATCCGGGATCGGATCACCCATGGCGCTGCCGCAGACGGGTCGCGCTCGCCTGCGGGCCGCACATCGTGGACCGTCGGCGACATCACGCGCCAGCGGTGGCTCAGAGGGCGGGCGCGTGCGGCGTGTTGATCAGGTGCGGCTGATCGACAAAACGATCAGGGAGGGCCGCAGAAGGGTCGACCTGGACGTGAACGTGGCCGACCTGCCGGGGAGGGATCGCAGCCATGCCAGCAGCGACATCCACCCGTCCCGGGCCGGGAGCACCAGGATGAGCAGGGTCAGCAACGCGAGCAGACACGTCACGGCAGCGACAGCATGAGACGTCCCGCAGACCGTCTCATCGCACGAGGGCGTCACCACCCCGCTGACCAGGACATCAGCGGCGGCATCGGGGGCCGCAACGACTGCGGAGGCGGACACGACAGTGCCCGCCTGGTCCTCTTCCAGACTCAGCGAGTGCATCGCGAGCAGCCCTGCGATGATCGCGGTCACCGCGGACAGGTAGAACCACAGGGCACGCCGGGACCCGAGTGCCCGCCGTCGCGCCACCACCTGGTTCACCGTCGACGCCCCTTCCTCGATCACGCCCAGCATACCCCGGGCGGGTAGCCATCCCCGAAGCGATCCGCATCCTGGATACCCCGGATGGGTATATGCTGAGTGGTAGGGCCCGCTCCCGTGCGTGGTGTTCTGACCGTGTCGCGGGGGCAGGGCACCGCTACCCTGGACGGGAAGGAGGTCGGTCGTGAACGTGATTCGCTCGCACGCGCGTCTGACCCCCGGGGTGCGCCGGTTCCTGCTGGCCGCTCCGATCGCCCTGGCGATCATCACCGGGCTGCTGTCCATGCACGTCCTGACCGGTTCCCACCAGCCCGCCCTGGCATCAGAGACCAGCGCGATGAGCACGCACAGCCAGGTAGGCTCCGCACCAGCCGCCGCCGACGATACGCCGATGACCGCAGCTGCGGCGGAGGGCGCTGGAGGGCATTGCCAGGACGGGTGCGGCAGCCCTGCGGGGATGCCGGATCACTCGATGCTGATGATGGTGTGCGTGCTGGCGCTGCTGGCCGCGGTGATCGTCCTGCTCGCCCCGACGTTCCGTGCCCTTCTCACATACGCCGTAGACCGCTCGCGCTCCCATACCCGGACTCTGCTGGCCGGATTGCCGCATCCCCGCCCGCCTTCACTGCTTGTCCTGTCCATCAGTCGCACCTGATTCCGCCTGAACCCCGGCGACCCTTGCCGGGGATGCTGCACCCTGCCCTCCCGGGCACTGATCAGACCCTCACCGACTGACTAGACAAGGACACCCCTGATGCGTTTTCGTACTCTCACGCTGACCGCCGGCGCCCTGGCCACCGTGCTCGTGCTCGCCGGTTGCGCCCCCACCGACGGCACCATGCCCGGCATGGACCACGGACCCGGGGGGATGACCAGCACCGCCCCCTCCCAGTCCGCCGCCGCGTTCAACGCCGCGGACGAGATGTTCGTGACCATGATGATCCCGCACCACCAGCAGGCCATCGAGATGGCCGATCAGATCCTCGCGAAAGACGGCATCGACGAGCGGGTCGTCTCCCTCGCCGAGCAGATCAAGGCCGCACAGGATCCGGAGATCCAGACCATGAAGGGCTGGCTTCAGGAGTGGGGCGTCCCGTACGACGACTCCATGTCCGGGATGGACGGCATGGACATGGGCGGCGGGATGATGTCGGAGGACGACATGGCCGCTCTGGATGCCGCGACCGGGGTCGAGGCGACCCGCCTGTTCCTGAACGGCATGATCGCTCACCACCAGGGCGCCGTGACGATGGCGCAGTCGGTGCTCACCGACGGACAGAACACGGACGTGGCCGCCCTCGCGCAGCAGATCATCGACGGGCAGACCGCCGAGATCACCACGATGCAGGACATCCTCGCCAGCCTCTGACCCGGTACCCCTCGGACGGGACCCGCGCTCCCGATGCCGGTCCCGTCCGAGGCCCCACCCTCGACCCCTGTGCGGTCACCGGTATCCGGCGTACCCGCACGGAAAGGCCCTCCGTTCATGATCTCTCCCACCACCCGCAGACTGGCGATCACGGCCACCGTCACCGTCGCGCTGCTGCTCACGGGCTGCAGCACCACCCCTGCGGAGCCCGATGCACCCGCGAGCACCGCGGCCGGGTTCGGGCATGTGCACGGCATCGTCGACGACGGTGACGGCACCGTGCTGCTGGGCACCCACACCGGCCTGTACACGCTGGGCGAGGACGGCACCGTCACCGGCCCGGTCGGTGGCATCGACCTGGACGCGATGGGACTGACCGCTACCGGTGACACCCTCTACGCGTCCGGGCACCCCGGCCCGTCCACCCCGGCGGAACTTGGCGCCCCCAACCTCGGCATCATCCGCAGCCTCGACGCCGGCGCCTCGTGGGAACCGGTCGCGTTCACCGGGGAAGAGGACTTCCACGTCCTCACCGTCACCGGCGACGGCACCCTGTACGGGATCGGATCCTCCCGCCCGCTGCTGCGCACCAGCAGCGACGGCGGGCAGAGTTGGGCGGACGGTGCCGAGCTGCCCGCCGTCGACCTGGCCGCCGCGACCGACGGCACCCTGTACGCCGCCACCCAGGACGGGCTGCAGCACAGCACCGACGGTGGCGCCACCTTCACCCCGGCGCCGGACGCGCCAGTGCTGTACCTGGTGGAGACCGACCCAACCGGTGGGGTGGTCGGAGTGGACACCGACGGGATGTTGCGACGTCTGGTCGGCACCGGTTGGGAGGACGTCGGCACCACCACGGGAACCGTCCAAGCCCTCGGGGTCACCGGGGACGGTGCGATCGTCCTGGTCGATGACCGCGGCGTGGTCTGGATCCGCGACACCACCGCCACCGTTCTCATCCCGGCGGCAACACCATGACCACCGTCATTCGCACCTGGCGCGACCCGAGCGGCCGCGGATCGGAAGGAGACCGACCATGACCCCCACACCGGCACCCCCCGCGTGGGCGCACCGCACCACTGATGCCACCGTCGAGCAGTTGGCGGCGGTGGATGCGTGGTGGCGGGCGGCGAACTATCTGAGCATCGGCCAGATCTACCTGCAGGGTAACCCGCTGCTGCGCCACCGCCTGATCCGGGACGATATCAAGCCGCGGCTGCTGGGCCATTGGGGCACCACCCCGGGCCTGAACTTCCTCTACGCCCACCTGAACCGTGCCATCCGCGACCGCGACCTGAACACCCTGTACGTGACCGGGCCCGGGCACGGCGGACCCGGCATGGTCGCCAACGCCTACCTGGACGGCACCTACACCGAACGCTACCCGGGCATCGACCGCACCGAAGAGGGGCTGCGGGCGTTGTTCCGGCAGTTCTCCTTCCCGGGCGGGATCCCCTCGCACGCGTCCCCGGAAACGCCCGGGTCGATCAACGAGGGCGGCGAGCTCGGCTACTCCCTCGTGCACGCCTACGGGGCCGCGTTCGACAACCCCGACCTGCTGGTCGCCTGCGTGATCGGTGACGGGGAGGCAGAGACCGGGCCGTTGGCGACCGCGTGGCACGGCAACAAGTTCCTCAACCCCGCCCACGACGGGGTGGTGCTGCCGATCCTGCATCTGAACGGGTACAAGATCGCCAACCCGACCGTGCTGTCCCGCATCCCCGAGGAAGAGCTGGTCGCGCTGCTGCGCGGCTACGGCCACGACCCCCACGTCGTCACTGTCGGCTTCGATGGGGAAACCCCGCGTGAGTCCCACGCGGCCTTCGCGGCAGTGCTGGATGCGGTACTGGATGAGATCGCGGACATCAAGGCCGCCGCGGCGGCCGGGACGTTGGGGGGGCGGCCGGCGTGGCCGGCGATCGTGCTGCGCAGCCCGAAGGGGTGGACCTGCCCGAAGATCATCGACGGTCTGCCGGTGGAGGGCACCTGGCGGGCCCACCAGGTGCCGCTCGCCGAGGTCCGCGACAATCCCGAGCACCTGCGGATCCTCGAGGACTGGCTGGCGTCCTACCGCCCGCACGGGCTGTTCGACGTGACCGGCGCCCCCCGCCCGGCCACGGTCGCGATCGCCCCGGACGGGGATCGGCGGATGAGCGCGAACCCGGCCGGCAACGGCGGACAACTCACGATCCCGCTGCGGCTGCCGGACTTCCACAAGCACGCCCACCCCGTCGACCCCGCCGCGCGCGGGGCGTCGACCGGCGAAGCGACCCGCGTGCTGGGCGAGTGGCTGGCGGGGGTGATCCGGGACAACCCGGACAACTTCCGCATCTTCGGCCCGGACGAGACCGCCTCCAACCGACTCGCCCCACCCGTCTACCAGGCCACCGGCAAGCAGTGGAACGCGGCCGTGGAGCCCGTCGACGAGCACCTGGCCCCGACCGGGCGGGTGATGGAGGTGCTCAGCGAGCACCAGTGCCAGGGCTGGCTCGAGGGCTACGTCCTGACCGGCCGGCACGGCCTGTTCAACTGCTACGAGGCGTTCACCCACATCGTCGACTCGATGTTCAACCAGCACGCCAAATGGCTCGAAGCGGCCCGGGAGGTGTCGTGGCGGCACCCGATCCCGAGCTTCAACTACCTGCTCTCCAGCCACGTCTGGCGGCAGGACCACAACGGGTTCTCCCACCAGGACCCCGGGTTCATCGACCTCGCCCTGAACAAGAGCCCCGACATCGTCCGCGTCTACCTCCCGTTCGACGCGAACACACTGCTGTCCACCTACGACCACTGCCTGCGCTCGGCCGGGTACATCAACGTCGTCGTCGCCGGGAAGCAGCCCGCCCCGCAGTGGCTGACGATGGACGAGGCGATCGAGCACTGCACCCGCGGGCTGGGCATCCTGCCGTGGGCGGGCACGGAAACCGAGGGCACGGAGCCGGATGTGGTGCTCGCCGCCGCCGGCGACGTCCCCACCCTCGAGACCCTCGCCGCCGCGGCGCTGCTGCGCGAGCACATCCCCGATCTGAGAGTGCGGGTGGTGAACGTGGTCGACCTGACCCGGCTGCAATCCGAGGACCAGCACCCGCACGGTCTCCCGGACCGGGAGTTCGATGCGATCTTCACTCCCGACAAGCCGGTGATCTTCGCCTACCACGGCTACCCGTGGCTGATCCACCGACTCACCTACAACCGCGCCGGACACCAGAACCTGCACGTGCACGGCTTCCAGGAGCGCGGCACCACCACGACCCCGTTCGACATGGTCATGCTCAACGACCTCGACCGGTACCGGCTGGCGATCGACGTCCTCGACCACGTCCCGGGCCTCGCCGCCCGCCACGCGGAGCTGCGGCAGGAGCTGCAGGACGCCCGCCTGCATGCCCGCGCCCACACCCGTGAGCACGGCACCGACATCCCCGCCGTCGCCGACTGGCACTGGCCCCACCCCGACACCACCGACCCCACCATCCGGAAGGAACCGAAATGAGTGACACCAGAACCGTGACCCTGCAGGTCAGCGGCATGATCCGCGCGACCTCCAAGAACGTCACCGAAGCCCACCTGAGCCGACAACCCGGGGTGATCGCCGTGGACGCGAACCCGGTCTCGCAGACCGCGACCGTCACCTACGACCCCGAGACCACCTCGGTCGCGCACCTGCAGCAGTGGGTCATCGACTGCGGGTATCACTGCGCCGGCCAGTCCGTCCCCGACCATATCTGCGACCCCGCGCACGACCCGCACGACGAGGGTGCGCACGACCACAGCGCCCACCACGGCCCCGCAGCTGAGGGCGCACAAGAACCGCACGCGAGTCACGACGCGCACGAGGGCCACACGGATGCCACGGGTCACGCCAGCCACGCGGGCCATAAGGGTCCTGCGGGCTATCACGACGACCCCGTCCACGATCACGCCGCTGGCCACGACCACACGCACGCCCCGTCGGCGACGGCGGATGACGGTGAGCAAGCCGGTCACCACGTCGAGCACGCCGG
Organism: Microbacterium ginsengisoli; assembly: GCF_000956535.1. Lineage (GTDB taxonomy): Bacteria > Actinomycetota > Actinomycetes > Actinomycetales > Microbacteriaceae > Microbacterium > Microbacterium ginsengisoli. The sequence goes on along the minus strand of NZ_JYIY01000068.1, from coordinate 73,651 downwards.
TCACACCGCGGCCGCGGGTGGGCACGATCATGGTGCAGCGTCGGGTCACAGTGCGCAGGAGATGATGGGCCACGGTGGGCACCACGGCGGGATGTCGATGGACGCGATGATCCGCGACATGCGCAACCGGTTCCTGGTCGCGCTGATCCTGTCGATCCCGATCACCCTGTGGTCTCCGATCGGGCGGGAGGTGATCGGATTCGAGGTGCCGGCCCCGTTCGGGCTGCGCGATGACGTGTTCATGCTGATCCTGTCGCTGCCGGTGATCTTCTACTCCGCGTGGATCTTCTTCGACGGCGCCTACCGGGCGCTGCGCGCGAAGACCCTCGACATGATGGTGCTCGTCGCGGTCGGAGTCGGCGCCGGCTGGCTGTACTCCCTCGCGGTCACCCTCACCGGCGGCGGTGAAGTGTTCTACGAAGCCGCCACGGTGCTTGCCACCTTCGTGCTGCTGGGGCATTGGGTGGAGATGCGCGCCCGCGGCGGCGCGAACGACGCCATCCGCACCCTCCTGGAGCTCGCACCCTCGCAGGCGGTCGTGATCCGTGACGGGCAGGAAGTCGAGATCCCCACCAGCGAGGTCGTCCCGGGGGATCTGATGCTGGTGCGGCCGGGGGCGAAGATCCCCACCGACGGTGTCGTGGAATCCGGAGAGTCCGAGGTGGACGAGTCGATGGTTACCGGCGAATCCATGCCGGTGGACAAAGCGCCCGGGTCGGAGGTGATCGGAGCGACCGTGAACACCGTCGGCACCCTCCGCGTCACAGCCACCAAAGTCGGGTCGGACACGGCGTTGGCCCAGATCGTGAAGCTCGTGCAAGAGGCGCAGAACTCCAAAGCCCCCGGACAGCGCCTCGCCGACCGGGCAGCGTTCTGGCTCGTCCTGGTCGCCCTGATCGGCGGCACCCTCACCTTCCTGGTGTGGCTGCTCGCCGGCGCTGCAATCCCGATGGCGATCCTGTTCGCCATCACCGTCGTCGTCATCACCTGCCCCGACGCCCTCGGATTGGCGACGCCGACGGCGATCATGGTCGGCACCGGGCTCGGCGCGAAACGGGGCGTGTTGTTCAAGAACGCCTCCGGGATCGAAACCGCCGCCCACATCGACACGGTCGTGTTCGACAAGACCGGCACCCTCACCAAGGGGGAGCCGGAGGTCACCGACTACATCCCCGTCGGCAGCGACGAGCTCGAGACCCTCTCCCTCGCGGTCGCGTTGGAGCGGGAATCCGAGCATCCTCTGGCGAAAGCGATCGTGAATTACGCCGACACCCGTGACATCCCCCGTCGCACCGCGACCGCGTTCCGAAACGTCACCGGGCAGGGCGCGATCGCCACCGTCGACGGTCGACAGGTCGTCCTCGGCAACCCGCGCCTTCTCACCGGGGAGGGGATCGACATCAGCGGGGTGCAGGCCGCTCAGCAGGACCTGGCTGGGTCCGGCCGCACCGCGATCCTGTTCGCCGTGGACGGGCAAGTCGCCGGGATCATCGGTCTCGCCGACGCACCCCGGGACACCGCAAAGACCGCGATCGACGCTCTCCACGAGCAGGGCGTCGAGGTCGCAATGCTCACCGGGGACAACAAGCCCACCGCCGACCGGATCGCCGCTCTCCTCGGCATCGACACCGTGATCGCGGATGTGCTCCCCGAGGACAAGTCCGCGAAGGTCGCCGAGCTGCAGAAGACGGGCAAGAAGGTCGCGATGGTCGGCGACGGCGTCAACGACGCCCCCGCCCTCGCCCAGGCCGACCTCGGCATCGCGATCGGCGCCGGCACCGACGTCGCCATCGAGACCGCCGACGTGGTCCTGATGCGCTCGGACCCGCTCGATGTTGCGATCGCACTCAAGATCGGCAAGGGCACACTGCGAAAGATGCGGCAGAACCTGGGCTGGGCCATCGGATACAACGCCGCCGCCCTCCCCATCGCCGCCGGCGTGTTCTACCCGGCGTTCGGGATCATGCTGTCCCCGGAGATCGCCGCCCTGTCGATGTCCGGTTCCTCCGTGATCGTCGCCGTCAACGCCCTCCTCCTCAAGCGGCTCCGCCTGCCCGCCCAGGCGCCCGCTGCGACGACCATGCAGAAGGAGCCCGAACATGCCTGACCGTCCGCTCTCTCCCACACCGTCCTCCCCGATGCTGCTGACCCGACGAGGTGTGCTCGGACTCGGACTGGGCGCCGTCGCGGCAGCCGTGCTCGCCTCCTGCACCCCCGCGCCGCAATGGGTGACACCCACCGGCGCAGCGGTGTCCGGCACGGAGAAGAACCGCGGCGGCACCGGCCGAGTCACCACCGTCGACCTCACCGCCGCCCCCACCACGCTCGACCTGGCCGGTACCGCCGCCGCCACCTGGGCGTTCGGAGGTATCCCCGCCCCGGTAATCCGGCTCACCGCAGGCGACACGCTGAAAGCGACCGTCCGCAACCAGCTCGACGCGGACACCTCCGTGCACTGGCACGGACTCGCCCTCCGCAACGACATGGATGGGGTCCCTCCGGTCACCCAAGCCCCCATCGCCCCGGGCGGACAGTTCGCATACGAGTTCGTCACCCCGCATCCGGGCACCTACTGGTTCCACCCCCACGTCGGCCCGCAACTGGACCACGGCCTCTACGGTGCGCTCATCATCGACGACCCGGACGAGAAGGTGACGTGGGACGACGAATGGGTGCTGATCCTCGACGACTGGCTCGACGGCGTCACCGCCACCCCGGACCAGGTCCTCACCGACCTCTCGAAGGGCATGGGAGACATGGGCGGGATGGGCGACATGTTCATGCGGATGGGGAACCTGCTGATGGGCGCCACCTCCGACCTGCTCGGCGGCGACGCCGGCGACGTCTACTACCCGCACTACCTCATCAACGGCAAACCCAAAGCCGACCCCGCCCAATTCACCGGCACTCCTGGTGCCCGGGTGCGGATCCGTGTCATCAACGCCGGCAGCGACACCGCGTTCCGGTTCGCGATCGGCGGCCATACCCTGACGATCACCCACACCGACGGGTTCCCGGTGGATCCTGTCGAGGTCGACAGTGTCCTGATCGGGATGGGCGAACGCTACGACCTGCAGGTCACCCTGGACGATGGGGTGTTCCCTGTCGTCGCCGACGCGGAAGGCAAGCAGGATCGCGCGTTCGCGCTCGTTCGCACCGCCGCTGGCACGGCTCCGGCCAGCGACGTCCCCGTCGCCGAGCTCGGCACCGGCAGGGTCGGCACCGCTGCCGGACTGAGCGCGACCGCCTCCGTCACCCTGCACCAGGCGTCCCCCGACCGGGTCGTGCACCTCGCGCTGACCGGGGGGATGGAGGCGTACGACTGGGGGATCAATGGGCGCCGGTTCGACATGAACGACCCGTTGCGGGACGCGCACGCGGTCAGTATGGGGGAGCGGGTGCAGTTGCGGATCCGCAATGACACCGAGATGTGGCATCCGTTCCACCTGCACGGCCACACCTACCAGCACGCGAACGGCGGCCCCCGGAAGGACACCTCCATCATCCTCCCGGGCCAGACCCTGACAGTCGACTTCGACGCCGACAACCCCGGCCAGTGGGTCGCGCACTGCCACAACATCTACCACGCCGAGACCGGCATGACCACGGTGCTCGGATACCAGTCATGAACCGCGCGTTCATCCCCAGCACGGGAGGATGATCGCGCGGGCGATCGGACGGCGGCGGCGGACGTCAAGTCTAAGTGGACTTCCTACTCTTATGTAGGGATCTGCCATTTCGCGCGGAATCCTGCTGACGAAACTGCTGCCAATTAGCGTGGAATCCCCGAGTTCTCCGCCACCTTGACCGGGAACCTACAAGGGTGAAGGTTCTCGATTGAGTTGACGGATTCTCAGGGGCGGTGTCGTGCACATGTCGGATACGACAGATGCGTGAGAACGGTGGGGAGGCTGAACTGAAGATCTGGGGCAACAAGTCGGGGCCACGGCACACGATTCCCGAGGATGTTGGGTCCCTGCGCGATGCCGAGGATCGTGCTTGGCGGATCTACTCCTCGCACGCGGAGTGGATCAGTCGAGTTGACGCGAAGGCTGCCGTAATGCTCGCACTCGAGGGTGTGACCCTGGGTACGGTGATCGCGCTGACGGACTCGGGCCGCCCGTTCTCTGGCCTGAACTGGTGGGGCGCGCGGGTCTCGTTCGCCTTTGCGGTTGCGCTTCTCTTCATCGCGATCGTCACGTCGGTGTGGGCGATCGTGCCTCGTGTGAGGAGTAAGCACCCAAGCCGGAAGGCGATGGAGGACTTCATCTACTTCGGCCACACGCGGTATTGGAAACCGGAGGCTCTGCAGGAGGAGCTGCGTCAGCCCGCGCTGGAAGTGTTGTCCCGCCAGTTGGTCGTCCTGGCTCACGTCGCGTGGAAGAAGCACTACCTCGTGAAGTGGTCAGTGTGGACCTACCTCGCATCGGGCGTGATCTTCGCGATCACTGCCCTCGTCATCAACCTGGGGAGCTAGCAGTGGAAGCGAAGTACAAGGCGTACGACCATGTCGCGGGTCGTAATCGCATCCGAGGGATCCTCAACCAGTCTGATCTCGACTACCAGGAAAAGGACTCGCTGCCGCCGCGCACGGATCTCACCTTCAGCAATGGGTTCTACGCCAACTGCTCCGCGCTGTTCGTCGACATCCGGAAATCGTCTGAGTTGCCGCAGAAGCACAAGCGGCCGACGCTTGCGCGCTTGTATCGGGCGTTCGTGAGCGAGATGGTGGCGGTGTTCGCCAGCGACGTCGACTGCCGCGAGATCAATATCGTCGGCGACTGCGTCTGGGGAGTCTTCAATACGCCGTACAAGACAGACATCGACGGCGTGTTTTCGAACGCGGCTGTCGCAAACTCGATGGTGAACATCCTGAACAAGGAGCTCACTCGGAAGGGCATCACGAACATCGAGGTCGGGTTCGGGATGTCGTGGGGTCGCGCGCTGATGATCAAGGTCGGATACGAGGGCAGCGGAATGAACGACGCGCTGTACATGGGTGACGTGGTAAACGCGGCCGCGAAGCTCGCGGCCAACGGCAACAAGACGTGGTCAGATCGCACACTGATGGTGAGCGATGTCTTCCACTCCAACATGAACGATCACAACAAGTCGCTCCTGGCGTGGAACAGCGCCCGTAACTGCTGGCACGGCAACGTCATCTCTACCGATATCGAGGAGTGGACGACCGAGCAGTACGAGTCCTGAGCGCCGACGCAGCGGCCCGCCGGGCTGTCAGCCGGCGAGCTCGGCGAGGTCGTCGTCGACGCCGTCGGCGTACTTCTTCATCGCGTCCCAGATGTGTGTGCGTCGGGCGCGGTAGATCTTGGCTTTGCCGTCGGGACCGCGGCCGAGGTATTCGATCTGGCCGGCGTCGGTGAGTCGGTGGATGAGCGGGTGCACGACACTTCCGAGGAGTCCCGTGCCTTCGATGATCTGCTTCGGGGAGAAGGTCTCGTCGCCGCCCAGGGAGGCGATCTCGAGCATGACGGTCGACATGTGACTGTTGCCGAAGAGCGCCTTCGACTTCTCGGGAGTGTAGGGGTCGGCCATGGTCATGCCCCGAGTTTCCCACAGGTCGTCACGATGATCTCCTCTGCACGCCGCGTAGCGCCTCGACCGCGGGGACCGCGTCGTGACTACTCCCTGCCTATCCCTGACAGAACAATCTTGGACTGTCTCATATATCGATAGCCAGTGAATGTCATATTCACCGGTTTCGTCCGCGCCATCGAAGCGCAAGACGCGTCTTACGTTTTGACAAGAGTCAGAACGTGCAACAAGTTGTACGTTTTATTGTCTCCGTCCCGTATGTCGAGGATCGGGCGCTCGGGCTGAGGATTGCCGCATGTTGAGCCGCCGCCGCAGAGTTGAATGGGCTGGCTGGTTGCGTTGTCCGTGGCGCGGCGTGGGTATCGAGACCGGCTGCTGATGAACGCCGGGACGTCGACAATTCAGATCCGCAAGCAGGATTCTCTGGTCGACGTCGTGGAGCTGGCCCATGCTCGGTTGGCGTTGTTCGATGCGGCGATCCCGTGGAGGACGTTCCGTTGGTATCGCAAGCAGCAGCACATGTCGGGGTCTTACTGGTCGGCGACGATGCAGGATCCGGTGGGGTACGAGTCGCGACTGGAGTACGCGAACCTGCTCCTGCTCGACTTCGACCCCCGCGTGACGTGGATCCTCTCCCAACCGTTCCTGATGCAAGGCGATGATCGCGGCAAGACGCGCAAGCACATCCCCGACTACCTCGTCGCCCACGCAGACCACTCTGTGTGCGTGGTCGATGTGAAGCCCGCGGCGAAGCTCGGGCTACCTGCCGTGCGCGACTCACTGGATTGGTCGCGACGCGTGATCGAACGACATGGGTGGGAGTACCGCGTTCTCACCGAGCCCGCCCCAGTCATGTTCACCAACGTGCAGTTCCTCGCCGGCTATCGACGAGAGTTCCAGTTCCGCGCCGATGAGGTCCGCGCCGCAATGCGAGCCTTCACCGGCCCAATGACGTTCGGAGAAGCGGTCCGTACCGCGACGCCGATCGCGGGCGACGCCCAGTTCGCTCGCTCCCTCGTGCTGCATCTGCTGTGGAAGCGACAGTTGCGCACGGACCTGTCCTATCCGCTGAGCACTACTCACCTCTTGGAGAAGCAATGAGCATTCCAGAGCACCTTCGCCCCGGTCACACTTTCACTCATGCTGGCGTCGAGGCGATCATCGTCGAGATCATCGGCTCCACCGTCATCGTCCGCGACTCGAACGGACACACGCACTGCCTATGGGCCGACGCCGTGATGAGAGCTGGGGATGCCCTCCCACCCAGTGATTCCGAATCGTCGGCACCACCTTCCCCGATGCCGCCGAAGCCCTCGTCCGTCGATGCCGGCCCTGTTGGAATCGAGCTGCAGCGCGACAAGTCGCGCGTGGAGGCGAAACTCCGCGACGTGGGCGGATACATGAAAGCGGCGGCCGGGCTGGGACCGACCGACGTGCACGAACTGGGGATGCCGGCCGTCCTGGCGCGCCCGTTCCGGTTCCTCCCGTCCGACTGCCCGGACGCGGCCTGAGCGGGCGCGGAGCATAGACATGAGTGCTACATGGACCCTCCGGGCCGGGACCGATCTCATCTACGACGGGGAGGCGTGCACGATCACCGAGATTGCCGATGGTGCGATCGTCGTGCGTGACCGAACTGGGCGACACCGCCGTCTCCGAATGATCGACGTCCTCCGTCCTGCGCAGGAGGGTGGGCTGGCTCGCATCCCAGGGCGCCCGTCGGCGGGGCCGTCGCCGACGCCGATCGCCGTGTTGTGGTCGGATGCGACGGGCTCGGCACAGGCGACCGCCGCCGAGCGCGCCGACCATGTCCGGGAGGTCCTCACGGGGTACAAGTCCGGCACCGCGGGGATTGCCCGCGAAGGCGAGCCTCGGCTGGAGTTTCACCCGCAGCTGGCCCTCCGCAAACGTCAGCAGGCGAAGGCCGACGAGCTTGGGGTATCGCCTCGCACGATCGAGCGCTGGGTCGCCCGATACCGGGACGTCGGCGAAGCGGGGCTCGTTGACACCCGTAACGCGCAGCCGGGGATGGGATTGAAGAACTTCGATCCGCGCTGGATCGAAGCCGCGCAGACGGTCCTCGACGAGCAGGCGCTGGAGTCGAAGGTCCAGAAGCGCATCATCCTGGCTCGCATCCAGGCGCGAGTCGAGCGCCTCCACGGGCCGGACGTGGTCCGAATCCCGTCGACCGCCAGCGGGTACCGGGCGCTCAGCGAGCTGGATCGGGGCCGGGGCACCTTCTCGGGGCCGACAAAGTCGAAGAGGTCGATCGCGAACCGCCCGCCGGCACCGTTTGGGCGTCTCACGGCCAGCTATCCGGGCGACGTCGTTCTCCTCGACACGACACCGTTGAACGTGTTCGCGGTCGCACCGGTGACCGGGAAGTGGGTGTGTGCAGACCTCACCGTCGCCATTGATGTTTACTCGCGGTGCATTCTCGGGCTGCGCCTCACCCCAGGGTCGACGAAGTCCATCGATGTCGCGGGTGTTCTCTTCGAAGCGATGCAGCCCTTCGACGTGCCGTCCGGGTGGGGCAGCGCAGCGCGTTGGCCGTTTCACGGGCTGCCGCAGACGTTGCTCGTCGATCCGGCGAAGACGCAGGTGTCCCGATTCACCCGCGCAGGCGTCCTTCCCAACACGATCGTCGTGGACCATGGTCGACCGTTCCTGTCGGAGCACGTGACCAGCGCGTGCGCGCGGCTCGGCATCTCGATCCAGCCAGCGCGGATCTACCAACCCACCGACAAGAGCCCCGTCGAACGGTTCTTCCGCACCCTCGACTCACTGCTTCAGGAGCTACCCGGATACAAAGGTGCGGATGTCGCCGGCCGCGGCGACGACGTCGAAGCGGAAGCCGTGTATACAGTGCCGCAGCTCGAGCAGATCATCCGCGAATGGGTCGCCGCCGTGTACCACATGCGGCCACACGACTCGCTCGTCGACCCGAACCTTCCGGGCGTGCATATGAGCCCTGCTCAGAAGTACGACCAAGGGCTCGCCGTCGCCGGGCAGCTGCGGATGCCGATCGACCGGAGCGTTCTCCTCGAGCTGCTGCCGGTCGTGAAACGACAGTTCAACAACTACGGCGTCGAGATCCACAAGCTGCGCTACACCGGAGACTCGGTCGCGAAGTACCGCAACCGTGCCCGGTCGATCCACCGCGACAAGGGCGCGGAGTGGCCGTTCGTGGTCAACCCCGACGACCTGACGCAGATCTACTTCCACGACCCCGAGGACGGCACCTGGCACACCCTCGAGTGGGAGCACAAGGGAGCGTTCGACACGCCGTTCAGCCTCGACGCGTTGGAGTACGCGAAGAAGATCGCGATCCGTCAGGGCTGCCCTTCGCAGGTCGACGACGTCGCCGCGCAGCTGCTCGAGGACTGGGGCGCGGGACGCGCGCTGACCCCGTCGGAGCGGCGGATGAGTTCCCGCATGGCCGCGCAGCTCAACGAGAAGGATCCCGCGGCTGACGGGGTGTGGTCGCTGCGCACCGTGCAGCGGATGCTCGAGGCCGAACTGAACCCCACCACAGATCTCGGACGGGAGCTCACCGGCGAGGTCCGCGACCCACGCAAGCGCGTCGACATTCCCGAAACGGGCGATGACGACGACGAGGACGACATCGACGAGCCCACGATCCGATCCGACTACCACTTCGAGCCGATGGAGATGATCCAATGACCGCCACAGTCCCGGGCGAGCACGACGCGCCTCGCCGGCAGCGGAGCCTGTCGACCTACGAGGGATGGAAGGACTTCGCCGAACGTCCCCCGCGCGATAAGCCCGCGTTGCTAACGACCGAGCAGCTCGGATCGCTCGGCCCGGACGAGTTCGCGCGGTACAACGCGGACCGGCGGGCGTGGCACGCGAACATCCTGCTGCGCACCCGGCAGGTGCACGGGGTGCACCTGCAACTGGGCGACATCCTGGACAGCAACCTGCAGGACTCCGACCGGGTCAAATCCGCCGCCGCCCTCGACGCCCCACCGGCCCTCGGGAAGTCGACGGTGGTCAACACGTTCGGGCGCGACTTCCACCGTCAGCGGATCGCGGAAGTGGGCGAGTACCTCGACGAGGATCGCGACATCCTCCACCTCCCGGTCTGCCACATCACCGTCCCAGGGCGCCTCACGATCAAGGGCCTGCACATGATGATCCTCGGGTTCTACGCCCACCCCGCGACCGCGGGCATCCTGCACCGTTCGATGGCCGGCCGAGATCTGGCGCGGGCAGCAGCGGACTGCATCGAACGGCACGACACCCGCCTCGTGATCATCGACGATCTGCACTTCATCCAGATGCGCACCCGCGACGGTGTCGAGGTCGCGAACCAGCTGAAGTGGCTGTCCAACGAGTACAGCGCCACCTTCCTGTTCGCCGGCGTCGCGCTCCGCGAACGCGGCCTCGTCGGCGAGGGCGCGACCGGGAAGGAAGCGGCGATGGCGCAGACGTTCCGCCGCTGGACCGTGCTCAGCCTCGACCCGTACAGCCTGCGCACCAAGCAGACCCGCCAGGAGTGGGACAGCCTGCTCTGGCACATCGAACAGGCCCTCGTGCTCGCGGACGCGCACGAAGGGATGCTCGTCGACATGTCGCGGTACCTGTTCGCCCGCACCACCGGCAACATCGGCTCGCTCATGGACCTCATCCGCCGCGGCGCGTCCCGCGCCATCCGCACCGGCGCCGAGCGGATCGACCGGAAGCTCCTCGACGACATCCGCATCGACGAGGGAGCAGAAACGGAGCGCACCGAGCTGCAGGCCAAGCACGACCGAGAAGATCGCGCGCGCCGCGATCGGCGCCGACGCCGACTGAAGAGCGACGGCGCCCAAGACACCGGTGAGGAGGCGGCCTGATGAGCAAACCTGCCGGTGTCGTGCGTGTCCTCCCATTCCGGGTCCGCCCCTTGCCGGATGAGCCGTTCGACTCCTGGCTGGAAGCCTCAGCGGCCGCGAACCGCGCGACTGTCGCGGAGATGGCGTGCGCGCTCGGCCTGGTGGAGCAGGAGGGCGGCAGGGCGGTGTCAGCGACATCGTGGATGGCCGCGCAGTGGGCGACCGAGCTCACCGATGAGCAGGCGTCCCGGCTGGAGCGGTCGACGGGGATCCCGGCGGCGCAGTTCCAGGAGATGACGCGGATGCGGTTCGCACGCCACGCGATCCGCTACACCCGCCAGGGGAGGATCAGCTTCCGCTGCCCCGTCGGCGGGATGGCGGGACGGTACTGCCCCGAATGCCTCGCGGACTCCGGAGGCAGGTGGCGGATGTCGTGGCAGTTCCCGTTTACCTTCGCGTGCGTGAGGCACCGCCGCATCCTCGCCGACACATGCCCGGTGTGCCACAAGCCACCGCGCCACACCGGTCACCCGCTCGCCGGGATCCCACATCCCGGGCACTGCCACAATCCCGTCGCCGGTGCCGGGACAGGGCCGATCGCGAGCCGCTGCCGCGGCGACCTCACCGCGCATCCCGAACGAATCGCCGCGCCCGACGCGGCGCTCCACGCGCAACGCCGAATGATGCAGATCCTCTCCACCGGCGAGGGCCGGTTCGGGATCTACGCGGACGCCCCGCAACCCGCGATCACCGTCCTCGAAGACATCCGCCTCCTCACCCGCGCCGCAGGAGTTACGCTCTGCGATGGCGGCGACCTAGACATGCCGGAGCTGGGAACGGGGCTCCTCGAAGTGGTGCCCCGGGATAAGCATGCGTGGACGTGGGCCGGACCTCCGACCGCGGCCGGCGGTGCGGTCGGGACGACGGTCGCGATCGCCGCCCTCGAGGACGCCGACCGTGCCGTTCGGCTCTTGGCTGGGCGCCTCGCGGTGAGTACGTCGTACACCGGTCAGACGCCGCAGCTGCAGAGACTGATCGCCGCGTCCCTCGGCCGCACCCGACGACCGACGCTGTTCCTACAAGCTGGCCCAGCCTCGGACGTAAACCCGGAGGACCGGGCACGAAAGGTGCCCGCACAACTCTGGGATGAATGGACGAGCGCGCTCACCCCACGCCGCATCAACAGCGACGTCGCCGCGTCCGCGCTGGCCGCGGCCGTGGTGTTCACCGGCACCCGTCTGACCCACTCCGCGGCCCTCGCCCTTCTGGATTCGGCGGCACCCATCCGTCAGGTCACTCATGTGATGCGCGAGTTCGGGAGGCCGGGCGCGGAGACGCCTGCCCTCGCGGCGATCCTCAACCTCGCCGCCTACCTCGACGCGCGCGGGACGCCGATCGACTACGCACGCCGCCGCAGGCTCGACTGCACCGATCTCCTTCCCGAAGAGGAATGGCAACAGCTCTGCGCCCGACTGAATGTGCAACCTGGCGCCGGCGCCAGGCATCGCCAGGCGCGCGCCCACCTCTACCGGGCCATCACAGGCAACTCGATGCGACGCGCACCGGAAGGATGGGATGCGGGCGGACTGTCTCCGCGGACGGTGACGACCTTCACGATGTCGCTGCCGGACTCTGTGCGCCGCGAGCTGGACGACGTCGGCCGCGCCTTCCTGCTCAGCCGAGGGATCGACGAGCCGCTCAGCTGGGCGCCCCCGCTGGCGACGCACATCGAACCCACCGCAGTCCGCGGCAAGACCGTCGGTGAGTGGGCGACGGCCAGACCCGTCCGTGGCGCCCTCGACACACCATCTCGCAGCCGCGAACTGATCGCCCAGTACGGTGAGGGCGCCACCACCTATCAGCTCGCACGGCGGACGGGAGTATCGCGGCAGACGGTGTCGCGTGTGCTTGCCGACGGCAACAGCACCCTCCGCCGCGGACGGCCCACCACGTTCGTCATCGACGAGGGCTGGCTGCGTGATCGGTACGAGGAGGAGGGGATGACGCTGCGGCAGATCGCGGCGCTCGTCGGCTGCAGCGCGCCGACGATCGCGCACCGCATCCAAGCGGCGGGCATCGCGATGCGGCCCGGCCCGCATGACCGCACTCCTCATCCGCTGGCCGGCCGGTCACCGCTCCTCCAGCGTGCACTCGTTGGCCGGCAGCCCATCGAACGGGCGCGCCGGTTCCTCATCGCCACAGAGCACGAGAACGTGCGCGCTGCCGCGGCGACCATCCGTACGACCCAGAGCTCGCTGAGCGCTCAGCTCGCCAGCCTCGGCGCCGACGTCGGCGGGACTCTATTCGTCCCCGCGGCGCGCAACAGGCCGATGCGCCTCACACCACTAGGGGAACGACTCGCTCGCGAGCTCCGCCGCGCCCTCGCCGCTGACCCTGACGCCCAGACCACATCACCGACCGAAGAGGAGAAACCATCATGACCGAGAAGAAGCGGACCTCCAGTCGTCTGCGACGGGCAGCGCGGGAGCGCATGAAAGTGACCGGGGAGAAGTACACCGCGGCGCTGATGGCCGTGACGGGCGACGCCGGGTCACAGGCTGAGCTCAGCTCTCCGTCGACGCCGCCCGCTGGGCCAGTGGGCGCGTCCGTCGACCGCGGGGAGCGGCGGTGAGCCCGGACGTTCCTGAGGACGGCGACCCGGTCCTCCATCACGACTCGATGCAGTGGAACAACTCCGGGTGGACCGACAAGCCGTGGTCGGCGCCCCACCTGGCGCCGCTGTTCACCGAACTCACGTCAGCGAAGACCGCGCCGGCCTGGGCGCGCCGTGCGGTAAAGATCATCCACCGCTACACCCGCGAGCACGGCCAACCTCCGACGTTCCGCGAACTGTTCACCGAACTCGCCACCCAAGACCCTGCCTACCGGGACCATGAGGAGGCGTGGTCCTCTCGGGCGGTCCGAAGCCTTGTGATGGTGCATTGGCGGAGGCAGGGATGGGTGCGCTACCGGACCGAGACCCGCACACTCCGATCCGGCCCGACCGCGAACCAAGACCTGTTCCCGGCTACCCGTTCGGCTCGTCGGGAGGGAGCGCGTCGAGAAGCTCCTCAAGAACGATGACGAGCTCGTTGTATCCCTGCAGGTAGAACAGCGCGTCCGATCCCGGTGTCTCGCCGCCGACAACATCGGCGAGCACGGTGCGCGCTTCCCGGGTCGCGGCCTGCAGGCGTGTCTCGATGCCCGGCAGGCTGCGGATCCAGTCGTCGATGACGGTGAAGCGGATGGGCGTGAAGTCGTGCGCGTCGACCCCGACGTGGAACTCGTGCCCGTGCGGGCCGTGATCGCGGGCATGCGTGTGACCGTGCAGCAGCGGAACACCATCGTCCTCGCGCGGCCGGTGTGTCGTATGCCGGTCGGTACCGTGCGAGTCGCCGCTGTAAGGGTAGTGGGATGCCAGAATCCGGTACCCGCGACGGGTACCCTCGATGACCTCGGGGAGGATGCTCCACCCGGCCGCCTCGTACAGCGGGGCGAACCGTTCAATCGCGCGCATGGACTGCGTTGCCGGCGAAACCCGATCATGGTTGCCGGGCACGAGGAATCGTCGCCCGTTCAGCTGAGCGGTCAGCCCGACGGATTCCTCGATTGGCCCGAGCGCGAGGTCACCGAGATGAAGGACGGTGTCCTCCGGTCCCATGACCTCGTTCCACCGTCGCACCAGCTCGGCATTCATCTCCTCCACGGTCGCGAACGGACGCTCGGCGAGTTCGCTGATCCGTGCGTGACTGAAATGCTGGTCCGAGGTGACGAAATCGACCTGGTCGAAGTCGAACCATGGATACTCGCTCACAGCTGCTCTCCACGCTCGCAGTCGCGGCTGCTTCTACAGCTCATCGAGGTCGACGTCGAAGCGCGCCGCGACATCCTCGAGGGCTTCGGTGCTCATGCCGCCGCGCTCACGCGCGACGCGTGCGACCTCGCGGTCGTCGATCGCTTCGACCAGCTCCTCGAGCACTCGGTCGATGTCGCCGCCGTTCGCGGCGGCCAGTCTCGCCAATTCCCGGGCCGCGTCAGCGAGCGTGTAGAGCCGCTCCCACGGGTGGTCTCCGTGACGGGCGATCGCGACGGTCTCACGAGTGTACGAGCGCTCGTCCCCGGCGACGAGCCAGCGCTCCTCGCCCTCAGCGGTAATGAAGAAGTCGACCACGCACTCACCGCAGGGCATCTTGTAGACGCCCGGTTCGGTGGGCGCCGTCTCAGTCGCACGCATGATCATCTCGCGGATCACGCCTTCCCAATCGATCGCCGGCCCATCCTCGCCCATGCTGACCTCCCGAAGCAGAACAGAGAAGTCTGCCACTTGCGTCGGGCGTCGTCTACCTCTCCGGCCGTCAACAGCGGGCCGAGTGACCTGTCTGATGGTTTGCCTGCCGGCGTCGAAAGCGCAGACCAAACGTCGTGCGGAAGGTATCGGCGGGGCTCGGGTCATCTCCCGGGCCTGGGATCGCGAGCTCTACGTATCGTCGTTCTCGCGGGCGAGCTCGGTGAGCCATTGTTGCAGGAGCTGGGTTTCGGCGGTGCCGAGGACCTCCGGGTTCGCAGCGGCGTGTTCGAGGACTCGATGTATTTCTGTGCGTCGGCTGTAGGCGGGGGTGCCGCTGCCCGTTCCGGTGATCGCGGCAATGGCGCCTTCCCGTACGGCGGTGGAGAGTTTGGGGTCGGCTTTGGCGAGGACGATCTGGCGGAGGGTGACTCCGATGTTGGTCACGAGGATGTGCGCGGCGGCCTGGTCGGGATCGACCACGAGTCGGTTCTGGTCGGCCGCGGCGCCGGTGAGGGCTCGCAGCGCGGCGCTTGGGCGCTCTTGAGCGGCGGGTGAGTATCCGGGTCGGATCTTCCCGTACATGAGGGTGTAGAAGCCGGGGTTCTCGATGCCGAAGGCGACGTGCGCGTCCCACCCGTCTCGGATGTCCTGGATGGGGTCTCCGCTGGGTTCGGCGGCGGTCTTGCGTGCCATGTAGAGGTCGAAGCCGCGTTCGATGACGGCATCGAGCAGGCCTTCTTTGTTGCCGAAGAAGTGGTAGAGCGTCGGCATTTTCACTCCGGCGGCGTCGCAGATGGCCCGCAGGGAGATTTCCTCGCCGGGCGCGGAGGCGATGCGCTCAGCTGCTGCGTCGAGCAGTCGAGTTCGTGTATCGGGATGTGACGAACCTGTCATATCGCTATAGTACCTTGTGTACCGCTGAGATAGCAGGGCATATCAGCGAGATAGACTGAAGGAGTCTTCATGACTGACCACACACTCAAGGGCAAGAACGTCCTGATCGCCGCCGGAGCGAAGAACCTCGGAGGGCTGATCAGCCGTCAGGCGGCAGCGCGGGGCGCAAACGTCGCGATCCACTACAACTCGGAGTCCACCCGACCGCAGGCTGAGGAGACTCTCGCCGCGGTCGAGGCCGCGGGTGGCAAGGGCGTCATTCTCTCCGGTGATCTCACCTCTCCGGCGAATGTCGAGAAGCTGTTCGCGGATGCCGAGGCGGCGATCGGTCGGATCGATGTCGCGGTGAACACGGTCGGTAAGGTCCTGCGCAAGCCAATCGTGGAGACCACCGAGGATGAGTACGACTCGATGTTCGACATCAACAGCAAGGCCGCGTACTTCTTCATCAAGGAGGCCGGAAAGCACGTCGCCGGTGGTGGCAAGGTCATCACGATCGTGACGAGCCTGCTCGCCGCGTTCACCGACGGGTACTCCACCTATGCGGGCGGCAAGAGCCCGGTCGAGCACTTCACCCGCGCGGCGGCGAAGGAGTTCTCTTCCCGTGGCATCTCGGTCACTGCGGTCGCTCCCGGCCCGATGGACACACCTTTCTTCTACGGTCAGGAGACGCCCGAGCGGGTCGAGTTCCACAAGTCCCAGGGCATGGGCGGGCAGCTCACGAAGATCGAGGACATCGCACCGATCGTGACCTTCCTCGCCACCGACGGCTGGTGGATCACCGGGCAGACGATCTTCGCCAACGGCGGATACACCACCCGCTGATCCGCGGCTCTGAGAGGAGAGATCAGATGAGCGATGTTCAGGGCCTTCCGACGCCTGTCGCGGCGTTCGTGGATGCGATCAACAACGCGGACACCGACGCGTTCGTCGCGGTGTTCACGGAGGACGGACTGGTCAACGACTGGGGCACCGAGTACCGCGGTCCTGACCGGGTCAGGAGGTGGGCCGGGTCGGATGCCATCGGCGCCGGCGCCCGGATGAAGGTCCTCTCGGCGACCACCGAGGGCGCGACGACCACCATCCGATTCGACTGGCGTAGCCGCGTGTTCAACGGCGAGTCCACCGGGATCTTCGTCATCAACGGCGAGCTGATCCGAAGCTTCACCATCCCACCCGAGCGGTAGGTCCACCCGAACGGCCTACCCGACGCCCTCGTGACGCCACCGCCCCCACTGTGCGTCACGAGGGCGTCACTCTCC
The DNA here is from genome assembly GCF_000956535.1 of Microbacterium ginsengisoli. Lineage (GTDB taxonomy): Bacteria > Actinomycetota > Actinomycetes > Actinomycetales > Microbacteriaceae > Microbacterium > Microbacterium ginsengisoli. Next base: position 56,816 of record NZ_JYIY01000068.1, on the reverse strand, counting down.
ACGACATCCGTCCTACGAATCGAGACACGATGAGCGACCCTCGCCCCGCTCCGCTGCGAGCACTGCGCCGGATGACCGGACGCGACCCGCACGAGCGGGGCCGCACCGCGAGCACCCTTGAACTCTTCTTCGACCTCGTCTTCGTCGTCGCCGTCTCACTGTCATCGCAGGCGCTGCATCACCTCTACGCCGACGGCCACGCGGCTCAGGGGGCACTCGGGTACCTGATGGTGTTCTTCGCGATCTGGTGGGCCTGGATGAACTTCACCTGGTTCGCCGCATCGTTCGACACCGACGACTGGCTGTACCGGATCATGACGATCCTGCAGATGGCGGGGGTGCTGGTGCTCGCTGCGGGTGCGGGACCCGCGATGGAGCACTACGACTTCACTCTCGTCACCATCGGCTACGTCGTCATGCGCCTCGCGCTCGTCGGGCAATGGGTGCGGGCAGCGATCAGCGATCAATCGCTTCGCGGCACGGCGCTGCGGTACGCGATCGGAATCGTCATCGTGCAGATCCTCTGGCTCGCACGCCTCACCCTCCCACCCGTAGCGGGCTTCATCGGATTCTTCGTGCTCGTCATCGCGGAGATCGCTGTCCCCGTCTTCGCCGAACGGCACAGAGCGACGCCGTGGAACCCGCACCACATCACCGAGCGGTACGGCCTATTCACCCTGATCCTCCTCGGCGAATCGATCCTCGCCTCCACCAACGCGGTCCTCGAAGCCGCCGAAGCCGGCGACCACATCCCGGAACTGCTCTCGATCTCCGCGTTCGGCCTGATCACCGCGGCCGGGATGTGGTGGGTGTACTTCGCACGCACCCACCGTCATCACACCTCCGCACTCGGCACGTCGCTGCTGTTCGGGTACTTCCACTACGTCATCTTCGCCGCCGCGGGCGCCTTCTCTGCCGGCATCGAGGTCGAAATCGATGTGGCATCGGGGCACAGCGCGCTCACGCCCATCGCCGCCGCGGCCACTTTCACGGTCCCCGTCGCGCTGTACCTGCTGAGCGTGTGGTGGCTCACCACTCGACACACCCTCACTCGCATCGGCAACGCGCTCTACCTTCTCGGTGTGCTCACCGTCCTCGCCGGCACGATCTCAGGGAACCTTTCCACGACCGCCCTCACCGCAGTGGGGCTCGTCCTCGCCGCCATCGCGACGGAAGTGGGCGAACGCGAACAGGCGGCGAACTGATGTCGACGGGGTGATACCCGCACGGGTTCGGCAAGCGGCTGGTGCACCGTGCACCATCCCCGCCCCGGAACGGTGCGAATTGGCCTCCTGAGCGAAGCCGAGCGCTCCATAACGTGAACGTGTCTTTTTATCGACACCTTCGATGGAGAAGGAGTACCTGTGATCGATTCATCGCCACTCACGCAGCTTCCGTGGGCGGGGCCCGCCGCGGGTTCGGCCCGGCCGTGCGTGCAGGACGTGCACCGTGCGCTGACCTACGCCCAACTCGAGGATGAGGCGCGCGCATTCGCCGAGCAGCTCGATGAGCTCGGCATCCGCCAGGGCGACGTCATCGGCATCATGCTCCCCAACTCGGTGGAGCTCGTGGTGGCCACGCTCGGGGCGTGGATCCGAGGCGTGGTCGCAACTCCCATCAACCCGACCCTCACCGCGCGTGAAGTGTCCTATCAACTCGAGGATTCACGTGCGCGTCTTCTCGTGGGCGCCGCGATGGAAGGGGTTGACGTGCCGTCGCTCGCCGCGGATGAGTTGCGCCGATCGGCGACCTCGCGGGACGCGATCACCGTCGATCCGGACAGACTGGCGCTCCTCGTGTACACGAGCGGGTCCACCGGCAGCCCGAAGGGTGTGATGCTCGACCACCGCAACCTCGAGGCGATGGCCACGTCGATGGCGCAGCACTTCGGATTGACCGCGTCGGACCATGCCCTGCTGGTGCTGCCGCTGTTCCATGTCAACTCGATCTGCGTCACGCTGCTTGCCCCGTTCACGGTCGGTGCTCGGGTGACGGTGTTGGAGCGGTTCGCTCCCCGCAGCTTCGTCGACGCGATGGAACGGTTCCAGCCGACGTACTTCTCCGCCGTCCCGGCGATCTTCGCCCACCTCGCGGCCCTGCCCGCCGACGAGCGGGTCGAGACACGCCGGCTGCGGTTCGCGGTGTGTGGCGCCGCACCGGTTTCTCCCGAGCTGTTGCAGCGCTGCGAGTCCCGGTTCGGCATGTCGATCACGGAAGGCTACGGCCTGACCGAGGCGACGTGCGCGTCGGCGTGCAACCCGGTCTCCGGCATCCGTAAACCGGGCACGGTGGGTCCCGCGCTTCCCGGTCAGCGCATCCGGGTCGTCGACCCGCGCGGCGAGGATGTGCCCACGGGAGAGCGCGGCGAGGTCGCGATCTCGGGTCCCACTGTCATGCGCGGGTACCTCAACCGGATCGAAGCGACCGCCGAGGCGATCCCCGATGGGTGGCTGCGCACCGGAGACGTCGGCATCCTCGACGAGGACGGGTACCTGCGGATCGTCGACCGGATCAAAGACATGATCATCCGCGGTGGGGAGAACATCTACCCGAAGGAGATCGAATCGGTCCTCGCGACGCACTCCGCGGTCCTCGAAGCCGCTGTCGTCGGACGGCCCGACCCGGTCCTGGGCGAAGTGCCGGTCGCGTTCGTCGTGCTGGCCCCCGGCGCCGAGGTGGATGCCGACGCGCTCATCGCCCACTGTCGCCTGGGCCTCGCGAAGATCAAGGTTCCTGTCGCACTGGAGATCCTCGACGCGCTTCCCCGCAACCCCGTCGGAAAAGTCGACAAGCCAGCGCTGCGTCACAGCCTCGCCGCCGTCTGACGCTCACGACGCGCAACCAGCAACGATCCATCCCTCATCAAAGGAGCTGACATGGGATTCAAAACCGGGGACTTCCCGCCCGTCGATCTGGAGACCTTCCTCCACCAACCCCTCCGCGACCGCATCCGTGCGCTGTCCCTGCACTGGGTCGAGTACGGATTCGGATCCCCACGGATGATCGCGACCACATATGTCGTCAAAGTCGCCGTGCTCTGGCTGTTCCTCGGCACCGTCATCATCACCGCGACCAGCGGGGTCGGATGGTTCTGGCAGGTGAACCTGTGGTGGAACGCGCCGATCGTCTATCAGAAGGCGATCGTCTGGACGATGCTGCTGGAGGCGATCGGCATAGCCGGATCGTGGGGCGCGATCGCCGGCAAGTTCAAGCCCATGCTGGGCGGCATCCTCTTCTGGGCGCGACCCGGAACGATCCGGTTGCGCCCGTGGGCGTGGGTGCCCGGTACCGCCGGCGACACGCGGACCGTGTTCGACGTCGTGTTGTACCTCGGATTCCTGCTGGCACTCGCGACCGCGCTCGTGCTCCCCGGTCAGCCCACCGCAGCGCTGTCGGCCGTGCTCCCGGACAACACGAGCGGACTGATTCAGCCGATTCCGGTGATCGCGGCGATCGTGCTGCTCGTCCTCGTCGGTGTTCGTGACAAGACGATCGCCCTCGCAGCCCGCATCGAGCAGTACCTCCCGGCGCTCGTGTTCTTCGTCGCGCTGCCGTTCGTGGACATGATCATCGCGTTGAAGATGCTGATCGTCATCGTCTGGGCCGGGGCGGCCCTGTCGAAGATCGGCCGGCACTTCCCGTTCGTGATCCCGGCGATGATCTCCAACACCCCGTTCTGGCCGCCGATGTGGCTCAAGCGCTCGATGTACCGCAACTTCCCCGACGACATCCGGCCCTCGGGCTTCGCGCACTTCATGGCGCACGGGATGGGCGCCGGTGTGGAGTTCATTGTCCCCCTCGTGCTGCTGTTCTCCACCAACCAGTGGGTCACCCTCGGTGCGGTGATCATCATGGTCGGCTACTGCCTGTTCATCGTCTCCACCTTCCCGCTCGCGGTGCCGCTCGAGTGGAACCTCCTGTTCGCCTTCGGGGCCATCACGCTGTTCCTCGGCTTCCCGTCGTGGAACGGGTTCAGCGTGCTCGACTTCTCGAACGTGTGGATCGGTGCCGCAGTGGCCGTCGGGTTGCTGTTCTTCCCGGTGCTCGGAAACATCCGCCCCGACAAGGTGTCGTTCCTGCCGTCGCTGCGTCAGTACGCCGGGAACTGGGCGTCCGCGATCTGGACGTTCACGCCGGGTGCGGAGAAGAAGCTGGATGCCGTCATCCGGCCCACCTCGAACCAGGTCGACCAGCTGCAGCAAATGGGCTACCCGTACGTCGCGGCGGAGATCACGATGCAGCAGACGATCGCTTGGCGGTCGATGCACAGCCAGGGACGCGGCCTGTTCTCCCTCGCCTACCGCACCCTCCCGGACATCGACACGCGCACGGTGCGCGAGGGGGAGTTCGCCTGCAACTCGGTCATCGGGTTCAACTTCGGCGACGGCCACCTGCACGACGCGAGTCTCATCCGGGCGCTGCAGTCTCGGTGCCACTTCCTGCCGGGAGAGTTCGTCGTATTCTGGGTCGAATCGCAGCCCATCACCCGAGGCACGCAGTCGTATCAGATCATCGATGCCGCGCTCGGAGTGATCGAGAGGGGAACGTGGAAGGTGGCAGATGCGGTCAAGGAACAGCCGTGGCTGCCCAACGGGCCCATTCCGGTGAACGTGACCTGGCGGGCTGACACGCAGCCCCCGACGGCTGCCACCAACGCCGTCCGGCTACCCGGTCAGACGCCTGCATCCGCACCGGTGAAAGAAGAGGCGTGACCACAGCAGTCGTGGTCGGCAGTGGGCCCAACGGGCTCGCTGCCGCCACCGTGCTCGCCCGCGCCGGCGTCGAGGTCACCGTCTTCGAAGCCCACCAAGAGATCGGTGGCGGCGCCCGCACCATCCACAGTCCACTTCCGGGTCTCGTGCAGGATCACTGCGCGGCCGTGCACCCGATGGCCGCGGGCTCGGAGTACATGGCGTCGTGGGAGCTGGAGAAGCGGGGCGTGCGGTGGCTGCGCGCGCCGATCGATGCGGCCCATCCTCTCGACGACGGCAGTATCGCGGTGCTTCATCAGAGCATCGACAAGACTGCGGCCGGCCTCGGGGCTGACGGCGGCCGGTGGCGGGCGATGTTCGGCAGTGCCGCCCGCAACTTCCCCGCCCTGAGCGAGGACATCTTCCAACCGATGCTGCGGATCCCTCGCCACCCGTTCCTGTTGGGACGGTTCGGTATCGTTGCCGGTCCGCCTCCCACCTGGACGCGGCACCTGCTTCGGACCCCGCAAGGGCGGGCCCTGTTCACGGGCGTGGCGGCACATGCGATTAATCGGATCGATCGACCTCTCGTCGGCGGGATCGGTGCCGGCATCATCGCTGCGGGCCACGCCGTCGGCTGGCCCGTCGTCGAAGGAGGGACCGGCCGCCTGACCGAAGCGATCGTCATCGGCCTGAAGGATCTGGGTGTACGGTTCGAGACGTCGACGCCCATCCGCCGACGGAGCGATCTGCCGCGGCACGACATCGCGATGCTCGACCTGCACCCGCGCAACGTCGTGCCGCTCTACGGCGACCTCCTACCGCGCCGTGTCCGAGACGCGCTGGCACGGTTCCGGTCTGGACCCGCAGCGTTCAAGGTGGACCTGGCGGTCGAGGGAGGCATCCCGTGGCGCAACCCCGAAGCGGGCAGCGCAGGGACGGTGCACCTCGGCGGAAGCTCTGAAGAGATCGCATGGACGGAGCGTGAGATCGCCCTGGGCCGGATGCCGGAGCGGCCGTTCGTGCTCGTCGGGCAGCAGTATGTCGCCGACCCCACGCGCGCCGACGGCGAGATCAAGCCGGTCTATGCGTACGCCCACGTTCCCGCCGGGTATGACGCGGACGCCACAGGGGCGGTCCTCGCTCAGCTGGAGCGGTTCGCGCCGGGCGTGCGGGAACGAGTCGTCGCGTCGGTAACGCAGTCGCCCCGAGATCTCGCGCGCACCAACGCGAACTTCATCGGCGGTGACATCCTCACCGGTGCCAAGTCTCCGCTGCAGTTCCTGTTCGGACCCCGCCTCACCCCACACCCCTATGATCTCGGTGTCACTGGGGTGTACCTCTGCTCGGCAGCGACCTCGCCGGGCCCCGGCATCCACGGACAGAGCGGCGTGAACGCTGCGCAACGCGCTCTGCGGTGGATTGATCGACGGGTCGGTCGTACGTGAGCGCGCCCGCTGCGCCGGCGATGGAGCCGTCAGAGATGCGGCGACTTCTCGGTGACGTCGCGCGCCAGCTCGATATCCGACTGCCGGGGATCGTCGACGAGATGACGGGCCTGCTGGCGGACAGCGTCACGGAGCTTCGCCCCGATCCTCAGCTGGTGGAGATGCTGCGGGCAAGTGTGGAGGGCAACGTCTCCACGATCTGTCACATCCTCGCCAACGACATCGCCCTGTCAAATCTGCAGCCGACCACCGCGGCCGTCGAGTACGCGCAGCGTCTTGCGCAGAGAGACGTCCCGATCAGCGCCCTCACCCGGGCGTACTACCTGGGGCAGAGCATGTTCCTGCGCCTCGGCATCGACGCCGTGGAAAGCATGGCGGTGCGAGAAGAAGAGCGGATCGAGCTCGTCCGCGCCGTCGCGGACGTCGTGCATCGCTACATCGACTGGATTCTCCAGTACGTTTCCGACGTCCACGAGGCCGAACGTCGACGCTGGAACGGGGGGAGAGGAGCGGTTTTCGCCAGCACCGTGCACCGGCTACTGCGTGGCGAGAGCAACGATGCGGCGAGATTCGAAAGAGAGACGGGCTTCTCCGTGACCTCGCCGTTTGTCGCGCTCATCCTGTGGAGCGATGAGGACGCCTCCTTTCTCGCTCCGATCGTCAGATCACTGACGCAACGGCTCGCTACGCGCTGGCGGACCGGGCGGGCGCCCCTCATCGTGACGGAGGACCCCACGACCACGTGGGCGTGGATCCCGGTTGCGCCGAGCATCGCGGTATCAAGTGAGGAGATTCGTAACGAGCTGGGATCCGAGCAGCTTCTGCGAGTGGCCGTCGCCGATCTCGCGACCGGCGTCGACGGCTTCCGGACATCACACCGTCAAGCGCTCGATGCACGGATGGTCGCACTCACTTCCCAGCCCCACCACGCCGAGGCCGTGGTTCGATACGCAGACCCGGCCGTCTCACTGCTGGCGATGTTCACACGCGACCTCCGCACGACACGCCGCTGGGTACAAACCGTGCTCGGGACCCTCGCCCGCACCGATGAGAACGCCCGCATACTCCGCGACACGTACCGCGCTTACTACGCCGCTGGCGCCAACGTCACCCAGACAGCCCTCGAGCTCGGCATCCACCGCAACACCGTTCGCCGCCGCATCGCCTCCACACCAGCGGCCCTCCAGCAACGCGACCCACTCGAGATATCGATGGCGCTGCGCCTCTTCGACGCGTTCGGACCCGGTTCGTGAGTCAGTGGCACAGGACCGCGGATCGGGTGATGCATGGTGCCAGGGTAGGAATCCGCCATTTCGCGTGGAATCTCAGCCAGGAGACCGTCGCCACTTACCGTGGAATCCGGGGATTCTCCGCCATCTCGGGTGGGAACCTACACAGGGGAGATGACGGATACGGGTCTGTCGAGAACGGCGAGCAGTGGGGTGAGGAAGACGGCCGAGAGATCATCTTCGAGACGCCAGCGTAAGCAGCAACCTTCGTCCCTACGCTTGTCCGATAGACGATCCGCTTGCAGGCGTCTATGTGCTGTGGTCGGAGGGGCCGGCAGCCGCGCGGTATCCACATCGGCTGGTTGCGAGACCTCAAGGCGGTGTGCGCGTCGAGCGCTACCCAGGTCGACGCGGCTCGGAGGCACGGAGCATCGATCGAGTTGCGAATGGGCCGGCTGCGACGGGGGTACCAGCGCAGAATCCCCCTAGGGTGGTCAAATGTCGACGACCTCCGCACGCCGCCGCGCGATCGGGGCGTCCGCGACCCTCTTGAGTGGCCCCGTCGATCTGCTCGACTTCCTTATTCCGCTCTGGGGGGGCGCGGTGCTCGGGCTCAGTACGTCTGTGGTCGGATGGCTGGTGGCCGCGGAGCTGGTGGTATCGGTGCTCATGCGACCGGTTGCCGGGTATCTCGCCGATTCGCGACCGCGCACCCGAGTCGCAGCGGTCGGAGCGTTCCTCTACAGCGCCAGCTGCGTGCTCTACGCGTTCGCGGATACGCCCGGGATGGCGTTCGTCGCGGCTGCCGTCGGCGGCGTCGCCGGCCCCCTGTTCTGGATCTCGCTGCGCGCCATCGCCGCCGAATACCTGTCGGACGACTCGGGGACGTTTGCAGGGCTGATGTCCTCCGAGGCCCTCGGATCCTGGATCTTCTGGGCGCCCGCGATGTTTCTCCTTGCATCCTACGGATACTCGGCCGTCTTCATCGGACTCGCCGCCGCGGCGATCGCCGCCGCGGTGCGCCTTCTGTTCGTGCCGAAGGAACCGCTCGTCGTGCGGGAAGAGTTCGCGGGCGGAACACGCGGACATGTCCGTCGACTCGCACCGCTCTTGGCGCTCGGCGTCTTCGTCACCGCCGCCGAGGCGGGCGTGGGTCTGGCGCTGCTCCTGCAGCTGCAAGCCCTGAACCTTCAGGTCTGGCAGATCGCGCTCGTTTACCTGCCGGGCGGTATCGCGCTCACGATTCTCCCGCGCCTCCTGCACGGTCTCGTCGAGCGATGGGGTCGCAAACCCGGCTACGCCGCCGCGTCCATCGCGTCTGCGGGGAGCGCAGCTGCGCTGGCGGTCTCCCCTCCAGTGATCGTCATAGCCGCGCTGTGGGTCTTCGTGTGTGCCGCGTTGGGCCTCCTCTACCCTCTGCAGAAGACCCTCGTCTCGGAGGCGAGCGGCGACCGCGTCGCCCGCGGGATGAGTCTGCAGGCGAACGCCGACACGATCGGCGCCGCGATCGGGGTGGTCGCTGCAGGCGCGTTGATCGCCGGTGGCTGGTGGGCTCCGGCGTACCTCGTGTTCTCCGCTGTCATCGCGAGCGGTACGGTCCTCGGCCCCTGGGCCATCGATCGCATAGGTCGGGATCGCCCACTGGCCGAGACTGCGGAGCAGTGACATGGCGAGCATCTGAGCGATCGCGTCGGCGACACATTTATTTCGATGGTGTCGCGGATGCTGGTAGCTTTCAGGGGTCCGTGCAGGAGTTTCGAGGAGGTGGTACCCGTGAACGAATCGACGTGGGTGCTCCCCACGGGAGTCACGGTCGGGCGATAGGTCGCCCGGGAGCGCCGCATCCTTGCAGCACTCCCGGAAGGCACGACCATGCACTTCACCTCCGAAACCCGCCTTGACCAGGGACCCATCGAACGCGAGTTCACCCTCGGCGACATTCCCGGCATCCTCTGGACACCACCCACCGCGTCGACGGCCGGCCCCGTTCCGCTCATCCTGTTGGGTCAGCCCGGCGGGCTCGGGCTACGGCGCATGCACCCCCGTCTGGAGGTCCGAGCACGCAGCGCCGCCGCACAGGGTTTCGCCTCGGTTGCTCTCGAACTGCCAGGTGCCGGAGACCGGCACCCGCTGCCGGGCGCGGAACAAGCCCGTGCCGACCTCGTGCGCGCGATCTCGGTGGGCGAGCGTCCCGATGACGACATCATCGACCGGCTCATCCTTCCCATCGTGGAGCGGGCAGTGCCGGAGTGGCAGGCCGCACTCGACGCAGTGCTTGGGCTTCCGGAGATCGGGGATCGGGTCGCCATCTCCGGCGGGGTCATCGCGGTCGCCGTGCGCCTGGCCGCGACCGATCGGCGCATTGCGGCCGCGGGCCTGTTCGCCGGAAGCTACGTGCCGCGATCGACCATGGACGAAGCGCGACGGATCACGATCCCCCTCCATGGGCTGCTGCAATGGGATGACGAGGGCAACGATCGACAGATGGCGCTCGATCTCTTCGATGCCTTCGCATCGACCGAGAAGACCCTCTACGCCAACATGGGCGGACACACCGGCGTCCCCTCATTCGCCAGCGAAGATGCCGCGCGCTTCTTCGCCCGCCATCTCGACTCGACAGGTGATTGATGTCCACCACGGATCGAGGACTGTAGGAATCTGCCGTTTCGCGTGGAACCTCGAACTCGAGATCACTGCCATTTGCCGTGGAATCCCGGCATCCTCCGCCATCTCGAGCGGGAACCTACAGGAGCTACCCCCAGAACGCCCGGAGCTCGTCGATGCGGCGTTCGACCGTCGCGAACCCCGATCGTGCGGCCGCAGGGCGGGAGGCGGCATCCATCGCATTCGCACCGAACAGGTGCTCGACGTCGGAGTCCGGCAGGAGCGTCTCGACGATGCTGCCGGACTCCCGCAGTTCGTCGACCTGGTGGGCGAGGCCCTGTCGCCACGCGGCCGGTGTGCGCACCCGACCGCCGAAGGGCGAGAGCACGAGCACGCGGTCATACCCGGCGGCGAGGTCGGCGTTCTCCGAGCTGCGCCGGTATCCGCCGTCGATGTAGCGACGGTCGCCGATGCGGTACGCGCGTCCACTGGCGCAGCTGGCGGCGACGGCGTCGACGAGGGAGATTCCACTGTGCGGGTCGAAGACCACGGGTTCGCCGCTGTCAGCGTCGACCGCCGTCACGCGCAGCTCGCGATCGGGCCAGGAGGCGTCCCCCACTCGCTCCCTCACCGTGGCGTGCCACGCGTCGCGCCAGTCGGCCGGCCCGGTGACGTCGAGCTCGATCGCGGCGATTCCGAGGCGGCGTCGCAGGTCGGTCGGATCGGCCGCCTCCGCGATCAGGCGCGCCGTGCGATCCAGTTGCGCTGACACCGCGCCGGGCGGCCGTCGAGCAGGAGGCGACGGCGCCCGATTCGTCGGGAGGGGCGCGAGGGCGCGCGCGAAGAGCTCGGCGGCGGAGGCGGCGCACAGCTGCGCCGCGACGGTGGCGCCCGCCGAGGTGCCGATCGTGAGGTGCGCCGACGTCACATCGACCCGGTGCGCTGCCAGCGCGTGCACGACGCCGATCGACCACGCGTTGCCCGTCGACCCACCCCCACCGAACACGACTGCGCGCGTGGCGGGGCGAGTGCCGGGGCTGGGGGAGGTCACCCGCTCAGTATCGCTTCCGTGGCGGGTCGATCCGAGCTCGATGGGGCGTTCGCTAGACCCGAGCCTCGGGCACGACCCGCGCGGCACCGAGTACGGCGTCGAGCACACCGGGGAAGAGCGCGTTGAGGTCGTCGTCGCGCAGGGTGAGCCGGCGACCACGGCCCTGAGGGTCGTTGCGGATGACACCGGCCTCGCGCAGCACCTTCATGAGGTGCGACTTCGTCGACTTCGGGATCGTCGGGTCGCTGAGATGGCAGGCGGCCATGTCGAGCGGTCCATCGACGAGCTGGCGGGCGATGTCGAGCCGGTCAGGGTCGCTGAGGGCGAAGAGCACCCCGGTCAGGGTGATCTCGGAGCGATCAGGGTGCGGGAGGTCCGCGGAGCCGGTCATGGTTCGACAATAGTTGGACGATCCTGAAAACGGGAGTAGCCTCCTACTATTCGAAATCTTTCGAACCCTGAAGGAGCAAGGATGTCGATATCCCCGACGTCGATCGCTCGGGCGAGCCGCCGGTTCACCTACGGCTTCGCGCTCGCGATCCTGAGCGTGACCGCGATGATGGCGGGCGCCAGCGCACCCTCGCCCTTCTACTCGGTGCTCGCCGTGCGCATCGGATTCGACGCCGCCACGACCACGGTCGTGTTCGCGGTCTACGCCCTCGCACTCCTCGCGACCCTGCTGCTCGCCGGATCGATCTCGGACTACGTCGGCCGCCGCCCCGCGATCAGTGCGGGCCTGGTGCTCCTCGCCGCCAGCGTCTTCCTCTTCTGGAACGCCCACTCGATCGCGCTCCTCATCGCGGCGCGCATCGTGCAGGGGATCGCGAGCGGACTCCTCCTCTCCGCGCTCTCGGCCGCGGTCATCGACCTCGAACCGGCGTCGCGCCCGGGGTCGGCCGCCGTGTGGAACGCCGTCGCGCCGATGGCGGGACTCGCGGTCGGCGCGGTCATCCCCGGCATCCTTCTGGATGTCACACCCGACGCCTTCACCGCGGTGTTCGCGCCGCTCACGGCGCTCTACCTCGTGCTCGCCGCCCTCGTCTGGCTCGCCCCCGAGACCGCCCCGCGCCTGCCGGGAGTGCTCGCGTCGTTCCGCATCCGCATCGGCGTGCCCCGCTCGATGCGCGCTTTGTTCCTCAACAGCGTTCCGGCGATCTTCGCGGGCTGGGCCACGGGCGGCCTGTTCCTCTCCCTCGGCCCCAGCATCGTGCACGCAGAGCTCGGGGTCTCGGCTCACCTGTGGCAGGGATTCGCCGTCTCGCTGCTGGCCGGCTCCGGCGCGCTCTCCGCCTTCCTCATCCGGCGCCGCAGCGCGCGGGTCGTCACGATATACGGCACGTCGGCGCTCGCCGTCGGCACCCTGCTCACCCTCGTGGCCCTCTCGACCTCATCGCTGGTCGGCTACTTCGTCGCGGTCGCCGTGGCCGGCTCGGGCTTCGGCACCGCGTTCTTCGGGGTCATCCGCTCGCTCGCGCCGCACATCCCCGCGACCGCACGCGCCGACGTGTTCGCCGTGATCTTCATGGTGTCCTACCTCGCGATGGCGCTCCCCGTCGTCGCGGCAGGGTTCCTGGTGCAGGTGCTCGGACTCAGCGCCGTCACCTACGGCTACGGCGTCGGGGTCGCGGTGTTCGCCGCGCTCGCCGCCGTGCTGCGGCTGCGTCGCCCCGATGCGCGCGTCGAGCCCGCGGCATCCCCCGCTCTGGGAGGATAGAGCCCACCGAGCTCCGCACCCCGACGGAGGGCCGTCATGGCGAACATCACCCGAGGTTTCACCGGCCGCCGCCGCGCCCCCGATCCGGCGGTGCCGCCGGGCCAGTACCTCACCGACGACTTCCCGGTGCTCTCGGCCGGGCCCACGCCCCGCGTCGACCTCGATGAGTGGCGCTTCAGTGTGCGCACCGAGAAGGGCTTCACGACCACCTAGACCTGGAGCGACTTCCTCGCTCTGCCGCAGGAGGAGGTGCACACCGACATCCACTGCGTCACTCGCTGGTCGAAGCTCGGCACCAGCTGGCGCGGTGTGTCGCTCGACACGATCATGGCCGCCGTCGACAGCGACTTCGCGTACGCCATGGTGCACTGCTACGGCGGGTACACGACGAACGTGCCGATGGCCGACCTTCTCGGCGGACAGGCCTGGATCGCGCATGAGTTCGACGGTCGTGCCCTCGAACCGGTGCACGGGGGCCCGGCGCGACTGCTCGTGCCGCACCTCTACTTCTGGAAGAGCGCCAAGTGGGTTCGCGGGCTTGTGATGCAGAAGAAGGATGCCCCGGGCTTCTGGGAGCAGAACGGCTACCACCGTCACGGCGATCCGTGGCGTGAAGAGCGCTACGCGTGACCTCGGACTGGTTGCCCGCCACGATCACGTCGGTGCGGCCGACCGCCTCGCACGCGGTGGTGCTCACCCTCGACGTGCCGGGGTGGGCGGGGAGCCTGCCGGGTCAGCATCTCGACGTGCGGCTTACGGCCGAGGACGGCTATCGGGCCGAGCGCTCGTACTCGCTCGCGGACAGCGGCTCGTCGACCACGATCGAGCTCGCGATCGACGAGGTCCCGGATGGAGAGGTCTCGCCCTACTTCGTGCGCGACGCCCGCCCGGGTGACACCGTCGAGGTGAAGGGTCCGCTCGGCGGCTACTTCGTCTGGCACGACACCGACCCCTCACCGGTGCAGCTCATCGCCGGGGGATCGGGTGTGGTGCCCCTGCTGTCGATGGCGCGCGCCCGCGCCGCGTCGTCGTCGGCCGCGCCGATGCGTCTGCTCACCTCGGTGCGGTCGCCCGCCGACGCGCTCTACCGCGACGAGATCGCGGCGCTCGCCGCCCGGGGCATCGACGTCGACTGGATCTACACCCGCTCCGCTCCCGAGACCTGGGCGGGTCGGGTCGGTCGGGTGGATGCCGCGGGGCTGGCCGCATCCACCCTCTCGCCGTCCGTCCGGCCGCTCGTGTTCGTGTGCGGTCCGACCCCGTTCGTCGAGGCCGTGGCCGGCATGCTCGTCGATCTCGGCCACCCGCCGCTGAGGGTGCGCACCGAGCGCTTCGGCGGCGCCTGACCGGCTCAGCCGGAGGTGCGCACGCGGGTGTGCATGCGCTCGCCATCGCCGTTGAAGATGCTCAGCACCTCGGCGGGCGCGCCGCCTGCCGCACCCATCGCGTGCGGGGTGCGGGTGTCGAACTCGGCCGCCTCGCCCGGAGCGAGCTCGAGATCCTGGTCGCCGAGCCGCAGCCGCAGCCGCCCCGAGAGCACATAGAGCCACTCGAACCCGTCGTGCACGCGAGGTTCGGGCAGGGGCCTGTCGGCCGGGTACGTGATGCGCAGGGTCTGCACCGGCGCGCTCTCGTGCGTGAGCGGCGCGATGATCAGGCCGTCGCGGCGGATCACGGGTCGCCGCACCCGCGGATCCCGATCGTGCGGCGGCAGCAGGTCGTCGATGCGGATGCCGAGGGCCCGCGTCACCGGCAGCAGCAGCTCGAGACTCGCCCCGCGCTTGCCGGATTCGAGGCGCGAGAGAGTGCTGACCGACAGCCCCGCGCGGCGGGCGAGGTCATCGAGTGTCCAGTCGCGCGCGTGCCGCGCGGCGCGCACCCTCGGGCCGACCTGGGCGATCGCGGCATCCATCGACGCTCCTTGCTGATCTCGCAAACGAACTTGCATGATTGTCCCGCGGTGTCGTCGACTTGTCGACATGCATCCCGATCTCGACGTGATCATCCTCGGCGGCGGCATCGCCGGGCTCAGCGCCGCGCAGCTGCTCGGCCGCGCCCGTCGCCGCACGCTCGTGATCGACGCCGGCAAGCCCCGCAATCGCACCGCCTCCCACGTGCACGGCGTGCTCGGGCACGACGGGACGCCCCCGGCCGACCTGCTCGCGAGAGGGCGGGATGAGGCATCCGGCTACGGCGTCGGCGTCATCGAGGCGCGGGCGGTCGCGGTCGAGGCGACCGACGACGACATCACGGTCGTCACCGACGACGGGGCGCGCCGCACGGCACGCGCACTCCTCGTCGCCACCGGGGCGAGCGATGTGCTGCCCGCCGTGGCGGGGCTCGCCGAACGGTGGGGCGCCGGCGTGCTGCACTGCCCCTACTGCCACGGCTGGGAGGTGCGCGACCGCCGCCTCGGCGTGCTCGCGACTTCGCCGCGCTCCCTGCATCAGGCGCAGCTCGTGCGGCAGTGGAGCGCCGACGTCACCCTGTTCACCGCAGACCTCGGACCGCTCTCGATCGACGACGATCTGCGACTGCGCGCGCGTGGCATCCGTCTCGTGCCCCAGCGCGTCGTCGAGATCGTGGGCGACGGGCCGGATGTCACGGGTGTGCGCCTCGCCGACGGCACGATGCTCGCTCTCGACGCCGTCTTCACGGGCGGCGACCTGACCCCCCACGACGACGTGCTCGCCGGTCTCGACCTGCCGCGTGTCGACAGCCCCACAGGATCGGTGATCGAGGTCGATGCGGCGGGCCGCACCGCGCATCCGCGCATCTGGGCCGCCGGCAACGTCGTCACCCCCATGGCGAGCGTGCCGATGAGCATGGCCGCGGGGGCGACGGCGGGAGCCGCAGTGAACGCCGCACTCGTCGACGAGGATGTCGCGCGGGTGCACGCCGACCGCGACCGGTGGCCCGAGATCGCACCCGCCGACTTCTGGGAGCACCGCTACGCCGCGAGCACGCAGGTCTGGTCGGGCCGCGTGAACGCCGTGCTGGCCGACATCGCGGCCACGCTCCCCGCGGGCTCCGCCCTCGACCTCGGCTGCGGGGAGGGCGGCGACGTGCTCTGGCTCGCCGCGCACGGGTGGCGCGCCACGGGCATCGACATCTCGGTCACGGCGATCGGGCGCGCTCGCGCCGCCGCGGCGGACGCGGGGGCGGATGCGGCATCCGCTCGTTTCGTCGCCGGCGATCTCGCGGCGCTCGACGTCGACGAGACCTTCGACCTCGTGACGGCGAGCTTTCTGCACTCGCCCGTCGACCTGCCACGGGAGGAGATTCTGCGGGCCGCGGCCGAGCGGGTCGCGCCCGGCGGACACCTGCTGATCACCTCCCATGCCGCGCCGCCGCCGGGGAGCCCGGGCGCCGGGCATGGGCACGGGCACGGGCACGACGGTCACCACCCCGCACCGGGCCACGATCGCGAGGGCGGTGCCCCGCACGACCACGGCCACGGCGGGGCACGCCACCCCGACCCCGCCGCGCCCGCCCGCCGCTGGTTCCCCACTCCGGCCGAAGATGTCGCGGCCCTCGCGCTCGACCCGGCCGAATGGACCGTGCTCATCGCGGAGGAGCGGCAGCGCGAATCGCTCGCCCGCGACGGCGAGCTGCGCACCTTCCACGACGGCATCGTGCTCGCTCGTCGCCACTGAGACCGGGCGCACCCGACGCGCCGGTGGCACACTGACCCCATGACGGATGCCGCGACCCTCCGGGCGCTCGAACTGTCGCTGCTCGACCCGCTCGTGCGCCGCGACCCGATCGCCCTGGCCGCGCTGCTGCATCCGTCGTTCACCGAGATCGGTGCGTCCGGCGCGCTGTGGACGCGCGACGCGATCGTCGCGGCGCTCGCCGCCGAACCGGACGCTCGGCAGATCCCGCCGACCGACGAGTGGCAGGTCGCGGCGCTCGGCGATACCCACGTGCTCGTGACGTACCGCATCGGCGGGGAGCGCCCCAGCCGGCGGTCGTCGATCTGGGACGTCTCGACGGGCAGACCCGTGCTGCGCTTCCACCAGGGAACACTTCTCGGCTGACGCCGAACCTGGTGTGCGACGGTGCTCTCATGTCCGTTCACGACGAGGTGACCGCGACCCCGCTCACCGTGGTCGTCGCCCCCGACAGCTTCAAAGAGACCCTGTCGGCCCCCGCTGTCGCCGACGCGTTCATCGCCGGGTGGCGCTCGGCGCGCCCCGGTGACCACCTCATCTCCCGACCGATGGCCGACGGCGGCGAGGGAACCCTCGACGCGATCGCGCGCGCCGTGCCCGGATCGGTGCGCGAGCCGGTCGCGGTGACCGGGCCCGACGGTGCGCGGGTCGAGTCCGCGTGGCTGCGGCTCCCGCCCACGCCCGACGCTCCGCACGGCATCGCCGTGGTCGAGCTCGCCGCCACCTCCGGGCTCGAACTGCTCGGATCGCGCCGCCTCCCGTGGGATGCGCAGTCGGTCGGCTTCGGCGAGGCGATCGCCGCCGCGCTCGACGCGGGGGTGTCGCGCCTGCTGCTCGCGGTGGGCGGCAGCGCATCCACCGACGGCGGCATCGGCATGCTGACCGCGCTCGGCGCCCGGTTCACGGATGCCGCGGGCTCCCCGATCGCGCGCGGCGCACGAGGGCTGCTCGATCTGGCGCATGTCGACCTGTCGGGCCTGCGCCCGCTGCCGACCTGCGGGGCGGTCGTGCTGTCGGATGTGAGCAACCCGCTGCTCGGAGAGCGCGGCGCGGCATCCGTCTTCGGACCCCAGAAGGGGCTCGACGGCGAGGCCATCGCCCGTGTCGACGCCGCACTCGCCCGGCTCGGCGGGCTGCTGCCCGGCGACCCCGACGCGGCGGGCGCGGGAGCCGCGGGCGGGGTGGGGTTCGCGCTGCGCGCCTGGGGCGCCACGGCCGCCTCCGGTGCCGGACAGGTCGCCCGCACGATCGGACTCCCCGCCGACCTCGACCGCGCCGACGTCGTGGTGACGGGCGAGGGCTCGTTCGACGGACAGACGGCCGCGGGAAAGGCCCCCGCGATCGTCGCCGGGATGGCGGCCGATCGCGGTGTCTCGGCGCTGCTCGTCGCCGGGCGACTCGCGGCCGACCCGACCACCGCGGGCTTTCGCGTCGCCTACTCGCTCACCGACCTCGCCGGGTCGGGAGAGGCCGCGCGCGCCGAGGCGGCGTTGTGGGTGCGCGAGGCCGGGAGGCGCGCCGCCGCGACTCTCGTGCTCTGAGCCGTGGGCGACGTCAGGCGAGCGGGGCGTCGTCGCCAGGGAGGGCGACGTTGAACATCCAGCGCACGCCGAACCGGTCGGTCACCTCGCCGTACATGTCGCCCCACACCTGCTTCTCGAGCGGCTGGCGCACCGTGCCGCCGTCGCTTAACCGCGCGAACCAGCCGAGCACGCGCTCGACCTCGTCGCTCATGAACGCGGCCGAGATGCGGGTCTCACCCACGACCTGGTCGGGCTCGAGACCGTCGGCGCCCATCAGATCGAAGCCGTCGGCCTTGAGCTCCGAGTGCATCACGTGAGAAGGGTCGGCTCCGGGCATGCCGAAATCGCCGAACGTCGAGATGGTCAGCTCTCCGCCGAACACCTCCTGATAGAAGGTCACCGCCTCGCGGGCTGCGCCCGCGAACTGGATGTAGGGGATGAGACGCGTGGTCATGTGAGCCTCCGAACGGGGTGACGGTCGTGGACCGTTCCGACGCTAGGCGCCCGCTCCTCGAGGGGCAAGGGCGGATGCGGCATCCCACCACTCGAGCACCCGCAGCGACAGGAACGTGAGCCACGGCGACGCCTCGCCCTCGGGCACGTCGACGTCGAACCAGACGGCGCCTGGGTGTCGATGCTCCTGCACCCAGCGCCCGTCGTCGCCCCGCTTCGACCGGATCGACGCGATCGCGTCGGCGAGCCGCGGGTCGGGGGCGACCCCGTCGAACAGGGCGGATGCACGGAAGTAGTCGGCCGCGTGCAGTGCGCTGTAGACGTGCCGGAACGGGTACGCGAGATGGTGCACATACGGCACCACCGGCTCGCCGCTGCGCAGACCGTAGAGCACCCGCCGCTCGAGCAGGTACTGCTCGGCACCGTGGCGGGCGGCAGTCAGTTCGGGGAAGCCGAGCCCGGCCCGCTCGTAGGCGAGCACACCCTCGAGTGCATTGAGGGTCGAGGGGAACGAGGACCGCGTCGATCCCTCGACCCACTCGCAGTTCCAGCCTCCGTCGGGCTGACGGTGCTCGACGAACCACCGGGCGATGCCCGAGACGTCCACCCCGAGCCACGCCCCGGCGGCGAGGGTGTAGCCGTTGATGCAGCAGTCGACCTCGCCGTCCCAGTACGGCAGATCGTCGTACTCCCACCGCGCGTGCGTGCGCAGCTTCTCCGCCGTGCCGTCGAGGACGGATGCCGCCACCCCCCACTCGCGCAGCTGCTTCAGGCTCCAGGTGGTCGCCGTCCAGGGCTGCCCGTCGGCGCGCTGCTCCTCGGTGAAGTCGGCGGGGAAGAACGCACCGCCCGCCCATTGGCCGTCGGCGTCCTGCCGGGCGAGGAGCGCGGCACCCATGCCCTCGCGGGGCACCCGCGCGCGCGTCGCCTGCCACACCGCCTCGGGCACGCCGACGAGGTCGCGCTCGACCTGCCAGCGCAAGGCCGGGTCGGAATCGAGCAGCCAGGACATCACGTCGTCGCGGGGGGACATGTGGTCACGGTAGCGGGAGGCCGCGACATCCCGACAGGCGTATGTTCGACCCCATGACGCTCTTCTCGCGGCGTGCCTCCCCGCCGGCCTCCCCGGCCCCCGCCGTACCCGACCCGGTCCCGGCAGGCCTGAAGATCGGGGCGGCGTTCGCCTGGCGCCTGCTGGTGATCATCGCGGCGCTCGCGGTGGTGCTCCTGGTGGCGGTGCATCTGTCCGAGGTGGTCATCCCGTTCCTCATCGGTCTCGTGCTCTCGGCGTTGCTCGTCCCTTTCTCGAGCTTCCTGCAGCGGCATCACTGGCCCAAGTGGCTCGCGATCATCACCTCGTGGATCGCGGTCTTCGCCGCGCTGGGGCTGCTCTCCTTCATCGTGGCCATCCAGATCCGCTACGAGCTGCCGAAGATCGAGCACCAGATCACCACCGTCGTGGCCTCCGCGAAGGACTTCCTCGCCACCCAGCCGTTCGGCATCACCGATCAGCAGCTCGACACGTGGATCTCGGACATCGTCACCTACATCCAGACCCACGCCAGCGATATCGGCACCGGCTTCGCCGCCGCAGGGCTCGGCATCGTGCACGCGATCGAGGGCATCTTCATCGTGATCTTCGTGACGCTGTTCGCCTTGATCGACGGACCCCGCATGTGGCGCTGGTTCGTCCGCGTGTGGCCGCGTGCGGCGCGCCCCCGCCTCACCGCCGCCGGCCACGCCGGGTGGCGCACCCTCACGAGCTTCATCCGCGTGCAGCTGGTCGTCGCGGGCACCGATGCGATCGGCATCGGCGTGGGAGCCGCGATCCTCGGGGTGCCGCTGGCGATCCCGATCGCGGTGATCGTGTTCCTCGGCGCGTTCGTGCCGGTCGTCGGAGCGATCGTCGGCGGCATCGTCGCCGTCGGCATCGCACTGCTGTTCAACGGCTGGGTGCACGCGGTGATCATGCTCGGCATCGTGATCCTCGTGCAGCAGGTCGAGAGCCACGTGCTGCACCCCCTGCTCACCGGAAGCGCGGTCAAGGTGCATCCGCTGGGCGTCGTGCTCGGCGTCGCGACGGGCGCCGCCCTCGCGGGCATCGCAGGCGCCTTCTTCGCGGTGCCGTTCATCGCGACCGCGAACGCCATGATCGTGGCCGCCTACCGCACCGACCCGGATGAGCTCACCGGAGCGGGACACGATCCCGGCGCGGCGCGCGAGCGACGGCGACGACCGAGGGAGTGATGTGAGCGACGGCTTCGACGAGAGATGGGATGCCGCGGACTTCACCGCCGCGGGCCTCACCCACCGGGTGTTCCGACGCGGCACCGGCCCCGGCGTCGTTCTGGTCCCCGAGATCCCCGGTGCGACCCCCGAGGTGATCGGCCTCGCCGACCTGCTGGTCGAGGCGGGGTTCCGCGTCGCGGTGCCCTCGATCATCGGCACTCCGGGTCGTCCCGCAACCGGCGGCTACCTCGCGGCCTCCGCCCTGCGCATGTGCGTGTCGCGCGAGTTCGCGGCGTTCGCCCGCCGGGCCGATCGGCCGGTCACGTCCTACCTCCGCGCGCTCGCGCGCGACCTGCACACCGAGTCGGGCGGTGCCGGCGTCGGCATGATCGGCATGTGCTTCTCGGGCGGCTTCGCGCTCGCCGCCGCCGTCGAGCCGGCCGTCATCGCGCCGGTGCTGTCGCAGCCCGCCCTGCCGCCCGCCTTCGGCGCCGGCGCGCACGCCACCGGACTCACCGAGGCCGCCGAGGCGACCCTTGCCACCCGCGTGCGCGACGAGGGCCTGTGCGCCCTGGGTCTGCGCTTCACCGCCGACCGCAGCGTGCCGGCGTCCCGCTTCGCCGCGTTCGAGCGGGCGCTCGGCGAGGGCTGGCGGGCGTTCGAGATCGACTCCTCGGCGGGCAACCCCGATGGCATCCCTACCTCGGCCCACTCGGTGCTCACCGATCCGCACGCGGGCGAGGCGGGGCATCCGACCCATGCGGCCCGGGCCGCGGTCATCGACTTCCTGCGGCAGCGGCTCGCCGCCTGAGCTCAGCCGAGTCGCTGCTCGACGAGCCCGACGAGGTTCCCCTCCGAGTCGCGCACGAACGCCTGCCACTCGTCGGAGCCTGCGGGACCGAGGCTGTCGTCGTGGTGGGAGAAGATCGGATGCGGCGGCGTGACCACCTCGGTACCGGCATCGCGCGCCCGCGCCACCGCCTCGTCGATGTCGTCGACACGCAGGTAGATCAGCGCTGACGGCGCCGCGCGATCGACGAGCAGTCGCACCCCGTCGAGGTCGAAGAACACGAGCCCCGGCGGATCGAACGCCGCGACGGGCTCGCGCGCGAGCAGCGTCGAGTACCAGGCGGTGGCGCGCGCGAGATCATCGGCATGCTGGGCGACCTGCACGAGCATCGGGACCCCTCTCGTGAACGTGCGGTGCACACCAGGATGCCGCGCCGCGCCGCCCGACGGAATAGGCAACCTCCGCGACGGGTTGTGTCCGGCGGCATCCCCGATCGATTGGACCCGCCCGTGCAGCTGCTCACCCCCGTCACCGTCGGCCTCCTGGAACTCCCGAACCGGCTGGTGATGGCGCCGATGACCCGCCTGCGCGCCGGGACGGACGCCGTCGCCACGCCGCTCATCGCCGAGTACTACGCCCAGCGTGCGACGGCGGGTCTGCTCATCACCGAGGGCACCTTCCCGAGTGCCGAGTCGAAGGCGTACCCCGGGCAGCCCGGCATCGCCTCCGAGGAGCAGGCGGCCGGCTGGGCGCTCGTCGCCGACGCGGTGCACGCCGCCGGCGGACACGTGTTCGCCCAGCTCATGAACGGCGGCCGCGTCTCGCACCCGGAGATCACCGGAACGGCGCGCATCGTGGCGCCGTCGGCGATCGCCATCGAGGGCGAGGTGCGGGTGCCCGACGGATCCAAGAAGCCCTATCCCGTGCCGCACGCCCTCGACGGCGCGGAGCTGGAGATCGTGCGCGACGAGTTCGTGCTCGCCGCCCGCCGCGCGATCGCCGCCGGACTCGACGGGGTCGAGGTGCATTCCGCCAACGGCTACCTGCTGCACCAGTTCCTTTCGCCGGCGTCCAACGTGCGCACCGACGGCTATGGCGGCAGTCCCGCCGCCCGTGCCCGCTTCGTGATCGAGGTCACCCGCGCCGTGGCCGCCGAGGTCGGTGCGGCTCGGGTGGGCCTGCGCATCTCGCCGGAGCGCAACATCCAGGACGTCTGGGAGAAGGATGCCGCGGACGTCCGCGCGACCTATGAGGCCCTCGTCGACGGGGTCGCCCCGCTCGGTCTCGCGTACCTCAGCGTGCTGCACCCCGACCTCGACGGATCGCTCGTGCGGGATCTGCGTCGACGGTTCGGCGGCGTGGTGGTCGCCAACTCCGGAGTCGCGAGCCCCACGACCCGGGACGAGGCCGAAACCCTCGTCTCCTCCGGAGTCGCGGACGCCGTCGCCGTCGGACGCGCGCTGATCGCGAACCCCGACCTCGTCGCCCGCTGGCGGGAGGGTGCCGACGAGAACGCGGTCGACCAGGCGAGCGTCTATGGGCCGGACGCGCGCGGCTACACCGACTACCCCGCCCTCACGACCGTCGGGGGCTGACCGGACCCCTCGGTTCACAGCCGGCGAGACGTAGACTTGATCGACTCTGCCGCTTTCCGAGGTTTCCCCGTGCCCGACGCTCCCACCGCCCGCGCCTTCGAGGTGCGCCACCTGCAGTTGGCGCGCGCCGTGTTCGCGGCGATCGCGGCGGCGATGATCACGTTCTCCGCCGACCACTCCGCCTCGGTCGGACTGTCGGTGTTCAGCGGATTCGCGATCACGACCGCCCTCGTGTTCCTGCTCTCGGCCTGGCTCGTGTACCCCCGCGGCCAGCGCACACTTCCCCTCGTGCTCGGCGTCCTCACCCTCGTCGCCGGCATGGTCGCGGGTGTCGCCGTGATCCGCTCGACCGTGCTGCTGTTCGTCCTCGTCATCGTCTGGGCGCTCGTCACCGGGCTCATCGAGGGCATCGCGGGCGGGCGCGCGGTGCGCCGCAGTGCACGAGGCACAGCGGCGGCATCCGATGCCCGTGACGGCCTGATCGTCGGGGCCATCACGGTGCTGCTGGCGGTGGGGATGCTGTTCATCAGCCCGCAGTACGTGCTGCCGTACTACATCGCCGAGGCGAACCAGTCGTTCACCCTCACGGGTACCGCCATCGGCGTCGGCGTCTTCGGCGGATACGCCGCCATCATCGCCGTCTACCTCGCGATCGCCGGCCTCTCGCCGCGACGCCCCACCGCGCCCGCCGATGCGCTCGCGACCGCAGACCCGTCGAAGGACCGCGCATGACCGACAAGCCCACCCGCCGCGACCTGTTCAAGCCCGTCCAGCTGCTCGGGCTCGCCCTCGCCGCCGCCGTGTTCGCGGGCGTCGTCGTGCTGATCTCGATGGGCTTCTTCCAGGACCGCTTCTCGGGTCAGGGCCAGCACGCCCTGGTGATCGGACTCATCGCCGCAGGCATCACGTTCGTCGTGACGCTCGTCGTCATCGCGCTGCTCGTGCTCGTGGTCGACCCGGCGCAGGTCACGAAGACCATCGACGGCCCGGTGCTGCTCACCAAGGACGCCCAGAAGGCCGAGAAGAACGACGCGGACTCGGGCGCCGACGCTCCGTAGCCGCCGCTGCTGCTCGCCCGTCGCCGTCAGATCAGCTCGACGAGCTCCGACGCGATGCCCGTGTACGTCGCCGGCGTCAGCGTCAGCAGGCGCTGCTTCGCGGCATCCGAGATGTCGAGCTGCGAGACGAAGTCGGCGAGATCGGATGCCCCGACCCGCCGCCCGCGCGTGAGGTCCTTCAGCAGCGCGTAGGGGTCGGTGATCGTCGAATTGCCTGCGGTGACCTCCGCCCGCACGACGGTCTGGATGGCCTCGGCGAGCACCTCCCAGTTGCCGTCGAGGTCGGCCAGCAGCACGTCGTCGCGCAGCGAGATCTCGCCGAGCCCGCGCAGCAGGTTGTCGAGCGCGAGCAGCGAGTGGCCGAACGCGACGCCGATGTTGCGCTGCGTGGTCGAGTCGGTCAGGTCACGCTGCAGGCGGCTCGTGACGAGCGTCTGGCCGAGGGTCTGCAGGATGCCTGCGGAGATCTCGAGGTTGGCCTCGGCGTTCTCGAAGCGGATCGGGTTGATCTTGTGCGGCATCGTCGACGATCCCGTCGCGCCCGCGACGGGGATCTGCGCGAAGTACCCGAGCGAGATGTAGGTCCAGATGTCGGTCGCGAGATTGTGAAGGATGCCCCCGGCATGGCGCACGCGGTCGTACAGCTCGACCTGCCAGTCGTGCGACTCGATCTGCGTGGTGAGCGGGTTGAACCCGAGCCCGAGGTGCTCGATGAAGCGGCTCGCGACCAGACGCCAGTTGACGTCGGGGGCGGCGGCCAGGTGCGCCGACCAGGTGCCGGTCGCGCCCGAGAACTTCGCGAGGAACTCGGATGCCGCGATCTGCCGCTCGACCCGCTGAAGACGCCAGACGAACACCGCGAGCTCTTTGCCCATGGTGGTGGGGGTCGCGGGCTGCCCATGGGTGCGGGCGAGCATCGCGGCATCCCGATGCTTCTCGGCGAGGGCCGACAGGGCGGCGATGACCGCGCGCAGCTTCGGCAGCCACACGTCGTGCACGGCACGCTTGACGGTCAGCGCGTACGCGGTGGAGTTGATGTCCTCGCTCGTGCAGGCGAAGTGAGTGAGCTCGGCGAGCCGGTCGAGCCCGAGCTGCGCGAGCCGGTCGCGCACGAGGTACTCGACGGCCTTCACGTCATGGCGGGTGACGGCCTCGCGCTCGGCGAGCCAGTCGATCTCGGCCTGGCCGTAGTCGAGGTACAGCAGGCGCAGTCGGTCCTGGGCGACCTCGTCGAGCGGGGAGGTGCCGAACGCGCTCTCGTTGGTCAGGGCGATCAGCCACTCGACCTCCACCTCGACGCGGGCGCGGTTGAGGCCCGCCTCGGAGAGGTACTCGCCGAGCTCGGCGACCGCGGCGCGGTACCGGCCGTCGAGGGGGCTGAGGGGCTGCACGGGGAACGACGACGACACGGAGGACTCCTGTCGGGAGAAGGTCAGCCCGCGGAACGGAGGGCGGGCTCGAGCTGCCGGAAGAGCGCCCGGCAGGCCTTCTCAATCATAGTGAGCACGCCGTCGAACTTGTCGGGGCCGGCGTAGTACGGGTCGGGCACGTCCAGATGGTCGCCCGCCTCCGCGTCGAACGAGCGCAGCAGCGCGATCTTGTCTGCGTCGTTGTCGTCCCGCGACCAGCCCCGCAGGATGCGCTCGTGGGCGCGGTCGAGCACGACGACGAGGTCGCTCGAGTCGAAGTCGGCGAACGAGAACTGGCGCGCGCGGTGCCGGCTGCCGTCGTACCCGCGGCGCTCGAGGGCGTCGAGCGTGCGGGGGTCGGCGCGCTCGCCGACGTGCCAGTCGCCGGTGCCCGAGCTCGACGAGGCGACGCGGTCGCCGAGGCCGGCCTGCTGGGCGAGCGTGCGGAACACGACCTCGGCCATCGGGGAACGGCAGATGTTGCCGGTGCACACGAAGACGACGCGGAACGGTGCGGACGAGGGCATTGCTCCATTCTGGCCCCGTGCACGGCCTCCTGCCCAGGGGCGGGACCGCCCGGTTTGTCCCCCGGTCGTGCTCTCACCTGCCTCGTGCGGGATGCCGTGCGCGAGCGTGGCCGTATGCCAGCCGCTGCCACCCCCGTCGAGGTCGCCGCCCTGATCGCCGCGTTCGACCACCTCGCCGACCTGGTGGGCGACCTGTCGGTCGCCGCCGCCCGCATCGCCCCCGAACTGCAGTGGCAGTCCGAGGCGATGCTCGCCTTCGCGACCCGATGGGATGCCACGTGCTCCCTCGCCGACCGCACGCGCCGCCGCGCACGGGTCGCGGCCGATGATGCGCGCTGGGTGCAGGCGACGCTGCTGGCGGGCGTGGGGGCGCCGTGAGCGACGTCGACATCCGCTCCGGCGGCACCGTCGCCGTCGACACCGCGACCCTGCGCGCCGCGGCCGAGCGGGTGCGCGCCCTCGCCCCGCTCGCGTCGGCTGCGGGAGAGGCGGCTCGGCGGGTGCGTGAACTGAGCTTCGCGGTGTTCCCTCACGGCGGCCGATTCGAGGTGGCGACATCGACGCTCGTGAGCGGAACCGGTGTGCTGGTGGCCGATGTCGCCTACCTCGCCGACGCGCTCGAGAACACAGCGGCCGCGTACGAGCTCGTCGAGCTGCGCGCCGAGCGGGCCCTCGCCGAGACCTCGGGCGACCACGGTCGTGTGGCCGAGATCGACGTGTCGATCGACGGACTCAGGGCGCGATGGCCGGCAGCGTCGGACATCGCCGATGCCTCCGAGCTGGCCGCGACCGGCCGCTCCGACGAGGTGTGGCGCCAGCTCTCCGCGTGGGGTGTGCCGATCGTCGGCCTCACCGGCGCCCTCGGCATCGGCGCTCTCGCGCTCGTGCTCGGTGCGCGCGGCGCACTGCGGGGTGCCGATGCGCCCGGCCGCGTCACGCGCGGCGCGCGTCTGGGCGGCTCCGTGCCCGCTGTCACCCTCCTGCCCCAGCCCGTGGGCGCTGCGACCGGCCGCCCCGCCGGGCTGGCCGACCTCTACGCGCGCGTGCCCACGGGAGAGGCGCGGGTGCGTATCGAGCGCTACACGATGTCCGACGGCAGCCGGGCGTACGCCGCGTACATCGCCGGCACCGACGGGTCATCGACGTGGGACAACACCGCGAACCTCGCGCTGTACGAGGGTGACGCGTCGACCTCGTCGGCCGCCGTCGCACAGGCGCTCGAAGCCGCGGGTGCGCAGCGCGGCGACACAGTGCAGGTCACGGGTTACTCGCAGGGCGCGATGGTCGCCGCCCACCTCGCGGCATCCGGGGAGTACGACGTGCCCGTGCTCGCGACGTTCGGGTCCCCCGTCGCCGTCGACGTCGATCCGGCCACCCTCGTCGTCGATGTGCGGCACGACGACGACCCGATCGCCGCCCTCGCCGCTCCGCCGAGCGCGGCCGCTCCCGGCGCGGACGGTGGCGTCACGATCGGTCGGGTCGTCGACCCCGCCACCGGCCCGCACGACGTCACGATGCCGGCCCACGACGGTGGCGCGTATCTCGAGACGGCACGGCGGGCGGATGCCTCGGGTGATCCGCGGCTCGCCGCCCTCGAGCAGCGGCTCGCCGTCTACGACGCGGCTGTCAGCGTCGAGACCTTCGCCTACTCGGCCGAGGCGGTACCCACACCCGCGCCGACGCCCACGCCGGGTCTCGACCCGTCGCTCCACAGGCCGCTGGGCAGCCGAACGGGCGGGGACGTCAGCGGCGGCGGGGCCGGATGATGATGCCGGCGATCCAGTTGATGAGCGAGATCACGATCGCCGCCACCACTCCCCACCAGAAGCCGTCGATGCGAAGGCCCCAGTTCCACAGCCCCGTGATCCACGCGGTGAGCCACAGCAGGAAGCCGTTCACGATGAGCGAGAAGAGGCCGAGCGTGAGCACGTAGAGGGGGAAGGTCAGGATCTTCACGATCGTGCCGACGATCGAGTTCACGATCGCGAAGATCGCCGCGACCGCCAGCAGTGTGATCACCAGCTGCAGCGTCTCGCCGGGTGCGAACGGGATCACGACGACACCCAACACGGGAATCAGGGTCACGACCCAGATGGCGAAGGCGTTCACGACGGCGCGGATGAGGAATCCCATGCGCGCAGTCTCCCACGCGGCATCCTCGGGCCGGAAGCGCTCCGGACGCGGATGCCGCGGTGCGCCCGCTCCTAGACTCGGCACGTGACCGATTCGCTCCCGATCCGCGCCCGCGCCGACATCGCGGCGCTCCCCCCGTACCGCCAGGGACGCCAGGCCGGCGCCGATGCGTTCAAGCTCTCGAGCAACGAGAATCCGTTCGAGCCGCTGCCGAGCGTCGTCGCCGCACTGCAGGGTGCCACGGGAGTGAACCGCTACCCGGATGCCTCCGCCGCCCTCCTGCGCGCACGTCTCGCCGAGCGTTTCGGGGTCACCGCCGACGAGGTGCACATCGCCGCCGGCAGTGTGTCGATCCTGCTGCAGCTGGTGCTCGCGACATCCGGACCCGGCGACGAGATCATCTACGCGTGGCGCTCGTTCGAGGCCTACCCCGGGCACGTGAAGATCGCCGGCGCGACCGCCGTCGAGGTGCCCCTGCTCGCCGACGGTCGCCACGACCTCGACGCGATGGCCGCTGCGGTCACCGATCGCACGCGACTGATCATCGTCTGCAGCCCGAACAACCCCACCGGGCCGATCGTCACGCAGACCGAGTTCGAGCAGTTCCTCGCGCGGATCCCCGCCGATGTGCTCGTCATCCTCGACGAGGCGTACGCCGAGTTCGTCACCGACCCCGAGGCCGTCGACGGGCTGCGCGAGCTCGGTGTCATCCGTCCCAACGTCGTCGCCCTGCGCACCTTCTCCAAGGCGTACGGCCTCGCGGGTCTGCGTGTCGGCTACGCCGTCGGCCACCGGCGCGTGCTCGACCTCGCCCGCTCCACCGCCATCCCGCTGTCGGTGACGGCTGCGGCCGAGTCGGCGGCGCTCGTCAGCCTGGACGCCGAAGCCGAGCTGCTCGACCGCGTGCGCGAGCTCACCGACCGGCGCGCGGCCCTCGTCGACGGCTTGCGTGCCCAGGGCTGGCGCGTGCCCGAGACGCAGGGCAACTTCGTCTGGCTCGACACCCGCGCCGACAGCCAGCGCATCGCCGCGACCTTCGACGAGGGCGGCATCATCGTGCGTCCCTACGGGGACGACGGCCTGCGCATCTCGATCGGAGAGGCCGAGACTGTCGAGAAGGTCCTGCAGATCGCGGCATCCGTTGTAGATACTCTCGCGAAGGGGCATCCGGCGCTCGCGTTAGCGTAGACACCGTGACTCCGCTCGACGACGTGGCCCCGCCCGCCGACCCCGAGATCATCAGCGTGCTGGCCGCCGACGGCTCGTACGCCCCGACGCCGTCGGCGGAACCCTTCCTGCCACTCGTCGAGGCGCTCACCGAGACCGACCTCGAGACCTTCTACCGCGACATGGTGACCTCGCGCGCGTTCGACCGGCAGGCGACCAACCTGCAGCGGCAGGGCCAGCTCGCCCTCTGGCCGCCGAGCTTCGGCCAGGAGGCCGCACAGGTCGGCTCGATCCGCGCGGCACGACCGCAGGACCACATCTTCCCCTCCTACCGCGAGCACATCGTCGCGACGATCCGCGGTGTGGACCCGGTCGGCATCATCCGCCTCATGCGCGGCGTCTCCCACGGCGGCTGGAACCCCCTTGACCCGGCCAACGGAAACACGCGCCTCTACACGCTCGTGCTCGGTTCGCAGACCCTGCACGCCACCGGCTACGGCATGGGCCTCGTGTTCGACGGCCGCACCGGCACCGGCGACCCCGAGCGCGACGAGGCAGTCATCGTCTACTACGGCGACGGCGCGTCCAGCCAGGGCGACGTGCACGAGGCGATGGTCTTCGCCGCGAGCTACCGCACCCCGCAGGTCTTCTTCCTGCAGAACAACCAGTGGGCGATCTCGGTGCCGGTCGCGGTGCAGTCGCGCACGGCGCTCTCGCGCCGCGGCTACGGCTACGGCATGCCGAGCCACCGCATCGACGGCAACGACGTCCTCATCAGCTACGCCGTCACCCGCCACGCGCTCGAGGCCGCCCGCGCGGGCGAGGGCCCGTCGGCCATCGAGGCGGTGACCTACCGTCGCGGTGCGCACACCACGAGCGACGACCCCACGAAATACCGCACCGGTTCGGAGGAGGAGGGCTGGGCGCTGCGCGACCCGATCGCGCGCCTGCGCACCTACCTCGAGGGCCGCGGGGCATCCGCCGCCTTCTTCGACGAGGTCGACGAGGGCGCCGCCGCGCACGCCGATGACGTGCGCACCCGCGCCGTTACCCTGACCGCACCCGAGGCGCCCAGCATGTTCGCCCACGTCTACACCGACGATCACCCGCTGATGGCCGAGCAGGCGCGCTGGCTCGCCGACTACGAGGCATCCCTCGACGGAGGCGACGCATGAGCGACACGACCACGCTGCCGTTCGGCAAGGCGCTGAACGCGGGCCTGCGCAAGGCCCTCGCGGATGACCCGCGGGTACTGCTGATGGGTGAGGACATCGGACCGCTCGGCGGAGTGTTCCGGGTGACCGAGGGCCTGCAGGCCGAGTTCGGCGACCGCCGGGTGATCGACACGCCGCTGGCCGAGTCCGGCATCCTTGGCACCGCGATCGGCCTCGCCATGGCCGGCTTCCGGCCCGTGTGCGAGATCCAGTTCGACGGGTTCGTGTTCCCCGCGTTCGACCAGATCACGTCGCAGCTCGCCAAGATGACCAACCGCCACGAGGGCGTGCTCTCGATGCCGATCGTGATCCGCATCCCCTACGGCGGCCACATCGGCGCGGTCGAGCACCATCAGGAGAGCCCGGAGACCTACTTCACGCACACGCCGGGTCTGCGGGTCGTGAGCCCGTCGACCGCGAACGACGCGTACTGGATGATCCAGGAGGCCATCGCCTCCAACGACCCGGTCATCTTCCTCGAGCCGAAGAGCCGCTACTGGCACAAGGGCGAGGTCGACCTCGAGGCATCCGCTCTGCCGCTGCACGCGTCGCGCATCGTGCGCCGCGGCACAGACGTCACCCTTGTCGGTCACGGCGCCATGGTCTCGGTGCTGCTGCAGGCCGCGGCGCTCGCTGAGAGCGAGGGCACGAGCTGCGAGGTCGTCGACGTGCGGTCGCTGTCGCCGATCGACTACGGACCCGTGCTCGAATCCGTGCGCCGCACCGGTCGCATGGTCTACGCGCAGGAGGCCCCCGGCTTCGTGAGCGTCGGAAGCGAGGTGGCCGCCACCGTCGCGGAGAAGGCGTTCTACGCGCTGGAGGCGCCGGTGATCCGGGTGTCGGGCTTCGACACCCCCTTCCCGCCCGCGAAGCTCGAGGGCGTGTACCTGCCCGACCCCGACCGCATCCTCGAGGCCGTCGACCGCAGCCTCGCCTACTGAGACCGCACCGCGAAAGGAACCCGGATGAGCGACCAGACCTTCCACCTCCCGGACGTCGGCGAAGGCCTCACCGAGGCCGAGATCGTCTCGTGGCGCGTGGCCCCCGGCGATACCGTCGACGTCAACGACGTGCTCGTGGAGATCGAGACGGCCAAGTCGCTCGTCGAGCTGCCGTCGCCCTTCGCGGGCACCGTCGGCGAGCTGCTCGTGGCCGAGGGTGCGACCGTCGACGTCGGCGCGGCGATCATCACGATCTCGGGCGGGCAGGATGCCGCGGCCCCCGCGTCACCCGCCGCGCCGGCCGCCGATGCGGGCGAGGGCTCCGGGTCGGTGCTCGTCGGCTACGGCTCGGCGGAGCAGGTGCACTCGCGTCGGCGCAAGCCCGCCGAGAAGCCCGTCGCCGCATCGGTCGGTGTGGTCGCGAAGCCCCCGATCCGCAAGCTCGCGCGTGACCTCGGTGTCGACCTCGCCTCGGTCGTGCCGAGCGGCCCGGCGGGCGAGGTCACCCGTGAGGACGTCGTCGCCCATGCCTCGCAGGCGAGCGTGTTCCGCAACATCGAGACGCCGGAGTGGCCGGAGGTGCGCGAGGAGACGATCGCCGTCGCGGCCGCGGTATCCGAGGTCGACGACGTGCGCGTCGAGTCGATCCCCGTGCGCGGCGTGCGCAAGGCGACCGCGAGTGCGATGACGTCGAGCGCCTACTCGGCGCCGCACGTGTCGGTGTGGACGGATGTCGACGCCACCCGCACGATGGAGCTCGTCAAGCGCCTGAAGGCCTCGCCCGACTTCGCCGACATCAAGGTCTCGCCGCTGCTGATCATGGCGCGCGCGGTGATCTGGGCGGTGCGCCGCACGCCGATGGTGAACGCCGCGTGGGTCGAGGGCGACGACGGCGCCCAGATCTCGGTGCGCCACTACGTGAACCTCGGCATCGCCGCGGCGACTCCGCGGGGCCTCCTCGTGCCGAACATCAAGGACGCGCAGGACCTCAGCATGCGCGATCTCGCCCGCGCGCTCGAGAAGCTCACGCTCACCGCCCGTGAGGGTCGTACCGCACCGGCCGACCAGCAGGGCGGCACCATCACGATCACGAACATCGGCGTGTTCGGGATGGACGCCGGCACCCCGATCATCAATCCGGGCGAGTCCGGCATCGTCGCGCTCGGCACGATCCGGCAGAAGCCGTGGGTCGTCGACGGCGAGGTGCGCCCCCGCTGGGTGACCACCGTCGCCGGGTCGTTCGACCACCGCGTGATCGACGGGGACGGCATGAGCCGGTTCATCGCCGACGTCGCCGCCGTGCTCGAGGAGCCCGCGCTGCTGGTCGAGTAGCCGTCAGTCGAGCAGGAATTCCGCCGTGATCGCGGCGGCGACGGCATCCCGCAGGGGGCGAACACTCTCTGCGTCCCACGCCTCAGGGTCCGGGAACGACCATTCGACCACGCGCCCGCGCGGCGTCGCCGGTAGCGTCAGACCAGGTTTCATGAGGACGACGACCTCAGCGTGATCGAGGTCGTCGCCGGTCACGCGGCGCGGAACGCGCTCACTGATGTCGACGCCGAGCTCACGCAACGTCGTCACGATGGCGGGATTCGGAGCCTCGGCGGGGGAGAGACCCGCCGATGCCGCCGTGTAGTGGTCGCCGCCGAGGTGCTCGAGCAACCCCGCGCCGAGCTGCGAGCGGCCGGCGTTGTGCTGGCAGAGGAAGAGGACTGTCGGGCGAGGGGTCACGTCGGTTCCTTGGGTCGGGGTCAGGAAGCGGTGAGGCGAGACGCGAGGTCGACGATGCGTCGCTCGAGCTCGTCCACAGCGCCGTCGAATGCGGCATCGGTCTCGCGCGGCACCGGGTCGGGGATCGACCAATGCAGCCGGTCACGGCCCGCGAGCTCTTCGTGTGCGCTGTCGCACACCGTGACGACGAAGTCGTCCGAGGTCAACACTTCGGATACGTGACGGGGCGTGACATTCGGGAGAGTGAATGCGTGCCGCTCAGCGGCTGCGACCGCGCCGTCGGCGATCGCGCCGGCCGGACGCGTGCCTCCGGAGAGCGCCGGGATCGGGCTGTGCATCCTCCACAGGGCGGCGGCGAGCTGCGAACGCGCGCTGTTCGCTGAGCAGACGAACACGACACGCCCCGCATGCTCGACGAACCGGGGCGACAGGCCGCCGAGGCTGTGTTCGGAGAGACGCACGTAGCTACGCCGACGGTCGCCCTCCGATTTGGCGCGGTGCACGATTCCCACCGACTCCAGCACGTTCAGGTGGTGCGCGACGAGGTTGGTCGGCAGGCCCAGGGTGATCCCGATCTCTCCGGGAGACATGTCACCGAGCGTGAGAAGGTCGACGATGCGCAAGCGCGCAGGTTCGCCGAGGGCCGCGTGACGAGCAGCACGCAGCGTGACATCCAGTTGCTCAACGTTCATTGAGGCAATATTGACGGAGGGGGCCGGTCTCCGTCAAGATCATCGGCGTGACCGTCGATACAGCCACCGAAGCACGCCCCGCACTGCCCGCGCTTCTCGCCGAGACGCTCGGAACCGCACTGCTCGTGGCGATCGTGATCGGCTCCGGCATCGCCGCTCAGTCGTTGTCGCCCGGGCAGACCGGGTTGCAGCTCCTTCAGAACAGCGTGGCGACCACTCTCGGCCTCGGCGTGCTGATCGCCGTCTTCGGCCCGCTGTCGGGCGCGCACTTCAACCCCGTCGTGACCGTCGCCGACGACCTCCTTGCGCGGCGACCAGCCCGGGCACGCGTGGCCCGGATCGCCGGCTATCTCGCCGCACAGTTCGTGGGGGGCGTACTCGGGGCGCTGCTCGCGTCGGTGATGTTCGCCCTTCCGCCACGGCTCTCGAGCCAGGATCGTGCGACGCCGGCGCATCTGATCGCGGAGGTCGTCGCCACGGCCGGACTCGTGATCGTCGTGTTCGTGCTGCAGCGGACAGGGCGCGGGCATTGGGCGGCGCCGGCCGTGGCCGCCTACATCGGCGCCGCGTACTGGTTCACGAGCTCGACGTCCTTCGCGAATCCTGCCGTCACCGTCGCCCGCATGTTCACCGACACCTTCGCGGGCATCTCGCCCGCCTCCGTCACGCCGTTCGTGATCGCCCAGGTCGTCGGGGGAGTCGTCGGGGTCGGCGCCGTCATCCTGCTCGTCCCCCGTCCCTCCACTGCGGACAGCCCCGCGCCCACGGACTCGTGAAAGGACCCTCGCATGCATCTCGTCGCGATCGGAGGGAGTGATGCCGGCATCTCGGCAGCACTCCGTGCCCGCGAACTCGATCCGTCTGTGGACGTCACGGTGATCGCCGCCGATGCCTTCCCCAACTTCTCGATCTGCGGCATCCCGTACTACTTCTCCCGCGAGGTCCAGCCCTGGCAGACGCTGGCGCACCGCACGGCGGCAGAACTCGAGGCCACCGGCATGGCGCTGCGGCTCGAGACATTCGTGACCGCCATCGATCCGGAGCGACGCACGCTCACGGTCGAGGCGGGCGGGGTGAGCGACGACGTCTCCTACGACGAGCTTGTCGTGGGGGTGGGGGCGTCGCCGGCGCGCGCGGGAATATCGGGACTCGACACACTCGGACCGGCCGACGGAGTGCACGTGCTCCACTCGATGGGCGACACGTTCGCCCTCGAGCGGGATCTCGATGAGCGGCGTCCGCGGACGGCGATCATCATCGGCGCAGGCTACGTCGGACTCGAGATGGCGGAGGCGCTGACCGTTCGAGGGCTTGCGGTCACCCAGCTTCAGCGCGGCCCCGAGGTCCTCTCCACGTTCGACCCGCAGCTCGGAGCGATCGTCCATGAGGAGCTCGTCGACCACGGAGTGCGTGTGGAGACCGGCGTGCGCGTCGCCTCGCTCGTGCGGGAGAGCGCAGGCATCGTCGTGATCGCGAACCGTGAGGGAAACGAGGTGCGGTTCACCGCCGACATCGTGCTGGTGGTGGTCGGGGTTGCGCCGAACACGGCGTTGCTGAGTGCGATCGGCGTGCCGGTGGGCCCGGGTGGCGCCACCGTCGTCGACCCCACGATGCGAACGGGGATTCCGCACGTCTGGGCGGCGGGGGACGGTGTGGTCACACATCATCGCCTGCTCGGTGAAACCTACCTGCCGCTCGGAACCACCGCTCATAAGCAGGGTCGGGTCGCAGGGGAGAACGCGATCGGCGGAACGGCGACCTTCGCCGGAAGCGTCGGCACGCAGGTGGTGAAGGTGTTCGACGTGGTCGCCGCGCGCACCGGACTGCGAGATCAGGATGCCGCCACCGCGGGGTTCTCGCCGCGCACCGCCGCGAGCAGCGCCGACGATCACAAGCGCTACTACCCGGGCGCGACGACGATCGACTTCCGGGTGACCGGCGATGAGCGCGATGGTCGCCTGCTCGGTGCCCAGCTCGTCGGTCGTCGCTCGGCCGAGGTGTCGAAGCGGGTGGACACGTTCGCCACGGCGATTCACCACAGAATGACAGTGGCGGAGATGAGCGCGCTCGACCTCTCGTACACGCCCCCGCTGGGGTCGCCATGGGATGCCGTGCAGATGGCGTCGCAGGCATGGGAGCGTGGCGTGCGGTGAGGCCGTGCGGCCGTGGATCGGCCCGTGCGGTCGGCCCCGCTCTGACGCAGCAAACCTCTCCTCGACGTCCCCCGCGACGCGATTTTGAGAACGATTATCACTAAGCATAAGCTGTCCGCATGCGATCCCCCCGGACCCTCCTCGCCCTGCCCCTGCTCGCCGCCGCGGTAGCCCTGACATTGTCGGGCTGCACGGGGGCGGCGGCATCCTCACCGTCGTCGTCGGGCGGCACCATCCAGGTCGTCGCCTCGACGAACGTCTACGGCGACATCGCGCAGACCGTCGGCGGGTCGGCCGTGCAGGTGACCTCGATCATCGCCAACGAGTCGCAGGACCCGCACGACTTCGAGGCGAGCGCCGCCGACCAGCTCACCGTGAAGAACGCGCAGCTGCTCATCGAGAACGGCGGCGGCTACGACCCCTTCCTCGACCAGCTCGTGCAGGCCACCGGCTCCACGGCGCCGATGATCACCGCCGCGACCCTCTCGCCCGAGTACCCGGCCGACGGCAACACCGCCGAGCACAAGGACGACGCCGATCACGCCCACGACCACCTCGAGGGCTTCAACGAGCACGTCTTCTACGACCCCGCCGTCATGAAGACGGTCGCCGCCAAGATCGCGACCGAGCTCGGCGCGCTCGACCCTTCCCAGGCGGCGACGTTCACCGCGAACGCGCAGGCGTTCGGCACCCAGATGGACACGATCGAGCAGAGCATCGCCACCATTGCCGCCGCTCACGCGGGGGCGGGAGTGTTCGTCACCGAGCCCCTGCCGCTCTACCTCACCGACACCGCCGGCTTGGACAACGTCACTCCGGTCGCGTTCAGTGAGGCCGTCGAGGGCGGCCAGGATGTCCCGCCGGCGACCCTGCTGCAGGCGCTCGCCCTCATCTCCGACGGCAGCGCGAAGGTCGTCATCGTCAACGCGCAGGCCGCCGGAGCAGAGACGACCCAGGTCGAGGACGCGGCGAAGGCCGCGAACGTCCCCGTGCTGAAGTTCTCCGAGATCCTCCCGGCAGGCCAGACTTATGCACAGTGGATGCAGCAGAACGTGACCCAGCTGGCCGACGCGCTGGGCAAGTGACCCCGGCCCCCTCGCCGCTTCGCATCTCGGGTGCCGCGCTCCGCCGCGGCACCCGAGAGCTGTGGAGCGGCCTCGACCTCGAGCTCGCCCCCGGCGAGCTCGTCGCCGTGCTCGGGCCGAGCGGTTCCGGGAAGACCACACTGCTGCGCGCGATCCTCGGCCTCGAGCGGCTGAGCGAGGGATCGGTCACCGCGCTCGGCCGGCGCGTGACGCGTCCGGGCAACCGTCGCATCGGCTACATCCCCCAGCAGCGGCCGCTCCCGCGTGAGACGTCGCTGCGTGCGCGCGACCTCGTCGGACTCGGCGTCGACGGCCACCGCTTCGGCCTGCCGATCCCGCGGCGCGGCGACCGCGCCCGCATCGACGCGCTGCTCGGCGAGGTCGGCGCCGCCGCCTTCGCCGACCGCCCGGTGGGACTCCTGTCGGGCGGCGAGCAGCAGCGCCTGCGCGTCGGCCAGGCGCTCGCCGACGACCCGAAGCTGCTGCTGTGCGACGAGCCCCTCACGAGCCTCGATCTCGCCAACCAGCAGGCGATCGTCTCCCTCATCGACCGGCATCGTCGCGAGAAGGATGCCGCGGTGCTCTTCGTCACTCACGACATCAACCCGGTGCTCGACTCGGTCGATCGCATCCTCTACCTCGCCGGCGGTCGTTTCACGCTCGGGCGACCCGCGGACGTCCTCGACTCGGCCGTGCTCTCGGAGCTCTACGGCGCCCCGGTCTTTGTGCTGCGCGCCGGCGACCGGCTGGTCGTCGTGGGCGCGCCGGACGCCGAGGCATCCCCTCACCATCACGGCGAGGAGCACGGATGAACGGCGACGCGATCGGCAACGCCCTCTTCGGCGGCATCTCGCAGTACGGCGCGATCCTCGCCCTGGTGCAGAACTCCGTCTGGGCGGGAGCGCTCCTCGGCCTCGTGGGGGGCCTCATCGGTGTGTTCGTCATGCAGCGCGACATGGCCTTCGCGGTGCACGGCATCTCGGAGCTCTCGTTCGCCGGAGCGGCGGCGGCCCTGCTGTTCGGCTTCGACATCGTCACCGGATCGATCATCGGCTCGCTCATCGCCGCGGGCCTGATCGGATGGCTCGGGGTGCGCGCCCGCGACCGCAACTCGATCATCGGGGTGCTCATGCCGTTCGGCTTGGGCCTCGGCATCCTGTTCCTGTCGCTCTACAACGGCCGCAGCGCCAACCGCTTCAGCCTTCTCACCGGACAGATCGTGTCCGTGCAGTCGGCGCAGCTGACGGCCCTCGCCGTCATCAGCACCGTCGTGCTCGTGGCGCTGCTGCTCATGTGGCGGCCGCTGCGCTTCGACTCCCTCGACCCCCAGTCGGCAGCAGCCCGCGGTGTGCCGTCGACGTGGGTGTCGTTCGGCTTCATGCTGCTGCTGGGCCTCGTCGTCGCTGTCGCGGTGCACATCATCGGCGCGCTGCTCGTGCTCGCGCTGCTGGTCACCCCGGCCGCGGCGGCGATGCGGGTGGCCACGGGTCCGCTCGCGGTGCCGGTGCTCGCCGCCGCGTTCGGCGTGGCCTCGGCGGTGGGCGGCATCCTGCTCGCCGTGATGGGCACTCTGCCGGTGAGCCCCTACATCACGACCATCTCGTTCCTCATCTACCTCGTCTGCCGCATCGTCGGCGCGGCGAGGGAGCGTCAGACCCGCGCCCTCTGAGGACGCCGGGAAAGCCGGATGCCCCGGCTGACCCCGCGTTCCTCGTGGGTAGACTCGCCGCCATGGTGCAGCGGAACACGTGGCAGCGCGATCGCGTGCGCGAAGAGCTGTCCGACGCTCCCGGGTTCATCAGCGCACAGGATCTGCACGCGCGCCTGCGTGAGCAGAACACCGGCATCGGTCTCGCCACGGTCTACCGCGCCCTCTCCACCCTCGCCGCCCACGGCGAGGCTGATTCGCTGCAGAGCCCCGAGGGCGAGAGCCTCTACCGCGCGTGCGCGACGACGGGACACCACCACCACCTGATCTGCCGCCGCTGCGGCAAGGCCGTCGAGATCGCGGCGACCGACGTCGAGGAGTGGGCCCGTCGCACCGCCGCGGCCCACGGCTTCACCGAGGCCGAGCACGTCGTCGACATCTTCGGTCTCTGCGCCGACTGCACCGCCCTCCGGGCCCACGAGCGTGACAACGGCTGAACGCGCCCGGGTGCGCCGGTCGACCCCGGCACCGGAGCCCCGTCGCGCGCCCGGACGCATCGCCGGCGCCCTGCTCATCGGCGCGATCGTGGTCGGTGTCGTCTTCGCCGTCAACCTGCTGGTTCCGGGCGCGCTCGACATCTCCCTCCCGACCCGCGCGCAGGACGGCCTGACCCTCGCGATCAGCGTGCTGATCGAGTCGCTGCCCTTCGTGGCGCTCGGTGTGCTGCTGTCGATCGTCGTGCAGGTGTGGGTGCCGCCGGGAGCGATCGAGAGATGGATGCCGCGCCGCGCCTGGGCCCGCCGGGCGGTGCTGTCGCTGCTCGGCATGCTGATCCCCGTGTGCGAGTGCGGCAACGTGCCGTTCGCGCGGGGGCTGCTGATGCGAGGGTTCGCGGTGTCGGAGACGCTCACCTTCCTCGTCGCCGCCCCGATCGTGAACCCGATCGTCATCATCACCACGAACCAGGCATTCGGGTTCGACGACGGCATCCTCGTAGCTCGCCTGCTCGGCGGATTCGTCGTCGCGAACCTCATCGGCTGGCTCTACAGCCGCCACCCCGACCCCGACGCGCTGCTGACCGATCGGTTCCGGGCGACCTGCGAGATCGTCGAGACCGAGTCGGGCGGGCGCTGGCGCCGCTCGCTGGCGCAGTTCCTCGTGGAGCTGCGCGCGGTCATGCCGGCTTTGGTGATCGGCTCGGCGCTCGCCGGGGCGGTGCAGGTTCTGGTGCCGCGCGAGGCGCTTCTCGCCATCGGCTCGAACCCGGTGCTCTCGATCGTGGCGATGATGATCCTCGCGATGATCGTCTCGATCTGCTCGAACGTGGACGCGTTCTTCGCCCTGTCCTTCGCGTCGACGTTCACCCCGGGCGCGATCGTCGCCTTCCTGCTGGTCGGTCCGCTCGTCGACGTCAAGATGATCGCCCTCATGCGCACGACGTTCACGGCACGCGTACTCGCGGGCACGGTCGTCGTCGTCGTGCTGTTCGCGTTCGTGCTGGGTCTGGTGGTGAACCTCGTTGCGTAGGTCGTCGGCTCTCTTCTCCCGGTGGATGGGCGCGGGCATCGCCTCCCTCCTCGCGGTCGCGACGATCGTGCTCTGGCTCACCGGCCAGCTCGCCCTCTACATCAACCCGTCGTCGTACTGGTTCGCGGTGCCCATGGCGTTCGTCGTGCTGATCGGCGCAGTGCTCAGCTTCGCGCTGCCCCTCGGGGCCGAGGCCGACCACGGTCATGACCACGGTGCGGTGGCGGATGCCGCGCATCACGACCACGACCACGACCACGCGCACGACCACCCGCACGCGCCCCGCCGCGGGGTGCGCGCGTGGGTGGGGCTCGGCGCGACCGCGATCGGCGGGGCCATCGCGACGGCGGTGGCGGTCGCGATCGTCGTCGTGCCCCCGGCATCCCTCAGCGCCGAGCTCGCGCAGTCGCGCAACGTGGGCGCTGCGCCCCTGTTCGCGGGATCCGACACGATCACCCTCGCCAGCACGGGCGACACGGCCACCTTCGGGGTCGGCGACTGGGCCAGCGTGTTCGCGACCGCGACGAGCACCGAGGTGTTCGAGGGTCGCACCGTGTCGCTGATCGGCTTCGTGACCCCCGCGCAGAACGGCGGGGCGTTCGATCTGACACGGCTGGTCATCACGCACTGCGTCATCGATGCGCAGACCGCGAGCCTGACGATCGCGGGGGCGGACTCGACACCGACCACCGGCCAGTGGGTCGATGTCAAGGGCACGGTACGCGCGGCGTCCGACACCGGAAAGCTCGAGATCGTCGCCTCGAGCGTGACACCGATCGCCCAGCCGCAGGATCCGTATGAGTACTGACCCGGCACTCCGTACCCGTTCGGGTCGCAGTCGCCGTCGCCGGCGTGCGTTCGGCATCGGATTCGCCGCCGTGATCGCGGTGCTCGGCGTCGTCGCGCTCGCGGGCGCGGCGGTGTCGAGCGTGCAGGGTCCGCGTGTGACGGCGGTGTCGGTCGATCCGCAGGCGGCTGTCGAGGCCGGCGGTGCCCGCGTCATCCTCACCACCTCGCAGTCGCTGCAGAAGGTGGAGACCTCGCAGGTCACCGTCACGCCTGCCGCGTCGTTCACCGTGCAGACGTCGGGGCGCGACATCGGCGTGCGCTTCTCGAACGCCCTCTACGACGACACGCAGTACACCGTCACCGTCCACGGGGTGGTCGGCATCGGCGGAGGTCCGGTGACGACGCTCACCGAGAGCTTCCACACGCCCGCGTTGTCGGTCTTCATGCTCAAGCGCGGCAGCGGCACCGA
Source organism: Microbacterium ginsengisoli (assembly GCF_000956535.1). Taxonomy (GTDB): domain Bacteria; phylum Actinomycetota; class Actinomycetes; order Actinomycetales; family Microbacteriaceae; genus Microbacterium; species Microbacterium ginsengisoli. The sequence goes on along the minus strand of NZ_JYIY01000068.1, from coordinate 15,272 downwards.
CACGATCTTCCGCACCGGGCTCGACGGTGCCCAGGCGGTCCCCGTCTTCGAGAACCCCCACATCGAGGACTTCCGGGCGACGAGCCAGCACCTCGTGATGTCGGTGCGCACCGCCGACGACAAGCCCGAGCTCATCGTCACCGACCTCGACGGCGCGAACGCGCGCACCCTTCCGCTGCCGGGCGCGGGCGACATCCGCGATCTGGGCGTCGCCGACCGCGGCGAGGTCATCGGATACACCTTCACCGACGCGAACGTCTCGAAGACCTCCGGGGACGCGAGCGTGCTGTACACCGACTCGCTGGCGCTGCAGGACGCCGCCGCCCCGCCTACGCGGATCGCGCTGAGCGGGGTGTCTCCGAGCGTCGCGCAGTGGCGGTTCGTGCCCGGCACCGACAACATCCTGGTGCTCACCTTCGACGGCCGGCTGCTGCTCGCCTCCTCGGCGGGCAAGGACCCCGTCGACCTGGGCAGCGCGGCGAGCATCGACGGCATCGCCCGCGGCAGCACGTCGGCGATCATCGAGCGACCCGACGGCACATACTCGATCGACCTCACGAGCGGGGCGCAGACTCTGCTCACCGACCCGCCCAACGTCGCCGGCTTCGCCGGCACCGTGACGCCGCTCACCGCCACGACGACGCTCCGGCAGTACGCGCAGGTCACGAACGGCGCCACCACCGGCACCGAGATCTTCCGGGTGCTCGCCAACGGCACGTCATCGGTGGTGTACACCTCCGCGGCCACCGACGCGGTGCTGCAGGTCTGCACGTCGCCGAGCGCCCGCTACGCCGCGGTGCTCATCGCACCCAACGTCGCACAGAACCCGTACGTGACCACCTACGAGTACCCGGTGCCCGGCACGGTCGAGACGCACATCATCGACCTCGACACCGGCAAGGAGGTGTCGAAGCTGTCGGCGTTCGACATCTCGTGGTGTCAGGTGCCGATCGAGTGAGCGACGGCCTCCGCCCGGCGACGCCCTCGGACCTCGCCGGCCTCCCGCTCGAGGTCGCGCCCCGACTGCTCGGTGCGGTTCTCCACGTCGGTGTCGGGGGTGAGACGGTCGCCGTGCGCATCACCGAGGTCGAGGCCTACCACGGCCTCGGCACCGGTGACGTTCCCGATCCGGCGTCCCACGCCCGCAGCGGACCGACCGCGCGCAACGCGACGATGTGGGGACGCGCTGGACTCCTCTACGTCTACCTCAGCCACGGCATCCACTCGTGCGTCAACGTGGTGTGCGGCCCCGAGGGGGTCGCAGGTGCGGTGCTGCTGCGTGCGGGCGAGGTGATCAGCGGGGCGGATGCCGCCTCCCGTCGCCGGCTCGGCAGTGCAGGCGCGCCCGTCGCGGCGCGGGAGCTCGCCCGTGGTCCGGGGCGCCTCGCGAAGGCGGCCGGGCTGCGGCATCCGATTCACGACGGCCTCGACGCACTGACGGCGCAGCCGTGCGGCGGTGCCCGCGCACGTCTGCTGCTGCCGGAGCGGCCGCTGTCGCCGGTCGCGAGCGGCCCGCGGGTCGGGGTGGCAGGACCTGCCGGCACCGACCTCTACCCGTGGCGGTTCTGGCTGCCGACCGAGCCGACGGTCTCGGTGTTCCGCTGGGGTCGTGGCGCCGGGCCGCGCGATCCGCGCCAACCGGCTCGTCAAGCCGACACGCCGAGCGTGCTAGACTGACCTTTTGTCTGCGCGCACTCCAGCACGCAGCTCGTACCCTCCCCGCGACCCGCGCCAGAGATGGCGGGTGTCCGGCTGGGTGCAGACAAGGGATCTTGGGTGGCACCGTCCGGTGCCACGGTACAGAAGGAGACTCACCATGGCCGCAGTGTGCCAGGTGACTGGAGCGGTTCCCGGCTTCGGTCACAACATCTCGCACTCGCACCGCCGGACGAAGCGCCGCTTCGACCCGAACGTGCAGAAGAAGACCTACTACGTTCCGTCGCTCGGTCGTAAGGTCACCCTCACGGTGTCCGCCAAGGGCATCAAGGTGATCGACGCCCGCGGCATCGAGTCGGTCGTCAAGGACCTCCTCGCGAAGGGTGTGAAGCTCTAATGGCGAAGAAGGCCCAGGACATCCGTCCGATCATCAAGCTGCGTTCGACCGCCGGCACGGGATACACCTACGTGACGCGCAAGAACCGCCGCAACAACCCCGACCGCATCGTGCTGAAGAAGTACGACCCCATCGTGCGCAAGCACGTCGAGTTCCGAGAGGAGCGCTGACCCATGGCCAAGAAGAGCAAGATCGCTCGTAACGAGCAGCGCAAGGTCGTCGTCGAGCGCTACGCCGCGAAGCGTGCCGAGCTGAAGAGGGCGCTCGTCGACCCGACGTCGACCGACGAGCAGCGTGAGGCCGCCCGCGTCGGCCTGCAGAAGCTGCCCCGTAACGCCTCGCCGGTGCGTCTGCGTTCGCGCGACGTCATCGACGGTCGCCCCCGCGGTGTGCTGACGAAGTTCGGCATCTCGCGTGTGCGCTTCCGCGACATGGCCCACCGTGGCGAGCTGCCCGGTGTGACCAAGTCGAGCTGGTAAGCAGCCGATTCGCACGAAGCCCCCGAGGGAGACCTCGGGGGCTTCGTCGTTCGCGGGGACGTCAGCAGATGAGACCGGCGCCGAGCCAGTTCGGGTAGGGCAGCGTGCGCAGCAGCTCGTCGTGCGGGTCGGTGTGCGTGTGCGACTCCGCCGACGAGACGCTTCCCTCGAAGGGATCGGGCGGCAGGGTCTCGGTGCGGGCGGACGGGCGGTCGTGGCGTGCCATGGTGCTCCTCGGATCGTGCCGGCTGTCGCCGGCGGGTCGGGGGCTCGGTGCACCGAGTGTGGCAGAACGGCAGGGCGCGGCGAAGAGCGGAGCCGTTGTCCCCGGCGTATCCACAGCGGGCCTCGTCCCGGCCGTCCCGGGGTCCTAAGGTCGAGGGCAGCGGCGCACGCGCGCCGCATCGACCCCGGGGGGCTCCATGAAGCTGTTGCTGACGTCGGGCGGGATCCGCAACGACAGCATCGAGCGCGCCCTGGTCGACATGGTGGGCAAGCCGGTGGCTGAGGCATCCGCTCTCTGCATTCCCACCGCGCAGTGGGGCCACACGATGTGCGGGCCCGAGTCGGTGCGCGGGTTCATCACCGGCCTCCCGCCGTGGGGCGGCATGACGTCGATGCCGTGGCGCACGCTCGGCGTGCTCGAACTCGCCTATCTTCCGTCGATCGGCGTCGAGCGCTGGCAGGAGTGGGTGCGCGCCGCGGACGTGCTGCTCGTCGACGGCGGCGACGCCACCTTCCTCGCGCACTGGATGCGGGAGTCCGGCCTGCTGGAGCTCCTCCCCGAACTGCACGACACGGTATGGGTGGGCGTCAGCGCGGGCAGCATGGTCATGACGCCGCGCATCGGTCGGGAGTTCATCGCCTGGGCGCAGGCGCCGGATGACACGACCCTCGGCCTCGTCGACTTCGCGATCTTCCCGCACCTCGACGTCTTCCCCACGAACACGAGGGAGGCCGCCCAGAAATGGGCGGCGACGCTCGAGCTGCCCGCGTACGTGCTCGACGATGAGTCCGCGATCTCGGTCGTCGACGGCGAGGTGTCGGTGATCTCCGAGGGCGAGTGGTTCACCCTCGGCCCGGCGTCGTAGCCACAGCGGCGCATCGGCCGAGCGCCGACCGGGCGCGGCGCAGCGCAGCGCCGGGGCGCAGCCGCGGCCCGGCGCCCGCGGGCTCAGCCACGTGCGTGCGTGACGGCCCACGCCAGCGAGTCGTCCGCGACCTCCTCCCATCCCTCCTGGCTCACGATGCGGTGGGTGCGCCCCTCGTACTCGCGGTAATCGACCACGGCGGGACTCCCAGACGAGCGGTACTTCTTCACGATCGCGCGCCCGATCGCCGGGGGCACCACGTGGTCCCGCGACCCGGTGATCACCAGCAGGGGAGCGCGGTCGGTGCGGGCGTAGTCGACGTGGCTCGCGCCCTTCTTCTCGGAGAAGGCCGCCGCAACCCCTTCGAAGAACACCCTGTTGTACGACGGCACGGCGAACTGCTCCCAGAGGTCATCGGATGCGGCGCGGTCGAGGTCGTTGCCGAAGGTGAAGTGGAAGTGGCCCTTGGACAGCGGCGAGGCGCCGTTGCGACCGAACGGGTTGGACAGGATCGGGGTGCCCGTCCACAGTGTCGACGCCGGCAGTGTCGTGATGCCGGCGGGCTGCCCGGGCGTGACGGCGACGTAGGCGGCGCCCAGTCCGCGGTCGGCGAGCATCTGTGTGAAGAGGCCGCCGAATGAGTGGCCCATGATGATGGGCTTCACCGGGAGTGCCCGGATGATCGCGTCGTAGTGGTCGACGATCTGCCGGATGCCGATGCCGCGCAGGGCGGAGGGATCGCGCCGGATGTCGGCGACGGAGCGGTCATCGATCCCGGGCCAGCCGGGCACGATGACCTCATGCCCGGCGTCGCGGAATCGACCCGCCCACGTGTGCCAGCTCAGTGGGGTCATCCACAGTCCGTGGATGAGCAGGACGGGCGGTGTGGTCGTATCGGTCATCGGTTTCTCCTCGTGGGGGTGGCGTACGATCAGAGTAGACCGAACGTTCTATCTATTCAAGCGATTCCACCACCGGCTGGCACGATGGATCGCGGAGGATCACATGAGCACTGCAACAGCGGACCGCCCCTCGGCTCGGACCCGCCTGCTGGAGGCGGCGACGACGCTGTTCTACTCCGAGGGGATCCATGCGGTCGGCGTCGATCGCATCATCGAGCACGCGTCGGTGACCCGCGCGACCCTCTACAAGCAGTTCGCCGGCAAGGAGGGCCTCGTGCTGGCCTACCTCGAAGGGGAGGACGCGCAACTGCGGGCGCTCTTCGCCGAGGCGGCGACCGCGTCCGATGACCCGGGGATCCTCCTCGACCTCGTGGTCGGCGGGATCGCCGACGACGTGCGCCTGCGGCACACGCGCGGATGTCCGTTCATCAACGCCGCGGCGGAGTACCCCGAGGAAGGACCTGTGCGCCGCCTGATCGACGAGCACCGGTCGTGGTTCCGCACCACCCTCGCCGACCTCGCTGGCGCAGCCGGCCTCGTCCGTCCGCGCGAGGTGGCGGCCTCCCTCGTCCTCCTGCGGGATGCTGCGCTCGTCGGCGGGTATCTCGACGGTCCCGACCTCGTCACGCCTGACCTCGCGCGCACCGCGTACGAGGTGATCCGCGCGCACCGGCCTGATCAGCAGTCACAGCAGCCCCACGAGCGTCACGCGCCTCGTGACACGCCGCCACCGATCCGTCAAAGTGCGGAAAATCCCCGGAATCACGCGGAAAGTGGGTATATTCGAGCACGGTCGAACCCGACCACACCGGGCACCCTCGGGTGACCGGACCCAGACAAGAGGCGCTTCGGCGCCTGGAGGAACCACATGGCCGACAAGTCCATCACCAAGACCGAACTCGTCGCGAGCATCGCGAGCGCAACGGGTCAGAGCCAGGCCACGGTCTCGGGTGTGCTCGACTCCCTGTTCGCCACGGTCGCCGAGAGCGTCGCCAAGGGCGCGAAGGTCTCGATCCCCGGTTGGATCGCCTTCGAGCAGGTCGAGACCGCCGCTCGCACCGGTCGCAACCCCCAGACCGGCGCCGAGATCAAGATCGCCGCGGGCAAGCGCGTCAAGGTGACCGCGGGCTCGAAGCTGAAGGCTGCCGTCAAGTAAGTCTTCTCGACTCCGCGAAGGGGGGGATGCCACGTGGCATCCCCCCTTCGTCGTGTCCGGCTTCGTTCGCGGTGGCGTCGCGGCGACGTCAGGCCGGCGGCAGCAGTAGGCGACCCGTGCGAAATACTCCGTGCAGGGTGCGCGCGGCGACGGTGACCCACGCGACGAGGAGCCCCACGAACAGCACCGCGGACAGCGCCGCGAGTGCCTGCGAGCCGGTGTGCACGGCGAGGGCGGCGGACCCCGTCACGCACGTGCCGACGGGGAACGTGAACGACCACCAGGTGAGAGTGAACGGCAGGTGGGCGCGCGCGGCGCGGATCGTCAGGGCGACGACGAGGGCACCCCACAGCAGGGCGAAGCCGAGCACGGGCACGCCGAACACGACGCCCGCGGCGGAGAACGCCGATGCCAGGTCGGGCGGAGCGGCGAGGTGCGCATCGGCACCCAGGTTGTTCGCCGCGGTGATCGACTGACCGAGCGGTCCGAGAACGATCCACAAGGTCGGCACCATCGCGACGGCCCCGACCTTGTGGCGGGCGAGGCGCCCCCACAGCTGGGTGAGGATGATGAGCGCCGCGATGCCGGTCATGCCGGTCATCGCGTAGCAGGCGAGCAGGAAGTCGAGCCGCAGCTGGCCCGCGGGGATGTGCGGCAGCAGGGCCGCGCCGGTCGCCGCCGACACCATGGGCGGGACGATGGGCATGAGCCAGCCGCCGAACGCGCTGTCCTCCCGCACGTCGTGGCGGGTGAAAGTCAGGTAGGGGATCGTGACGGCGGCGATCAGGCCGAGCACCGTGCCGACGGTCCACAGCACGGCATCGATCGCGACCGCCACGGGCTCACCGAGGATGTCCACGCCCACGACCAGCGTGCCGAGTCCGACGGTCAGTGCCGCCATGGCCGGTGCGCCGTAGAAGTGAGCCATCGTGGCATTGCTGTGGTGACCGCGGGCGACGCCGCCGAACCAGATCCAGTGCAGCGCGGTCGCGACGATCAGCGCGAGGAACATGGCGGATGCGAGCAGCCACACCACGAGTGCGAAGGTGCGCTGGCCGGGCACCTGCACGGGGAGGGCGACGGCAGCGTTCGCGACGATGCCGGTCCCCATGACCGAGGCGAACCAGTTCGGCGTGATGTACGCGACGACGTCCCGAGGGCGATCGATGGCCTGCAGCCAGCGGCGGCGCGCGGGCGCGGTGGCGGTGGGGTGCGACATCCCTCTATCGTGGCGCGTCCGGCTATGGTCGCGCGCACGGGAATGCCACCCGACCCCCGCCTAGGCTGGACCGCGTGACTGCGCGCGCCTGGCGGATCGGAGCCCCTGTGCTCCTTGCCGTCGTGGCGCTCGCCACGGCGCTGGTGACGGCCGGTCTGTCGGCGCCCGGCCGATTGGTCGGCTGGCTCCTGCCGCTCGCCGAGGTGCTGGTGCGGCTCGGGGTGGCGACGACGATCGGATGTCTCGTGCTCGCCGTGGCCGGCGGAACCGTCGCCCGCGCCGCGTTCGGGCGTCTCGTGGCGGTCGCTGCCGGTGCGGCCGCGGTGTTCGCCCTGGCCGCCGCCGCAGCGACTGTGCTCACCGCCGTGTCGCTGCTCGACCTCACACCCGGCCTCGATCCCGCATTCGGCGCCGAGGTGGCGGGCTTCGTCACGGGAACGTCGACGGGACGACTCTGGCTCGTGACGACGGTGCTGGCGGCGCTCATCGCCGTGCTGCTGGTGTCGGTGCGCACGGTGCGGGCCGTCCGAGTGCTCGCGGTGCTGGCAGCGCTCGCAGTGGTGCCGCTCGCGGCGCTCGCCGCCGGCGCGTCGCCGCGCCCGGCCGCGGGCCTGGCTCTGCTGATGCTCACCGTCTCGACCGTCGGCGCCGGGATCGTCGTGGGAGCGGCCGTCGTCTCGGCCTCGCGCGCTCCGGTACCTCTCGTGGTCGCGCTGGTCGCGCTCGCCGCGCTGCTCGGATTCGGGGCGGCGGTCGGCATCGGCGCGCAGCCCGTCGCGCCGCCGGCCGACGCGACCCCCTCCGAGGTGCTCACCGGGATGCCGCTGCCCCCGGCGCCCACGATCGGATCGCTGCTGCTCGGTGTCGCGCTCGACCCGCTCTGGCTCACCGTCGCCGCCGCGGGAATCGCGTGGCTCGTCGTGCGCCGCCGAGCCGCGGTCGCGGGCGCCCGGCGCTCGCCCGCGCGGCTCGGCGCAGGAATGGTCGCGGTCGTGCTGTTCCTGTGGGCGACGTGCGGCGGACTCGCCGTCTACGCCGACGTGCTGTTGAGCGCCCGGCTCGCGCAACTGCTGATCGTCGCACTCGCCGTGCCCGTGCTCGTCGCGTGGGCGACGCCGCCCCGCGCTGCGCGCACCGCCGGCGCCGAGACATCCGCCCCGCTCGCAGCGCTCGCACCGCCGCGGGCGCTGCGTTCCCCCGTCGTCGCGGCGCTGCTGCTCATCGCGGTGCTCTGGCTCGCGACAGCGACCGACGTGCTGCGCTGGACGCTCAGCCACCGCATCGGCACCGACCTCGCGATCGGCGTCGCCGCGGCGGCCGGTCTGCTGTTCGTCCGGGCGGTCGTCGTGCCGCGCACCGCGACGGCGGCGCGGGCGCTCGCGATCGTGCTGGTCGCGGCGGCCGTCATCGCCCTCGCCGCCGTGCTCGTCTCGACCGCGTCGTTGTGGGTCGCGGACTGGTTCGGCGCCCTCGCCCCCGCCTGGGGCGCGGAGCCCCTCGACGACCAGCGCCGGGCGGGAGTCGTCGTCGCGGGGTGCGGTCTCGTGCCACTGCTCGCTCTCGCCGTCATGGTCGCGCGCACCCCCAGACCCGCGGATGCCGCGTCCCGCCGTCTTGCGCGCCGCGAGCGCGACGCCGAGCTCGACGCGTACGACGCGGCGCTCGCCGCCGCCCGCCGGCACCCCGACCGCGATGCCTGATCGTCCGGCGCGGGAAGTCGCGGCATCCGGCAGGTCAGTTCGTTCCGCCGCCGATCGAGATCGCGACCGTCTCGTCGGGGTTGACGGTGATTCCGGCGTTCACCGTGAAGGGGACGTCGTCGCTGACCCGTCGCACCGACCCGTCGTAGAGCGACTGCACCGTCACCTGGATATGGGCGACCGCGGCGGTGTCGGGGATGCGCCAGCCGTTGCCGTCGGGCACGACCTGGATCGTCGGCTGCTGCGTGATCGACCACGTCGGAGTGCCCTCGACGCGGTTGCGCACGACATAGCCGAACGGGCATCCGGTGGGCTGCAGCACCTGCTGGGTCGCGCACTGCGAGAGGAACTCGTTCACCCGCTGCTGCACGACCGAGGTGAACTGCGCCGTCGGCTGCGCCTGAACGGTGACCGGGATGTCGACGCCCGGCGCGTTCGCCAGCACCGCCGTCCCGCTCGAGGAGGAGATGTCGGTGTCGATGCGGATCGCGTAGAGGGCAGGGGAGAAGACCAGCATCGCGATCGGCTCGGTCGGCTTCACGTTCTCGCCGTCGGGCGAGACCTGCCGCTTGTCGACCACGAATCCATTGACGCCGAACTGCATCGTGCCGAGCGCGGTGAGCGACATGACCGCGAGCGGACTCGTGGCGAAGCGCCAGGTGGGGAGCACACCGAGCTGCCCGTCGGGTGCGACGCGGAACGCGGTGGTGCCCGAGTGACCGCCGGCGGAGTACGAGACGGTGACGGTCGTGACGGCACCTTCGGACGACTCCGACACGACGTTCACGTCGGAGAGCTGGCCGAGCGCGGTCGATCGCAGCAGTGCGGACGAGGCCGTCGACGGCAGCCCGGCAGCGGACAGCTGATCGGGGGTGAGCGCCACGCCCGGGACCGCGAGCGCGTCGCCGGCCCGCCCATCCGACAGGAGGGACAGATAGTGCAGCACGAACGCCGTCGGGCTGTACAACGGGCGGTAGAGCGCCGCGGATCCGACGCCGAGACCCGCGAGCAGCAGCGCGGTCACGAGCGCGATCGACGTGAGATCGACCCACAACGGCCGACGCCGACGCACCCGGGGGGTGGCGGCATCCGGCTCGGCGACAGTCACCTTCACAGTGTAGGAACCGGGCCGCGCCGCCACCCGGGAAACGCCCCCACGGCTCGCGGGGCGCCCGCGCACCTAGCATGGACGGGTGCAGACGACCCCCCTCTCGAGCGAGCAGACGGAGGTCTACGAGCTCATCGAGGGCACGCGCGACAACGTCTTCGTGACGGGTCGAGCGGGCACCGGCAAGTCGACGCTGCTGCGCCACCTCGTCGAGCACACCGCCAAGCGCGTCGCCGTGTGCGCGCCGACGGGGGTCGCCGCACTCAACGTCGGCGGGCAGACCATCCACTCGCTGCTGCGCCTGCCGATCGGACTCATCGCCAACACCGAGCTCACCCAGCCCGAGGCGACCCGCAAGCTGCTCGGCGCCCTCGACATGCTCGTCATCGACGAGGTGTCGATGGTCAGCGCCGACCTCATGGACGGCATCGACCGGGCGCTGCGTCAGGCCCGGGGTCGCCGCGCGGAGCCCTTCGGCGGCGTGCAGGTCGTCATGTTCGGCGACCCGTACCAGCTCGCCCCGGTGCCGCCGCGCGGCGACGAACTGCGCTACCTGCACGACCACTACCGCTCGCACTGGTTCTTCGACGCGCACGTCTGGGCCGGCGAGACACCGGATGCCGCAGGCATCATCGACCTCGGACGCCACGGCGCCACCCTGCACATCCGCGAGCTGCGCGACATCCACCGGCAGTCCGACCCGGCGTTCAAGGCGCTCCTCGACGCCGTGCGGCACGGTCGCGTGACGGCCGACATGGCCGGAGTGCTCAACGGCCACGGGGCCCGCACACCGCCCGAGCCGGTCGACGGCGAGCAGCCGATCATCACCCTCGCGACCCGCAACGACGCGGTCAATGCGATCAACAAACGCCACCTCGACGCCCTCATCGGGCGATCGCAGACCGCCGTCGCGGAGATCAACGGCGACTTCGGCCGCGGTGATGCGTACCCCGCCGATGTCGAGCTGCAGCTGAAGATCGGCGCGCAGGTGATGTTCCTGCGCAACGACACCGCCGGCTACGGCGAGCCGCCCCGTTGGGTGAACGGCACGATCGGCACCGTCACCCGCATCACGGGAGACAAGGTGCGGGTGAGCGTCGACGGCGAGGAGCACGACGTCGAACCGGCGGTCTGGGAGCGCTACCGCTACGCGTACCACGCGACCACCCGTCAGCTCACGCGGGACGTCGTCGCCGAGTTCACCCAGTTCCCGCTGCGGCTCGCGTGGGCCGTCACGATCCACAAGTCGCAGGGCAAGAGCTACGACCGGGCGGTCATCGACCTCGGCTCGGGGGCGTTCGCGCCCGGGCAGACGTACGTGGCCCTGTCGCGGCTGACCTCCATCGACGGGCTGTACCTCCGCCGGCCGCTGCGCCCGAGCGACATCCGGGTCGATCCCGACGTCGCGCGCTTCATGGCCGCGGCCCGCTGACGCGGCGCCGCTGCGCGGGGCGGTCAGGCCGCGGCATCCGCCTTCGCGCGGGCGAGGTCGTCGAACAGCTCGGTGTTGAACCGGTAGGCGAGCAGCACCTCGTCGATCACCCGCTGCTTCTCGGCCTCGTCCCACGGGGCGGCGTCGAGCTGCTCGCGGTAGACGTCCTTGAACGCCTTGGGGTCCGCGATGTCGCCGAAGATGTAGAACCCGATGCCGTTGGTCTCGAACCCGAACCGGCGCGCCATCAGCTTGCCGATGAACAGTCCGCCCGACAGGTCGCCGAGGTAGCGCGTGTAGTGGTGGGCGACGAAGCCGCCCGCCCACGTGGCGCCGACCTGACGGATGCGGGCGACGTAGCGCTCGGTCGTCGGCAGCGGGGTGATGCGCTGCGTCCAGTCGTCGCCGATGAGGAACGCGAGGTCGGCCTCGAGGGCCGGCAGGCGCGTGAGCTTGTCGCTGATGAAGACGGATGCCACGGGGTCGCGGCGCATGCGCTCCGCCGCCCCTTCGAGCGCCTCGTAGATGAACCAGTGCTGGGCGACGAGAGCAACGTAGTCCTCGCGCGTGCCCTCCCCCTTGAGGAGATCGGCCATGAATCCGGCGCTCTCGCTGCCGGAGTGCGCGCCGCTGGAGCGCTCGCGCAGGGCGGTGGAGAAGGGGATGGGCGTCGTCATGTCGCCCACTATACCTTCAGGTAAGCGGAACCTAACCTTCGCGTTGCGTCAGAGCCTTTGCGCGGGTTCCTCGGAGGTCACTCGTGCGGACGCGGCTCGACGCCCAGGCGCCGGCAGGCCGCGTCGTAGAGCGCCACGATCTCGCGGCGCACCTCTCGCCGTTCGGTGATCTCGCCTCCCGGCCAGGGCACCTGCAGCGTCTCCTCACCGGTCGAGGTCGTATAGCGCCACTCGCCGGCCGAGCCGTCGAACCCGATCATCACTGCGCCGACAGCGTCAGCGTCACCGAACGCGCGCGCGATGAGCAGGTTGTCGTCGGCGTGATCGGAGTTCATGTGACCGAGGACGCCTGCGAGGGCGTCGGCGTCGAAGAGGTGGGGCATGCCTCCACCCTACGCACGGCCGGCGACCTCGTACGTCACCCCCGCACGGCGATGTCGGGAGGACATGCTTTGATCGGAATGTTCCCCGACGGTTGGAAGAGTGCGATGTCCCCTGCCCGCAGCAGCTACGGCGCGATCGGTCTCGTGCTGATCGGTCTGGCCTGTCAGGAGGTCGGCGCGTCGATCGCCGTGCTGCTCTTCCCCGCTGTCGGGCCTCTCGGCATGGTGATGCTGAGACTCGTGTTCTCGGCGCTCGTGCTTCTCGCGATCGCCCGCCCGCGCCTGCGCGGGCTCTCGCGAGACGCCTGGCTCTCGGCCCTCGCGTTCGGGCTCGTGCTCGCACTCATGAACGGTCTGTTCTACCTCGCCCTCGAGCGTCTGCCCCTCGGTGTGACGGTCACGATCGAGGTGCTCGGCCCGCTGACCCTGTCGATCATCGTCGCCCGCCGTGCGAGCGCCCTCGTCTGGGCGGGAATCGCCGCCCTCGGAGTGGCGGCCCTGGGCGGGGGCGGCTGGGATCGACTCGACCTGCTCGGGGTCGTGTTCGCGCTCGCCGCGGCCGCCAGCTGGGCGTTCTACATCCTCGCCTCCGCACGCGTGGGGCGGCTCTTCGCCCGACTCGACGGCCTCGCGATCGCGATGGCGGCGGGCGCGGTGGTCTCGCTGCCGTTCGGCATCGTCGACGCGGGCTCGGCCCTCGTGCGACCTGAGCTGCTCGGCCTCGGGGCGGCCGTCGCGCTGCTGTCGTCGACCATCCCGTACGCCCTCGAACTGTTCGCGCTGCGGCGGGTCGCGGCATCCGTCTTCGCGGTGCTGATGAGTCTCGGCCCGGCGACCGCCTCGGTGGCGGGATTCCTGCTTCTCGGACAGCATCTCGCCCTGCTCGAGATCGCGGGCATCGCGCTCGTCGTGATCGCGAGCGCGGGCGCCGTGCTCGCCGGCGCGCGCCCGCGCACCGTGCGGGCGCTGCCTGACGGCGCGCTGCCGCCGCAGGCCTGACTACCGGCTCGAATCGGCCCGCGTCGAGTGCCTGTCGATTCGGTCGACTGTGCGCGCCTTCCGGGGTCGTGCGGCCGGGTCGGGCTCAGTGCGTGAGCGCCGGGGCGAGTGCGGCCGCGACCGTTGACGTCAGATCGGCCCACGAATCGACGAACGCCGCGACTCCGCGCTCTTCGAGCAGCCGCGTGACATCGCCGAAGTCGACCCCCGCCGCGGCGAGGGCGTCGAGAACGGCCCGCGCGTCGGCATCGCGGGCGGTGACGGTGTCGCCCGTGATGATCGCATGGTCGAAGGTCGCCTCGAGGGTGGCGGCCGGCATCGTGTTGACGGTGCCGCGCGCGACCAGCTCGGTGACATAGCGGGTGTCGGGGAAGGACGGGTCCTTCACGCCGGTCGACGCCCAGAGCGGCCGCTGACGGTTCGCCCCGGCGGCGAGCAGCGCCCGTACCCGGGGCTCCTCGAACCGCTGCTCGTACAGGTTGTACGCGAGGCGGGCGTTCGCGAGCGCCGCCTGGCCGCGCAGGGCGAGTGCCGCGTCGGTGCCGATCGCCGCGAGCCGGGCGTCGACCTCCGTGTCCACGCGCGAGATGAAGAACGAGGCCACGGAGTGGATCGTGGTCAGGTCGAGGCGGTTCGCGCGCGCCTGCTCGAGGCCGGTCAGGTACGCGTCGATGACCTCGGTATAGCGTTCGAGGCTGAAGATGAGCGTCACGTTCACCGACACCCCGGCCGCCACCACGGCGGTGATCGCCGGAAGTCCCGCGCGGGTCGCGGGGATCTTGATCAGCACGTTGGGCCTCGCCACCGCGGCGTGCAGGGCGAGGGCCTGCGCGATGGTGCCCTCGGTGTCGTGGGCGAGCTCGGGGGAGACCTCGATCGAGACGTGTCCGTCGACGCCGCCCGTCGCGTCGTATACCTCCCGCAGCACATCGCAGGCGTCGCGCACGTCGTCGGTCGTGATGCGGAGGATGGCCTCATCGGCGGATGCCGCGGCCGCGGCTTCCCGCGCGAGTGCCGGCCCGTACCCCGCACCGCGGGTGATGGCCGCCTGGAAGATCGACGGGTTGGTCGTCACTCCCGTGACGTTGCGGGTGCGCACGAGTTCGGCGAGCTCGCCGGACTCGATGCGCTCGCGGGAGAGATCGTCGAGCCAGATGCTCACGCCCGCCGCGGCGAGGGCGGCCGTCGGCGTGCTCACGCTGTCGCCTCGATCGTCTCGTGCGCCGCCGCGACGACCGCGTCGACGGTGAAGCCGAAGCGGCGCTGCAGCTCGCCGGCCGACGCCGAGGCGCCGAAGTGATCGATGCCGATGACGCGGCCCGCGTCGCCGACGATCGCGTGCCAGCTGAGGGCGGAGCCTGCCTCGATGGATACGCGGGCTTTGATCGTCGAGGGGAGGACGTGTTCGCGGTAGGTGTCGTCTTGTTCGGCGAACCATTCGAGGCTGGGGGCGGAGACGACGCGGGCGGCGATTCCGTCGGTGGCGAGCTGGTCGCGGGCGGCGAGGGCGAGCTGCACTTCGGAGCCGGTCGCGATGAGGATGACGTCGGGGGTGTCGTCGGTGTCGGCGAGGATGTAGGCGCCCTTGGCGACGCCGGCGGCGGAGGCGAGCTCGGTTGCTGTCGCGTCGCCTTCTCCGCGTGCGAACACGGGGAGGTTTTGGCGGGAGAGGGCGATGCCGGCGGGCCCGGTGTGGCGGGTGAGGAGTTCGAGCCAGGCGGTGGCGGTTTCGTTGGCGTCGGCGGGGCGGACGAGGGTGAAGTTGGGGATGGCTCGGAGGGTGGCGAGTTGTTCGATGGGTTGGTGGGTGGGTCCGTCTTCGCCGAGGGCGATGGAGTCGTGGGTCCAGACGAACAGGGTGGGGATGTTCATGAGGGCGGCGAGGCGGACGGGGGGTCGCATGTAGTCGCTGAAGATCAGGAACGTGCCGCCGTAGGGGCGGGTGGGGCCGTGGAGGGTGATGCCGTTGAGGATCGCGCCCATGGCGTGTTCGCGGATTCCGAAGTGGAGGACGCGGCCGTATTCGGTGCCGGACCATTCGTGGGTGGACCACTGGGGGGGCAGGAAGGAGGG
>NZ_JYIY01000067.1 GCF_000956535.1 Microbacterium ginsengisoli | reverse complement strand
AACGGAGGCCATCAACGGCCGGCTCGAGCACCTTCGCGGTTCCGCCCTCGGCTTCCGGAACCTCACGCACTACGTCGCCAGATCGCTCCTCGAAGCCGGCGGATTCAGACCGCTCCTACACTCTCATTCGCGATGAGCCACCAATGTCTCCCGCGGACCCCACCACGGAGATTGTCACGGCGACGCCGGCGATCGCTAGCCCGGCCATTCCGATATCGGCCCACGTGTCGGCTCATTCTCACAATCCGAGCGGGTCCAGGAGTCCAAGGGAGCCGAAGCCCTTCGCGAGCTTCTTCGGCATCTCCTCGGGGGTGAATGCCAGAACGTGGTACCTCGACAACAGCTGCAGCATGTCAGCCAAGTTGCCGTTACTCGAACCGTCATGATCGGGGTCAACGTTGTTCGACAAGTGCCTTTACGTCGCCAACTACGGCGAAGGCCGCAGAAGCTGTTCCCGGAGAATTCCGGGAGCGGCCTCTTCGCATTTCCACCGGATCTTCCGCAGACCCGCGCGCTCTCGTAGGCTGGCGCCGTCGGACCTCTCGGGAAGGTGCACCATGACGAACGAGATCGACGAACGGGCGAGCGTCGCGCAGATCACCGAACGCCTGTCGACCCGGTATCCCCATCTCGACCCTCGCCACGTGGCCAGTGTCGTCGCGGCGGCCTACGACGGCATGAGCACGGCGCGTGTGCGCGACTTCGTGCCCGTGCTCGTCGAGCGCGAGGCGAAGCACAGGCTGCGCGACGAGGAGGCCCGTGCCGATCGCCGCATCCCCGCCTGACGCCGCCGTCGTGACACCCGTCGGGCGCGCATCGCTCGGCGACGTCCTCCTCGCGTGGAGCGCCTCCCCGCCGGAGCACCGTCATGACACGGGTCGCCGCCTGATGCGCGAGCTCGCGCGCGAGCTGGGGGCCGCGGCATCCGTCGACATCGTCTCCGTCTGCACACGCTGCGGGGGCGCGCACGGCCGCCCCCGCGTCACCGCCGGCGACATCGCCGTGAGCGTCACCTACGCCGGGGATCTGGTGGTGGCCGCCGCAGCCCCGCACGACATCGCCGATGAGATCGGGGTCGACGCCGAGAACGAGGGGGCGGATGCCGCTTCGCCCCTCGCCGACCTCGCGCCCCTGTTTGCTCCCGCTCCCCCGCCGACGACCGTCGGGTGGACGCAGATCGAAGCCGCACTGAAAGCCGATGGCCGCGGCATCCGCGTGCCCGTGGGAGACGTGGTCGTCGGCGAGGCGGTGCCGTCCGCGCTGCCGGGCGCCGTCGCTGTCACGGTGCCGGGCCGCGCAGAGCCCGTGCACGTCGCGACGTGGCACGGGATCGACGGCGTCGCCGTCAGCGTGGCGATCGTGGCGTCGTCGACAGCGGAGCCGTGAGCGGCGCCGGCTCCCCCGGTGCGCCACCCGCGGGAAGTTCCGGCAGCGTGGTCTCGAACAGCCACGCGTGCAGCAGTGTGCCCACCTCGGGGCCGGCGATCTCCTCGGCCAGCGCCACGAAATCGTCGGTGCCGACGCTGCGCCCGCGGTGCCGCGACATCCACTCGCGCAGCAGCGTGAAGAACGGCCCGTCGCCGAGCGTGAGCCGCAGCGCCTGCAGGGTCAGCGCGCCGCGCTTGTAGACACGGTCGTCGAACATGTCGTCGGGTCCCGGGTCGGCGAGCAGCAGATCCTGGGGCAGCGACGCGAGCCGCGCGTGATGGGCGAGGGCCTTCTGATGAGCGGATGCCCCACCCGACCGTTCCGACCAGAGCCATTCGGCGTAGCAGGCGAAGCCCTCATTGAGCCAGATGTGCCGCCAGAGCGTGACCCCCACGCTGTTGCCGAACCACTGGTGGGCGAGCTCGTGGGCGACGAGGCGCTCGAGGCTTCCCGCGCCGTCGATGTGGTTGGCGCCGAACACGCCCATCCCCTGCGCCTCGAGCGGGATCTCCAGGTCGTCGGCGGTGACGACGACCGTGTAGGCGGGGTGTGGATAGGGACCGAACGCCTCCTCGAAGACCGCCATCATGCGCGGCACATCGGCCAGGTCTGCGTGCACGCGAGCCTCGAGGGCGCGCGGATAGACCAGATCGACCGCCGGGGCGGTCGCGACCCGTTCGACGACGTAACGACCGATCTGCAGCGCGACGAGGTACGTCGACGTCGGCTCGGGGTGCGCGAAGGACCAGGTCGTTCGCCCACCCCGGGTCGACCGGCGAAGCGCGGGACCGGCCGACACAGTGTAGTCGGCCTCCGTCGTCACCTCGATCGCGTACGTGGCGCGATCACGGGCGACGTCGTTGCACGGGAACCACGTCGGCGCGCCGGTCGGCTGCGAGGCGACGATCGCGCCGTCGGTGAGCTCCTCCCACCCGAGCGCCCCCCACCGGGTGCGGCGCGGGTGCGGCGACCCGGAGTACGCGACCTTGAGGTGGAACCCCTCACCCGCGGCCAGCTCTGCCGACAGCGCGATGCGCAGCTTGCGGTCGCTCTGCCGGAACGTCGCCTTGCGGTCACCATCCACCCGCACCTTGCCGACACGTAGCCCGACGACGTCGAGACTGACCGTGCGGGTGGCGGCGAGCGCACGCCCGTGGAGCACGACCGTTCCCTGCAGCCGGTTGGTCGACACCCGGTAGTCCAGCCACAGATCGTAGTGCTCGACGGCAATCGCCGCGTCGCCGCTCTGCGGGGTGTACGGGTCGACGGTCATACCCGCTCGCTCTGGTAGGCGCGCACCTTGACCGCCCGCCAGGGGCCGATCGGGTTGCCGCTCCACCGCGAGCCGACCGGCACGGCCTCTCCGCGCATCACGAGGGAGGCGGGACCGACGGTCGCATCCGCGCCGATCGTGGCGGCCGGCAGGATCACGCTGTGCGGGCCGAGCGTGCCCCCGGGTTCGATCGTGACGGTGTCGATGCTCATCACTCGATCATGGAACAGATGCGTCTGAACCACACATCCGCGGTTCACCGTCGCCCCGTCGCCGAGGGTCACAAGATCGGGTTCGGGCAGCCAGTAGCTGTCGGTCCACACGCCGCGGCCTACCTTCGCGCCGAGGGTGCGCAGCCACATCGCGAGGGCCGGCGTGCCGGCCGCGCTGTTGGCGAACCAGGGCGCCGCGAGCATCTCGGTGAAGGTGTCGGACACCTCGGTGCGCCAGATGAAGCTCGACCAGAGCGGATGCTCCCCGGGGCGGATGCGACCGACGAACGCCCACTTCGCCGCCGTCGTGACGAGCGCGGCGACCGCGCCCGCGACGAGCAGCACGACCCCCGACAGCAGCACGGCCGCGAGCCCGCCCCAGGCCTGCGAGATCGCGGCCAGGGTGAGCAGCACGCCGAGGCCGAGCCCGCAGGTCACGAACACCGGCACGATGCGGCACAGCTCCCACAACGTGCGCGCCACGCGCAGTCCCGGCCGCGGCCGGTAGGTGCGCTCGAGGTCGCCGTCATTCACGATGCGACGCAGGCGCACGGCCGGCGATCCGAGCCAGGACGATCCGGGCTTGGCCTTGGGCGGTGCGACCGAGAGCACGGCGACCAGGCCGTCCTTCGGCACACGGTGCCCGGCGGCGGCGAGGCCGGAGTTGCCGAGGAAGGCGCGCTTGCCGATGCGCACCGGAGCGAGCCGCATCATCCCGGCACTCAGCTCGTAGGTGGCGACCATGGTGTCGTCGGCGAGGAACGCCCCGTCGTCGACAGTCGTCAGCGAGGGGATCAGCAGCACGGTGGATGCCTCGACGTCGTGCCCGACCCGGGCGCCGAGCAGTCGCAGCCACACGGGGGTGAACAGGCTCGAGTAGAGCGGGAACAGCACCGTGCGGGAGGAGTCGAGCAGGCGCTCGGTCGTCCACGCCTGCCAGGCGATGCGGCTGCGTACCGGGTGCTCACCCTCGCGCAGCCCGAGCGCGAGCAGTCGGACGAGCACCACCACTGCGGCGGCGTAGGCGAGACCTGTCACGAGCACGGCGGGGATCAGCCAGGCCAACGCCCCTGGCACGGCATCTGCGACGGATGCCGCATCCCGCACGCCCTGCGCGAGCACCAGCCCGCCGAGCGCGAACGCGGCGATCGGCAGCAGACCGAGCACGGTCGAGGACGCCGCGTAGGCCCACAGCCAGCGCGTCGGAGCGGGGGGCCGCTCGGTCGCTCCCGGGTGGGCGGCACCGACACGAGCAGCCGGCGAACCCGCCCACCGCTGCGCGGCGCGAACGCGCCCGAACACCGCGGAGCCGGGCGCGATCTCGGCACGACGGCCGATCTTCGTGCCGGGCGCGAGGGTGCTCCGCGCCCCCACCGTCGCCCCCGCACCGATGCGGATGCCGCCGATGCGCACGGTGTCACCGTCGATCCAGTACCCCGAGAGGTCGACCTCGGGTTCGACAGCGGCACCCTCGGCGATGTCGAGCATGCCGGTGACCGGCGGCATCGTGTGCAGGTCGACGCCGCGGCCGATGCGCGCACCGAGGGCGCGGGCGTAGTAGCTCACCCACGGCGCCCCCGCCATCCCGATCGGGTCGATCTGCGCGTGCACCTGCTCCGCGAGCCACAGGCGCAGATGCACCGCGCCGCCGCGCGGGTAGTCGCCGGGCCGCAACCGCCACAGCAGCACGCGGGCGAAGGCGGCGGCGATGGCCATGCGCCCGAACGGCGTCGCGAAGAGCACGAGCGCGAGCAGCACGACGATCCCCGGGGTGTCCGGCAGCCACGTGAACCCCGGCCCCAGCCGCAGCAGCCAGCCCGCCGTGATCAGCCAGGTCAGCCAGCGCAGCCCGCTGAGGATGAACAGGGGCGCTCCGGCGAGCGTCTGCAGCCACTGCATCGCCCGCGGGGTGGGGCGGGGCGAGCTGAAGGTCGTCGGCGCATCGTCGTCGTGCCCCTCGACGGCCGCGGCCATCTGGCGCAGACGCGGGAGGTCGTAGACATCCGCCATCGTGAACTCCGCCGCACGCGCACGGATGCGCGAGACCAGCTGCGCCGCGGCGAGGGATCCGCCGCCGAGCTGGAAGAAGTCGGCGTCGTCATCGGACGGACGGATGCCGAGCACCGCCGCCCACTGATCGGCGAGCCAGCCGGCGGTGCCGGACAGGGAGGAGTCGGAGTCGGCGGCATCCGTCAATGGCCACGGCAGGGCCGCCTTGTCGACCTTGCCGGAGGTGCGCACCGGCAGATCCGGCACGACCGCGAGGAGCGGGATGAGGGGCGCCGGCAGCGAGTGCGCGAGCTCGGCGCGCGCCACGGCGCGATCGAAGTCGTCGGTGGGTACGACGTAGCCCACGAGCAGCGCGAGCCCGTCGTCGGAGTGCTGCACGACCACGGTCGCCGCTGTGACGGCCGACAGCGCCTGCAGCGCCGCCTCCACCTCGCCGAGCTCGATGCGACGGCCGCCGATCTTCACTTGGTCGTCGGCGCGGCCCTGGAAGACGAGTCCCTCGGGATCGGCGCGCACGAGATCGCCGGAGCGGTAGGCGCGCTCCCACCCCAGCGAGGGCATCGGCGCATACTTCTCGGCGTCCTTGGCGGGGTCGAGATAGCGGGCGAGGCCGACGCCGCCGATGATGAGCTCGCCCACCTCACCGTCCGCGACGCGGTCGCCCTGCCTGTCGACGACCGCGAGCTCCCAGCCGTCGAGCGGAAGGCCGATGCGCACCGGAACGGACCCGTCGAGCGGGGCGGCGCACGCGACGACCGTCGCCTCGGTGGGACCGTACGTGTTCCACAGCTCACGATCGGGCGAGACGAGCCGCGCGGCGAGCTCGGGCGGGCAGGCTTCGCCGCCGAAGATCAACAGGCGTACGTTCTCGACCGCGTCCGGCGGCCAGAGCGCGGCCAGGGTCGGCACCGTCGAGACCACCGTGATGCCGTGGCCCACGAGCCACGGACCGAGGTCCTCGCCCGAACGCACCAGCGCTCGTGGCGCAGGCACGAGGCAGGCGCCGTGCCGCCACGCGAGCCACATCTCCTCGCACGACGCGTCGAAGGCGACGGACAGGCCCGCGAGCACGCGGTCACCCGGCGCGAGCGGGGCGTCGGCGAGGAAGAGCCGCGCCTCGGCATCGACGAACGCGGCAGCGGAGCGGTGCGTGACAGCCACGCCTTTGGGCGTGCCGGTGGACCCCGAGGTGAAGATGATCCACGCGTCGTCGTCGACCGCGGGCGGTTCGACGATCGGCACGGCGCTCGTGTTCGGATGGGGCGCCTCACCCGCCAACAGCTCCACCGGCACCGCGGACTCGGAACCGTCGCCGTGCGGCACGAACCGGCCGCCGGAGGTGACCACGCCGGCGACCCCCGCCTCGCCGAACACCAGATCGGCACGCTCCTGCGGGTCGTCGGCGTCCACCGGCACGTACGCCGCCCCGGCCGCCAGCGTGCCGAGGATCGCGATGTAGAGGGCCCGCCCTCCCGACGGCATGCGAATGCCGACCCTGTCGCCGCGACGCACGCCGGCCGCGTGCAGCCGGGCCGCGAACCGCCACACCTCGGCGAGCAGTTCGGCATAGCTGAGCGCTCCCCGGCCGTCGTTGAGAGCGGATGCCGCGGGGTACCGCGCAGCGGTCTGTCGCAGCACGTCGATGAGCGTGCGCGGCGGAGCGGCCTCGGCCCCCCGATCGAGGTAGATCTGCATCGTGGAGGTCAGGAGGACAGCAGCGCGATCAGCTGCGCCTTGGCGAGGCGTGAGTATCCGGTCTTCCCCGCCGCGCGGGCACGCTCGCGCAGCTGCACCGCTGTGAAGGCAGCGAGGTCGACGGCAGGCGCCGCGGCGGGCGTCGCCGCGACGGGGGCCGACGGGACGGGTGCGGGCTTCGCCGTCGATTCGGGCTTCGCCTTCGCCGCCTGCGTGATCTTCCGGGTGACCTTGGCGGTCGCCTTCTCCAGCTGCGAGAGGGCCTCCGACGCCCTCTTCTCGATCTTCTTGGGGCTGCGCGCGATCTTCTTCTTCGAGGTGTTCGCGAGATCCTTGGCGTCTGCGGCGAGCGCTCCGAGCTTCTTCGCCTGCTTCTTCGGCAGCTCCCGACTGAGCGCCTTCGCGTCCTTCGCCGCGTGCGCCGCGGCATCCAGGGCTGCCATGGCAGCCTTCGTCGCCTTCTTCTTCTCGGACATCTCGACCTCGACTCTCGGCAGGGCGATGACAGGGTGCCGCTGCGCGGGAGCAGGGTAGCGCAGCAACAAGAACGGCAGGCGAACAGCGGGATGCTCGGCGTCACAACCTGGGGTTTGGTTATGCACGGCCCGCTCAAGTGGACGCCGGAGGGAAGGTCGTCCTATGTTAGGTAAGCCTTAGCTCATAAGGAATTCATCACCTCGTCGCGAAAGCGAGTGCGTCCGGCATGCTCGCCACCCTGGTCATCGGTCTGCGTGAAGGCCTCGAAGCGGCCCTGATCGTCGGCATCATCGCCGCGTTCCTGCGCCGCAACGGCCGCAGCCTCGTGCCGATGTGGCTGGGCGTGGGCGCGGCCGTGATGCTCTCGCTGATCATCGGCGTCACGCTCAGCCTCATCGAGGTCGCCCTCCCCCAGGCCGCGCAGGAGGGTCTCGAAACGATCATCGGGGCCGTCGCCGTGGTCTTCGTGACGCTCATGATCGTCTGGATGAACACACACGCCCGGGGGATGCGGGCAGAGCTCGAGTCCGAGGCACAGCACGCCCTCGGCCGCGGTGGCGCGACCGCTCTCGCCGTCATGGCGTTCCTCGCGGTGCTCAAGGAGGGCTTCGAGACGAGCGTCTTCCTGCTCGCCACGTTCTCCGCCGCCCAGTCGGCCGGTCTCGCCGCGCTCGGCGCCGTCGTCGGCATCGCGCTGGCCGCACTGCTCGGCTGGGGCATCTTCGCCGGCGGGGTGCGCATCGATCTCGGCCGCTTCTTCCGCCTGACGAGCGTGTTCCTGGTGCTCGTCGCGGCGGGCCTCGTCGTCACCTGCCTGCGGACCGCGCACGAGGCCGGCTGGCTCAACGCGGGCCAGCAGCGCACGATCGACCTCAGCGCGATCGTGCAGCCGGGCAGTATCCAGGCCGCGCTGCTGACCGGCGTGCTCGGAATCCCCGCCGACCCGCGTCTCATCGAGGTCGTCGCCTGGGTCGCCTACCTCGTTCCGGCGCTCTGCTACCTCTTCTGGCCGCGTCGCGCGCGCCCGAGCGCCGCCGGGGCGCAGCGCCTGCGCTGGGTGCTCGCGACCGGATGCCTCGTGCTCGCCGCCGCCCTCGCGCTCACGGCGTGGCTCATCCCGTCGCCGCAGGTCTCCTCTCTCACGCTCGTCGACCAGGCCTCCCAGGCTCCCGCCGGCTCGGTCGTGATCGCCGGTTCCGGCGCCGCGCGCAGTGCGGCGTTCACCTACGCCTCGGGCGCGACCGCCGATCTGCCGCTCGACGCCTCGACCGCGGCATCCGACACTCACCTGGGCGTCACCACGCAGCATTGGCAGCAGACGGCGACGACGAGCCCCGACGGTGCGCCGTCGACGATCACCCTCGACGCCCTGATCACGCTCGCCGGCGGCCGCGTGCCCGTCGGCATCAGCGCTGTGCAGAACCCTGGCCCCTTCACCGCGCAATGGAACCGCACCGAGGTCGACGAGGTGTGGCTCACCGGGGCGGGGCTGCTCGACGCGAGCGCGCATTCCACCCTCACCGTGACCCTCACCGGCGGTGGGCTGCAGAACGCCCGTACCGTGAGCGTGACCGACACCGCAGCGATCGACGCGGTGACCGCCCCCGACGCCCAGAGCGTGGCGAGCGCGGCGGCCACAGCCGTCGAGCAGGGTGAGGGAGAGCGGGTGCTCTGGGGCGCCGAGGTTCCCGGCGCACTCGTGATCGCCGCCGCCGTGCTGGTGATCAGCGCCCTGCGCCACCGTGCCCGCGCCCCGCGGGGCTCGCACCCCGCACCGAGCTCTCCCCCACCCGAACCGCCCACCCCGGCGATCAGCATCGCTGCCGCCGACCACGGAAGGACCTCATGAACGTCCGCCTCCTGGCCCCACTCACCGCCGCCGCCACCCTCGCCCTCGTGTTGAGCGGATGCAGCGCGGGAGGCGCGCCCTCCGCGACCGCCTCCGGCGGCGCCACCCACGTCGCTGTGACGCTCACCGGCGACAACGGGGGCACCTGCAGCCTCGACACGGCGACTGCCGCCGCAGGTCCGGTCACCTTCACGGTGACGAACCAGAGCGCGACCTCCATCACCGAGATCGAGCTGCTCAGCGGCGACAGGATCGTCGGCGAGAAGGAGAACCTGGCGCCCGGCCTCTCCTCCGCGAGCTTCACCGTCACCCTCGACGGCGGCAGTTACCAGCTCTACTGCCCGGGCGCCGCCACCGAAACCATCCCCTTCAGCGTCACCGGCCAGGCCGCGACCCCGACCGGCAGCGCCGCATCGCTGATGGCCGAAGGCACGCAGGGCTACGCGACCTACGTCGATGGCGTCGTCGACAGCATGGTGACCGCGGTCGCCACCCTGAAGTCTTCGATCGACGCCGGCGACCTCGCGAAGGCGCAGGCCGACTACGCGCTCGCGCGTCCGTTCTACGAGCGCATCGAGTCCGATGTCGACGGGTTCGTGCTGCCGGGCCACTCCGCAACCGACAACGCGGGCAGCCTCGACTACCTCATCGACATGCGCGAGTCGAACCTCGATCCCGCCGTCGGCTGGCACGGGTTCCATGCCATCGAGCGCGACCTGTTCCAGGCCGGCGCGATCACGGCGTCGACGACGCAGCTCGCGGCCGAGCTCCTCACGAACGTCACCACGCTCGACTCGCTCGTGAAGACGCTCAGCTACAAGCCGGAGGACCTCGCGAACGGTGCCGCGAGCCTCCTCGAAGAGGTGCAGTCAGGCAAGATCAGCGGCGAGGAGGAGGCGTACAGCCACATCGACCTCGTCGACTTCGCCGGCAACGTCGAGGGTGCGCAGCAGGCGTTCGCCTACCTCGAGCCCGGGCTCACCACGCTCGACTCCGGGCTGACCCAGCAGATCTCCGCGCAGTTCGCCGCCGTCAACAAGCTGCTCGACGGCTACCGCGATCAGAGCGCGATCGGCGGCTACGTGCGTTACACCGACGCCGTGAAGGCCGCGGACGCCGTGACTCTGAGCCGTGCGGTGCAGGCCCTGCAGGAACCGCTTGCGCAGATCGCGGAGAAGGCGGCGACAGCATCGTGAGCGCGGCCGTGCCGCCGCGGGAGCCGTCGTCACAGGAGTCACCGGATGCGGGGGTCTCCCGCCGCGGACTGCTCCTCGGCGCCGCAGCCGGCGGCCTGGTGGCGGGGGTGGCGACCGGTTTCGCCGGCGGGCGCGCCGTCGCGGCGCAGCCGACCGCGTCGTCGGGCGACGTCGTGCGGCTCGACAATGCGGTCTCGTTCTACGGCGACGCCGAGCAGGCGGGCATCCGCACCCCTCCGCAGCGGCACTGCGTGTTCATGACGTTCGACCTGACCACGTCCTCACGCACCGAACTGCAGACCCTGCTCGCCACCTGGTCGGCGGCGAGCGCTCAGCTCATGCGCGGCGCCACGATCGGCCAGGTCGAGCCGTCGCAGCCGAGCGCCATCGGCGACGACACCGGCGAGGCCGTCGACCTCGACCCGGCGTCGCTGACCGTCACGATCGGTCTCGGTCCGCGTGTGTTCGGCGACGAGTACGGTCTCGCGGCTCAGAAGCCGCCGCTGCTGCGGGAGCTCTCGCAGCTCCCGAGCGAGGCCCTGGATCCGTCGCTCACCGGCGGCGACCTGTCGGTGCAGGCCTGCGCGGACGACCCCCAGGTCGCCTATCACGCGGTGCGGTCGCTGGCCCGCATCGGCAAGAAGCTCGGCGCGGCATCCACCCGATGGACGGTGACCGGCTTCGGGCGGGCCTCAGCCGGAAAGGGGCAGTCGACGCCGCGCAATCTGATGGGCTTCAAGGACGGCACGCGCAACATCGTCGACGACGCGGACTTCTCGCAGTTCGTCTTCACCGGTGATGGTCCCGACTGGCAGCGCGACGGCAGCTACCAGGTCGTGCGCAAGATCCAGATGCGCATCGAGAACTGGGACACCGACCGGGTGTCCGACCAGAACCGTGTGTTCGGGCGCCACAAGCTCAGCGGCGCGCCGCTGACGGGCACGGTGGAATCCGACACCCCGGATTTCTCGAAGACGGATGCCTCGGGCGCACCGGTGATCGATCCGACGGCCCACATCCGGCTGGCCGCGCACGAGAACAACAACGGTCTGAAGATCCTCCGCCGCGGGTACAACTACACCGACGGCATCAACCAGTACGGGTTCCTGGACGCGGGCCTGCTGTTCATCAGCTACCAGAAGGACCCCGCGCAGTTCGAGACGCTGCAGCGCCGTCTCGGCTCGTCGGACGCACTGAACGAGTACATCTCGCACATCGGCTCGGGCATCTTCTTCGTGCCGTCGGCAGCCCGGTCGGGGACATACCTCGCGCAGGGCGCGTTCGCCTGAGTTGCGTGGCGAGGCGGCCCGCGCGTCAGCCGTCGTGCGCGGCGACGGCGTCGGCCAGCCCATCGAGGAACCGCGCGACCACGTCGAGATCGGCGTCGGAGTACGTTCCGGCGACGTCACGCATCGCGCCGAGGCTCTCGCGATAGTGCGCGAAGAACGCGGTGCGCGATGCCGGGAGGAGCGCGATCACCCGCGCGCGGCGATCGTGAGGATGGGGGCGGCGTTCGAGGTACCCCGCCGCCGCGAGCCGGTCGAGCAGTTTGGTCGTCGAGGCCGTCGAGATGCGCAGATGCCGGGCGATGTCGTGCGGACTGACCGGCTGCCCCTGCTGCTCGCGGATGATCAGCATGCGGAGCGTCGCGAGATCGGTGGCGTTCATTCCCATGTCGTCTTTGACGCCCGAATGCATGCGGTCGAGGGCGTCGTTCAGCGCCCGCACGCCAACGAGCACCCGCTGTACGGCGCTTTCGCGGGACGCGGGGTCGGGTCGATACTCGGACATGTGGACACTCCTCCACACCTCTTGTAGCATCGGACTCAGAGATCGCTAGTTTAGCTAGCAAAAGGGGAGAGCAACAGTGTCAGACGTCGAGCAGGTGGTCTTGCTCGACGAGCGCGCCGGTCCCGTCGGGACGGCTCCCAAGAGCACGGTACACGGCGCCGACACCCCCCTGCACCTCGCGTTCTCGTGCCACGTGCTCGACGATGACGGACGGGTGCTCATCACCCGCCGCGCGCTCTCCAAGCAGACCTGGCCGGGCGTCTGGACGAACACCTTCTGCGGCCATCCTGGCCCGGGCGAAGACCTCGAGGCGGCGGTGCACCGCCGCGCGCGCGTCGAGCTCGGACTCGCCCTCGACGACGTGACGCTCACCCTCCCCGACTTCCGCTATCGCGCCGTCGACGCATCGGGCGTCGTAGAGAACGAGGTGTGCCCCGTCTTCGTCGCGCACGCGACAGGACCGCTGCATCCCGATCCGGACGAGGTCGCCGAATGGGCGTGGGTCGAACCCTCGGATGTCGCGGCCGCCGTCTCTGCGGCACCGTGGGCGTTCAGCCCGTGGCTCGGGCTGCAGGTCCCCCGACTCGCCCTCTACGACACCGCCGCGAGGGCGGCGCCATGATCGCCCGCATCTCCGCGGTCGATCGCGCCGCCGTCGACGACGCGATCGACGCCTCCCTGGCACGGCTGCAGAAGCGAGGGGCCGGGCTCGGCGACGCATTCGACGACCTCGCGGCCTCGATGGTCCGCGCGGCATCCGGCGGGAAGCGCTTCCGTCCCGCGCTCGTGCTCGCGGCGTTCCGCGCCTGCGGAGGTACCGACGGGCGCAGGGATGCCGCAGCATCCGTCGCCGCGGCGTTCGAGCTGTTGCACACCGCGTTCGTCATCCACGACGACGTGATCGACCACGACACGATGCGTCGCGGCGTGCCGAACGTCGCCGGGGAGTTCCGCCGTCGCGCGCTCGGTCACGGCGCCACACCGTCGGCGGCGACCGGCGTCGGCGAGGCGGCGGCGATCCTCGCGGGCGACGTGCTCCTCTATGAGGCGACCCGGCTGGTCGCGGCGGTCGATCTGCCCGCCGACCTGCGCTCCCGCCTTCTCGATCTGCTCGACGACGCGGTTCTCGTCTCCGCCGCGGGAGAGCTCGCCGATGTCGAGCATGCGGCCGCCGACGCGGAGGCCGAAGACGACAGCCTCATCGCGACCGCTCACGACAAGACGGCCGTCTACTCCTTCGCCGCCCCGCTCGCCGCCGGCGCCGTGATCGCCGGTGCCGACGAGACGGATGCCGCGGCGCTCGCCGCGTGCGGCACCCACCTCGGCCTCGCGTTCCAGCTCGTCGACGACCTGATCGGCGCGTTCGGTACCTCCGCGCAGGCCGGTCGCGACGCCGGCGTGGACCTGCGCGAAGCGAAGCAGACGCCCCTCATCGCCCTGGCCCGTCGCACCGAGGGGTGGCACGCGGTGCGCGACACACTCGCCGTCGCCCACACCGGTCCGATCGCCGTGCTCGACGCGCAGCGCGCGCTCGACAAGAGCGGCGCCCGTGCGGCGCTGGTCGCGCTCATCGACAGCACCCTCGACGCCGCGCGCACCCGTGCGCAGGAGCTCGGCGTCGCGGCATCCGCCCTCGTCGACCATGCCGCCGACGCGATCCGCGAGCGCATCCCGTGACCGACGCACCCGGCATCGCGCTCTACGACCGCACGGCAGCGGATGCCGCGGCCACCGTCATCGCGCGCTACTCGACGTCGTTCGCCCTCGCCGCCCGCCTGCTGGGACGTCGGGTGCGACCCCACATCCGCAACGTCTACGCGCTCGTGCGCATCGCCGACGAGATCGTCGACGGTCCCGCCGCCGAGGCGGGAGTGGCCCGCGACGGCCAGGCGGAGCTTCTCGCCGGCCTGGAGGCCGAGGTCGCCGCGGCCGTCGCGCGCGGGTTCAGCAGCAACCTGGTGGTGCACGCCTTCGCCGGCACGGCGCGCGCGTGCGGCATCGGCACCGACCTCACCGCACCGTTCTTCGCGTCGATGCGCACCGACCTCGACGCGACCGTGCACGACGCCCGCTCGCACGACGAGTACGTCTACGGCTCGGCCGAGGTGGTGGGGCTCATGTGCCTGGCGGTGTTCGTGAACGCGGGGGCGGTCGCACCGATCCAGCCCGACGACAGACTCGTCGCCGGCGCCCGCGCGCTCGGGCGAGCGTTCCAGGACGTCAACTTCCTGCGCGACCTCGACCACGACGCGGCCGGCCTCGGCCGCGACTACCTCGGCGCGACCGACGCCCGCTCCCGCGCCGACGTGCTCGACCGCATCGACGGCGACCTCGACCTCGCCGCCGACACCGTGCCGCTCCTCCCCCGCGACTGCCGACCCGCCGTGACCGCCGCCCACGACCTGTTCGCCGCCCTCTCGCGACGGCTGCGTCGAGCGGAT
Organism: Microbacterium ginsengisoli; assembly: GCF_000956535.1. Taxonomy (GTDB): domain Bacteria; phylum Actinomycetota; class Actinomycetes; order Actinomycetales; family Microbacteriaceae; genus Microbacterium; species Microbacterium ginsengisoli. The sequence continues at coordinate 53,154 of NZ_JYIY01000067.1, read as the reverse complement.
GCCGCCGCGGGCCGTGTGCGCGTCCCCGACCCCGTCAAGGCGTACCTCGCCGCTCGCGCCCTGCTGGGCGCACGGCCCCAGCGCCTCGGGGTGCGCGGATGACGGGCCGCACCGCGATCGTCATCGGCGCCGGCATCGCGGGGCTCGCCACGGCCGCCCTCCTCGCAGACGACGGCTACACCGTGACGATCGTCGAACGCGGCGATGACGTCGGCGGTCGGGCCGGCACGTGGGACCGCGACGGATTCCGGTTCGACACCGGCCCCAGCTGGTACCTCATGCCCGACGTGTTCGAGCATTTCTTCCGTCTTCTCGGCACCACCACCGCGCGAGAGCTCGACCTCGTCCCGCTCTCCCCCGCGTACCGCGTCTACTCCGAGGGGTACGACGCCCTCGACGTGCCGAGCGGGCGGGGCGCGGCATCCGCTCTGTTCGAGAGCATCGAGCGCGGCGCGGGCGCGAAGCTCGAGCGCTACCTCGACTCCGCCGCCGACGCCTACGACCTCGCCGTCTCGCGCTTCCTGTACGACCCGTACCTCGGGTACGCGGGCCTCGCCGACGGCGCCGTCGCGCGGCAGCTGCCGCGGCTCGCGCGGCTGCTCGTCGAGCCGCTCGCGTCGCGCGTCGAGCGCACGTTCACGGACCGCCGGCTGCGGCAGATCCTCGAGTACCCGGCAGTCTTCCTGGGCGGATCGCCGTACGGTGTGCCGAGCCTCTACCACCTGATGAGCCACCTCGACCTGACCGACGGCGTGCGGTACCCGCAGGGAGGCTTCACCGCCCTCATCCGGGCGATCGAGCGCCTCGTGCGGGCGCGCGGCGTCGTCATCGAGACGGGCGCCGACGTCACCGCGATCGACGTCGTGGCCGGGCGGGCGCGCGGCGTGCGGCTCGCCGACGGCAGCATGCTCGCGGGAGACGTCGTCGTGTCCACCGCCGACCGGCACCACACCGAGACGGCGCTGCTCGACGAAACCCACCGCGAGCTGCCGGAGAGCTGGTGGGAACGACGCACGCCGGGACCGGGGTCGCTGCTGATCCTCCTCGGCGTGCGGGGCGAACTGCCCGAGCTCGCGCACCACACCCTGCTGTTCACCGAGCGCTGGCGCGAGAACTTCGACGCGATCTTCGGGGAGCCCTCGGCGATCCCCGACCCGGCGTCGCTGTACGTGTGCCGCCCGAGCGCGACCGACCCCACCGTCGCGCCGGCAGGCCACGAGAACCTGTTCGTGCTCGTACCGGTCCCCGCCGATCCCTCGCTCGGCCACGGCGGCATCGACGGGGCGGGAGACGCGGGAATCGAACGGGCAGCGGATGCCGCCATCGCCCAGATCGCCTCGTGGTGCGGCGTGCCCGACCTCGTGGACCGCGTCGTCGTGCGACGCACGATCGCGCCCGCCGACTTCGCCGACGACCTGAACGCCTGGCGCGGCACATCGCTCGGACTCGCGCACACACTGCGCCAGAGCGCGGTGTTCCGCCCGCGCAACGGCTCGGCGAAGGTCCCGAACCTGTTCCACGCCGGCACCTCGTCGCTTCCGGGCATCGGGTTGCCGATGTGCCTGATCTCGGCCGAGCTCGTCGCCAAACGCCTGCGCGCGGACCGCAGCGCGGCGCCGCTCGTCGAGCCGGCGGGTCGCTGACGTGCCCGGCCTATATCTGCTCGTCATCGTCGTCTCCGCGGCGGGCGTCGCGCTGCTCGACGCGCGACACCGGCTGGCCCTGTGGGCGCGGCCGCTGACCACCGCGATCGCGGTGTTCGTCGGCACCGCGTTCTTCGTCGTCTGGGATCTCGTCGGCATCGCCGCGGGCGTCTTCGTGCAGGGTGACTCGCCGCTCTACCTCGGCATCGAGTTGGCCCCGCACCTCCCCCTCGAGGAGATCACCTTCCTGCTGTTCCTCTGCTACCTCGCCGCCGTCTGCGCCGGAGCCGGCACCCGCCTCCTCGCGCGGAAGGAACCTCGATGACCTACGCGCTGCTCCTGCTCCCGTTCCTCGCGATCACCGTCGTCGTCACGCTGCTGAGCGCCGTGCGCCCCGGATTCGGACGGCGGATGGCGGCATCCGCCCTCGCCGCCGTCGCCCTGCTCGCCCTCACCGCCGTCTTCGACAACGTCATGATCGGCGCCGGACTGTTCTCCTACCCGCCCGAGCATCTGAGCGGCATCCGCATCGGCCTCGCCCCGATCGAGGACTTCTCCTACCCGCTGTGCGCGGCGTTCCTCGTGCCCGCGATCGCCGCCCTCGTCTCGCGGCGCGAGAGGAGCGACGCATGAACGTCGTGCGCACCCTGTTCGTGTCCTCGCGGCCGGTCAGCTGGATCAACACCGCCTACCCGTTCGGCGCCGCCTACCTGCTCGCCACCCGCGAGATCTCCGTCACGCTCGTCGTCGGCGTGGTGTTCTTCCTCATCCCCTACAACCTCGCGATGTACGGCATCAACGACGTGTTCGACTACGAGTCCGACCTGCGCAACCCCCGCAAGGGCGGTGCTCACGGTGCTGTGCTCGATCGGCGGCTGCACCGCGTGACGCTCTGGGCGGCGGGCCTCAGCTGCCTGCCGTTCGTCGTCTACCTCGTCATCGTCGGCTCCGCGCTCTCGTGGCTGGCGCTCGCCGCGAGCCTGTTCTTCGTGGTGTTCTACTCCGCGCCGCCGCTGCGCCTCAAGGAGCGTCCCTTCGCCGACTCGGCGACCAGCAGCATCCACTTCTTCTCACCGGCCATCTACGGCCTCGTGCTCGCCGAGGCCACCTGGACGTGGGCCCTCGCCGCGGTCATCGGGGCATTCGCCCTGTGGGGGGTCGCGTCGCACGCCTTCGGCGCGGTGCAGGATGTCGCGGCCGACCGCGAGGCCGGCATCGCCTCCGTCGCGACGGCGATCGGCCCCCGCGCGACCGTCTGGTTCTCGCTCGCCTGCTACGCGGCCGCCGCGCTCGTCGTGACGGGGGGAGCCTGGCCCGCACCGCTGGCCGCGCTGCTCGCCGTGCCCTACCTGGTCGCCGTGTGGCCGTATCGCGCGGTCACCGCCGAGACCGCGCACCGCGCCACCGTCGGATGGGATCGGTTCCTCTGGATCAATCAGTTCTCGGGGTTCGCGGTGACGCTGCTGCTCATCTGGTGGTGGCAGCTGGCGCGCTGAGCCTCGAATGCCCGAAGGTGGGGTGGACGCCCGCGCGCCCACCCCACCGTCGGTTCACTGCGAGGAGAGCTGCAGCAGCGTGTTGATCGCCTGGGTCAGACGCGCGTCGGCCTCGCCGTACTTCGTCCAGTCGCCGGCCTGGAGAGCCGATTGACGATCGAGCATCGCCTGCTTGGCCTCCTGGAGCGCCGCCTGGTAGGCGGTCGACGATCCGGTGCCTCCGCTCGCAGAGGGCGACGGCGTAGGCGTGGCGCTCGGGGTCGACGTCCCGGTGGGCACCGGGGATGCCGTCACACCGTTGTCGCCCGCGGCGGCGCCCGAGTTGCCACCGAACAGCGAGTCGAGCGCTGCCGTCAGGGTGTCCTCGAACGCGACCTGGCTGCCGAAGGCGACGAGCACCTTCTGGAGCGTCGGCAGCTTCGTCGCGCCGGACGACTGCACGAACACGGGCTGCACATAGAGCAGGCCGCCACCGACGGGCAGGGTCAGCAGGTTGCCGTTGAGCACCTGCGACTGCCCCTGTTTGAGCAGGTTGATGAACGATGAGACGGCGGGGTCGGCGCTGAACGTGTTCTGCACCTGCCCGGGCCCGGGCACCGGAGTCGAGGCGTTGATCACCAGCATCCGCAGCTTGCCGTAATCGGCACCCTTCGTGCCGGCGGTGGTGCCGGCATCCGAATCGACCGCGAGATAGCCCATCAGGACGTTCCGCGCATTCGTCCCGTCGGATTGCGGGATGAACGAGGTGAACATCGAGTAGGTCGGCGAGGCCTGGCCCGGCATCTGCATCGTCATGTAGTACGGCTGCTGCAGCACGGTGTTGTCGGTCGGGTCGGCGGGAGTCGTCCAGGCGTTGTCACGCTGGTAGAACGACTGCGGATCGTTGACGTGGTACACGCCCAGCATCGTGCGCTGCACCTTGAAGAGATCGGTCGGATAGCGCACGTGGCTGATGAGATCGGCCGACATGTCGGCGATCGGCTTGACCGTGGACGGGTAGACGTTCTGCCACGCCTGCAGGAGCGGGTCCGTCGGATCCCAGGCGTAGAGCGTCACATGACCGTCGTACGCGTCGACGGTCGCCTTCACCGAATTGCGGATGTAGTTGACGTTGTCGAGCGCGACCCGCGGAGTGGGGTTGTTCGCGTCGGCGATGGCCTGGGACATGCTCGTCGTCGTCGAATACGGGTACTGGTCGCTCGTGGTGTAGCCGTCGACGATCCAGACGATGCGGCCGTCCACCACGCTCGGGTACGGCTCGCCGTCGAGGGTCAGGTACGGGGCGATCTTCTGCACGCGCGTTGCGGGGTCGCGGTCGTAGAGGATCTGCGAATCCTGGTTGATCGAGTCGGAGAACAGGATCTGCTCCGCCTGGAACTTGATCGCGTAGATGAGCCGGTTGAACACGTTGCCGATGTTTGGGCCGCCGTTGCCGGCGAAGGTGGTCTTCGTCTCGGTGCTGCTGCCGTCGCCGGCCGGGTAGTCGAGCTCGATCGGCGCGGTGCCCGCGGGGGCGCCGACGATCGAGTACGTCGGAGCGTTCGCCGAGAAGTACACCCGCGGCTCGTACTTCTCGCCCGACGTCAGGAAGCCCGCGGACGGGATGCCGCGCTCGAGGAAGACGGGGTTGCCGTCGGAGGTGCGAGCGTTGCCCTTGGCGACCACAAGCCCGTAGCCGTGCGTGTAGATGAGCGAGGTGTTCTGCCACGTGCTGGCGGTCGTGCCGAGCGCGTTGAGATTGAGGTCGCGCACCGACACCAGGGTGTCCTGCGTCTGCCCGTCGATCGTGTAGCGGTCGACGCTCAGCGGGCTCTGGAACTGGTAGTACGACCGGTACTGCTCGAGCTGGGCCACCGTCGGCGGGATGATCGCCGGGTCCATGATGCGGATCTGCGCCGTCGTCTCGGCATCCGATCGCAGCTGCCCCTGCTGTGCCGTGGTGTTCGCGGAGAAGTTCGTCTCCTGCAGGTCACTCAGGCCGAAGCCCGCCTTGGTGCCGTCGATGTTGCGCTGGTAGTACTGGCTCTCGACGCTCAGCTGGTTCGGACGCACCTGCACGAGATTGACGATCCACGGGTAGCCGACACCGACGACGAGCGAGGTGATGATCAGCAGGGCCGTCGCGATCAGCGGGTAGCGCCACCGGCCGATCACGGCGGTGACGAAGAACAGGATCGCCACGAGCACGGCCACGATCGAGAGGATGGCCAGACCCGGGATCGTCGCGTTCACGCTCACGTATGCCGCCCCGGTGATGCGGTCGTCGGCGCTGGTGAGCGTCTTGTAGCGGTCGAGCCACAGGCTCACCGCCTGGAGCAGAAGGTAGACGCCGGCGATGATGGCGAGCTGCACCCGCGCGGGGCGCGAGATGCGCAGCTCGCGCTGGCCTACCCGAACGGAGCCGTACAGGTAGGACACCGCGGCCGTGAGCAGCAGGCAGATCAACACCACGGCCGACGCGAAGGCGAGGACGGCCGAGTAGAACGGCAGCGCGAACAGGTAGAAGCCGGTGTCGAGGTTGAACTGCGGGTCGCCGGTCGCGGTGTGCACGCCGTTGACCCAGAGGGCCGCGGTCTGCCACTGCGCAGATGAGGCGAAGCCGGCGAAGAGCCCGAAGAAGATCGGGATGCCCCACATCGCGAGTCGTCTCAGCGGCTCCACGACCTCCTGATAGCGGTCGAGCTGAGAGCTCAACCGCACGTATACCGGGCGCAGCCGGTAGGCGAGGTTGATGACCAGCCAGGTCGGCACCGCCATCCCCAGGAAGCCCACCACGAACATGCCGATGCGCCACACCCACTGCGTGGTGAGCACGTTCAGGAAGCCGAGCTGGGAGTACCACAGCCAGTCCGCGTAGACGTTGGCGAAGATGAAGAACGCGGCCACGAGCAGCGCGATCACCACGAGGGAGATCGCGATGACGCGACGGGTTCGACTCGGACGGGTGGGCTTCGGCGCCGTGGCGGAGGTCACCCTGTCATCCTACGAGGCGGGCTCTGGAGGAACGCCGAGCATCTTCCCGGCGTCGCCGCGTCCTCCGGGTGTGTCGGGAGTGGTCAGGGCGTCGGCGTCGGCGAGACCGACGGCGTCGGCGAGGCCATGACCGTCGAGCATGTCGCGAGGGTGGAGGTGTCCCCGCCCGAGCCGATCACCGTGAGGTCCTTGACCGCGTCGTCGAGCGTCGAGACCGCGTAGACCGAGAGCCCCTGCGGGATGTGCCCGACGACCTCGTCGCAATTGTCGGCCGGTGCGAGGAAGTACTCGGCGCCCGAGGAACGGGCCCCGTACATCTTCTGGCGGATGCCCCCGATCGCCCCGACCTCGCCGGCGGCGTCGATCGTGCCGGTGCCGGCCACGTTCTTGCCGCCGTTGAGATTGCCGGGGGTGAGCGTGTCGATGATGCCGAGCGCGAACATCATCCCCGCGCTCGGGCCGCCGACATTGAACAGCTGCAGCTTCACATCGATCGGGAAGTGGAACTGCGTCAGCAGCGACACCCCGATCAACCACGTGGACTGGCCGTTGATGATCTGCTGCTTCGGGGTGATGCTCACCTGCTGCGTCGTGCCCCCGCGTTGGATCGTCAGGCTCACCGGTGCGCCGTCCTTGGCCGCGATGATCGCACGCAGCGACGCGACATCCGTCACGGCGGTGCCGTCGGCCGATTCGACGACGTCGTCCTTCTGCAGCACCCCGTTGGCGGCACCGTCGGACTCGACCGAGTAGACCGAGAGGTAGGGCGTCACGGTGTACCCGAGGTGGGTGAGGGCCGCCGCAGTCGCCTCCTGCTGCGAATCGACCATCTGCGCCGAGCTCTGGTCGCTCAGCTGCTGTGAGGTCTGGTCGGGCGGATAGATCGCGTCGGCGGGCACGATCGAGCGCGACGGGTCGAAGAACGCCGGGATCAACTCGAGCCACGACGGACGAGCGTCGGCCGTTCCCACGACCTGCACGGTCAACAGCGACAGCTCGCCGGCCGTCGGGTAGGTGGTCGCACCCGAGACGGTGATGATCGGCACCTGCTGCTTCTGGTCGTTCTGCACGGTGCCCAACGTGTTGAACACCGGCCCGGGCGTCTCGATCACATACGCCGACGGAAGGAACGACAGCACGAGCAGCGCGACGAGCGCGACGACGAGCGCCCAGATGCCGGCGACCCCCGCGCGCGACCGCGGACGCCGGGGCCGTTCGGATGCCGCGGGCCCGGTCTCGTCGAACAGCGTCACGCCGCCTCCGTCGTGTCGTTCGCGGCCGGCGTACGACGATCTGGCTCGTCCCGGGCATTGCGAGGGTGTGTGCAACTAGCGTAGTTGGCAGCTCGACATGCGGCTGAGAGGCGACTGAGGTGGCACACGACGACGACGACGATGCATCGCAGGGCGATGACCTGAACGAGCTGCTCCGGCGGCTGCTCGGGGGGGGCACGGACGGCGGCCAGCTCGATCCCGAGCTGCTCTCCCGCCTGTCGGGGATGAACATCGACCCGGCGACGCTGCAGCAGATGATGACGCAGATGCAGGCCGCCTTCGCCGGCGGCGAGGAGGCGACCTGGGAGATGGCCTCGCGCCAGGCCCTGCAGATCGCCGGCCAGAGCGATCTCGCCGTCAGTTCCGCTCAGCGCAGCGACCTCGATCAGGCCTTCTCCCTCGCGAACCTGTGGCTCGGCGAAGCGACGACGGTCCCCGAGCTCGCGCAGCCGGGCGGTGCGATCACGCGCGCCCGCTGGGTCGAACTCACACTGCCGGTCTGGCGCGAGCTCGCTGAGCCCGTCTCCGGCAGCATCGCCGATGCGATGACGGCCGCGCTGGTCGAGCAGACGGGCGAGGAGTTCGGGGAAGTCGCACAGGGCGCGGGCCGCCTCATGCGCACCGTCGGCGGCTCGCTGTTCGCCACCCAGCTCGGTCAGGTGGTCGGACGTCTGTCGATGGAGGTCGTCTCCGGCGGTGACGTGGGCATCCCGCTGCTGCCCGCCGGTCACGCCGCGATCCTCCCCCAGAACTTCGCGGACTTCGGAGCAGGACTCGAGATCCCCGACGACCAGCTCGCGCTCGCGACCGCCACCCGCGAGCTCGCGCACGCCCGCTTGTTCCGGCACGCGAAGTGGCTGCGCCTGGACGTGATCGCTCAGATCGGCGAGTTCGCCCGCGGCATCCGCATCGACGTGTCGGCTCTCGAGGACGTCGCGTCGCGCTTCGACCCGTCGTCGCCCGACGAGCTGCGCCAGCTGCTCGAGTCGGGGGCGCTCATCCCCCCTCGCAGCGACCAGCAGAACGCGGCGCTCAGCCGCCTGGAGGACGTGCTCGCGACCGTCGAGGGCTGGGTCGAAGTCGTCACCGCGGATGCGACCGCCCGTCTCCCGCACGCCGACCGCATCGCCGAGGTCGTGCGCCGGCGCCGCGCCGTCGGAGGACCCGCAGAGAAGGCCCTCGGGTCTCTCGTCGGGCTGGAGCTGCGTCCCCGCCGCGCCCGTGAGGCGGCCTCGATGTGGCGGGCGATCACCGACGCGGTCGGCGTCGCGGCGCGCGACGCGCTCTGGGACTACCCCGACCTGATGCCGACGTCGGCCGACATCGACGACCCGTCGACGCTCATCGCCCGTCTGCAGGCGGATGCCGCGGGCACGGCGCCCGAGCCGGACGAGTTCGACGACGCACTGCGCCAGCTTCTCGCCGAGGAGTCGGGCGACGCGCCGCGCGCAGCCGGCACGGATGACGAGCGCGACGACGACCCGACCGGCACCGCGGACGGCGGACGGCCGGTCTGAGGCGGCATCCGCGAGGGAATCGCCGCGGCATCGTCCGCCGTGGTCACCGGGGACGGGCGTCGCGTGCGACGGCTCCTCCCCAGCGCCCGCAGACCGCGACGCTCGCGCGAGTTCCTGTGGACTCCCGCGACTGAGCCCTGCGGGCACGCACAATCGGGGCATGTACCGCATCGACCCCGCCCACCCGCCGCTGTGGCGCAGCCCCGTCGACGTGCAGTTCGGCGCCGATGCGCGGCTCGTGCTCCTTTCCCCGCCCGACTGGCAGCTGCGAGCGATCGCCGACCTCGTGACCGGAATCGGCGAAGGTTCTCTCGGGTACACCGCGCACCGGGCGGGTATCGACATCGAGAGCCTCGAGCGGTTCGTCGCAACGCTCGAGCCGGTGCTCGAGCGGGTCCCCCGGCCGCTGCGCTCAGTCGAGGTCGCGGGCGGGCCGGGGGTCGACGAAGAACTCGTGTGCCTGGTGCGCCACCGGCTCGCGCCGTTCGCGCCGCTCGTATCCGAGGGCGCGCCTCGCCCACGCGGCACCATTCAGGTGCTCGTCGCCAGCCACGCCGTGCATCCGGCCGCCTATGCGGCCTCTCTCGGCGATGACGTCGTGCACATCCCGGTGGTCTTCACCACGACGGGAATCACCATCGGCCCGCGCGTCGAACCGGGCGCGACGGCCTGCCTCGCGTGCGTCGACGCCGATCGGCGCGACCGCGATCCGGCGTGGCCGATGATCGCGGCTCAGCTGCTCACGGCGCCCACGCCCGAGATCGCCGATCACATTCTGGTCGAGGCCATCACGATGCTCGCCGGCTTCGTCTCCGGCGAGGAGGACCTCGCTCTCAGCGGCCACTCCGTGACGATCCCGAACCAGTCGATGCGCCGCGAGTGGCTCGCCCATCGCGCACATCCAGAGTGCGGATGCCGATCTCCTCGGCGAAACGCGACACCCGACGCTCCGAGCGCCCCTCCCCGCGCGACCACGACAGCGACAGGCTTCGCGCGGCCCGCGTGATGCCCACATAGGCCAGTCGGCGCTCCTCGTCGACCTGCTCGAACGTCTGGGCGTACGAGATCGGCAGCAGTCCCTCCGACAACCCGACGAGGTGCACGTGGTGCCACTCGAGGCCCTTGGCGGCATGGAGGGTCGCGAAGGTCACCGTCTCCAGCGTCGGCTCGTGCTGGTCCTTCGCCCGGGCGAGCAGCGCGTCGGTGAACCCCTTGAGGGTCGTTCCGTCGGGCGCCTCGTCGGCCAGCCTCAGCAGGGCCGCGCGAGCCTCCCACGCATCACGGAGCGCTCCCCCCGCCGCCGGCGCCTCGTCGGTGTGGCCGAGCGAGCGGAGCACATCCCGCACCGAGCCCCGGAAATCGTGCCCCGTGGGTGACACGGCTGCGGCACGCAGCGCCATCACCGCCTGGCGCACCTGCGGCACGTCGAAGAAGCGCGCCCCGCCCAGCACCGTCACGGGGATGCCCGCATCGGCGAACGCCTGCACGAGCTCCGCCGACTGCGCGTGCGACCGGTACAGCACCGCGACCTCGCGAGGCGCCGTCCCCGACGCCAGCTGCGCCGCGACCGACGCGGCCACGCCCTGCGCCTCGGCTCGCTCATCGGGGTACGCCGTGAGCGACGTCGGCGGCGAGGCATCCGCCCTCCCCGCGGGCGGGTGCAGCTCAAGGGCGCCCGGACGTCCGCGCATGAGGGCGTTGGCGGTGCGCAGCACCTCGGGCACGCTGCGGTAGTTCGTCTCGAGGCGCACGACGCGGGCGTTCTCGTACCGCCGCTCGAACTCCAGCAGGAACCGGGCATCGGCGCCCGCGAACGAATACACCGTCTGGCTCGCGTCACCCACGACGCACAGGTCGTGGCGCTGACCCACCCAGAGGTCCAGCAGATGCTGCTGCAGTGGCGAGACATCCTGGTACTCGTCGACGGTGAAGTGCCGGTACTGCTCCCGCACGGCCTGAGCGACACGCGGCTCCGCCTCGATCATGCCGGCGCACGCGAGGAGCACATCCTCGAAGTCCATCTGACGACGCTCATCCTTGAGCTTCTCGTAGGCCCGCATGAGTGCCGCGACGGCCGCGACATCCAACGAGCCGATCCCCCGGGGCCGGGCATCGACGTACGCCTCCACCGAACGCATGGTGACCTTGCGCCATTCGATCTCCGACGCGACGTCGCGCAGCGTCGCCGCCGACGGGTCCATGCCGATGCCGTCGGCGGCGTGGGCGAGCGCCCGCACCTTGCTGTCGACGATCGCGGGTACGGTGTCCCCCGCCACCTGAGGCCAGAAGAAGTTCAGCTGCGCGAGGGCTGCCGCGTGGAAGGTCCGCGCCGACACCCCTTCGACCCCGAGAGCGCGCAGGCGCCCGCGCATCTCTCCCGCGGCCTTCGCCGTGAAGGTCACCGCCATCACCCGCTGCGGCGAGTAGGCGCCTGTCTCGACGCCGTGCGCGATACGGCGGGTGATCACCCTTGTCTTGCCGGTGCCGGCGCCGGCCAGCACGCACACGGGGCCGCGCAGCGCGCGTGCGGCCTCCAGCTGGCGGTCATCGAGCCCGGAGAGCACTCCGGAGCCGGTCACGGCCGCTCCGCGTGCCAGGCCGTGATGAGACGGTAGGCGATCGAGGACGGACCGGGCAGCAGCAGATCGGATTCGCCGGCGAGTGCCCGACCGATCTCATCGCGGTGGAACCAGCGCACCTCGACGATCTCTTCGCCGTCACCCTGCGCGGCAGCATCGAGCGCGCGTACGAGGAAGCCGAGCATGAGGGAGCGAGGGTACGGCCACGCCTGCGAGCCGCGATAATCGACGTCGCCGACGGTGATGCCCGCCTCTTCGCGGATTTCGCGCACCAGGGTCTGCTCGAGCGACTCGCCCGCCTCCACGAAACCGGCGAAGCATGAGTAGCGCCGCTGCTCCCACGCGGCGTTGGCGCCGAGGAGCAGCAGATCGGGATCGGTCGGATGCCGCACCGCCGCGATCACCGCGGGGTCGGTGCGCGGGAAGTGCTCGCGCCCGCAGCGGGGGCAGTGCCGCGCCCAGCCGGAGGCGACCAGATCGGTGAGCTCACCGCAGGCGGGGCAGTACGGGGCATCCAGCAGCCATCGTCCGAGCGCGACGCCGGTGACCGCGAGCTCCGCCTCGGCGGGGACCAACGCCGCGGCGACGGCGCGCAGCGGCGAGCCGGTGGTCTCCTCCGCCGGCTGCGCGGCCGACGCGGCGAGCAGCACGGCGACGCCGTCGAGGCGCCCGAGGAGCGCCCACACGACGCGATGACCGGTGACCGCCGCGGGCGGGACGAGCTCCAGCGCGCTGTCGGGTGTGAGCGACACCCGGTCGCCGCGCACGACCAGCACGCGGGTCGCCGGGTCGGCGCGGAGCGCGTCGACCAGGGCGGCGTCGGAGCGCTCATCGCCGGCCCGATCGAAGCCTGCCGTCGCACCGTCCTCGGGCGCGTTACGTGCCGACATCGATCGCTCCTCCCAGGGCGTGGCGCCGGGCGAGGGGGGACCTCGCAACCTACCCTGAGGGCATGGCGCGCACCCCGTTCACTCTAGCCGCGAGCGTCACCGCCGCCGTTCCGGGTGCCCGCATCGTCGCCGCCGGCGCGCTCACCGATGGCGCGGCCGGACGATTCGACTCGGCCGTCGTCGTACTCGACGACGGCCGGCGCCTCGCCGTGCGGGTCGCCGCCACCGTAGACGCCGCCGAGCAGCTGCGCGCCGAGGCACGCGCCCTCGCCGCACTGACCGATGGCGTGCGCGCGGTGCTCCCGTTCGCCGCTCCCGTCGCCGTCGGTCAGACCGTCGTCGACGGCTCCCCCGCGCTGGTCACCGACCTGGTCGACGGCTGGCACGTCGACGCCGCGCAGATCCCGGACGGTCGCGGCGTGGCGACGGCGCTGGGCGCCGCGCTCGCTGCCGTGCACGCGCTCCCTGTCGCCGTCGTGCGTTCCGAGGGCCTGCCGGTGCGCACGAGCGATCAGGTGCGCGACGAGACCCGTCGTCTCATCGATCGCGCCGCCGCGAGCGGGCACCTGCCGCGCACCCTCCGGGCGCGCTGGATGACCGCGATCGACGCCGATTCGCTCTGGGAGTTCGAGACCGTCGTCGTGCTCGGCGGCGTCGACGCGGGCGCATTCGTGTTCACGGGCGACGACGACCTCCGCGTATCCGGCCTCATCGACTGGCACGGGCTGTCCGTCGGCGACGCCGCCGCCGACCTGCACTGGCTCGCGGCGGCCCCGGTGGCCGCGGCGACCGTGCGCGAGGCGTATGCCGCGGCATCCGTGCGCGCCGGCGATGCCCATCTCACCGAGCGCTCGCGCCTCTACGCCGAGCTCGAGTTCGCGAAGTGGCTCGTGCACGGACTCGAGAGCGACGATCACGACGTCGTCGCCGACGCGGCGAGCCTGCTGGCCTCGCTCGACGAGAGCACGCGCGGTGAAGACCTCACTCCGGTACGTCACAGCGATGTGCAGGCGGCGATGGACGTGCTCGACCGTGTTCCCGCGGCCGCCACGCCGCGCGGGGACACTTCGCTGCAGACCGACGCCTTCGACCGCGCCGACCTCTCGGCCTTCGGCGACATCGAGACGGGCGAGACACGTGACGACCTCGCAGTCGTCGACGGCGACGCCGACCCCGCTGGGGACGTCGACGGCGATCCGCAGGCGACCCAACCGATCGAAGCCGCTTCATGGGGAGCAGGTTCCCGCACGATCCCCCACGACCCGGCTCCTCCGACACTCGACCTCGATCTCGACCCGGTGGCAGATGCCGACGAGGCCGAGCGGGCATCCCGCGCCGCCTTGCGCCGCTGGGCTGTCGGCGGGGACTGACCCCCGCGCGTCCTGGCGCAGGTCAGCCTCGCAGCACCAGGCCGTGCGCGACGTAGAACAGCGCGACGTCGATCTGGTCGAGCGGCACCCCGTGCCGGGAGTGGTAGGCCCGACGGTAGAGGTCGAGCTGCACCATCCGCTCGGCGCGTTCCGACGACGTCCGCGGCGGCGCGCCCGTCTTCCAGTCGACGATCTCGATCCGGTCGCCGCGCCGGTAGACGGCATCGAGCTTGCACACGATGACGTGAGGGCGCCCGTCGAGATCGTCGAGTCGGAAGTCGATCTCGGTCTCCACCTCGATCGGTTGCAGAGGCGCCCACTCCGACGCGAGGAAGGCGTCGATGAGCGGCGCGAGGGCGGCAGGCTCAGCGACGCCGCCCGGTTCGTCCCCATCCCAGAGTTCGTCGTCGAGCCCCGCCGTGCCGGCGAGTCCGGCACGGCGCTCCACCCACGAGTGGAAGCTCGTGCCGATCCGCGTCTCACGGTACGGCCGCTCGGGGAGCGGACGGGACCGCGCGGCGACGGCGGCCGAATAGTCGGTCGTGAAGTCCTTGTAGGCCGAGGCGGGAATGCGGGTCGGTGCCGAACGATCGCCCCCGCGCCGCTGCTCGTCGCGTTCGACGAGAAGAAGCGACAGGTCCGGATCGAGGATGACGGCGTCCGCCGCCCGCACGAGCTCCGCCGCACGCTCGACCCTCTCCCTCCGACTGCCCAGCGCATCGAGCGGCCAGCTCACCGTACGCACCACGTCATCGGGGCGCTCGCCCGGATCGACGTCCACCGCGCCGCGCCCGAGCGCGGACGCGGCCTCCCGCAGGAACCGGCTCGCCGCCCGTGGCTGCACCGTTCCCGCCCACGATGAGCCGGTGAGAAGCAGGTGGTCGCGCGCGCGGGTCACGGCGACATACGCCAGCCGGCGTTCCTCGGCGACCTGCCGGTCGCGGTTCTGCTCGCCGAACGCCTCGACCGCATCGCGCAGGGCCTGCTGGGTGGGAGCCTCGGCCGCAGACCACGCGAGGCGCGGGAGCCACGGGGCATCCCCGCGGAACTCGAACGGCAGCGCACCGAACGTCAGCCATCCCTTGGCGTCGCGGCTCGCGGCGGGAAGCTCGTCCTCGACCATCCGCACGACCGCGACCGCATCCCACTCGAGACCCTTCGACCCGTGGATCGTCAGCAGCTGCACGACGTCGGGCTCCGTCGGTTCCGGTCGGGGGGCGAGCTCGTCGACGGATGCCGCGTGGTCGAGCCACGCGAGCAGGCTGGGCAGCGACCGCGCATCGTCGGAGGACAGGAAGCCCGCGATCTCGGCCGTGAAAGCCCGCACCTGCGCGTGGGCGGTGCGCTGAGGCCCGCGGGCCTCATTCGCGGCGAGCTCGAGGTCGAGGCGCAGCTCGCTCTCGATCAGTCGCACGAGATCGAGCACGGGAAGTCCCGCGGCTCGGCGCCAGGCCGCGATCACGCCGGCCGCCTCGCGCAGTCGGGTGCGCGCGGCCGGGGTGAAGCCGGCGAGCCAGCCGTGGTCGTCGCGCACGCGGGGGAAGAAGTCGAGCGCGTCGCTGAGCGAGCCGTGATCGTCGGCCGCGGATGCGCGCAAGGTCGCGACGACGTCGGGGGCCAGGGGCTGGAGCGCCGCGTCGTGTCGCGCGAGCCGGGCGCCGAGCGCCCGCAGCTCGCGCAGATCGGCGACGCCGATCGCCCACCGCGGCCCGACCAGCAGACGGATGAGCTCCGACCCGGCGAGCGGATCGGCGATGACCCGCAGCGCCGACACGATGTCGACCACCTCGGGGGTGTCGAGAAGCCCACCGAGTCCGAGCACGCGATGCGGCACGCGGTGACGCACGAGGGCCTCGGCGAACACGCTCATGCGCCGCTTCGACCGGAACAGCACCGCGCCGGTCGTCGAGAGGCCCACGCAGCGGCGCTCGGCACGGACCCGCACGAACCACTCCGCGACCCGTTCCGCCTCATCGTCGAGTGTCGAGGCCATCTCGAGGTCGACCTCTCCCCTTGCCGCACCCGGCCGTGGGCGGAGGGCCGCGACATCCGCCCCGCCGGCGAGCGGTGCGAGCAGCGCCGAAGCGATCTCGAGCACATCCGCGCTGTTGCGCCAACTGGTCAGCAGGGAGAAGCGTTCGCATGCGCCACGAGTCACGAAGGCGCGCGGGAAGTCGTCGAGGTTGCCCGCACTGGCACCCCGCCAGCCGTAGATCGCCTGGTGCGGGTCGCCGACCGCCATCACGGCGGTGTCGGCGAACAGTGCCGCGAGCAACCGCGCTTGGACGACCGAGGTGTCCTGGTACTCATCGAGCAGAACCACCCGGAACCGTGAGCGCAGGCCCTCAGCGACATCCCGGTGGCGCTCGACGATCTGCAGCGCACCGGCCACCTGGTCGGCGAAGTCGATGACTCCGCGACGTTCCTTCGCCGACGCGTAGCCGGCCGCGAGACCCGCCAGCACCTCGAGGCCGTCGACCTTCTCGACGAACCGGGGGAAGTCCGCGTAGACACTCACCCGTGCCGTCTCGGAGGGCCGTTCGAGGATGCCGCGGAACCGCGACGGGAACGCGGCCACGTCGCCGAGGTCGGCGAGGTTGTCGACGGCGGCGCCCGCGAGCCCCAAGGCCGCCGACACGATCGTGCCGAGCGATTCGCTGCGGCTCTCCAGCCGGGAATCGTCGCTGTCGAGCGCGACCCGCCGCATGAGAAGCCAGGATGCCGACTCCGACAGCACCTGCGCATCGGGGTCGCGCCCGATCAGCACCGCGTTGTCGCGCACCAGGGCGTCGGCGAAGCTGTTGTAGGTCGCGACGGTGGGGCGATCGAGGAGGTCGTCGGGGTCGACGGCACCCGCCGCGGCATCCGCTCCCAGCCGTCCGGCGAGATCGGCGATGCGTGCTCGGCGCTCCGCGGCGGGGGCTCCGGCGCGCTCGAGCTCGCCGAAGGCATCGAGCGCGCCGACCGCGTGCAGCTCGTCGAGGCGGTCGACCAGGCCCGCCGCCTCGAACTCGGCGAGGCGCGCGAGACGTCGTTCGATGCGCTCGGCGAGCTCGCCGGCCGCCTTTCGCGTGAAGGTGAGGCCGAGCACCTCGTGACGGGCGACCAGCCGGTTGGCGACGAGCCAGACGACGCGCCCCGCCATCGTCTCGGTCTTCCCGCTTCCGGCGCCGGCGACCACCAGCGCCGGGCCCAGCGCAGCCTCGATGACGCGGGCCTGCTCGTCGGTCGGGGGGAACTGGCCGAGGGCCGCGGCGACCGCGGCAGCGGAGACGGTCACGGCGCGCTCACCGCTCCGACCACATGGATGCGGCACACACCGTGGGCGTGCTCGTCTCGGCAGTGCTGCTCGTAGGGCGCCGCGAACCGCGTGCCCGCCATCACGGCGATCGCGTGCTGCAGCCGGGCGATGAACCGCTCGCGGGCTTCGTCGTCGAGCGGCGCCTGCCGCGGTTCGAGGTAGGGCTTCGCCGTGCCGGTGTGCAGCACCAGCAGTTCGGCGCCGCCCGCGGGCAGGCCCGCCGACGGCGCGATCGCCCCGGCGTCGTGGGCGAGCTGGTAGGCGAGCAGCTGCGGGTTCTCGACCACGGCCTTGTCGGTGCGCGGCTCGGCCCGACCCGTCTTCAGATCGACGATCACGACGGTGCCGTCGGCCCGCCGCTCGACGCGGTCGACGACGCCGCGCAGCAGCGCACGTCCCTCGCCGTCGTGGGGTGGCAGCGGGATCTCCACCTCGAACGGCGTCTCGCTCGCGAGCAGCTCACCGCCGCCCGCCGCGAAGTCGCGGAGGTACTGCGCCAGACGATCGACGAGGTCGCGGGCACGCTCGCGCCCGGCACGCTCGAGCCACTCGGATTCGAAGCCGAGCTCGTTCCACCGGGCGTCCACGACCTCCCACAACGCGACGGCGTCGGCGTCCGGCGCCGCCTCGAGCGCCGCGTGGATGAGCGTGCCGAGCCCGGCGACGGTGCTTCCCGCGTCGGCGCCGAGCTCGCGCACGACCCAGTCGAGCTCGCACTGCTCGAGCGCCGCGAGCCGGGAGGGCGAGACGCGGATGTCACCGTGCGCCAGCGAATGCAGCGGGGCATCGGATGTCGCGGCCCCCACGCCGTACCAGTCGTCGGGGCGGGCCCCGGCGACACCGGCGGACGCGAGCGCGGCGAGCTGCGCCGCCGCCGACCTGTCGGGGACATCGGCGGTGACAGCCCGCCGCAGCTGGGCGACGACCCCGCGCAGCGTGAGGGGCGGCAGCGCCCGCGCCGCCTCCGCGTCGGGGAGCAGGGAGAACAGCCCGCTGGGGCGATGATCGTCGTCGGACGTCGCGGTCACGACGACCCGCGTGCGGGCGCGGGAGAGGGCCCGCACGAACAGGCGAAGCTCATCATGGAGCACGGCACGCCGCCGGTCGAGCACACCCGCAGCGGCCGTGACGCCGGCCGCGGCGTCGTGGAGGCGCCACGTGCCGAGCAGTGTGCCGCGCAGTCGGGTGTTGGGCCACACGCCCTCTTGTACGCCCGCGATGACGACGGTGTCGAACTCGCGTCCGAGCGCGGCTGCCGGGCTCAGCACCGCGACCACGTCGGCATCGGGGTCGCGGCCGAGCAGGTCGGGGGCGACATCGGTGGCGAGCACCGCGTGCACGAACCGCAGCGGGTGCGAGGCGGCATCCTCATCGCGCTCGGCGTCGCGCTTGGCGGCCTGGAACAGGGCGACGACCGCATCGAGATCTCGGTGGGCCTGATCGGCGACCGGGCCATGGCCGCTCGTCGCGGCCAGCCACCCCGCCTGACGGCCGCTCGCTTCCCACGCGGTCCAGAGCAGATCGTGCGCGGTTGCACCGTCGGCGAGCTGCGCACGCATGCGCGAGAGGGCCTCGGCGGTGCGCACGACCGCCCGCCCCTCGCGGCTGTCGATCGCCGCGGCGTGCATCGGGTCGTCGAGCGCCGCGGCGAGCAGTTCCGCACCGGTGCGCCCGCCGCCGTCGCCGAGGTGGGCATGGCGAAGCGCCGTGCGCACCCGTCGCACATCGAGCGGATCGAGCCCCGCCGCCACGAGGACGTCGGCCGCGGCCGCGGGTGCCACCACCGCGTCGCCGGCCGCCAGCACCACCGTCAGCAGGTCGCGCACGGCGGGCACCTGTCCGAGCGGAACCCCCTGGCCCTGACCGCGCGTGGGCACCTCCCGGGCGGCGAGACCCGCCTCGAGCGCCTGCACCTGACGGGTGTCGTGCGCGATGACGGCCAGCTCGCCCCACGGCACTCCGTCACGCAGTCGGCGCTCGCGCAGGGTGCGCGCGATCTCGTCGAGCTCGTCGTCGACGGATGTCGCCACCACCGCGCGCAGGCCGCCGTCGCCGACCCATTCCCCGGCGGGTGCGGTGCGGTGCGCGACGCCCCCCGCGGCCCCGATGCGCACGGTCACGCGCCGCTGTGCCTCGATCAGGTCGCCCTGCGCTCGGTGCGGCTCGGTGAGCGCGCCGAGAGATCCGAGACGCGCGCCCAGCGCGGCGAGGTTCTCTGGCCTCGCCCCGCGATATGCGCCCGAGGCGAGGTCGGGGTCACCGAAGGCGACGACGCCGACGCCACGGTCCCGCAGCGCGGCGAGGAGATCGACGCCCCCGGATGTCAGCTCCTGGGCGTCGTCGACGATCACGGCGTCGAGCCGCCGCACCGCAGCGAACACGGGGTGGTCGACGGGAAGAGCGCGCACCAGCTCGACGGCCTCGAGCGTGAGGCCCGCCGCGTCACGCGTCGAGGCGCGCATGTCGCCCAGCACGCCTTCGTACTCGGCGAGGAACGACGCGAGCGCCGTCCACACGATCTCGGCCTCGGCGTCGGCGAGCGCGGCGATGCGGGCGGGGGTCAGCGCGAGCGTGCGCGCGTCGGCGATGAAGGCCCGCAGTTCACCGCGGAAGCCGCGGGTTGCGCGGGTGGCGGCTCCGAGCGCGTCCGGCCAGCGCGAGCGACCGGATGCCTCGTCCTCGGCGTCGCCGGCGAGGAGGTCGGCGAGGATCTGGTCGTCGTCGGACGCCGTGAGCAGCAGGGGCGGCTCGTCGCCGGTGTGCACGGCATGCGCGCGGACGAGCTGGAACGCGAAGGAGGTCAGCGAACGCGCCGGCGGGCCTGACGTCGCGCGCCCGAGCGCAAGGGACAAGCGGTCGCGCAGCGCCGTCGCCGTCTGACGCGTGGGCGTGAGGACGAGCACCGCGTCGGGGTCCGACCCGGCCGCGACGAGCGCGGCGGCACGCTCGACGAGCAGCGTCGTCTTGCCCGAGCCGGGAGCGCCCGTCACGACGCCCGTGAGCGCCGCGGGCGCCGAGCGCACCAGCGCCCGCACAGCCGCGTCGGCGGGGGGCACGGTGTCGGACGTCACCCGACCACGCTACCGACGCCGCCCGACATCGTTCGCCGACAGCGTGACGTGCGCGGCCGGTCCGCCGCGAGGCGCAGGCTACGCTCGATCATGCGCCCGCGGCGGGCGCGCCCCGGCCACCGATCGCCCTCGCGATCGACGGGGACGACAGGGAGGACCGGGACGTGGAGATCCGCATCGGCATCGCGAACACGGGGCGCGAGCTCAACTTCGAGACCAACGAGTCGGCCGACTCGGTCAAGGCCCAGATCGCCGCCGCGCTCGACGACAACGCGACCCACATCTCGCTCGTCGACGCCAAGGGCAACACGCTCATCGTGCCGACGGCCGGACTCGCCTACATCGAGCTCGGCACCGAGGAGTCGCGTCGCGTGGGCTTCGTGGCCTGAGCACGATGGACATCGTCCTCGCGTTCCTCTTCGGCATCGGCATCGGGCTGGTGCTGCACTATGCGCTCCCGGGTCGCGACTCGCGCGGTGTCGCGCTGCTTCCGGCCGTCGGGGCGGTCGCCGGCGGTGCGGTGTGGCTGGCTCTCACCTGGGCGGGGTTGACCACCGACAACCCGCTGCTGTGGGTCCTGTCGATCCTCGCCGCGGTCGTGGTGACCGTGCCCGTCGGTGTCGTGCTCTCGCGCGTGCGCGCCACGCACGACGCGCGCGAGAAGTCCCGCCTCAAGATCGGCTGACGTCCCGCTTCCCCGCCACGGCGAGGCGGGGCATCCGATCTCTCAGGACTCGAGGCCCATCGCACTCATCCGGGCCGCGTGAGCGCCCATGAGTGCGGTGAAGACCGGCTCCACGGTGGCGTCCTCCTCGGCCGTCTCCGGCGAACGGCTGAGGGCCGCACGGGCGACGAGCAGGGTGTCGCCGACGAGACGCCGCCCCCACATCGCGAGCAGCGACCGCCACTCCTCGTCCGCGGAGATCGCGTCGTGGATGATGTCGGCGATCGCCTTGCGGTCGGTGTCGGCCTCGAGGATGCGCGCCACGCGGCGCCCGGTCTCGCCGTAGCTCGCGGCGAGCGAGCGGTAGAAGTCGTCGAGGATGCCCGCCGTCAGGTGCACGGTGAGCATGGTCTCGAGCGAGCGTTCCCCCTGGGTGCGACGACGGAACGCGTCGAGCTGCTCGCGGAAGGGCAACATCAGCGTCAGCGGGTCGTCGCCGCGCTCGCGGATGACCGCCACGAGCTGCTGGTGCTTGGTGAGGGCCGCCCCGGATGCGCGGGAGAGCGCCTCCTTCTGGGCGAGCGACGGCGTGGGCGCGATGAGGGCGCTCAGCGTCTCGAAGTAGCCGAGCTGCAGATAGGCCGCCTGGCCGAGGAACGTGTCGACGGGCGGGGCGAGCTCGGCGAAGTCGACGCGGGTCGCCCTCGACGCCTCGCCTCGGGTGCGCAGACGCAGCACGCGCCCCACGGGTCGACGACGACGGAACCAGTCCCACACGCACACCAGCGTAGGCGGATGCCGGTTCCACACGCGATCCCATCCGTTCGGGGCGGTGCGCCGAATGAGTGACATGAGGTTCATTCCCACGAAAGTCCACGGAGCGCTCGACTACATCGTCGGCCTCGCCCTGCTGTTCGCACCGCTGATTTTCGGCTTCTCGTCGGTCGGAGGCGCTGCGGTCGTCATCCCCCTCATCCTCGGTGCAGGCCTCATCGTCTACAGCCTGTTCACCCGGTACGAGTGGGGCCCGTTCAAGCTCATCCCGATGCCGGTCCACCTCGTGTTCGACGTCGTGGCGAGCCTGTTCCTCGCCCTGTCCCCGTTCATCTTCGGCTTCTCGTCCTACCCGCCGAACGTGTGGCTCCCGCACGTCGTCGTGGGCATCGCCGTCATCGTCGTGGTGATCTTCTCGAAGCCCGCGCCCGGACCCTCGGTCGGTCGCTGAGCCTCGTCGCTCCTCCCCCCGGAGCCGTGCCCTCCCCGCCTCGTGCGGCGGAGGGCACGGTCATGTCGGGCGGCGTACGGCTCCGGATGCCGCGCGTCGGCGGGTGCGCGGGCGGTGACCGGGTACCCTGGACGGAGTGCCCCGGCAGGGATCGGGGCCCCGCGCCTGCGGCTGAATGAGGGCGTGGACGATCTCGCGGCGCAGACGCCGCCCTCATCAGACAGGTTCATATCGTGACGACGTTCGCCGATCTCGGCGTCGACCAGGACATCCTCGACGCACTCGCGCACAAGGGCATCGTGGATGCCTTCCCCATCCAGGAGCAGACGATCCCGCTCTCGCTCCCCGGCCAGGACATCATCGGCCAGGCCAAGACCGGCACCGGCAAGACCTTCGGCTTCGGCATCCCCGTGGTGCAGCGCCTCGGCGCCCACCCCGAGCCCGGCGTGAAGGCGCTCATCGTCGTGCCGACCCGTGAGCTCGCGGTGCAGGTCTATGAGGACATGGACCTGCTGACCCAGGGCCGCGCCACGAGCGTCGTGGCGATCTACGGCGGCAAGGCATACGAAGGGCAGATCGAGCAGTTGCAGGCGGGCGCGCAGATCGTCGTCGGCACGCCCGGCCGCCTCATCGATCTCGCCGGCCAGCGCCTGCTCGACCTGTCGAACGCGACCGAGGTCGTGCTCGACGAGGCCGACAAGATGCTCGACCTCGGCTTCCTGCCCGACATCGAGAAGATCTTCCAGAAGGTGCCCACGGTGCGTCACACCCAGCTCTTCTCGGCGACGATGCCCGGGCCGATCGTCGCGCTGGCGCGTCGGTTCATGTCGAACCCGATCCACATCCGAGCCAACGACCCCGACGAGGGTCTCACGCAGGCGAACATCCGTCACCTCGTGTACCGCGCGCACTCGCTCGACAAGGACGAGGTGATCGCCCGCATCCTCCAGGCGGAGGGTCGCGGCAAGACCGTCATCTTCACCCGCACGAAGCGCGCCGCGCAGCGACTCGTCGACGAGCTCAGCGACCGTGGCTTCAACGCCGGCGCGGTGCACGGCGACATGAGCCAGGAGGCGCGTGAGCGCTCGATGGCGGCGTTCAAGGCGGGCAAGAAGGACGTGCTCATCGCCACGGATGTCGCGGCCCGCGGCATCGACGTCGATGACGTCACCCACGTCATCAACCACACGATCCCCGACGACGAGAAGACCTACCTGCACCGCGCGGGACGCACCGGCCGTGCCGGTCGCACCGGCATCGCGGTCACCTTCGTCGACTGGGAGGACCTGCACAAGTGGGCCCTGATCAACCGGGCCCTCGAGTTCGGCCAGCCCGACCCGGTCGAGACCTATTCGTCGAGCCCGCACCTTTACTCCGACCTGTCGATCCCGGCCGGCACGAAGGGACGCATCGTCACGGCGCCGCGCCGCGAGCCGCGTGAGCCCCGCGAGGCGACGAGCTCGGCGCCGCGCGAGGAGCGCACGCGCACGCGTCGTCGCACCGACCGCCCCGCGGCGGGCGACGCTACGTCGACGGATGCCGCGGCTGCGCCGGCAGCGGACGGCGCAGCCGCGCGTCGGCGTCGTCGTCGTCGCCGCGGTGGCGGCGGGGCGTCTGCGGCGGGCGGAGAGACGGCCGCTCAGGCCTGACGACCGCTGACGCGGCGTCCGGCGGCGCTCAGGCGTAGACGGGCACCGTGCCGGTACCGCGCTCGATGATGCGGGCGACCATCTCGTCACTCGTGGTGTTCTCGCCCGGCACGTTCGGCTTTCCCGCACCGTGGTAGTCGCTCGATCCCGTCACGATGAGGTCGTGTCGGGCGGCGATCTCCCGCAGCACGGCCTTGCCCGCGGCCGTGTTCTCGCGGTGGTCGATCTCGAATCCCGCGAGCCCGCGGGCGATCAGCTGCTCGATCGCGGGCACCGGGATCATGCGCCCGCGACCGGAGGGCACGGGATGCGCGATGATCGGCACCCCACCCGCGCCCACCACGAGGTCGACAGCGGTGAACGGATCGGGCGCGTCGTGGGGCAGGTAGTACCCCTCGCGCGGGTGCAGAATGCCCTCGAACGCCTGCGAGCGGTCGGCGACGACGCCGCGGGCGACGAGCGCGTCGGCGATGTGGGGACGCCCGACGGTCGCCCCGTCGGTGGTCTGGGCGACGACGTCCTCCCACGTCAGGGGGTAGTCGCGGCCGATGGCGGCGACGATGCGCTCGGCCCGGCTGAGGCGGTCGAGGCGGATGCGCTCGGTCTCGGCCCGCAGATCGGCGTCGTCGGGATCGATGAGGTAGGCGAGCAGATGGATGCTGCGCCACTCGTGCCGGGCGGAGAGCTCCATGCCCGGGAGGAACGTCATACCGAGGGCGGTGGTCGCCTCCGCAGCCTCGACCCACCCGGAGGTCGTGTCGTGGTCGGTGAGGGCGATCGTGCGCAGGCCGTGCCGGTGCGCGGCGCGCACGACGTCCTGCGGCGACTGGGTGCCGTCGGAGTGCACCGAGTGGAGGTGGAGGTCGCTCGGACCCTCGAATCCGCCGTGCGCCGCCATGTCTGCGAGCGTACCGGCTGACACACCGCAGAGGCTCCCTCCCGGCTTCTCCCAGACTGCCGACCTACGGTGGAAGGATGCTGCGCCTGACGGGGATCCTCGTGACTCTCGTGACCGCGATCGCGGTCGCAGCCCTCACCTGGCCGGGATTCTTCCGCATCGACGGGCTGTTCCCGGTGGCGCAGATCATCTCGTTCCGAGCGCCCGTCGTGCTCGCTCTGGCCGGCATCGCCGTGCTGTTCCTCCTGCTCGCGGTCGTGCGTCGGGTGCGGGCTTTCGCGTTCGCGATGACGCTCGTGCTGCTGGCCGGCGCGGCGATCGGTGGGGCGACGCTCACGTCCCGCGGGATGGGTTCGACGACCCTGCCCGAGAAGGACGCGAACAGTGTGCGCGTCATGACGTGGAACACCGCCGGCGAGGCCACCCCGCCCGACGACATCGCCCGCACCGCCGTCGCGATGTCGGCCGACATCGTCACGCTCCCCGAGACGACGATCGAGGTGGGTGAGAAGGTCGCCGTGCAGATGCGCGAGCTCGGCCATCCGATGTGGGCGTTCCACACCGAGTACGGCGTGGACGGCTGGGCCGCCGACTCCACGACGCTTCTCATCAGTCCCTCGCTCGGCGAGTACTCCGTGATCGCGTCGTCGCAGAACGGCACGAGCAACACGTCCACCGTGCCGAGTGCGGTGGCGATGCCCGTGTCGGGCGACGGCCCGATCATCGTCGCCGCCCACGCTGTCGCGCCGCGGCAGAGCGCGATGGCGGACTGGCGCCACGATCTGCAGTGGCTGGCCGATCAGTGCGCGAGCGCGAACGTCATCATGGCGGGCGACTTCAACGCGACCGTCGAGCACATGGCTCGACTCGGCAGCGACGGCGGCACCCTCGGACGATGCCACGACGCGGCATCCGTCACCGGCAACGGCGCCGTCGGCACCTGGCCGACGTCGGTGCCGGCGCTGCTCGGCGCACCGATCGACCACGTCATGGCGACGTCGGCGTGGCGGGCGACCGGGTCGGTGGTGCTGACGGCGCTCGACGGGTCCGGCAGCGACCACCGGCCTCTGATCGTGCAGCTCGAGCGCACCTCCGGCTGACAGTGCCGTGCTGCGGTGCGAGACTGGAGGCATGGCTTCGAGCGACGACCAGACGACGACGGATGCCGCGGCTCCCGCGACCACCAACCGCAAGCAGCCCTTCCCCCGGGGTTTCCTCTCCTCCATCGGCTCCGGCTGGGCCGAGCGCCCCGAGTCGCTGCCTCCGGCGCGACCTCAGGCGCCCTACGCGGCTGCGCGGCGTGCCGCAGTCT
The DNA here is from genome assembly GCF_000956535.1 of Microbacterium ginsengisoli. GTDB lineage: Bacteria > Actinomycetota > Actinomycetes > Actinomycetales > Microbacteriaceae > Microbacterium > Microbacterium ginsengisoli. Next base: position 27,292 of record NZ_JYIY01000067.1, on the reverse strand, counting down.
CGGCATCGTTCCCCGGGCGCCGACTGGTGCTTCCCGCCGGTGACTTCCAGGTGCGCAGCAACGACACCGACTACCCGTTCCGCGCGCACTCTGCGTTCTCCCACCTGACCGGGTGGGGTGCCGACACCGAGCCCGGCGCCGTTCTCGTGCTCGACCCCGTCGACGGCGGGCACACGGCCACGGTCTACTTCCGCGAGCGCGCGGATCGCACGACGCCCGAGTTCTACGGCAATGCCCAGATCGGCGAGTTCTGGGTGGGGCCGCGGCCCTCGCTCGTCGCCGTCGCCGCCGACCTCGAGATCGCGACGGCGGGGATCGAGGACTTCGTCGCCTCGGACGACGACCTGGTGCTCGATGAGGACGACGACCTCACGCGGGTCGTCTCCGAACTCCGCCTGATCAAGGACGAGTACGAGATCGGCCAGCTGCGTCTGGCGGTCGAGGCGACCGCCCGCGGCTTCGACGACATCATCCGCGCGCTCCCCCGCGCCGTCGCCGCGGACCGCGGCGAGCGCGTGGTCGAGGGGGCGTTCCACCAGCGGTCCCGGCTCGACGGCAACGGCGTCGGATACGACACGATCGCCGCATCCGGCCCGCACGCCTGCTACCTCCACTGGACCCGCAACGACGGGGCCGTCGTGCCCGGCGACCTCATCCTCGTCGACGCGGGCGTCGAGGTCGACAGTCTCTACACCGCCGACGTGACCCGCACTCTGCCGGTGTCCGGAACCTTCTCCCCGGTGCAGCGCCGCGTGTACGAGACGGTGCGGGAGGCCGCGGATGCGGCGTTCGCCGCGGCGCGTCCGGGCGTCACGTTCCGCAGCATCCATGAGGCGGCGATGCGGGTCATCGCCGAGCGCGTCGCCGAATGGGGACTGCTGCCCGTCACCGCCGAGGAAGCGCTGCACGCCGACGCGGGCGGCCAGCACCGCCGCTACATGGTGCACGGCACGAGCCATCACCTCGGCATCGACGTGCACGACTGCGCGCAGGCCCGGCGGGAGCTCTACTACGACGGCATCCTGGAGCCGGGCATGGTGTTCACGATCGAGCCCGGCCTCTACTTCCAGATCGACGATCTGACCGTGCCCGAAGAGCTGCGCGGCATCGGGGTGCGCATCGAGGACGACGTGCTGATGACCGAGTCGGGGCCGGTCAACCTGTCGGCCGACGTGCCGCGTTCGGCCGACGACGTCGAGGCGTGGATGGCGCGGGTCGCGGCATCCTGACCGGCGCGGCAGCGGCTAGGACGCGGGCGTCTCGTCGTCGGGACGGGATGCGGGCGGCGTGATCCGCTCGCCGTACCGTGGAGGTTCGTCGTCGATCGGCGAACGCTCCGCAACGGGCGGGTGCGGATGCGGCGCCCGGTGGCCCACGACCTCGCGGGCGCGGTGGATGCTCGTGGGGGCGACGGTCACGTCGTAGCGCTCGGCGACCATCTGCATGACCGATGCGAAGTCGCGGCGGCGGCGCACCACCGCGAACATGAGGAGGCTCAGCAGCATGCCGAACGCGATGCCGACGATCATGACCCCGACGAACGTCTGGATCGGGACGTTGGCGGTGCCGAAGACGAAGATGAACGAGAACAGCATGCCCAGCAGCAGACCGTTCACTGCACCGCTGCGAGCGGCTGCGGCCCAGCCGAGCCGCCCGGTGACCCGCTCGACCGAGCGCACGTCGTGTCCGACGATCATGATGTCGCGTGCGGGGATGTCGGCGGCGATGAGCGCCGAGACCGCCTTCTGCGCCCCTTCGTAGGCGGGGAATGAGGCGACGACCTCGCCCTCCGGCGCCGGACCCGACATCATGCTCATGGCCCCATCATCCCACGCGGGTTCCCGTGTTCCGCCGAGGGCGTCACCTCGCGCGCGACTACGCTGGTCGGGTGAGCACTCAGCGCGTCTTCGTGGCTCGGCTGGCCGGCTGCAGCGTCTTCGATCCCGCCGGCGACCGGCTGGGCAAGGTGCGCGACGTCGTCGTCATGTACCGTGCCGACGACTCCCCCGCCGTCATCGGTCTGGTGGTGGAGATCCCCGGGCGCCGACATGTGTTCGTCTCGATCGGACGGGTGACGTCGATCGCCAGCGGGCAGGTGATCACGACCGGCCTGATCAACGTGCGACGCTTCCAGCCCCGCGCGGGCGAGGTGCGTGTCATGGCCGAGCTTCTGGGCAAGACCATGCACTTCGTCGACGGATCGGGTACCGCGGTCGTCGAGGACGTCGCCATCGAGCGCACACGCCTCGGGGAGTGGGAGATCGGCCAGCTGTTCCTGCGTCGCCCGAAGACGAGCGCGTCGCCGTTCGCGAAGGGCCCGACGGCGTTCGCCGACTGGAGCGACGTGCGCGAGAGCAGCACGCCCGGCCACGAGCACACCGCCGAGCATCTGGTCGCGAGCTTCTCCGACCTCAAGCCCGCCGACCTCGCCAATACGCTCCTCGACCTCCCCGAAGACCGCCTCCTCGAGGTGGCGGAGGAGCTTCCCGACGATCGTCTGGCTGACGCGCTGGAAGAGATGCCCGAAGACGAGCAGGTGCACATCCTCGAGGCCCTGGGCGACGAGCGCGCCGCCGACATCCTCGATGCGATGGAGCCCGACGACGCCGCCGACGTGCTCGCCCAGCTCCCCGAGGACCAGCGCGAGGAGCTGCTCGACCTCATGGAGCCCGACGAGGCGGAGGACGTGCGCACGCTGCTCCAGTACGGGCCCGACACGGCCGGCGGTCTGATGACGTCGGAGCCGATCGTGCTCTCGGCCGACTCGACCATCGCGGAGGCGCTCGCCCTCATCCGCCGCCACGAGCTGCACCCCGCGCTCGCGGCCGCGGTCTACATCACGCTTCCCCCGTACGAGACCCCTACCGGACGCCTGCTCGGCACTGTGCACTTCCAGCGGATGCTGCGCTACCCGCCGCATGAGCGGCTGGGCGCGATCATCGACGACACGGTCGACCCGCTGCCGGTGACGGCGACCGCCGGCGAGGTGGCTCGCCTGCTGGCGACGTACAACCTCGTCTCCCTCCCCGTCGTCGACCCGGCACGGCGCCTCCTCGGCGCCGTCAGCATCGACGACGTGCTCGACTACCTGCTGCCTCGCGACTGGCGCTCCGCCGACAGCACGGGCACGTCGACCACCCGGAGGACGCGCTGATGGCTCGCCGCGGCGGCGACGGCGCGTTCGACGCGCCTCGCGGACGCAACTCGGTGCTCGGGCGCTCCTCGCGTCCGTCGAACGACACGTTCGGCCGGTTCTCGGAGTCGTTCGCGCGGGCGATGGGCACGTCCGGGTTCCTCATCGGCATGTCCGTCGTGGTCGTGGTGTGGCTCCTGTTGAACATCTTCGTGCCGCGGGAGGCGCAGTTCGACCCGGCGGTCACGAACTTCACCCTCCTGACCCTCATCCTGTCGCTGCAGGCCTCGTACGCGGCGCCCCTCATCCTCCTCGCCCAGAACCGTCAGGACGACCGCGACCGGGTGCAGATCGAGCAGGACCGCCAGCGCGCGGAGCGCAACCTCGCCGACACCGAGTACCTGGCCCGCGAGATCGTGGCGCTGCGCCTCGCGCTCACCGACCTCAGCCGTGACGTGCTCACGCGCGACTCGCTGCGCGACGAGCTGCGCGCCCTGCTCGAAGACCTCGACGCACGGGCGACGGGTGAGGATGCCGCAGCCACGGAGGAGCGCGAGCGCAAGCGTCAGCGCGCCGAACGCCGCGAGCAGGCCGAGCGCAAGGCGGCCCGTGAGCAGCAGTGACCCGGGGGGTCTGACCGACCGGGTGCGCACCGCGGTCGGTGCGGTCGTCGACCCCGAGCTGCGGCGTCCGCTGTCGGAGCTCGACATGATCGCGGACGTGCGCGCCGCCGACGACGCGATCGTCGTCGCCGTGTCCCTCACGATCGTGGGGTGTCCGGCGTCGGATCGCATCGAACGGGAGGTTGCGGCGGCCGCCGCAACCGTCGCCGACCGCCCGGTGCGCGTCGAGCTCGGTGTCATGACGCCGGCGCAGCGCGCCGCTCTGACCGAGCGCCTGCGGGCGGGGCGGCCCCGGGGCATCCCGTTCACCGCCGACTCGCTCACCCGGGTGATCGCCGTCACGAGCGGCAAGGGCGGCGTCGGCAAGTCGACGGTCACGGCGAACCTCGCGGTCGCCCTCGCCGACCGGGGGCTCGCGGTAGGCCTCGTCGACGCCGATGTGCACGGCTTCTCGATTCCCGGCATCCTCGGGCTCGTCGACGCCGACGGGCGGATGCCGCACCCCACCCGCATCGACGACCTCATCGTGCCCCCCGTGGCCCACGGCGTGAAGACGATCTCGATCGGCATGTTCCTGCGCGAGGGCGAGGAGCGCAGCCCCGTCGCGTGGCGCGGTCCCATGCTGCACCGCACACTGCAGCAGTTCCTCACCGACGTGTGGTTCGGCGACCTCGACGTGCTGCTCATCGACATGCCCCCGGGAACCGGCGACGTCGCGATCTCGCTCGGTCAGCTGCTCCCCCACGCCGAGGTGCTGGTCGTCACGACCCCGCAGGCGGCCGCAGCGGAAGTCGCTGTGCGCAGCGGCCTGGTCGCACGCCAGACCGGGCAGCGCGTCATCGGGGTCATCGAGAACATGGCGCCGTTGCGGCTCGCCGACGGCACCGTGCTCGACCTGTTCGGCTCGGGCGGCGGGCGAGCCGCGGCATCCGCGCTCTCACAGGGAGACGGAGATGAGGTGCCGCTCGTCGCGTCGGTGCCGCTGAGTCCCGCGCTGCGCACCGGCGGCGACACCGGGTCACCGGTGACCCTCAGCGCCCCGGCCGACCCGGCGGCGGCGGAGATCCTTCGCCTCGCGGACACCCTCGCCCGGCGCCCGCGAGGTCTCGCCGGACGGTCCCTGCGCGTGGGGGTCTCGACTCAGGTCGCCTCGGAGTCGTAGGGCGGGATCTCGCCGTCGGCGAGGTCGAGGGAGGCGGCCGCCACCGCGATCGCGGCCGGGGCCGCGGCCCGCACCGCCGGCGCCGCGGGGGCGTCGTCGAGCAGCGCCTCACGAATGATGCGGCGGGGGTCGTACTGCCGCGGGTCGAGCTTTCGCCAGTCGACCTCGTCGAAATCGTCGCCCATCTCGTCGCGCATGCGCTCGCGGGCACCCTGGGCGTAGGCGCGAGCCCGCTTGGTGGCCTTCGCGAGCCACTCGGCCGCACGGGGCAGTCGCTCGGGTCCGAGCACAACCGCCGCGAGAACGCCGATGAGCACCAGCTTCTCGAAGGTCAGGCCCAGGAACATGGATTCAGGTTAGCGCCGCGCCTGCATGGGGAAGCTGAGGACGAGCCCTAGGCTGACGAAGAGGGAGTGAGCATGAGGGATCACAACGCTGACGCGCGGTTCATCGCCGAATCGACGATCGAGCCGGAGGCCATCGCCAAAGCGCGTGCGCATGCGTTGGAGCTGGGCGCGGAGCCGGTCGACCCCGCGCTCGGCGCGCAGATCGCCCTCCTTGCCGCCGCGTCCGCCGCGCTGAACATCGTCGAGATCGGCACCGGAGCCGGAGTGTCCGGGCTCTGGCTGCTGCACGGTGCGCCCCGCGCCATCCTCACGACCATCGACACCGAGCACGAGCACCTCGCGGCCGCCCGCCACGCGTTCGCGGACGCGGGCATCGCCCCCGCACGCTCACGGTTCATCACGGGTCGCGCGGTCGATGTGCTTCCGCGCATGAACGAAGCCTCGTACGACATCGTGCTGATCGACGCCGACCCCGAGAACGTGCTCGACTACGTGGAGCACGGGTTGCGGCTCGTGCGTCCCGGCGGCACCGTCCTGGTCGCGCGCGTGCTCGCCGGTGGCGCCGTCTCCGACCCGGTGCGCCGCGACGCGATCACCACCGCCTACCGTTCGCTCATCCAGGAGACCCAGGCCTCACCCGCGGTCATCGCCGCAGTGTCGATCGTCGGCGACGGACTGCTGCAGCTGACCACCGTTCCGTCGGCGGACTGACCCCGGACGCAGAGAACGGCCGGTCTGCACAGACCGACCGTTCTCGATGACGGATGCGTCGTCTCAGGCGGCGTTCACGACGCCACCGAGGACGTCGTAGAGCTCCTTGGCCTCGGCGTCGTTCACGGAGACGACCAGGCGTCCACCGCCTTCGAGCGGCACGCGGACGATGATGAGCCGGCCCTCCTTCACGGCCTCCATCGGACCGTCACCGGTTCTCGGCTTCATGGCTGCCATCGTGCTCCCCTTCCTGGTGGCTGACGATCCAGTCTATCGCTCCGGGTCGCCGGGCCCCGCACCGCGGGCCGTGCGGTTGTGGATGCCACTGGGTCAGGGGATGCGCCAGAACGTGTTCGCGAGTCCGTAGACGTTGTAGATCCAGAGCCACTGCAGCGCGATGCAGACGAGGAGGACACCGACGCGCCACCACCACGCGCGGGCCACCGCGAGCGCACCCGCCGTGAGCGGGGCGACGGGCACGAGCAGGCGGAAGATGCTCGACTGCGGGAAGAACACGGCCAGAAGGTAGAGGAGGTAGCTCGCCGTCCACAGCCGCAGCTCCACCCCCATTCGCCGCACGTGCGGCTCGAACAGCAACAGCGCCGCGATGCCGGCGAGAGCCAGGGCCAGCACGACGAAGCCGACGGCGGCCGGCCACCCCCATTGGGTCGACCAGAACGGCACGGCGACGGCGAATCCGTCGAACGGCGCGAAGTGCGGGCTCGCGTCCGCGATCCAGTTGCGGCGCCAGGAGAGCTCGGTGAGAAGGTACGCGTTCGGGTTTCCCGTGACCCACCCGGCGATGAACTGCCACGCGAAGCCGGCGACCACGCCCAGCGCTCCGAGGGAGAGGATGTGGGCGACGTCACGTCCCCGCAGCGGCTCGGTCCTGCGGTGCACCAGCCGCACGATGCCGTGCAGGCCGAGGAACAGGGCGAAGGCCAGCACTCCCGGTCGGGTTGCGGCCATGAGGATGATGAGCGGATACACCCATCCGTATCGTCGGCGCAGCACCGCCCAGAGGGCGAGGAACAGCCAGAGGAGGAACAGAGACTCGGCATAGCCGACCTGGAACAGAGCGGCGAGCGGCCCCGATGCGAAGAAGGCGACCGCCCACATCGAGGAGGTCTCGTCGAGGCGCATCCGCGTGATCGTGAAGAGCACGATCGAGGCGAGGTAGCCGGAGATCAGCGAGATCGCGACGGCCCCCGCACCCCAGCCGCCGAGCGCCGTGCCGAGGCCCTGTGCGAGGTAGGCGTAGAGCGGCATGAACGCCCACGAGTTCTCGGTCACGAGGCCGGCGGTGTTCGTCGGCAGGTGCACCGGGTAGCCGTTGAGGGCTGTGAACCAGTACCACGCGGCATCCCACCCCACGGCGAGATCGCCGATCGTCGCGTGCGCACCGAAGCGCGACGACGCCGTCGACGCGGCCGCGGCAGCGACCATGAGAAGGGTCGTGACGACACGCGCGAGCAGGTAGATGACGGCGATCCGCACGAACGGCGGGAGCCCCCGCCAGGTGGTGCGCGCAGCGACAACCCGCGGGTGGTCGATCAGACGCTCAGCCATGCCCGCAGTCCGCGCTCGACGTCGTGGATCTGCCCAAGGGGGACGCGCTCCTGGTCGTGATGGGCGAGGCTCGGGTCGCCCGGACCGTAGTTGACGGCGGGCACGCCGAGTGCCGAGAAGCGGGCGACATCCGTCCATCCGTACTTGGGGCGAGGGTCGGCCCCGACGGCGGCGAGGAACTCCTGAGCGAGAGGGGCGTCGAGCCCGGGCCGGGCGCCCGGGGCGCTGTCGACGACCTCGACGTCGAAGCCGGCGCACACCTCGCGCACGTGCGCCTCTGCCTGTGCGACGCTCTTGCTCGGCGCGAAGCGGTAGTTGACCTCGACGACGCACTCGTCGGGGATGACGTTGCCGGCGATCCCGCCGTGGATGCGCACCGCGTTCAACCCCTCGCGGTACTCCAGTCCCTCGACCGCCACGGTGCGCGGGCGGTACTCGGCGAGGCGGGCGAGAATGGGCGCCGCCGCGTGGATCGCATTCTCCCCCACCCAGGCTCGGGCGCTGTGCGCGCGCACGCCGTGCGTGCGCACGAGGGCGCGGAGGTTGCCGTTGCAGCCGCCCTCGACCGTGCCGTTGGACGGCTCGCCGAGGATCGCGAAGTCGCCCTGGAACAGATCGGGGCGCGTGCGGGCGAGACGCGTGAGCCCGTTGAGCTCGGCGTCGACCTCCTCGTGGTCGTACCACATCCACGTGATGTCGACACGGGGGTCGACCAGTTCGGCGGCGAGTCGCAGCTGCACCGCGACACCCGCCTTCATGTCCACGGTGCCGCGCCCCCAGAGGTAGGGCTCACCGTCGACGTCGATGTCACGGGTCGGCAGGTTCTCGTTGATCGGCACCGTGTCGATGTGACCGGCGATCACCACACGCTGCGCGCGACCGAGCTGCGTGCGCGCCACGATCGTGTCGCCGTCGCGGTAGACCTCGAGGTGCGCGAGCGGGGCGAGGGCCTCGGCGATCGCATCGGCGAGGGTGGTCTCCTCGCCGGACACGCTCGGGATGTCGCAGATCGCCCGCGTGAGGGCGACCGCATCTGCGGTCAGGTCGAGGGACGGCATGAGGCCAGCCTAATCGGCGGTCGCGGCCCTGCCGCGCCGATAGCCTGGAGCACATGAGCGATGAGCGATGGGTGTCCGGACACGGCCTGCAGACGACGGCGGATGACGGCACGGTGCTCGATGCGTGGTACCCGTCGCCCGCGTCGGGTCGGCTCACCGGCACGGGTCTGAGCGACCTCGACGCCCTCGCCGGCGCCGACGACCGCCGCGGGGTGCGCATCGACGTGGTGTCGGTCGAGATCGACCTCGACGCGCCCGTCGCCTCCACCGCGGACGCTTACCTCCGGCTGCACGCGCTCTCGCACCGGCTGGTGCAGCCCAACGGGGTGAACCTCGACGGCATCTTCGCCCACCTCCCCAACGTCGCGTGGACGAACGCCGGGCCGATGCATCCCGACGCCGTCACCGCGCGGCGGGCGCACCTCGTCCGCGCCGGCATCCAGCTCGCCGGCCTCGACAAGTTCCCCCGCCTGCTCGACTACGTCACCCCGCCGGGCGTGCGCATCGCCGACGCGTCGCGCGTGCGTCTCGGCGCCCACCTCTCCCCCGGCACCACAGTGATGCACGAGGGCTTCGTGAACTTCAACGCCGGCACTCTCGGCACCTCGATGGTCGAAGGCCGCATCTCGCAGGGCGTCGTCGTCGGCGACGGCAGCGACATCGGCGGCGGCGCGTCGATCATGGGAACCCTCTCGGGCGGCGGCACGCATCGCGTCTCGATCGGTGCACGCACGCTGCTCGGCGCCAACTCGGGCATCGGCATCTCACTCGGCGATGACTGCGTGGTCGAGGCGGGTCTCTACGTCACGGCGGGCACGAAGATCGTGCTGGCCGACGAGCCGGCGGATGCCGCGGGGGCACGCCCCGTCGTGAAGGGCGCGCAGCTGTCGGGCAGCGACGGGGTGCTCTTCCGGCGCAACTCCGTCACCGGCGCGGTCGAGGCCGTGCGGCGCACCGGCGTCGGCGTGACGCTCAACGCGATCCTGCACGCCTGAGGGGCGCATTCTCCCGGCGGGCGCTCCCGCGGCGAGGTCGCGACGCGGCGTAGGGTCGCCTCATCCGCACCGAGGAGGCCGAGGATGAGCGCATCGCTGCCGAAGAAGCTGTACCGCACCGAGCTCGCGCGCCTGCAGGCCCAGCTCGTCGACCTCGAGGCGTGGGTGCAGCACACCGGCGCCCGCATCGTGGTGATCTTCGAGGGCCGGGATGCCGCGGGCAAGGGATCGACCATCAAACGCGTCGCCGAATACCTCAACCCTCGCGTCACCCGCATCGTCGCCCTCCCGACGCCCACCGAGCGGCAGCGCACCGAGTGGTACTTCCAGCGCTACATCGCCCACCTCCCCGCCGCGGGCGAGATCGTGCTCATGGACCGCTCCTGGTACAACCGGGCGGGCGTCGAGCGGGTGATGGGCTACTGCACGGATGCCGAGTACCACCGCTTCCTGCAGCAGGCTCCCATCTTCGAACGCATGCTGGTCGACGACGGCATCCGGCTCCTGAAGTACTGGTTCAGCGTGTCCGACGTCGAGCAGGAGCGTCGCTTCCGCTCGCGGGCGAACGATCCGATGCGGCGGTGGAAGCTCAGCCCCAACGACCTGCTGTCGATCACCCGATGGGAGGACTACTCCCGCGCGAAGGACACCATGTTCGTGCACACCGACATCGCCGAGGCGCCGTGGTTCGAAGTCGACAACGAGGACAAGCGGCGCGGGCGGATCAACATGATCACCCATCTGCTCACCCGCATCCCCTACGAGCGCATCGATCCGTCACCGGTCGAGGTGCCCCCTCGCCCCGCATCAGGCGGGTACGTGCGCCCGCTGCGCGACGAGACCGGGCTCGTGCCCGACTACGCGGCGGCACTCGAGGCGCATCACCACGCGCACGTCAGTCGCGCAGCCGCACCGACAGACAGGTGACGCATCCCTCGAGCTTCTCGAACTCGCTGATCGGCACCGTGACGACGTCGAGTCCGCGCCCTCGCCAGAGCTCGGCGGTGCGGGGCGCATCCGCCGACATGAGCACGGTGCGCTCGTCGAGCACCACGACAGCGGTGCCGTGCTCCTCGGGCACCGCCGCGAACGCGGCGTAGCCCTCGCGGTCGTCGACGAGGGGTTCGTAGCCGACGATCGTGCCGTCGGGAAGTGCAGTGACCCCCGACTTCAGGTGCAGCACCCGCTCGACCGGGCGCGTGACGACCGTCCATCCACGCGCATCGAGCAGGGCAGCGAGCTGGGCGATACCGGCCGCGTTCGTGCGGGAGGACGCACCGACGTAGACCGTGCGTCCGACCTTCAGCACGTCGCCCCCGTCGAGGGTGCCCGGTTCGACGATCTCGACCGTCTCCAGACCGGATGCCGCCACCACCCGTGCGATCGTGTCCCGCTCCCCGCGGCGCGAGACGGCGCCCGCCCGGGCGAGCACGGCGAGGTCGCCGAAGACGATGACCGCATCCTCCACGAATACGCCGTCGGGCTGATCGTCGGCGGCCTCGGCCTCGAGGATCTCCCATCCGCGCGAGCGGAACGCCTCGACGTAACCGTCCCACTGCGCACGGGCCAGCGCGGCATCGACCGGCACGCGGTCGAGGTGGGTCAGCTCGCCGTCGGCCAGACGGCTCGACGGCGGACGGACGATGAGACGCGGCATCCGGTCAGACGCCCGGGTACGACCGCTCCGGCGAGCCCGTGTAGAGCTGCTGCGGGCGACCGATCTTGGTCTGCGGGTCGGTGTTCATCTCGCGCCAGTGGGCGAGCCAGCCGGGCAGGCGGCCGATCGCGAACAGCACGGTGAACATGCGGGTCGGGAAACCCATCGCCTTGTAGATGACGCCGGTGTAGAAGTCGACGTTCGGGTACAGGCGACGCTCCTTGAAGTAGTCGTCGCTCAGCGCGATCTCCTCGAGCTGCTTCGCGAGGTCGAGGAGCGGGTCGTTGACGCCGAGCGCCTGCAGCACCTCGTCCGCCGACTCCTTGACGAGCTTCGCCCGCGGGTCGTAGTTCTTGTAGACGCGGTGCCCGAAGCCCATGAGCTTCACACCGTCCTCCTTGTTCTTGACCCGCTCGACGAAGCGCTCGACGCTCTCGCCGGAGTCGCGGATCTGGCCGAGCATCTTCAGCACGGCCTCGTTAGCGCCGCCGTGCAGCGGGCCGTACAGCGCGTTGATGCCGGCCGAGATCGAGGAGAACTGGTTCGCGCCGGTCGAGCCGACGAGCCGCACCGTCGAGGTCGAGGCGTTCTGCTCGTGGTCCTCGTGCAGGATCAGCAGGCGCTCGAGCGCGCGGGTCACAACGGGATCGATGTCGTACAGCTCGCTCAGCACGCCGAAGTTGAGCTTCAAGAAGTTGTCGACGAACCCGAGGGCGTTGTCGGGGTAGAGGAACGCCTGGCCGACGCTCTTCTTGTGGGCGTACGCCGCGATCACGGGGAGCTTGGCGAGCAGGCGGATGGTGTTCAGCTCGACGTGCTCGGGGTTGTGCGGGTCGGACTCGTTCTCGTAGTACGTCGAGAGGGCCGCGGTCGCCGCCGACAGCACCGACATCGGGTGCGCCGTGTGCGGAAGCGCCGAGAAGAAGCGCTTCAGGTCTTCGTGGAGGAGGGTGTGACGGCGGATGCGTCCGTCGAACTCCTCGAGCTCCGCCGCGGTCGGCAGCTCGCCGTAGATGAGCAGCCAGGCAACCTCGAGATACGTGGAGTGCTGGGCGAGCTGCTCGATCGGGTACCCGCGGTACCGCAGGATGCCCGCATCGCCGTCGATGTAGGTGATCGCGGACTTGGTGGCCGCGGTGTTGACGAAGCCGTAGTCGAGGGCGGTGTGACCGGTCTGACGGGTCAGACTCGACACGTCGATGCTCGGGTAGCCGTCGGTACCCGTCAGCACGGGGAATTCCGCCGTGCGCTCACCGACCGTGAGGGTCGCCTTCAGCTGCTGCGTGTCTTCGTCGCTCACCGCGCCTCCTCGTGAGGGAAATCGTCGAGGTCGTTGCCGCCGAGCGGCAGGATGCGCATCGGGTCCTCGATGCACACCGACTACAGCCTAGCCGGGCGGGGAGGGTACTCCGTTACCGCACAAAGGTCCGGGCGATCGTGTGGAGGATCACGACGAAGACGCCCGCAGACGGCTCGCTGCGGCCGCGATCCGCTCGTCGGTGGCCGTGAGCGAGAACCGCACATGCTGCGGGAAATGCGGGCCGTAGAAGTGTCCCGGACCCACCAGGATCCCGAGCTCCGCGAGGCGCCCGAGGCTCTCCCACGCGTCACGTCCCTCGGTCGCCCAGAGGTACAGACCGGCCTCGCTGCCGTCGATGCGGAATCCCGCGGCCTCGATGGCCGGCTTCAGGATGTCGCGTCGCACCCGGTAGCGATGCTTCTGCTCGGCCACGTGCGCGTCGTCGCCGAGGGCCGCCGCCATCGCCCGCTGCACGGGCGCGGGCACGAGCAGACCGAGGTGCTTGCGGGCGGTCACGAGGCGGGCGACCACGTCCGCGTCGCCCGCGAGGAAAGCCGCGCGATAGCCCGCGAGATTCGACTGCTTGCTGAGCGAGTAGACCGACAGCACGCCCTCGAACCCGCCGCCCGTCACCGACGGATCGAGCACGGACGGCACCGGTTCGCTCGCCCACCGGCCGTCCCAGCCGAGCTCCGCGTAGCACTCGTCGCCGACCAGCAGCGCACCGAGCTCACGGGCGCGCAGGTAGGCCGCGCGAAGGGCGGCCGCATCCCACACGCGACCATCGGGGTTGCCGGGCGAGTTCACCCACACCAGTCGGGTGCCCGCAGGCCATTCCGAGGGATCATCGCTCGCCACGGCGGTCGCGCCGACCAGGCGTGCGCCGACCTCGTACGTCGGGTACGCCGCCTCCGGATGGACGACGACGTCGCCCGATTGAAGGCCGAGCAGCAGCGGCAGCAGAGCGACCAGCTCCTTCGAGCCGATCGTGGGGAGCACCTGCGAGACATCCAGCCCGGGGACGCCGCGGCGTCGCGCGAACCAGTCGACGATCGCGTCGCGCAGCGGCGCCGTGCCGATCGTCTGCGGATAGCCGTGAGCGTCGGTCGCGTCGGCAAGCGCACGGGCGACGACCTCGGGCGTCGCATCGACGGGAGACCCGACCGAGAGGTCGACGATGCCATCGGGATGCCGCCGCGCGGTCTCGGCGAACGGGATCACCGCGTCCCACGGGTAGTCGGCGAGGTCGGCGACCCCCACGGTCAGTGGCCCTGCGGCGGAAGGGCGGCGATGATCGGGTGGTCCTTCGGGATCACGCCGACCTTCGCGGCGCCGCCCGGCGAACCGACCTCGTCGAAGAACTCGACGTTCGCCTTGTAGTAGTCCTGCCACTCTTCGGGGAGGTCGTCTTCGTAGTAGATCGCCTCCACCGGGCAGACGGGCTCGCACGCGCCGCAGTCGACGCACTCGTCGGGGTGGATGTAGAGCGAACGCTCCCCCTCGTAGATGCAGTCAACGGGGCACTCGTCGATGCAGGCACGATCCTTCACATCGACGCACGGGAGGGCGATCACATACGTCACCCGTCCAGTGTAGTCAGGGGTGCGTGACCGGCTGCGGAGCGCGCCGAGCCCGGGAGAGGTCCGGCCAGGCGACGATGACGGCGGCCACGAGCGGCACCACGATCATCCAGACGTTCGCCAGCACGGGATGCAGCTGACTGAAGATGATCGATCCTCCCGCCGACGTCTGGGCCAGCACCCAGGTCGCCCCCATCATGCCCAGGGCGGCCGCGAGCACGGCCCACCGGTCACCCGACAGCAGCCGGAGCGCGAGCAGCAGCGCCGTGGAGCCGATGAGCGCGACGATGAGTCCGAGCGGCAGCCAGCCTCCGACGACGATCGAATGCGCGAACGAACCCGCCGCGCCGTAGAACAGACCGATCGCAAGGGCGAGCACGTATGCGCCGAGGCGCTGCAGCAGGGTCACGCCTCGATGCTACGCGGCCCACCCGAGTGCCCGCAGCGCGGCCGCGACGACGGCCGCCGCCACCACCACGACGAGGAAGGGCGCCCGCAGGGCCAACAGCCCTGCCGCGACCAGCACGGCCGGAAGACGCGCATCCACGTGCAGAGCCTGCCCGCTGGCGAACGTCTGCACACCGACGAGCGCCGCCAGCAACGCGACCGTGAGAAGGTCCGCGATGCGCAACGGCCGGGGCGCCTCGAGGAGCGACGGCGGCACGAGATAGCCCACGACCTTGAGGGCGAGGCACAGCACGGCGGCCAGCAGCAGGGCGCTCCAGAGGGTCATCGCACGGCCTCCCCCGCGGATGCACCCGGCCCGCGAGCGCGCCGACCGCCGACGTCGAACCAGCCGACGACGAGGGCGACGACCGCGGCGAGGATCACGGGCAGCCCCGGCAGGAGCGCGGGTGTGAGCACGACCGCCACAACGGCAGCCGCGATCCCCACGGCGATGGGCTGCGCACCGCGCAGTCGCGGCCACAACAGCGCGAGGAACGCCGCGGCGGCCGCCGCATCCAGCCCCCAGGCGCGCGGATCACCCAGCACGTCGCCGAACAGGGCGCCCAGCAGAGTCGACAGATTCCAGCCGACGTAGATGCCCACTCCCGTCACCCAGAACCCCACGCGGCGCGCCCGCGGCGCATCCTGAGCGAGAGCGACCGCCGTCGACTCGTCGATCGTGAACGGCGCCGCAGCGAGACGTCGACGCAGCGACCCCCCGATGACGGGAGCCATGCGCATGCCATAGGCGATGTTGCGCACGCCCAGTAGTGCAGAAGAAGTGATCGCGGCGGGCGCCGCGGCGAGCCCGCCGGCGGCGATCACGCCGATGAACGCGAACTGCGACCCTCCGGTGAACATGAGCAGGCTCAGCACGCACGTCTGCCAGATGTCGAGTCCCGATGCCGTCGCGAGCGCTCCGAACGAGACGCCGTACGCGCTCGTGGCGAGTGCGACCGCGAGCCCCTGCCGCCATGCGCGCCGATGCTCGAGCGCGGATGCATCGGGGTCGGGCACCCGCCGAGCCTATCGGCGCGGGTGCGCGCAGCCGGGCATACAGCTACCCTTCCCGACATGGAGCACCGGATCTTCGATACCACTGTCGCGTCGGTCTACCCCTTGTATCAGGCGAAGCTCGAACGGAAGGGACGCACCCGGGAGGAGCTCGATGCCGTCACGACCTGGTTGACCGGATTCGACGACGACGCCCTCGCAACTCGACTGACCGGAGGCGCCACATTCCGCGAGTTCTTCGACGACGCCCGGCTGCCCGACGAGGTCGAACTCATCACCGGAGTCGTGTGCGGCGTTCGCGTCGAGACGATCGAGGACCCCCTCATGCAGAAGATCCGGTACCTCGACAAGCTCGTCGACGAGCTCGCCCGCGGAAAGGCGCTCGAGAAGGTGCTGCGGTCCGCATCCTGAGACGCGGACCGCACCGACTCACGCGTTCGCGTCCTGGCGCTTCAGCCGTGCTGTGGCACGACCGCGCTCGGTCGCGTCCAGCACGACCTTGCGGATGCGCACCTTCTCGGGCGTGACCTCGACGCATTCGTCGTCGCGGGCGAACTCCAGGCTCTCCTCGAGGGAGAGCGTGCGCGGCGGCGTCATCGACTCGAACGTGTCGGCCGTGGAGGAGCGCATGTTGGTGAGCTTCTTCTCCTTGGTGATGTTGACGTCCATGTCGTCGCTGCGCGAGTTCTCGCCGATGACCATGCCCTCGTAGACCTCGTCCTGCGGCAGCACGAAGAAGCTCATGCGCTCCTGCAGCGCGATGATCGCGAACGGCGTGACGACGCCCGCACGGTCGGCGACGATCGAGCCGTTCTGACGCGTCACGATGTGACCCGCCCACGGCTCATAGCCGTGCGAGATCGCGTTGGCGATGCCCGTGCCGCGGGTCGTCGTCAGGAACTCGGTGCGGAATCCGATCAGGCCGCGGGACGGCACGACGAACTCCATGCGCACCCACCCGGTGCCGTGGTTCGTCATCGTCTCCATGCGTCCCTTGCGGGCCGCGAGAAGCTGCGTGATCGCGCCGAGGTACTCCTCCGGCGCGTCGATCGTGAGGTGCTCGAACGGCTCGTGCACCGTGCCGTCGATCTTGCGCGTGACCACCTGAGGCTTGCCCACCGTGAGCTCGAAGCCCTCGCGACGCATGTTCTCCACGAGGATCGCGAGCGCGAGCTCGCCGCGGCCCTGCACCTCCCAGGCATCCGGCCGGCCGATGTCGACGACCTTGAGCGACACGTTTCCGATGAGCTCGCGGTCGAGGCGGTCCTTCACCATGCGTGCCGTGAGCTTGTGGCCCTTCACCTTGCCGACGAGCGGCGAGGTGTTGGTGCCGATCGTCATCGAGATGGCGGGGTCATCGACCGTGATGGCCGGCAGCGGGCGCACATCTTCGGGATCGGCGATCGTCTCTCCGATCGTGATCTCCTCGATGCCCGCGATCGCGACGATGTCACCGGGGCCGGCGGACTCCGCCGGGAAGCGCTCGAGCGCCTTCGTCTTCAGCAGCTCGGTGATGCGCGCGTTGGAGTGCGTGCCGTCGTGGCGCACCCAGGCGACCGTCTGCCCCTTCTTCAGCGTGCCGTTGAACACGCGCAGCAGCGCGAGACGGCCGAGGAACGGGCTCGAGTCGAGGTTGGTGACCCACGCCTGCAGCGGGGCCTCGTCGTCGTACGACGGTGCCGGCACGTGCTCGAGGATCGCGGCGAACAGCGGCTCGAGGTCGTCGTTGTCGGGGAGCTCGCCGTTGGCGGGACGGTTCTGGGATGCCGCACCCGCACGACCCGACGCGTAGACCACCGGCACGTCCAGCAGCGCGTCGACATCGAGATCGGGCACATCGTCGACGAGGTCGCTCGCGAGTCCGAGGAGAAGGTCGTGACTCTCCTCCTCCACCTCGGCGATGCGGGCATCGGGACGGTCGGTCTTGTTGACGAGCAGGATGACCGGAAGCTTCGCCTCGAGGGCCTTGCGCAGCACGAAGCGCGTCTGGGGCAGCGGTCCCTCACTCGCATCGACCAGCAGCACCACGCCGTCGACCATCGACAGTCCGCGCTCGACCTCACCGCCGAAGTCGGCGTGGCCGGGGGTGTCGATCACGTTGATCGTGACCGGCTCCTCGGTGTGGATGCCGTTGTATGTGATCGCGGTGTTCTTCGCGAGGATCGTGATGCCCTTCTCGCGCTCGAGGTCGTTCGAGTCCATCGCGCGCTCTTCGACGTGCGCGTGCTCGCCGAACGATCCGGTCTGACGGAGCATCGCGTCCACGAGCGTCGTCTTGCCGTGGTCGACGTGCGCGACGATGGCCACGTTGCGGAGGTCGGGACGGAGGGCGTGCGCCATGAAGGGTTTCCTTGCGAAGAGGGGGACGGCCCGGATCCGGACCGTCCCCCATCCTACCGTCTGGCGGCTCCGCGCCGCCTGAGGCGCTTAGGGGGCGTCCGGGTTGTCGAGACCGAGGGCCGCGAGACGAAGCTCCCGACGCGCGTGCTGCACCTCGGGGTCGGGAACCGGCACCGCGGCCAGGAGGCGCTGCGTGTACGCCTCCTGCGGGTAGCGCAGGATCTGCTCACGGGTGCCGACCTCGACGATCTCGCCCCGACGCATTACCGCGATGCGGTCGGCGAGGGCGTCGATGACAGCCAGGTCGTGCGTGACGAAGAGGCACGCGAAGCCCTTCTCGCGCTGCAGCTCGCGCAGCAGCTCGAGCACCGTCGCCTGCACCGAGACATCCAGCGCACTGGTCGGCTCGTCGGCGACCAGCAGCTTCGGGTCGAGCGCGAGGGCGCGCGCGATGCCCACGCGCTGCTTCTGACCGCCCGAGAGCTCGTGCGGGAACCGGGACGAGTAGGCCAGCGGCAGGCGCACCGAGTCGAGGAGCTGCGACACACGTGTGTCGAGAGCCTTGCCCTTGAGACCCTGCGAGAGTCGGATCGGCTCGGCGATGGAGTCGCCGATCGTCATTCGCGGATTGAGCGAGCTCGACGGGTCCTGGAACACGATGCCCACGTTGTGGTGCACCTTGCGGATCGCGTCGCGGGTGGGCGTGGAGAGGTCGACTCCGGTGACAGTCAACCGCCCGGAGTGCACCGGGAGCAGGCCGATCGTGGCACGGCCGATCGTGGTCTTCCCGGAGCCCGACTCACCCACGAGACCCAGCACCTCGCCCTGGCGGATCTCGAGCGAGATCTTGTCGGCGGCGCGGAAGGCAGGAACGCGGCCGCGCTTCGGGTACTCGATCGCGACATCCTCGAACTTCACGACGACAGCGCGCTCAACAAGCGGGTCGGTGGCCGCGGCATCCGCGTCGATATCGCCGGCGTCGACATCCTCGAGGGTTGCCGTGATGTCGATGGCCTCCGATGCGCTCGAGCCTTCACCCAGACGCGGCACCGCGTCGAGGAGGGCCTGCGTGTACGGATGCTTCGGGGCCGCGAAGACCTCGGCGACCGTGCCGGTCTCGACGACGTCGCCCGAGCGCATCACGATCATGCGGTCGGCCATGTCGGCGACGACTCCCATGTCGTGGGTGATGAGCAGGATCGCGGTGCCCAGGCGCTCCTGCAGCGACCGCATGAGCTCGAGGATCTCCGCCTGCACCGTCACGTCGAGAGCCGTCGTCGGCTCGTCCGCGATGAGCAGCACCGGGTCGCACGAGATCGACTGGGCGATCATGGCGCGCTGGCGCTGACCGCCGGAGAGCTGGTGGGGGTACGAGGCGAAGGCCTTCTCGGGGTCGGGGAGCTCGACGAGGGTGAGCAGCTCGACAGCGCGGGTGCGGGCCTCCGACGGCGACAGGTGGAAGTGCTGGCGCAGCGTCTCGACGATCTGCGAGCCGACGGTGAGAACCGGGTTCAGCGCCGTCATCGGCTCCTGGAAGATCATCGCGACCTGACGCCCGCGCACCTGCTGCAGCTGGCTGGGGCGCAGCCCCACGATCTCGCGGCCGCGCAGCTTCGCGCTTCCCGCCACTCGAGAGTTGTTGGGCAGGAGGCCGAGCAGCGCCATCGAGCTCACGCTCTTGCCGGAGCCGGACTCGCCGACGATGGCGAGCACCTCTCCGGTGGCGACCTTGTACGAGACCTTCTTGGCCGCGGGCACCCAGACCCCGTCGACGCCGAAGTCCACCGAGAGGTCGTTGACCTCGAGGACCACCTCGCCGGGGGTGAAGCTGTGCGTCGTGGCGTTCATGATGCGGATCCTTCCGGGATCTCGGTGGCGTCGTGGCGACCCGGTTCGGTCGCCGACGCGGATGGGAGGATGAAGCTGTGGATGAGCGCGACACCCTGGTATTCCGACCGACCACGAGCATCGTGCTGTCGGTGAGCGGCTGGGCCCTCATCGGACTGGGAGGGGCGACAGCCGTCGGCTACGCGATCGCGCTCGGGGAGCCCCATCGCCTGTGGGCGCTCGTGCCGGTCGCGCTGCTCGCGCTGCTGGTGTGGGAACTCTTCTGGCGCCCGCGGGTGGTCGTGACGGACGCGGATGTCACCCTCGTGAACCCGTTCCACACCGTGACGGTCGCCTGGAGCAGCCTGATCGATGTCGACACGCGCTTCGCGCTGACCCTCGTCACCCCGCAGCGTCGCTACCGCGCCGCAGCCGCTCCGGCGCCGGGACCCCTCACTCGTCCGATCACCGGCGCCGCCAGCGCCCACCCGGCGATCGGACCGGCCGATCGCGACGGCGGACGACGCGCGTCGTCGACGCTCGGGACCGACTCGGGCGACCTCGCGGTGATCGTGCGCGACCGCTGGATGCGCCTGGCCGAAGCGGAACGGATCCCGCTCGGCCAGGCCGACGCACAGCGCGCGCGAGTACGCATTCACCTGGCGAGCCTGGCGACCGTCGTGGCGCTGCTCACCGCGAGCCTGCCCGCGATCGCTCTGGCCTGAACGGATCACCTCAGCTCGACCTCGGCCTCGACCTCGGCGGGCACGTCCTGCACCGGGGCCTCCTTGGTGCGACGCCGCGAGAACCGACGGCTGCGCGGGTCGAAGGCCTCCCGCAGGGCATCGCCGAAGATGTTCGCCGACAGCGCGAGCGCCACGATGAAGAACGCCGGCCACCAGAACAGCCACGGCCGCACCGCGAACGCCGACTGGTTCGCCCCGATGAGCAGACCGAGCGACACATCAGGAGAGCGGATGCCGTAGCCGAGCAGCGAGATCGCCGACTCGAGCAGGATGGCGGCCGCGGCCAGCAGCGACGCCGAGACGATGATGACACCGGTCGCGTTGGGCAGGATGTGACGGAAGATGATGCGGGCGTCGGATGCCCCGGCAACCCGAGCCGCCTCGACGAACTCGCGCTCGCGCAGCGAGAGGAACTCACCGCGCACGAGACGGGCGATGACCATCCAGCTCACGGCGCCGAGCATGACGCCGAGGATCCACACGCCGACAGCGCCCGCGTAGTTTCCGACGACCGCGGCGAGCACGATGGCGGGGATGACGATGAAGACATCCGTGATGCGCATGAGCACCGCATCCACCCAGCCGCGGTAGTAGCCCGCGATCGCGCCGACGATCACGCCGAGCACGACCGCGATCCCCGTGATGAGGATCATCACGACGAACGAGTTCTGGATGCCGCGCATCACCATCGCGAAGTAGTCGCGACCGATGCGGTCCTGTCCGAACGGGTGGTCGCCGAACGAGAACGGCCACAGCTGCAGGGTGGGTGCGCCATCGATGGCGATGTTCGGGTCGGGGTCGGTGAAGTTCCACTTCCACCACCCGTGGATCGGTCCGACGCCGATCGCCGTGGTGGCGAACACCACGATGGCGAGAAGCACGACCAGCGAGACGACGCCGGCGGGGTTGCGCAGGAACCGACGCAGGATCAGGCGCCCCTGACTGACGGAGCGGTGGTCGACCGTGTCGACCGAACTGGGCAGAGAGGTGGACATCAGCGGACCCTCACTCTCGGGTCGAGTGCCGCATAACTGAGATCGGCGAGGAAGTTGAACAGGATGGCCATGAAGGCGATCACGAGGAAGTAGCCCATGACCGGGTAGACGTCACCGCGACCGAGCGAGTTCTGGAAGAGCGCGCCCATGCCGGGGATGCCGAAGATGTACTCGGTGATGATCGCGCCGCCGAGCAGGGCGCCGAGGTCGGTCGCGACCAGCGTCGTGATCGGGATGAGCACGTTGCGGAAGGCGTGGCGCACCACGACGACCCGCTCGGGCATGCCCTTCGCCCGGGCCGTGCGCACGTAGTCCTGCCCGAGCACCTCGATCATGCCGGCGCGTGCATAACGGGTGTATCCCGCGAAGGAGATCGTCAGCAGCGAGACCGTCGGCAGCAGCAGATGGAAGAAGGTGTCCAGCGCGGACCGCCACATGTTGCCGGGATCATATCCGGGAGTCGACGAGCCGACCGTCGCGATCGGGCGGCCGTTCATGTCGAACATGTAGCCCGGGAAGGACTGCATGAGCCGATCGATGATGATCAGGAACCCGATGAAGAACGCCACGAGAATGCCGATGCGGATGTTCTGTCCACGATCGTCGCCGCCGACGAGGAAGCCGACGAGCGCACCGACGACGAGCGCAGCGATCGCCAGGATCGCGATGGTGCCAATGGTCGAGACATCCAGCAGCGGCTGCACGGCGAAGTACGACGCGATGCCGATGACCGCCACGATGCCGGCTGTGATGAGTCCTCGGCGGTTGTAGATGCCGGCGAGGATCGCCGCGACCGCGGCCGCGATGCCGAGGCTCAGCACGATGATGCCGACGGGGCCGATGGCGGGCTGGGCGAACCAATCGGTCGCGCTCATGTAGATCAGGAGGCCGGCGGAGACCACGAAGGCGGACGCCGTCGTGATGAGGCGCCGACGCATCTCGCCGCCGACGACCGCCTGGATGATCAGCGCGAGCACCAGCCCGATCACGATCGAGAGCCAGATCGGCACCTCTGGTGAGGCCAGGAAGTTGTTGTACCCGATCGCGACGAAGCTCTTGAGCATCGTTGCTGCGAGGAACGACGGGAGCGAGTACAGGAACAGGCTGATGACGGTGAACGTGATGTCGAAACCGCTGTTCTCACGGATGGCCGACAGGATGCCGGTCGCGATGCCGAAGAGGATCGCGAGAATCAGTGCCGCGGTGACCATCTGCACGGTCGAGAGCATGGCGGTCGGCAGCAGGTCGGTGACCTGCGCCCCCTGGAACGTCTGGCCGAGGCTGCACTGCCCGGCGAAGGGGACGAGGCACTTGGCGGCCCCGCCGATCCAGATGAACCAGCGCAGCGGCGGCGGGACATCGAGATTGCCGATCTGGATGCGCGCCTGGATCAACTGCTCCTTGTTTGGGAGGATCGAGGTGCGCAGGTCTTCGAGGGGATCGGTGGACAACGCCACCAGGTTGAACATCACGAACGACGCCGCGACGAGAATCAGAACGGAAACGCCGATTCTTCTGAGGATGAATCCGACCAATGTGTGTTTTTCCTCGCTCACGCGCGGAGCTCGCCGGGATCTTCCGGCTCACCCCGCGTCGGTGATCACTGACAGAAGTTGGGGGTGGCGCCCTGATCGGACGCCACCCCCAGCATCATGACCTTACTTGGAGCTGGTGCTCGTCTGCACCGACCACTCCCAGAAGTTCCAGATCGGTCCGGTCTGGTTGCCCATGTACTTGACACCCTGAACCTTGCTGGAGACGCCGTAGATACCGGCGGCCTGGAAGAGCGGGAGGCCGTAGCCCTGCTCGAAGGCGATCTTGTCGATCTGCATCTCCAGATCGGTCAGCTTGGCGGGGTCAAGCGTCGTCTGGGTCTGCGTGGCGAGGTCGTTCGCGGCGGTGAAGCCGTTGTAGTTGCCGCCACCCTGGCTGGTGAACAGCTGCGGGATCTGGGCGGTGCCCACACCCGGGC
The DNA here is from genome assembly GCF_000956535.1 of Microbacterium ginsengisoli. Classification (GTDB taxonomy): domain Bacteria; phylum Actinomycetota; class Actinomycetes; order Actinomycetales; family Microbacteriaceae; genus Microbacterium; species Microbacterium ginsengisoli. The sequence goes on along the minus strand of NZ_JYIY01000067.1, from coordinate 3,816 downwards.
TGATCCACCCGAACAGCGACGCGTCGTAGTTGCCACCGGCGAGCAGCGACGACCACTTCGGGTCACCGCCGTCGACGACGTTGAAACCGGCCTGCTTGGCCGACGCCTGGATCGCCTGGAACTCGTCGACGCGGTTGGGGTTCTTCGAGTTGTAGAGGATCTTCACGGTCGGGGTCTTGCCGGCGAGCAGGCTCTTGGCCTTCTCGATGTCGACCGAGTCGTAGGCGGACGAGCCGTTCTGCGCAACCGAGGTCGCATACTGCGACTGGTTCGGGAGCCAGATCTGCGAGTCGAGCGGCTTCGCGTCGGGGTTGACCGGCTTCACGATCGCGTCGACGATCTGCTGGCGCGGGATCGTGAGCAGGAACGCCTGGCGCACGGTCGGGTCGCTGAACACCGACGACTTGAAGTTCAGGTCGAGGTGGTCGTACGAGACCTGGTCACCCGTGAGCACGGTGGCGCCGGTGACGGCCTCGAGCGACTTCTTCGTGTCGGCCGATGCCTGCGGGTAGACGATGTCGACCTCGCCGTTCTGGAGGGCGGTCACCTGTGCGGCGGCGTCGGGGATGACGCGCATCACGAGCTTGTCGATCTGCGGCTTCAGGTTGCCGTCGTAGTACGGGTTCAGCGAGAACTCGAGCGACTGTCCCGGAGTCCACGCGGAGAGCACCCAGGGGCCGCTCGACACGAGGAGGTCGGAGTCGGTCGGGAACGACGTGATGTCGTAGCCGGTGTTGATGAACTTCGCCGCGGCCTCGAGGGTCGCATTCGGGGCGACCGGGCTCGACGGGTTACCTGCGGGCAGGCCCTGGAGGAGCTTCGTCAGGTCGGCAGCCGACGAGAGACCGGCCTTCTTCGCGACGATGTGCGCGGGCTGCGCGATCGGCGAGAAGAGGTTCCAGTCGACGTAGGGCTGGCTGTAGACGAGCGTGATCGAGGTGTTGTTGTCGCCCACGGTCGGGAACGCGGTGCTGTTGATTCCCGCGGTCGAACCGGCGATGGCGAAGTACTGCGTGCCTTTGGTGACGTTGCCGTCGGCGTCGAACGTGGCGTCGTCGTAGTGACCCGAGGCGATCGCCCAGGCGAGGACCATGTCATCTGCGGTGATGGGCTGGCCATCCGACCACTTCGCACCCGACTTGAGGGTGTACTTGACCGTCAGCGGGCTGTCCGAGGTCTTCTCGTACGTGCCGATGTCGGTGTTCGCCACGACGTTGAAGTTGTTGTCGGGGTACTGGAACGCCGCACTGGTCAAGTACGCGTACTGACCGTTCGTGTCCAGGTTGCCCTGCGGCGTGTTGTAGTTCAGCGAGGTGAGGTCGTTGACGATGGCCTCAGTGACGGTGCCGCCCGAGCGGGGCTTGGTGGTGGTGCCGCTCGTGGTGCAGCCCGCCAGCAGGAGGGCACCCGCGGCAGCTGCCGCGATCACCACTCCGAGACGTGACTTCTTCAACTTGGTGACTCCTTATGAGAAGGGATGTGGCCCCACACGAAGTCCGAAAACTTCGCATGGCGCAGATACGGAAACCCTAAGCACGGCCATCCGCCTGTTCAAAGCCGGACCGGAAACCGTTACATACCCTTAACGCGAATGACGGTGCGATGCGCAATCTGCACAGTCGGGGTGCAGAGCGGGCCGATGCGCCTTTTACCTGCGCATCACGGCGGAAGCGGCATCCCGTGAAACGATGCCGGGGTGACCGAGACGACGCGTCCCCTTCCCGCCGAGCGCCCGCGGGCCGTGGGCTTCGACCGCACCCGGCTGCGCTGGGAGGTCTGGCTCGTCCTCGGCGTCAGCGTCGGCCAGTCGGCCCTGTACTCGGTGCTGTCGATCGTGCGCACGACGATCGAGACGATGTCTCGCGGCCAGACGGTCGGCGACGCGCAGACGCAGCTGAACCCCACGCAGGACGCTGCGGCGTTCTGGGACATCCTCTACCAGTTCCTCGATGTGTTCTTCAGCTTCGTGCTGATCGCGCTGGTCGTCTACCTGCTGTGGAGCGCGGGCGACAGCGCGCTGCGACGCATCGGGCTCGACTTCCGCCGATTCGGCGGCGACCTGGGTCGTGCGGCGCTTCTCGCCGCGGTCATCGGCGTGCCAGGGCTCGGGCTCTACGTGGTCGGTCGACTGCTCGGGCTGACCCTTCAGGTGCAGGCGTCGCCCCTGGATGCCGCGTGGTACACCGTCCCGCTCCTCCTGCTCGCGGCGCTGCGCGCCGGCGTGCTCGAGGAGGTCGTGTTCAACGGCTACCTCTTCGACAGGCTGCGGCGGCTCGGCTGGTCGTGGTGGGCGATCATCCTCACCGCAGCGGGTCTGCGAGGGCTGTACCACGCGTATCAGGGAGTTCCCGCGATCATCGGCAACGCGGTGATGGGGGTCGTCTTCGGCTGGTGCTATCGCCGCTGGGGCCGGGTGATGCCGTTGGTGATCGCCCACACCCTCATCGACGTCGTCGCGTTCATCGGATATCCGCTCGCCGTCTCGCTCTGGCCGGGCGTCTTCGGCTGAGCCGCCGCGGTGCACCGGTGCGCCGAGGCGCCGGTGCACAAGTGAGCCGGAAGGCACGACGCGCGACCTACGGCCGACCGTGCGTCGCGGAAGGCTCCGTCCCACGGCTGCGGGAGCGGGCACGTCGTGACGTTCCCTCCACCGCGCGGCGAATGCGATCGCTGTGCACCGGTGTGAGGGGATGCACGGTCGATCCGGCGGTGCGGCGGGGAGGCTGGCGCGATGAGCGTCACTGCGTTCCTCGTCCCCTCGCCGGTCCCCCTCGAGATCGCCGACGACGATGCTCCGGTCGGGCGTCCGCGCGACCGCCCCGGGTATCACCGCGTCCGACGCGGCGTCTACGCCCCTCAACATGAGTGGGACCGCCTGGCAGCGCGTGAGCGCTACCTCACGCGCGTGCACGCCCTGGCGGCGATACGCCCGAACACCGTGTTCTGCATGGAGTCCGCGGCGGCACTCCTCGGACTCCCGTTGTTCGGCGAGCCGCGCCGCATCCATGCCTTCGCTCCCGGGCTGCGTCGATCCACCTCGTTCGGCGATGTCACCGTGCACACCAGCGCGACTGCCCGGCGCGTCGACGCGGGCGGTACGATCGCCGTCGTCGACGCGGCCGACACATCCATCGACCTCGCGCACGTGCTGCCCCCGGCGTTCGGCCTCGCCGTGATGGATGCCGCGATCGCCGCGCACCCGGCAGCATCGACGATGCGTGACGAACTGCAGCACCGCCTCGAGACGCGCGTACCGGCCCACGGGAGGCGCCGCGCGGAATGGGCGTTGGGGTTCGCGGTCGCGAACAGCGAGTCCGTCGGGGAGTCGGTCAGTCGAGCCGTGATCTCCTGGCTCGGGTTCGAGGCACCCGAGCTGCAGTGCGTCTTCCGGGGCGAGGGTGCTCGCGATCGAACGGACTTCTTGTGGCGACGGGCGTCGGTCGCCGGGGAGTTCGATGGGTGGGACAAGTACCCGACCCACGATCCGCGAGCCGCACGGGCCGCATTCATCGCGGAGAAGCGACGCGAGGACCGCCTGCGACGCCAGCTTCGCGCCGTCGTGCGATGGGAGTGGCGGGATGCGCTCCATCCGCACCATCTCGAGCGGCTCCTCGCGCAGGCCGGTGTGCCGCGCACCGATCGTCGACGCCCGTCGCTGCTCGCCGACGTGGGCCGCAACCCGCGCTCGACCTAGGCCGTGTTGATCAAGTCTGATTTGATCCAGATGAGCGTCGCGGCGAGGCTGACGGCGGCTCGGTAGCTGCGGAGGAGCTTGTCGGAGCGCATCGCGATGCCGCGCCACTGCTTGAGCCGGTT
>NZ_JYIY01000066.1 GCF_000956535.1 Microbacterium ginsengisoli | reverse complement strand
CCCGGGGGGAGGGCCGTCGACGCGGTGCGTGCGTGGTGCCCGGGGGCGGATGCGACGCCGGCGCGCCGCGTCTGCACGGGGGCGGACGGGCGGACCCGTGACATCCGGCGATGCGTTGTGGTGATGAGGTTCATCCGTCTCACCTCCTCCTCAGGTAAGTGCCGCTGCTGCGGTGATGCGGCGAGTGTATGCACGTCGTTCGAGTGGACGGAAGCGGGTTCATGTCCGGAAATTCCGGCCCCTCACGGCCCCCTTTCGCCCCCTCCACGGTCCGGAATTCTGCACAGTTCGTCACGTCGAACGCACAACCTTCAACCCGGCCTTCAACCAGGGACTTATTCACACCCGTGGATAGTGTTAATGCCTGATCAGATTGCAAAAAGTGACCGCAAATCGTTACGTGGAGCACGGCTGTCCACAAGCTGTTCCCACAGGATCGGCGGCGTGTTTCCGCATTTCTCCACAGAGTTATCCACAGGGGTGTTTGCGTGGCGATAACCCCGTGTCTAACGTGAAGCGGGCGTCTCGCGGAGGGTCGCGAGAGCGGTGTCGGAGCCCGGTGTTCCAATGGGGGAACTCGGGTGGAAACGACTCACGCGAACCACCGAGACGATCGAATGACGGGGATGCCGCGGCATCCCGAACTGCTGGAGGGGAGCCCGGATGACGCTGGCCGACATCTCGGATGAGCGCTGGGGCGGACCACGCCAGAACGAGCGCACGCCCCCGCATGACGCGCTGGCGGAACAGAGCACCCTCGGCGGCATGATGCTCTCCAAGGACGCGGTCGCCGACGTCATCGAGACACTGCGCGGTGTCGACTTCTACGTGCCGAAGCACGAGCTGATCTTCGACGCGATCCACTCGCTCTACGCGCACGGCGAGCCGACCGACGTCGTCGCCGTCACCGACGAGCTCATCAAGAGCGGCGACCTGCAGCGCGCCGGCGGCGCCGACTATCTGCACAGCCTGACCTCTATCGTGCCGACCGCGGCCAACGCCGGCTACTACGCGGGCATCGTCTCGGAACGGGCGCTGCTGCGCCGCCTCGTCGAGGCCGGAACCCGCATCGTGCAGATGGGCTACTCGGGGCAGGGCGAGGCCGTCGACCTCGTCAACAGTGCGCAGGCCGAGATCTACTCGGTGACCGGTGCCCAGGAGGCGGAGGACTACGTCGCGCTGACGTTCGCCGTCGACGCGGCCGTCGAGGAGATCGAAGCGGCCCGCGGCCGCGACGGTCAGATGACCGGCATCCCGACCGGGTTCCAGTCGCTCGACGAACTCACCAACGGCCTCCACGGCGGTCAGATGATCGTCGTCGCCGCCCGTCCCGCCATGGGTAAGTCGACGCTCGCGCTCGACTTCGCGCGGGCCGCGGCCATCAAGCACGACATGCCGACGATCTTCTTCTCACTCGAGATGGGGCGCAGCGAGATCGCGATGCGTCTGCTCAGCGCGGAAGGATCGGTGCCGCTGCAGAACATGCGCAAGGGCACGCTCGACTCGCGCGACTGGACGACGATCGCCGCCACCCGTGGCCGCATCAACGATGCACCCCTCTACATCGACGACAGCCCGAACATGACGCTCGTCGAGATCCGCGCGAAGTGCCGGCGGCTCAAGCAGCGCGCGGGTCTGAAGATGGTCATCATCGACTACCTGCAGCTCATGACCAGCGGCAAGCGGGTCGAGAGCCGCCAGCAGGAGGTCAGCGAGTTCTCGCGGGCGCTCAAGCTCCTGGCGAAGGAGCTGCAGGTGCCGGTCATCGCGCTGTCGCAGCTGAACCGTGGTTCCGAGCAGCGCCAGGACAAGCGTCCCCAGGTGAGCGACCTGCGTGAATCAGGCTCCATCGAGCAGGACGCCGACATGGTGATCCTGCTGCACCGCGACTCCGTCTACGACAAGGACACCCGCCCGGGCGAGGCGGACCTCATCGTCGCCAAGCACCGCAACGGCCCGACCGCGACGCTCGAGATCGCGTTCCAGGGTCACTACTCGCGGTTCACCGATATGGCCGCGGGGGTCTGAGGGAGCTGTAGGTTCCACGCCGAAATGACATATTCCACGGGTAGTTGGCAGGCACTTGGCATCTCTGCCACTTGCTGTGGACGGAAGGATTGATAGGTGGGCGACACCGCCATCGGTTGGCTCTCTGATCTCAACGCGAAGTACACACCGAGCTCGAACCAGTTCGACGCGGCCCGAGGGCATCGCGCGTCCATCGAGTCGCGACTCGACAGCGACCTTGGCGTGCGCGAGATGTTTGAGATTGGATCGCTGCGACACGGGACCGGCGTTTGGATCTACAGCGATGCGGATTATCTGGTGTCGCTCAAGGGGATCCGCCCGGAGTCGATCTGGACCATGCTCGAGAAGGTTAAGAGCAGCCTCGAGACACGGTTTCCGAGCACCACAATCAGCACGCGCCGACCCGCCGTGGTGTGCAAGTTCTCGGACGGAACCGTCGAAGTCGTGCCGGGCTACCCGGCAACGACCGGCTACTGGATCGCGCATCCTTCCGGGGGGTGGATGCTCACACATCCCAAGGACCACAACGCGTACGTCAACGGGGTGAATAGTCGGCACAGTGGGGCCGTCAAGAAGCTGGCGCGCGAACTGAAGGTCTGGAAGTACAAGCGGAACGTTCCAATCTCTTCGTGCTACCTGGAGATGCGGGCCGCGAAGTATATGGATGGGCAGGCCACGTATTCGGCGGTCTGGGATCTCCATGGTGCGCTGAAGCATCTCCAGGATGTCGGGCTGGCCGCGATGAACGATCCGACCGGACTGGGTTCGCGTTTCACCGCGTGCTCATCCGACACGAACAAGGCGGACGCTCTCTCGAAACTGAACACCGCAGTAGCGCGTGCGGGTCGCGCCAAGGCCCACTGGGCCGCTGGCGAGAATGCCGAGTCGATCGACGATCTCAAGCTCCTGTTCAACCAATGACGGCTTCGCACGCGGGCCGTGACTATACGCCGCCAACGAGCGCCACGATGCGCGAGCGGCAGAATCACACGGACGCACTCCGCTTGCTGATCGCGCAACGTCGCATTTACAACGTCGCGAAGCGATGGCAATCCGCTCGATGGGTCGGCGTGATGATCATTGGCATCGCGGCGCCCGTGCTGGCCATCGTCGTCCCACAGGCAGCGGTCGTCGTCGGCGCCATCGCGGGAGCTTGGCTCTTCTTCGGACGGACAGCATTCGCGTGGGGTGAGACCCTGAAGATGGGGAGGGCAGCTGCGGTCCAGGAGGATTTCGACCGTTACGTCTTTGCCATGCCCGTGACGATTGCCCGAACGACAGCGCCAACCCGAGAGGACATCGCCGCCATAGCCGGAGATCGTGCGCAGACTCTCACCATCGCGCGACGTGAGAAGCTTCTCGACTGGTATCCGATCAGTCTCGGCGCGTCAGGGGCCACGTCGGTCGCCGTGTCCCAGCGAGCAAACGCTGCGTACTCCGATCGTCTACTTCGTGCCACCGTGGCCGTCTGGGCCAGCGCAAGCCTCGGGTGGGCGTTGTTGATGACGATCGTGAGCCTGGCGGCGGGACTCAGCTTGGGCACGTTCCTCGTGGGAGTGCTTCTCCCCGTGTTGCCAGCTTGCCTCGATGCATTTGAGTACATCCGGAGCACGTTCCTGGCTGCCCGAGATCGCCGCGATCTCGCCGCGACCATTGAGTCGCGCCTGCTTACCGGAGCAGCACTTGTGGACGGTCAGGAGTTGCTGGTCTGGCAGGAACGGATCTACGAGCTCCGCCAGACCACGCCGCAGATTCCCAACTGGCTTTACCGACTGTTGAGGCCGAGGAACGAAGCGGCGATGCATGCCGCCGCTGAGGATCTGACCAGGGGGCGGTCAGACGAGGAGGATGTGTGACGCTGACGACAGCCCAGGCGTTCGCGAGCTTTCAGGAGAGCCTGACGGCCACGGCCTATCAGACCGGAACGTTGATACCGGCGAGGAGGCGAGGCGTGGAGGAGCGCTTGAGCGGAGCCTTCCCATCCTCGTCCGATCTTCCGTTTTCCGAGTGCAAGATGATGGGTTCTGCCGCGAAGGGAACGATCATCCGACCATTCGACGATGTCGACGTACTGGCTGTGTTCTCGAACGTGAAGAACGCGTGGAACACGTATCAGTGGGACTCGCAGAGCTTCATCTACCGCATCCGTGCGGCCTACAGTGGGCTTTCGGTTCAACAGGTCGGCACTCGGGGGCAGGCCGTGCGCGTGTTCTACGAGGGAGGTGGTCACGTTGACATCGCTCCCGTATTCGAAGTCGGCAGTGGCGTCTACAAGCTGCCTGCGGGTGACGGCACATGGATTAACACCGCTCCGTTCATCGCTTCCAACTGGTACGCGGATCGCCACCGTGATCTTGGCTACCAGTTATCGCCCGTGGTTCGGCTCCTGAAGGCGTGGAATCGCGCACACTCACGACGACTGCGGTCGTTCCATCTTGAGACGGTGGCCGCGACGGTCTTCGGGCAGCTCGGGACTGATCATCGTGTCGCGGTGCAGCGCTTCTTCGAGTGGTCACAGACGAGGTTGGCAGTGGCGGATCCGGGAGGGCAGAGCGGCAACCTGAGCGGCTACTTGTCATGGAATGCACACCAGGACGTCGTGCAAGCCCTAGAGTCGGCCCGGGTACGCGCGGCGAATGCGATTGCGGCGGAACAGCGTGCGGACCACGCGGAGGCCAAGCGCCAATGGGCCGTCGTCTTCGGGCCCGACTTTCCGACCAGCTAACGGTCGCGAACTCAGATCGGGCGCGATCGTCGCCGTCAGGATGCGGAGCGCTCGGTAGCGCGATCCTCTTCGACGTACTGGCTCGCGGCATTCCACCAGGGATTCTCGCGGACGCGGTACAGGATTGTCCGCTCGCCGGGCACGCGCTCGACGAACTCGATGAAGTTCGCGCGGCGGAGCTTCTGGATCAGCGGATGCACGATCCCAGGTGAGAGCCTCGTCGCGTCGGTGATCGTCTTCGATGAGAACTTCTCGCCGCGCAGGCCCGCGATCTCGACCATGACGCTGTACATGTAGCTGTTGCCGAAGACGAGCCGGGATTCCTCCGGCGCGATGGGCTCCAACATGGTCATGTCCTTGAGTGTCGCATACGGGCCCGACGCAGGGCTTCGGTGGGGATCGTCGGGCGTTGATTTTGTGGTCTCTACATTTGTATCCCTGACGGTGACTTGTTATCTATGTGACATGCATTACAGTGAATGTCACATTCACTAGTATTCGTGACTCGCATATACCGAATTAGCCTGGGCAAGCAAGTGTCCGAACCTGAATCGTATTTCGCGAATCTGTAGCGGAAGCATGCATTCTCCCGGACCGATTCGACCCTCACGCTGGCTTCATGACGGCGCGCGAGCAACTCGGGACGCGGGGCGGATCGCGCGAGGCGGATGTCGGCCTGATGGTTCGCAAAGCGGGTGGCGAGGTGGACGTTGTTCCGCTGCAGTCCGCTCGATTGAGCATGTTCGACGCCGCCGTTCCGTGGCGTGATTTTCGCTGGTACCGGGGGCAGCGGCACTTCTCGGGCAGCTACTGGTCGGCGACCATGCAAGCGCATGTCGGGTACGAGTCGCGGCTCGAGTACGCGAACCTGCTGCTGGCCGACTTCGACCCTCGCATCGACTGGATTCTCTCTCAGCCGTTCCTCCTCGAGGGGGAGGACCAGGGCACACGCCGCCGCCACATTCCCGACTACCTGATCGTTCACGCGGACCACACCGCCTGCGTGGTGGATGTGAAGCCCGCCGCGAAGCTCCTCATCCCGAAGGTGCGTGACTCGCTGAGTTGGTCGCGGCGTGTGATCGAACCCCACGGGTGGGAGTACCGCGTCCAATCCGAGCCCGATGAAGTGTTGCTGCGCAACGTCCAGTTCCTTGCCGGCTACCGCCGGTCCTTCCAGTTCGCCTACGGCGACGTCACCGCCGCGCTCGGCGAGCTTAGATCGCCCATGGCGTTCGGCGAGGCAGTGCGCACGATCGCGCCCGCCGCCGGGGGGCTTCTCGCAGCACGCGCGCTCGTCCTGCACCTGCTGTGGACCCGGCGGCTGAGCACTGACCTGACCCGACTTCTGAGCGCCACGAGCATCGTGACGCGGGCCTGAAACAACACCACCTCAACAACTGAAGGAGATAGCGATGAGCAGCACGTGGACCCTGAAACCCGGAGTGGACATTGTCTACGACGGCGACGCCTGCACCGTTGCAGAGATCTGCGACGGCGCGGTCATCGTCCGTACCCGAACTGGGCAGATTCGGCGCCTGCGGATGATCGACGTTCTGCGGCCGCGCGCTGAGGGAGGTACGACACGCATCCCCGGAAACAGTCGCGATGAAGACGCACTTCCACTAGGCGTGATCTGGGCCGATGCCAGCGAGGCGGTCCGCGCGGTGTCCGCCGAGCGCGCCGATCACGTGCGAGAGATCCTCACCGGCTACCGGTCGGGTGCGGCTGAGATCGCACGGGAGGGCGAACCGAAGCTCGCTTACCATCCGGAGCGTCGCATCGAAGAGCGGATCGCGGCGAAAGCGCTCGAGCTCGGCAAGGGTCGTCGGACCATCGCGAGGTGGGTGGCGAGATACAAGGATGCCGGCGAGATCGGACTGATCGATCATCGCAAGGCGCAGCCCGGCAAGCTGCTCGTCAACTTCGACGACCGGTGGGTCGCGGCGGCACGCGAGGTCATCGATGAGCAAACGCCGGAGTCGAAGGTCGCGAAGAGCATCATCATCGCGAGAGTGAACGCCCGAGCCGAACGCACCCACGGGCCAGGTACCGTTGCCGCCCCTTCTCGCAGCGCCGCATACAAGATCCTCGACGAGCTCTCCCGAGGCCGCGCGACCTTCTCCGGGAGCACCAAACGCAAGCGCTCCAACGCGAACCGGCCGCCCGCGCCCTACGGTCGCCTGCACGCCACCGCACCCGGCCAATACGTCCTCCTCGACACGACACCGCTGAACGTCTTCGCCGTGGCCCCGGTGACCGGCAAGTGGGTCGCCGCGGACCTCACGGTCGCGATCGACCTCTACTCCCGCTGCATCCTCGGCATGCGACTGACGCCAGGCTCAACGAAATCCATCGACGTCTCCGGGGTGCTCATGGAAGCGTGCCAACCCTTCGACACCCCCGCGGACTGGGGCACGACCGCACGATGGCCCTTCCACGGCATCGCCGGTTCCGTGCTCGTCGACCCGACGCGCATCCGCGTCCCGCGGTTCGTTCGCGCGGGGATCCTGCCCGACACGATCATCGTCGACCACGGCGCACCATACCTCTCGGAGCACGTGACCAGCGCGTGCGCACGCCTGGGCATATCCATCCAGCCTGCCCGCGTCTACCAGCCCACCGACAAGAGCCCCGTCGAGAGGTTCTTCCGCACCCTCGACACGTTCCTCCAAGAACTCCCCGGCTACAAGGGCGCGGACGTCGGCGGCCGCGGCGACGATGTCGAGGCCGACGCGGTCTACACGGTCCCGCAGCTGGAGCAGATCATCCGCGAATGGGTCGCGACTGTCTACCACCTCCGACCCCACGACTCCCTCGAGGATCCCCGCCTCCCGGGCGTCAAGCTCAGCCCCGCCGAGAGATACGACCAAGGGCTCGCCGTTGCCGGGCAACTGCGGATGCCGATCGACCGGAGCGTCCTCCTCGAGCTGCTCCCGGTCGTGAAACGGCAGTTCAACCACTACGGCGTCGAGATCCACAAGCTGCGTTACACCGGCGACTCGGTCGCGAAGTATCGCAACCGTGCCCGGTCGATCCATCGCGACAAGGGCACGGAGTGGCCGTTCGTGGTCAACCCCGACGACCTCACGCAGATCTACTTCCACGACCCCGAGGACGGCACCTGGCACACCCTCGAGTGGGAGCACAAGGGAGCGTTCGACACGCCGTTCAGCCTCGACGCGCTGGAGTACGCGAAGAAGATCGCGATCCGCCAGGGCCGCCCTTCCCAGGTCGACGACGTCGCCGCCCAGCTACTCGAGGATTGGGGAGCCGGACGCGCACTCACCCCGTCGGAGCGGCGGATGAGTTCCCGCATGGCCGCGCAGCTCAACGAGAAGGATCCCGCGGCAGACGGGGTGTGGTCGCTGCGCACCGTCCAGCGGATGCTCGAGGCCGAACTGAGCCCCATTACCGACCTCGGCCTGGAGCTCACCGGCGAGGTCCGCGATCCGCGGAAGCGGGTCGACATCCCGGGAACGGGGGATGACGACGACGAGGACGACATCGACGAACCCACGATCCGATCCGACTACCACTTCGAGCCGATGGAGATGATCCAATGACCACCACACTTTCAGGCGAGATCGACGCGCCTCGCCGGCAGCGGAGCCTGTCCACCTATGAGGGGTGGAAGGACTTCGCCGAGCGCCCCCCGCGCGAGAAGCCCGCGCTGCTCACCCCGGAGCAGCTCGGAGCGCTCGATCCGGATGCGTTCGCGCGGTACAACGCGGAGCGTCGGGCGTGGCACGCGAACATCCTGCTGCGGACCCGGCAGGTGCACGGTGTGCACCTGCAACTGGGTGACATTCTGGACAGTAACCTGCAGGACTCCGACCGGGTCAAATCCGCTGCTGCCCTCGACGCCCCGCCGGCTCTCGGGAAATCGACGGTCGTGAATACGTTTGGGCGCGACTTCCACCGTCAGCGGATCGCAGAGGTGGGTGAGTACCTCGACGAGGATCGCGACGTCCTCCACCTCCCGGTCTGTCACATCACCGTCCCAGGGCGGCTCACGATCAAGGGTCTGCACATGATGATCCTTGGGTTCTACGCGCACCCGGCGACCGCGGGGATCCTGCACCGTTCGATGGCTGGCCGGGATCTGGCGCGGGCGGCCGCGGACTGTATCGAACGGCACGACACTCGTCTGGTGATCATCGACGATCTGCACTTCATCCAGATGCGCACCCGTGACGGTGTCGAGGTCGCGAATCAGTTGAAGTGGCTGTCCAACGAGTACAGCGCCACGTTCCTGTTCGCCGGTGTCGCGCTCCGCGAACGGGGTCTCGTCGGTGAGGGCGCGACGGGGAAGGAGGCGGCGATGGCGCAGACGTTCCGGCGTTGGACCGTGCTCAGCCTCGACTCGTACAGTTTGCGCACCAAGCAGACCCGCCAGGAGTGGGACAGCCTGCTGTGGCACATCGAACAGGCCCTCGTGCTCGCGGATGCGCACGAGGGGATGCTCGTCGACATGTCGCGGTACCTGTTCGCCCGCACCACGGGCAACATCGGATCGCTCATGGACCTCATCCGTCGCGGCGCGTCCCGCGCCATCCGCACAGGCGTCGAGCGGATCGACCGGCAGCTCCTCGATGACATCCGCATCGACGAGGGAGCCGAAACGGAGCGCCCCGAGCTGCAGGCCAAGCACGACCGGGAGGATCGGGCCCGCCGTGAGCGGCGTCGGCGTCGCCTGAAGAGCGACGGCGCCGAAGAGACCGGTGAGGAGGCGGCCTGATGAGCGAGACGTCCGGTGCCGTGCGTGTCCTCCCGTTTCGGGTCCGCCCCTTGCCGGATGAGCCGTTCGACTCCTGGTTGGAGGCTTCGGCGGCCGCTACCCGTGCGACTGTCGCGGAGATGGCGTGTGCGCTCGGTCTAGTGGAGCAGGAGGGTGGCAGGGCGGTGTCGGCGACGTCGTGGATGGCCGCGCAGTGGGCGACCGAGCTCACGGACGCTCAGGCGGCACGGCTGGAGCGGTCCACGGGAATTCCGGCGGAGCAGTTCCAAGAGATGACGCGAATGCGGTTCGCACGGCACGCGATCCGCTACACCCGGCAGGGGAGGATCAGCTTCCGCTGCCCCGTCGGCGGGATGGCGGGACGGTACTGCCCCGAATGCCTCGCTGACTCCGGCGGCAGGTGGCGGATGTCGTGGCAGTTCCCGTTCACGTTCGCGTGCGTCAGGCACCGCCGCATTCTCGCCGACGAATGTCCGGTGTGCCGCCGCCCGCCGCGGCGCACCGGGCATCCGCTCGCCGGGATCCCGAACCCCGGGCACTGCCACAGTCCCGTCGCCGGTGCCGGGACAGGGCCGATCGCGAGCCGCTGCCGCGGCGACCTCACCGCGCACCCCGAACGCATCGCCGCACCCGACGCGGCGCTGCACGCGCAGCGCCGAATGATGCAGATCCTCTCCACCGGCGAGGGCCGGTTCGGGATCTACGCGGACGCCCCGCAACCTGCGATCACCGTCCTCGAAGACATCCGCCTCCTCACCCGCGCCGCAGGTGTCGCGCTCAGCGATGGCGGCGACCTCGAGATGCCGGAGCTGGGAACGAGACTCCTGGCGGTGGTGCCTCGGGATAAGCATGCGTGGACGTGGGCGGGACCGCCGACCGCGGCGGGCGGCGCGGTCGGTACGACGATCGCGATCGCCGCCCTCGAAGACCCCGACCGTGCCGTTCGGCTGTTGGCTGGGCGCCTCGCGGTGAGCACGTCGTACACCGGTCAGACGCCGCAGCTGCAGCGACTGATCGCCGCGTCCCTGGGCCGCACCCGACGTCCGACGCTTTTCCTGCAAGCTGCGCCCGCCTCGGACGTGGACCCCGAGGAGCGGGCGCGGAAGGTGCCGGCGCAACTCTGGGAGGAGTGGACGAACGCGCTCACCCCACGCCGCATCAACAGCGACGTCGCCGCGTCCGCGCTGGCCGCGGCCGTCGTGTTCACCGGCACACGGCTGACCCACTCCGCTGCCCTCGCCCTCTTGGACTCGACGGCACCCATCCGTCAGGTCACTCATGTGATGCGCGAGTTCGGGAGGCCGGGCGCGGAGACGCCTGCCCTCGCGGCGATCCTCAATCTCGCCGCCTACCTCGACGCGCACGAGACCCCGATCGATTACGCACGTCGCCGCAGACTCAACTGCACCGATCTCCTTCCCGACGAGGAATGGCATCGCATCTGCGCCCGGGTGAATGTCCAACCTGGCGCCGGCGCCAGGCATCGCCAGGCGCGCGCCCACCTCTACCGGGCCATCACAGGCAACTCGATTCGACGCGCGCCGGAAGGATGGGATGCCGCCGGACTGTCCCCGCGGACGGTGACGACCTTCACGATGGCGCTGCCGGACTCTGTGCGCCGTGAGCTGACCGAAGTCGGTCGTGCCTTCCTGCTCAGCCGAGGAATCGACGAGCCGCTCAGCTGGGCGCCGCCGCTGGCGACGCACATCGAACCCGCCGTCCGCAGCGACACCATCGGTGAGTGGGCGACGGCCAGACCCGCGCGGGGCGCACTCGACACCCCATCTCGCAGCCGCGAACTGATCGCCCAGTACCGTGACGGCGCAACCACCTATGAGCTCGCACGACGGACGGGAGTATCCCGGCAGACGGTGTCGCGTGTGCTCGCCGACGGCCACAGCACCCTCCGCCGCGGACGGCCCACCACGTTCGTCATCGACGAGGACTGGCTACGTGAGCGATACGAGAAAGAAGGGATGACGCTGCGACAGATCGCTGTGCTCGTCGGCTGCAGCGCCCCCACGATCGCGCACCGCATCCAAGCGGCAGGCATCGCGATGCGACCCGGCCCACACGACCGCACCCCTCATCCGCTGGCAGGCCGGTCACGACTCCTCCAGCGCGCCCTCATCGGCCGGAACCCCATCGAACGCGCGCGCCGATTCCTCATCGCCACACAGCACGCCAACGTGCGCGCCGCCGCGGCGACCATCCGCACGACCCAGAGCTCACTGAGCGCCCAGCTCGCCAGCCTCGGCGCCGACGTCGGCGGAGACCTGTTCGTCCCCGCGGCACGCAACAGGCCGATGCGTCTCACCCCACTCGGCGAACGGCTCGCTCGCGAACTCCACCGCGCCCTCGCCACTGACACTCATGCCCAAGCCACATCACGGACCGAAGAGGAGAAGTCATGATGACCGAGAAGAAGCGCACCTCCAGCCGTCTGCAACGAGCAGCGCGGGAGCGCATGAAGCTGACCGGGGAGAAGTACACGGCGGCGCTGATGGCCGTGATGGAGGACGCCGGGTCACAGACTGAGACCAGTTCGCCGCCGACCACGCCCGCCGGTTCACTGGGCGGGTCCGTCGACCGCGAGACGCGGCGGTGATCCCCAACGCTCCCGAGTACGGCGATCCGGTCCTCCAAAACGGCACGATGCAGTGGAACAACTCCGGGTGGACCGACAAACCGTGGTCGGCACCCCACCTGGCGCCGCTGTTCACCGAGCTCACGTCAGCGAAGACCGCTCCGAGCTGGGCGCGTCGTGCGGTGAAGATCATCCACCGGCACACGCGTGAGCACGGCGAGCCGCCGACGTTCCGCGAGCTGTTCACCGAACTCGCCACCCAAGACCCCCACTTCGATGACCACGCCGAGGCGTGGTCGTCACGAGCGATCCGGGGCCTCGTTATAGTGCATTGGCGCAGGCAAGGATGGATGCGCTACCGCACCGAGATCCGCACCCTCCGGTCCGGCCCTACCGCGAACGCCCTCTTCCCGACTACCCGTTCGGCTCGTCGTGAGGGAGCGCGTCGAGAAGCTCCTCGAGAACGATGACGAGCTCGTTGTATCCCTGCATGTAGAACAGCGCATCCGATCCCGGCGCTTCACCGCCGACGACATCGGCGAGCACCGCGCGCGCTTCCCGGCTCGCGGCCTGCAGTCGCGTCTCGATCCCCGGCAGGCTGCGGATCCATTCGTCGATGACCGCGAAGCGGATGGGCGCGAAGTCGTGCGCGTCGACGCCGACGTGGAACTCGTGGCCGTGGGGGCCGTGATCAAGGGCATGCGTGTGACCGTGCAGCAGCGGAACACCCTCGTCCCCGCGCGGCCGGTGCGTCGTGTGCCGGTCGGTGCCGTGTGAGTCGCCGCTGTAGAGGTAGTGGGATGCCAGGATCCTGTACCCGCCGCGGGTGCCCTCGATGACCTCGGGGAGGATGCTCCACCCGGCCGCCTCGTACAGCGGGGCGAACCGTTCGATCGCGCGCCTTGACTGTGTTGCCGGCGAAATCCGGTCGTGGTTGCCGGGCACGAGGAACCGTCGCCCATTCAGCTGCGCGGTCAGCCCGACGGATTCCTCGATCGGACCGAGCGCGAGATCACCGAGATGGAGGACGGTGTCGTCCGTCCCCACCGCCTCGTTCCACCGTCGCACCAGCTCCGCGTTCATCTCTTCCACGGACGTGAACGGACGCTCAGCGAGTTCGCTGATCCGTGCGTGACTGAATGCGTGTCCGAGGTGACGAAGTCCACCTGGTCGAAGTCGAACCATGGATACTGGCTCACTGCGGCCTCCT
The DNA here is from genome assembly GCF_000956535.1 of Microbacterium ginsengisoli. Taxonomy (GTDB): domain Bacteria; phylum Actinomycetota; class Actinomycetes; order Actinomycetales; family Microbacteriaceae; genus Microbacterium; species Microbacterium ginsengisoli. The sequence continues at coordinate 52,462 of NZ_JYIY01000066.1, read as the reverse complement.
TCGATAAGCGGCCCTCGAGAAACCTAGGGATATCTATCGTTTCGCTAGACGGGTGTAGATGTTCCTAGAGATCATCGAGGTCGACCCCGAAGCGCGCAGTCGTATTCTCGAGCGGTTCACTGCTCATGCCGTCGCGCTCACGCAGGACGCGCTCGACCTCACGGTCGTTGATCGCTTCGACCAGCTCCTTGAGCACCCGGTCGATGTCGCCACCGTTCGCGGCTGCGAGTCTCGCCAGTTCCCTTGCCGCGTCGGCGAGCGTGTAGAGACGCTCCCACGGGTGGTCTCCGTGACGGGCGATCGCGACGGTCTTACGAGTGTAGGAGCGGTCGTCCCCGGCGACGAGCCAGCGTTCCTCGCCCTCAGCGGTGATGAAGAAGTCGACCACACACTCACCGCACGGCATCTTGTAGACGCCCGGTTCGGTGGGCGCCGTCTCCGTCGCACGCGCGATCATCTCGCGGATGACGCCTTCCCAATCGACCGCCGGTTCATCGTCGCCCATGCTGACCTCCCGAAGCAGAACAGAGAAGTCTCTCATCACAAGGAAGCAGAGTCCACAGGAGCTATTGAGGGGCACCCCTAACTCCCTGTTCAGGGTTATCTTGATTCAAGCTGGAGCAGCACGGCATGCAACGAACACCCCGAGGGATTGCGGGCCTCCTGCGCTAGAGGCGCTTTGGGTGGGAACCTACATCAGCCCGGCGGGGGTGGCTGAACTCGAGAACGAGATTCGATACGGGCGCGATCACGAGCACCTTCGCTTCTTCGTGAGCTCGCCACCGTTGTCGCCGTCTGCGGAGACAAGAATCGCGGCGTGGCGGTCAGACGCCGTTGGCCCGGTCACCGCCTCGTGCCTCGATCTCGAACAGTGGGCGGTGTGCACCATCTGGCCGTGGCGATGGTGCACACCGTCACTGAGTTCGGGCTCTTCACGCGTCTAGCGTTTCCCAGGTCGGCAACGAGGCCGATCTGAAAGGGAGCCCATGTCTGATCTGAACGGCAAACGAGTATTCATCACAGGATCGGGGCAGGGGATCGGCGCAGCCATCGCCGAGCTTGCGATCGCGCGCGGCGCCTCCGTCATCATCAGCGACATCGACACCGAGCTGGCGGCAGAGACGGCCGCGCGCCTGGGTGCCGCAGGCACTGCCAATGCAGATGTCACCGATGAGGGCAGCATCACCTCCGCGATTCAGAGCGCCATCGAGCAGCTCGGCGGACTCGATGTCCTCGTCAACAATGCGGGAATCGAGGTCGCCTCGCCGCTCCTGCTGCAGTCCACCGAGAGCTTCGATCAGATCTTCGCCGTCAACGTGCGGGGCACGTTCCTCGGGATGAAGGCGGCCGCACCTGCGCTCGTCGCGAGCGGCGGAAACATCGTGAACATAGCTTCCATCGCCGGTATCGGAGGCAGCCCGCTGCTCGGGTCGTACTGCGCTACGAAGGCCGCAGTGATCCAACTCACCCGGGTCGCTGCAGTCGAGATGCGCGCCCAGGGCGTCCGCGTGAATGCGGTCTGCCCTGGGTTCGCCGACACGTCGATGGTCGATCGCTTGCGTCCGGACTTCGAGGCTGCGACCCAGGTGCCGTTCAGCGATCTGGTTGCGCAGAAGCAGGGTCGACTGGGAACCCCCGAGGACATCGCCGAGGTGGCGCTGTTCCTCGCTTCCGACCGGGCCTCGTGGGTGACGGGGAGCGCGTACGTTCTCGACGGCGGCCTCACCGCATCGCTCGTCTGAGCACCCCCGATATCCATCACCATTCGAAAGAGAAGCCACTCATGAACATTTCCCTCGCACCGAAGGTCGCCATCGTGACGGGCGCGGGCGCCGGGATCGGCGAAGCCATCGCGCGCGCACTCGCAGAGGCGGGCGCGACGGTCGTCGTTTCGGACATCGATGCCGGCGCCGCTGAGCGTGTCGCGGCATCGATCCCCGGTTCGCTCGCCGTCGCCGCCGATGTCACCGACGAGGCGGCGGTGCAGAACCTCATCGCACGGACCGTCGAGACGTTCGGGCATCTGGATGTCGTGGTTCCCAACGCGGGAATCGCGGTCACTTCGCCCCTCGCAGCGACGTCCTTCGAGGACTGGCGCAAGGTCCTCGCCGTCAACCTGGACGGCGTGTTCCTCACGATCCGTCACGCTCTCCCCGCTCTCGTCAGCAGTGGCGGCGGGGCGATCGTCAACATCTCCTCCATCACCTCGCTGCGAGGTTCGGCGCTCATCGCCAGCTATGCCGCGGCGAAGGCGGCCGTGACGAACCTGACGGCGACGGTCGCCGCCGAGATGCGCGGATATGGGATCAGAGCGAACGCCGTGCAACCGGGCTTCATCGACACGACCCTCGTGACGAGCCATCAGGGCGACTTCGAGGCGGCGTTGGGTCTCGAGCCTGGCGGCTTCGATGACCTCATCGCGGCGAAGCAGACCCGCTATGGGACGGTCGAGGAGGTCGCCGCGGCCGTCACCTTCCTCGCCAGCGACGCCTCGAGCTGGTGCAACGGCTCGACGCTCGTCCTCGACGGCGGCTTCACGTCGTCTCTGCTCTGACTGCTCATGTGGGACGTGATGGTGCAGATCGCGCCATCACGTCCCGCCGGTGGTGCGGATCGAACCGTATGCCCGAGGCGGCCCCTGCATAGCCTGACGCTGTCTTCACCCGAGACCTTCGATGAGGAAGGAAAGAATGTGACCGAGTCGCCTTCGCTCCCCCACCTGCCGTGGAACAGCCCGAGCGCCAGGTCGGACCGCCCGTGCGTTCAGGACGTGTCGCGCGCTCTCTCGTACGCGGAGCTCGAAGCGCAGTCGCGCGCGTTCGCCGAGCAGCTCGACGACCTCGGCATCCAGCGTGGCGACGTGATCGCGATCATGCTCCCGAACTCGGTGGAGCTGATCGTCGCGATGCTCGGCGCATGGATCGCCGGCGTCGTCGCGACCCCTGTGAATCCTACGCTGACGGCACGCGAGGTCACGTACCAGCTGGAAGACTCCCGCGCTCGACTGCTCGTCGGGAACGCCGTCGAGGGTGTGGAAGTGCCCGCGTTGGGTGCGGACGAGATGCGCAGGACGCCGGCAGCACCGACCACTCGGTCGATCGCCATCGACCCGAGCCGGCTCGCCCTGCTCGTCTATACGAGCGGCTCGACGGGCGCCCCCAAGGGCGTCATGCTCGACCATCGCAACCTCGAGGCCATGGCTACAGGGATGGCTCAGCACTTCGAGCTCACGGAGAACGACCATGCGCTGCTCGTCCTGCCCCTGTTCCACGTCAATTCGATCTGCGTCACCTTCCTTGCCCCGATGAGCGTGGGTGCGCGGGTGACGGTTCTGGAGCGTTTTGCGCCTCGGACGTTCGTGGATGCCATGGCGCGCTTCCGCCCCACCTATTTCTCGGCGGTCCCGGCGATCTTCGCCCATCTGGCTGCCCTCCCCGACGACGAAGCGATCGACACCGGCAGCCTCCGGTTCGCCGTCTGCGGCGCCGCCCCGGTCTCACCCGAACTGCTCGCGCGCTGCGAAACCCGATTCGGCATGTCGATCACGGAGGGCTACGGGCTGACCGAGGCCACCTGCGCGTCCGCGTGCAACCCCGTGTCGGGTGTCCGCAAGCCCGGCACTGTCGGTCCGGCGCTTCCCGGTCAGCGTATCCGCATCGTCGATGTTCGCGGGGAGGACGTCGCGTCGGGCGAGCGCGGCGAGATCGTGATTTCCGGTCCCACGGTCATGCGCGGGTACCTCAACCGCATCGAGGCGACCGCCGAGACGATCGAGGACGGATGGCTGCACACCGGCGACGTCGGGATCTTGGACGCGGATGGCTATCTGCGTGTCGTCGATCGCATCAAGGACATGATCATCCGCGGCGGCGAGAACATCTATCCGAAGGAGATCGAGGGTGTCCTGGCGACGCATCCCGCGGTTCTGGAGGCGGCCGTCGTCGGCCGGCCAGACCCGGTGCTGGGCGAAGTGCCCGTCGCGTTCGTCGTTCTCGCTCCCGGGTTCGAGACGGATGCCGAGGAGCTGATCGCGCACTGCCGCGTCGGCCTGGCCAAGATCAAGGTGCCCGTCGCCCTCGACATCATCGACGCGCTGCCGCGCAACCCCGTCGGCAAGATCGACAAACCCGCGCTGCGACACGCTCTCGCCGCAGCCTGACCCGTCCACCCGCCACCGTTCCATCCCGCACCGAAGGAGTTGTCATGGGATTCAAGACAGGGGACTTCCCGCCCGTCGATCTGGAGACGTTCCTCCACCAACCGTTGCGCGACCGCATCCGTGCGCTCTCGCTGCACTGGGTCGAGTACGGTTTCGGTTCGCCGCGCCTGATCGCGACCACCTACATCGTGAAGGTGGTCGTGCTGTGGCTGTTCATCGGCACGGTCATCATCACCGCGACGAGCGGGGTGGGCTGGTTCTGGCAGGTGGACCTGTGGTGGAACGAGCCGATCGTTTATCAGAAGGCCATCGTCTGGACGATGCTGCTCGAAGCGATCGGCGTCGCGGGATCGTGGGGCGCGATCGCCGGCAAGTTCAAGCCGATGATCGGCGGCATCCTGTTCTGGGCCCGCCCGGGCACGATCCGTCTGCGCCCGTGGAAGTGGGTGCCCGGCACCGCCGGCGACACGCGCACGGTGTTCGACGTCGTCCTCTACCTCGGATTCCTCCTCGCGCTGACCGCCGCGCTCGTGCTGCCCGGACGGGCCACCCCCTCGCTCACGGCGGCGCTGCCCGACAGCGTCGGCGGGCTCATCCAGCCCGCCCCGGTGATCGCGGCCATCGTGCTGATCGTCCTCGTGGGTGTCCGTGACAAGACGATCGCGCTCGCCGCCCGCATCGAGCAGTACCTCCCGGCGCTCGTGTTCTTCGTGGCGCTGCCGTTCGTCGACATGATCATCGCGCTCAAGATGCTGATCGTGCTCGTCTGGGCCGGCGCCGCTCTCTCGAAGATCGGCCGCCACTTCCCCTTCGTCATCCCGGCGATGATCTCGAACACACCCTTCTGGCCTCCGATGTGGCTGAAGCGGTCGATGTACCGGAACTTCCCCGAAGACATCCGCCCCTCGCGGTTCGCGCACTTCATGGCGCACGGCATGGGTGCGGGCGTCGAACTCGTGGTGCCGCTGATCCTGCTGTTCTCGACGAACCAGTGGGTCACGATCGCGGCGGTCGTCATCATGGTGGGCTACTGCCTGTTCATCGTGTCGACGTTCCCCCTCGCCGTTCCGCTCGAGTGGAACCTGCTGTTCGCGTTCGGTGCGATCACGCTCTTCCTCGGCTTCCCGTCGTGGCAGGGGTTCAGCGTGCTCGACTTCTCGAACGCCTGGGTCGGGATCGGCATCGCGGTCGCGCTGCTGTTCTTCCCGGTGCTGGGCAACATCCGACCCGACAAGGTGTCGTTCCTGCCGTCGCTGCGTCAGTACGCCGGTAACTGGGCTTCGGCGATCTGGACCTTCACTCCGGGTGCGGAGAAGAAGCTGGATGCCGTCATCCGGCCCACGTCGAACCAGGTCGACCAGCTGCAGCAGATGGGCTACCCGTTCGTCGCGGCGGAGATCACGATGCAGCAGACGATCGCCTGGCGGTCGATGCACAGTCAGGGTCGCGGTCTGTTCTCGCTCGCGTACCGCACGTTACCTGACATCGACACCCGAACCGTCCGCGAGGGCGAGTTCGCGTGCAACTCGGTGATCGGGTTCAACTTCGGAGACGGCCACCTGCACAACGCTGACCTCATTCGAGCGCTGCAGACGCGTTGCCACTTCCTGCCGGGTGAGTTCGTCGTATTCTGGGTCGAATCGCAACCCGTCACCCGGGGTACGCAGTCGTACCAGATCATCGACGCCGCGCTCGGTGTGATCGAGAGAGGAACGTGGAAGGTGGCCGACGCCGTCAAGGAGCAGCCGTGGCTGCCGAACGGTCCCATCCCCATCAACGTGACCTGGCGCGCCGACGTGCAACCGCCGACCTCCGCGACGAACACGGTGCATGTGCCCGGGGAGACCTCGGTGTCGGCGCCGGTGAAAGAGGAGGCGTGACCAGAGCAGTCGTGGTCGGCAGCGGGCCCAATGGACTCGCTGCCGCCACCGTGCTCGCGCGCGCGGGCGTGGACGTCACGGTCTTCGAGGCGCACGCTGAGCTCGGCGGAGGCGCCCGCACCATCCACAGTCCTCTCCCGGGGCTGATCCAAGACCATTGCGCGGCGGTGCATCCCATGGCCGCCGGATCCGAGTACATGGCGTCGTGGGGGTTGGAGTCGCGGGGCGTGCGGTGGCGGCGCGCCCCGATCGACGCTGCCCATCCTCTCGATGACGGCACGATTGCGCTGCTGCATCAGAGCATCGACGAGACCGCCGATGGACTCGGGAAAGACGGATGGCGGTGGCGGGAGATGTTCGGGCCCGCTGCGCGGCGCTTCGCCGCTCTGAGCGACGACATCTTCCAGCCGATGCTGCGGATGCCGCGGCATCCCCTCCTCCTCGCCAGATTCGGTCTCGTGGCCGGGCCCCCGCCGACGTGGACCCGCGCACTCCTGCGCACCCCGCAGGGGCGCGCCCTGTTCTCCGGGGTCGCCGCCCATGCGATCAACCGGATCGATAGGCCGCTCGTCGGAGGTATCGGGGCAGGGATCATCGCCGCCGGCCATGCCGTGGGGTGGCCCGTCGTCGAAGGCGGAACCGGCCGGCTCACGGACGCCATCGTGGCCGGATTGCGCGACCTCGGAGTGCGGTTCGAAACGTCGACGCCGATCCGAATGCGGCGAGAACTCCCTCCGCACGACATCGCCATGCTCGATCTGCATCCGCGCAACGTCGTGCCGCTCTACGGCGACGTCCTGCCGCGCCGGATCCGCGACGCGCTCGCCCGGTTCCGCTCGGGGCCGGCCGCGTTCAAGCTGGATCTCGCCGTTGAAGGAGGGATACCGTGGCGGAACCCGGAGGCGGCGTCCGCGGGGACCGTGCACCTCGGCGGCGGAGCTGAGGAGATCGCCGCTACGGAGCGTGGCATCTCCCTCGGCCGGATGCCGGAGCGTCCCTTCGTCCTCGTCGGTCAGCAGTACGTCGCCGACCCCTCCCGAGCAGATGGCGAGATCAAACCCGTCTACGCCTACGCGCATGTCCCGGCGGGGTACGCGGGGGATGCCTCGGGGGCGATCCTGGCGCAGCTGGAGCGGTTCGCCCCCGGCACGCGGGAACGGATCGTCGCTCAGGCTGCGCAGTCGCCGCGCGACCTCGCGGCGACCAACGCCAACTTCATCGGCGGTGACATCCTTACCGGCGCGAAGTCGCCGATCCAGTTCATGTTCGGCCCGCGGGTGACATCCGATCCGTACCACCTCGGTCTGCCGGGGGTGTACCTGTGTTCGGCTGCGACCGCCCCGGGACCAGGCATTCACGGACAGAGCGGCGTGAATGCTGCGCACCGTGCTCTGCGCGCGCTCCGTCGAGGCCGAGCGAGCGCGTCGTGAGCGTCGACACCGCCTCGCCCCTTGAGCCTGCAGCCAAGCGTCGGCTGCTCGTCGACGTGGCGCGGGCGCTCGACACCCGTCTCACCGAGATCGTCGACGAGATGACCGATCTCCTCGCGGAGAGCATCCGTGAGTTGCGCCCGGACCCGCAGATGATCGAAATGCTGCGCGCGAGCGTCGAAGGAAACGTCGCCACGATCTGCCACATCCTCGCGAACGACATCGCACTGTCGAACCTGCAGCCCACCACCGCTGCGGTCGAGTACGCGCAGCGTCTCGCACAGCGCGACGTGCCGATCAGTGCACTGACTCGCGCGTATTACCTCGGGCAGAGCATGTTCCTGCGACTGGGGATCGATGCCGTCGAGGGGATGGCGGTGCGGGAGGAAGAGCGGATCGAGCTGGTCCGCGCTGTTGCAGATGTCGTCCACCGCTACATCGACTGGATCCTCCAGTACGTCTCGGAAGTACACGAGCTCGAACGACGCCGCTGGAACGGCGGCCGGGGCGCCGTTCTCGCGAACACCGTCGACCGCCTCCTTCGTGGAGAGAGCCGCGACCCCGCAAGATTCGAATCCGACACGGGGTTCTCGCTCGGCTCGGCTCCGTTCGTCGCGCTCGTGGTCTGGAGCGAAGAGGCCGCGGGGAGCACGGCGGCGGCCGTCAGATCACTGGCACAACGGTTGGCGACACGCTGGCGCGCCCCCCGGCCTCCCCTCATCGTCGCGGAGGATTCGTCGACGACATGGGTGTGGGTGCCCACCGCGCCCGGAGTTGCACCGTCCGCCGCCGACGTCGACGCCGAGATCGACGTCGACGGCGAACTCCGCGTCTCGCTCGGCGATGTCGGCGTCGGCGTCGAAGGGTTCCGCACGTCGCACGCGCAGGCGTTGGACGCGCGAATGGTCGCGCTCGTCTCCTTGCAGCATCAAGGGCGAACGGTCGTGGGGTACACGGAGCCGGCCGTCTCACTGCTCGCGATGTTCGCTCGTGACCTACCCGCCACGCAACGCTGGGTGCGCAGCGTGCTGGGCCCCCTCGCGCGCACGGACGAGCACGCCCACACCCTACGGGCCACGTTCCGCGCTTACTACGCCGCCGGCTCCAACATCACGCAGACGGCCAGCGATCTCGGCATCCACCGCAACACCGTCCGCCGCCGCGTCGCCTCCGCGAATCCGAACCAGCAACCGCGCGACGCCCTCGAGATGTCGATGGCGCTTCGCCTCTACGACGCATTCGGAGCGGGAACGCCTCCTCGACCGCTGTAGCCGGAACCGACGTCGCGGGGAATCCGCCATTTCGCGTGGAATCCTGCCCCCGAAACCGCTGCCAAATAACGTGGAATCCCGGCATCCTCCGCCATCTCGAGCGAGAACCTACACGGATCTCAGATTGGGGATCTCGGGCGAGCATCGAACAGGGGATGCCTGCCCGGAATGTCACCGGAGGGTGCGGATGAACCAACAGGGGTAGTGCCTGTTGGACGATTTGAGGTTGAGTCCGTCGCCGAGGTTGAAGGGGAGCGATTCTCCGGCCTGCAGCACGTCATAGCCGCCGCGCTGGTAGAACGCTGCAGCGTCGGCAGCGCACCCGCCGTAGATGAACTTGATCCCGGTGGCGAAGCCGGGCACCATCCCGAGCAGGACGGTTCCCAGGCCGCGGCCCTCCCAGGTCGGGGTCACGGCGAGCGCGGTCACTCGGACGGCGATTCCGTCGCCGGGGACTTCGATTCCTTCGAGCACGACGACGCCGGCGAGCTCTCCGTTCAGCGTGGCCTTGATGCCGCCTGCCGCGGCCGCCAGGGTGAAGGGGTTGTCACTGGTGATCCTTCCGTTCAGCAGCTGCTCGATCTCTGGGCGAGCCTCCGCTGCGAAAGCGCGGAACTCGAGGCCGGCGGCGACGGCTGCCTGCGCGTGCTCGAGGTATCTGTCTCGCACGCGGCTCTCGGGCCATCCCTTCCTCAGCAGCTGGGGCATCGTGTGGTTCCTTTCGTCGATCGCTCGAGGTCTGTCCTCGTGTCGTGGTGTCGGTGGCCAGCATCGCGCACTCAGAGAGTGAGCAGCTGTGTCGCGGCTTTGGGGTATGGGGTCCGCTCGAGCGCGATCGCTTGGCGGCTGCGCTGCCGGACACTGCCGAGGGGCCAGGCGTAGCGGTGATTGCCGGGGTGGCGGATCTTGCGCACGCCGATCTCCTCGAGCGCGTCGCGCAGCCACGACCGCGGCTCCTCACCCGCACGTCTGGCGCGCGCACCGAGAGCGATCAGGTGCCGCTCTCCGGCATCGGCGCCTTGTTCGCCGGTGCGGATCTTCGACAATGTGCGCTCCGAGAGGACGATGCCGGCCGAGGGGACGTAGTTCAGCGTCCGTGCCGTCGACCGGCCGAGCGCGATCGCGTTGGTGGCCTGATAGATCACTCCGACATGGCCGGGCGTGATTGTCTCGGTGCGCGTGCTCAGCTGCCCGAGCTCGTCGACGTCGGTGACCGTTCTCTGTCGCGGCATCGGGTCGGCGAAAGAGACGACGCCACGGATGCCGGCCGCTGCCGCTTGCCTCCAGACCTGGCCGAGGAACCATGACTCGGCATTGGCCGGCACAGCGTCGACGAGCACGAAGCGGCCGAGCTCGAGCGATTCGGTGAACGGGTCGAGCTCGGGGAAGACGTTCGTCAGCACTGCTGCACTCATGGGCACCGACAGGACGGCGACGCCGACGAGACCAACTCCGTCGACGATGAGCCGAGGGTCATCGGTGAACAGCCCCCAGGCGAAACGCGCTGCGGGGTATGAGGCCGCGTAGTGATGCGTGCAGACGAACGCTCTGGCCTGGGCCTCGGGGATCTGATCGACGTGGAACCTGCGGGCATCGAAGCCGCCTTCGGAGACCCGCCGCCAGGATGAGCGGCCGAGCGTCCACCGCTGGCAAGCGGTGGACGCCGGCGTGAGTGTGGAGCTCGTCATCCGCGGGTCAGCTGTCGGATGCTGTCGGCGAGATCCTCGTCGACGTCCACGAACTCACCCGTGGAGGCCTGGAAGCCGATGAGAGAGCATCGGCAACGCGCCCGTCGAGGCGAGCACGCCTCCTCGACTGATGGCAAGCACGCGGTGGCGGGCGGTGCCGTCCGCGAACCGGGCCAGCAGCGCCTGCAACTCCAGCGGTGCGGTGTTCAGGAGCGCGTCCTGGAGGTCACGAGCGGCCTGCTTCGCGATCGCGAGCATCGCGGGATGGGATGCCCCGACTGGAGAGGCGAGGGCGAGCGAGCCGATGACCCGCTGCGATCGTTCCCAGTTGCCGCTGGACCTCGAGGTCCTCGCGAAGCTCGACCTGCCGGTGCTGCTCATCCACGGGACCCAGGATGTCGTCATCCCGGTATCCCGCACATGGGAGCTGCTGAACGTGATCCCGAACGCGGATGCGCACGTCTTCAGCCAGTGCGGACACTGGTCCCAGGTCGAGCGGGCCACCGAGTTCAACCGGCTCATCACCGAATACCTCCGCGCACGCGGAGTCGCCTAACCCGTAACGTCGCGCAGGGGCCGACCCCTCGCACACGCAAAGGAGCAGATCATGCCGGTAGCACTCGTGACGATGTCGCACAGTCCTCTGTTGGACTACGTCGACCCTCCCGCCGACGTCAAGGAAGAAGTCGATGCTGCCTTCGCGGCGGTCTGTCAGTTCGTCAGCGACTTCAACCCCGACGTGATCGTGAACTTCGCCCCTGATCACTACAACGGCTTCTTCTACGAGCTGATGCCGCCGTTCTGCATCGGCTACGCGGCCGAGTCGATCGGTGATTACGGCAGCCAAGCCGGACTTCTCGACGTGCCGGCCGACCTCGCAAAAGAGATGGCCGAGTACGTTCTGAGTCAAGGCGTCGGCTCGGCGATCTCGCTGCGAATGGAGGTCGACCACGGCGCCGTGCAGCCGATGGAAGTCATCTACGGCGATATCACCGCGAAACCCGTCATCCCAGTGTTCATCAACTCCGTCGCCCCCCCATTCGTCCCCCTGCGCAGCATCCGCGAGCTCGGCCGGGCGATCGGCGAGTTTTTCCGCGACCGCGACGAGCGGGTGCTCTTCATCTCCTCCGGCGGACTCTCCCACGACCCTCCTGTTCCCCGCATCGCCACCGCCACACCCGATCAGCGTCAAGCGCTCCTCGGCGGAGGCCGCCACCTCACCCCCGAGGCGCGCGACGCCCGGCAGCAACGCGTCATCAACACCGCGAAGGCGTTTGTACTCGGCGAGGCCGAGATCATGGAACTCGCCCCCGAATGGGACCAGGAACTGATGGCCATCCTCGCCTCCGGTGACCTGAGCCCACTGGACGCCTGGACATCCGACTGGATGACGGAGATAGCCGGGAACAGCTCACACGAGGTGCGCACCTGGATTGCCGGGTACGAGGCACTCGCCGCGTCTGGTGATTACAGCGTGGGGTACTCGTTCTACAAGCCGATCAAAGAGTACATCGCCGGCTTCGGCGTGACCACGGCACGCCCGACCGGCCGCTGATCACACCTCGTCGGGACTGCCTGATCACGGTGGATCTGGTGTCCTGACCGAGAGGAAAGGCGATGACGGATGTCATAGGAATGATTGATCCTGTGACGGGAGAGATCATCAACGAGCAGCAGCTTGCGGAGCAGCTTCTGAAGCAATCGAAGGAACACGGTGTTGACCTCATCGGCTCCGACGGGCTGCCGAACGGGTCGACTAGCGTCGACCTCTCGATGCATTCCGGACGAAAGCACGGGCTACTCTTCTAGGCCGGTCACCGCGACTGCGGTGACCGGCCTCGGGCTCGATGACGACGTGCGCTTTGAATCCGTCCCGGCGGTGCTCGACGGTCTTGTCCGCGTGCCGCGTGTGGGGGTCGACGGTGGAGATCACCCGGTCCGCAGTGACCTTCTGGGCGACCTTCCACCGCCCGTCGGTGCCGTCCGACCCGTCCGCGGGCTCCACGTCCTAACCGGCAACCAGGGCCAGCAACGCGATCGCGTTCGCCGGCTTGCCTTCGGCAGCAGTGAGCGCCTCGACCTCCAGCACGCCCAGCATAGCGATCGCGTCACCGACCAGCGCGGAGACCAGCAGCACGCTCGTGGCAACATCACCCGGCAGCGATGGACGCCCCCGCCCCGACGGGATCAAGTCCGCGAACATGTCATCCGGGAACAACTGGTGACGGTGCTCGGCGAGGAACGCGAACACGCTCCACACCGGCAACAGATGCCCCCGCGAACGAAGACACATCCAGAAGATCCCGCGACCCATCATCGCGAACCTGCATCACCCGCGTCGCGGAACGACATGGGCGCATCGGGTTGCAGGTGTTCGGGTCAGTCAGCTCCTGCCAGCGGGCATGAATGCTGTCCTGTGCGACGGCCCACGCGTCATATGCGCAGTTGTAGACCAGGTCGGTCATCCACCGCTCGGTGTTCGGGCCTCCGGGATCGGCAGCAATGAGCGCGCGCAGGGTGAGTATTTGGAGGCTTGAGGGCCACTGAGTATTGGGGTTCAGGGCCACTCGATATTGGGGTTCGAGGCCACTCGGAATCGCCGGTGAGCGCCACTATGGCGGACGCGACGCTCACCGGCTCGTGGGTCAGCTGGCGGTCGCGGTGTGTTCGCGCATGTTGGTGCTGCCGGTGTTGATCCAGAGGGTGTTGTGGACGATGCGGTCCATGATCGCGTCGGCGTGGACCCCGCCGCCGAGGCGTTGGTGCCAGTCCTTCTTCGCGTACTGGGTGCAGAACACCGTCGACGTGGAGTCGTAGCGGCGTTCGAGGAGCTCGAGCAGCATGCCGCGGACGCTGTCGTCGGGACTGTCGAGGAGCCATTCGTCGATCACGAGGAGGATGAACGCGGCGTATTTGCGGAGCCACTTCTCCTTCCCGCCTGGCCGGTCTCGTGCCGCGGCCCAGGCCTCTTCGAGGTCGGGCATGCGGATGTAGTGCGCCCGGTAGCGGTGCTGACACGCCTGCTTGGCCAGCGCCGAGCCGAGGTAGGACTTCCCGGAGCCGGTGAACCCTTGGAACACGACGTTCTGCTGCCGGGTGATGAAATGGCAGGTGCCGAGTTGCGCGATCACGCCCCGGTCCAGGCCGCGCTGCTCGAGCAGGTCGAGGCGGCGCAGGTCCGCGTTCGGGTAGCGCAGCCCTGCCCGGCGGATCAGCCCCTCGACCTTGGAGTGGGTGAACGTCGCGTGGGCGTCGTCGACGGCGAGTTTGACGCGCTCTTCGAACACCATCCCGAGGGTGAGGGTGTCGTCCTGGACCTCGAGCGCGTCGACCAGCGACGTGACCCCCATCTCCCGCAGCTTCCGCTTCGTCTCCGAGTCGAGCCGGCTCATCGGACCCCTCCCGCGTAGTAGTCCGCGCCGCGGACATATCCCGCCGGCTCGCTCGCCGTCGCCGGCGTCGACCAGACGTCGCGGCCACCAGGATCGTCTTGGTTCGTCTCCAGGATGGGTCGCAGGTGCGCGTAGCGGGGCGATCTCACTCGGGAGGCCAGCGCGATGCCGGCGGCGGCTTCGACCCGGGCCGCGGAGTAGCGGCGGGTCATCCGCAGCACCGCCAGCGCGGCGTCCAGACCCTGCTCGTCGACCGGGACGGACTCGAAGATCCGATTCACGACCGTCGTGGTGTCCTCCCCGATCCGCCCCGCCCACTCCCTGACCCGCTCGGCGTCCCATTGCCGGTAGCGGAGACCGTCGGGCAGGTCCGCGTCGTGGGTGCGATACGCGTTGACCACCCCGACAGGGGCGAGGAGGTGACTGGTCAGCCGCTGGTCGCCGGCGAACACCTCGAGCGTGCTGTCGGTGACTCTCAGGTCGACGCTGCGGCCGATGTGAGGGTAGGGGACGGAGTAGAAGTTGCGCTCGAACACGACGTGCCCGTTCTTCTGCACCCGACGGCCGTAGGCCCACCGGCTGATCTCGAACGGCACGGCGGGCAGCGGCCGCAGCAGCGGCTTCTCCTCCGCCTCGAACACGCCCAGACGGGAGCCCTGTCGCTTCTGGAACGGCTCCGCGTTGTAAGCGGCAACGCGCTCATAGACTGCCGCCCGCAGCTCCGGCAGGCTCGCGAACTGACGGTCGCGGAGCGACGCGATCACCCAGGTCGCGATGTTCCCGACGGTGCCCTCGACGCTCGCCTTGTCCTTCGGCTTCTTCACCCGCCCCGGGAGCACCGCCGGGCAGTAGTGCGCCGCGAGCTCCCGATACGCGTCGTTGAGCACCACCTCACCCTCCGCGGGATGACTGATGACCCCGGTCTTCAAATTGTCCGGAACGACCCGCGGGACACTGCCGGAGAACCAGTCGAACATCGACACATGCGCGCGCAGCCAGGAGTCCTGCCGCATGTCCAGCGTCGGCTCGACGAACGCGTACCTCGAGAACGGCAGCGTCCCGACGAACAAGAACACCCGCGTCCGCTGCCCGGTGGCCGGGTCGGTCAGCTGCATCGTCTTGCCCGACCAGTCGACCTCGACGCTCTGTGCGGCCTTGTGCCCAACCCGCGACGCAGCCCCAGCGATCAGGACATGCCGCTGGTAGGTCTTGCAGAACCGGTCATAGCCCATCGCCGTCGATCCCGCCGCACGGCAGGCGTCGACATACTCGCCGTGCAGCAGCTTGAGCGTCACCCCGACCCGCGCGAGCTCCCGATGCACCCCGTCCCAGTCCGGCTGCGCATGCACGCTCTCATGCTCACCACGACCCGGGAACAACCGCGCATACACATCGGCTTCCTCGAGCTCCGCGACGTCGTCCCAGCCGATGCCCTCCCTGTCGGCGGCTTCGATGACCGCGGCCACGCTCGTCCGGGACATGCCCTGCGCCGCGATCTGCCGCCCCGTGAACCCCTCCGCACGAAGCCTCAGCACCAGCTTCGCCTTGATCTTGCGTACCATCCGAATCACTCCTTCTGCCGCGCGATAGGTCCGCACGGCAGAAGGAGCCTAAGAACAGTGGCCCTCAACCCGAATATCGACTGGCCCCCACCGACGCGATCACGGCCAAGAGCAAGTGGCCCCAAACCGCAACATCAGTGGCCCTCAGAAGAGCGAATACTCACGCAGGGTGTCGGCGCGTACGACTGGGCCATCGTCGCTCTCGATCGGCTCCCGACGGTCTCGAGTAGTTATGGCAGGTACCCATCTTCACTGCGCCAAGTCGGAGCATTTTTGATCTGACACCCGAATCTCACGAATCATTCGCCATTAACGTCACGGAAACACAACATCCCCGATACTCCTGGAAAGTGCTTCGGCTTCCGTGGCCGACGTCCCTGCAACGGCTTTGGCGCACCACGGGTGACATTCCGTCGCCGACCGCATGTGCCGTGATGGCACGACCTGCAGCATCTGGCTGCTCCGTGAAGAAGAGTGAGGATGGCGCCCCGCCATGAACGAAGAAAACGCGCAAGTCGACGAGCTAGGCGCTGCAGATTCGGGTGCTGTCCCCTTCCTCGCCGTCGATGGAGGGTTGCACGGTACACCGCACACCCTCCTGCATCGAAGACTCGGCGTGGGATCGATTGTCTTCATGGTCGTCGCTGCGGCCGCGCCTCTGACCGTTGCAGCCGCCATCACCCCGGTTGTGTTCGCGGCGAGCGGGAACGTCGGGGCACCTGTCTACTTCCTGATCGCTGCTGGAATCCTGACTCTGTTCGCCGTTGGGTTCACGTCGATGAGCAAGTACGTCAAGAACGCGGGTGCCTTCTACTCCTACGTGAAGGCAGGGCTTGGCCGGATCGCCGGAGTAGGCGCTGCCATTCTTGCGCTCGTGTCGTACTTCATCATGCTCGTGGCCGTGTATGCACTCGTGGGCATGCTGGTGGGCAACGTCGTTGCGACGTACACGGGAGCGGCCCCTCCGTGGTGGCTTTGGAGCATATTTGGCTGGTTGATCGTCGGATTCCTGGGCTATCGCGATATCGAGCTGAGCGCCAAGGTGCTCGCGATAGCGCTCATACTCGAGGCGCTCGTGGTGATCGTGCTGGATGTCGCCATCATCGTCCAGGGTGGCGAGGCCGGGCTCAACCTGAGTCCCTTCGCACCGTCGGAGTTCCTGAGCGGTGCCGTTGGTCTGGGCGTCATGTTCGCTCTGCTCGGCTTCATCGGCTTCGAGGCGACCGCAGTCTTCCGGAACGAGGCTAGAGATCCAGACCGAACGATCCCCAAGGCCACATACATCGCGGTCATCGGAATAGGTCTGTTCTACGCTTTCGCCGCGTGGGCTGCTGCTATGGGAACGGGGGTCGACAACGCTGTGGAGGTCGCTTCCACTGATCCGGACAATATGGTCCTCGGACTTGCAAAGACTTTCGTCGCGCCGGTCTTCTTCGACATCATGCAGATCCTCGTTGCGACGAGCATCTTCGCGTGTGCTCTGTCCTTCCACAACGTGGTCACGCGGTATCAGTTCACCCTCGCGAATTTCCGCGTTCTGCCACGAATGCTCGGGGCGGTCAGCGAGAAGCACCGAGCCCCGTCGACGTCCTCAATCGTGCTGAGCCTCCTGACGGGAGTCAGCATCGCCATTGTCATTACGACAGGTCTGGATCCCTATACAGCCATCTATACCTGGCTCTCTGGTGCAGCGACCTTGGGGATCATCGCGCTCATGGCGCTCACCAGCCTCGCCGTGATTGTGTTCTTCCGTCGGCATTCCTTCGACAAGAGGCTGTGGCACACGATGATCGCCCCGGTCGGGGCGCTGCTCGGACTCGGCACGGTTCTCGTTCTCGTGCTGTCCAATTTCCCCCTGTTGGTCGGCGGGGTAGTCGAGTCTGCCGTCATCGTGTCCGTGCTCGTCGCGGCCTTCGTAGGCGGAGTGTTCATCGCGTTGCACATGCGAGCGAGACGTCCGGACGACTACCTCGCGTTGAGTGAGTTCGAGTAGTACGGCCGCGCCTCCGGGCGGCACCGATTGCGCATCAGCGGTTCGGCCCGTCAGGTACATCGCACCAGAACCATGCAAGCAAGAACGAAGCAAGTGGGAGAGAGACTGTGACGCACACCAACACTGAATCAACGGCGCTCGATGCCGATGTCATCATCATCGGAGCGGGGATATCCGGCAGCGCTGCCGCCAAGGCCTTGCATGATCGGGGCGATCGCGTTCTCGTCGTCGAAGCGAACGACCGGATCGGGGGCCGGACCTGGACCGAGCCAGAGGGGGCACCAGGTGGGCCGATCGACAACGGCGGAATGTTCATCGGTGAGACCCATACGCACTTGATCGAACTCGGCACGAGCCTCGGCCTGGAGATGACGCCATCCGGAAAGCCGGGCGCGGACACGTATGTCGTTAGGGGCGATGTGCTGCGGGCACCCGACGAGCAACTGGATCCCGACATCTCCTTTGTCCCGGAGTTCCTGTCTTCGCTCGAGGCTCTCGACGCACTCGCTGAGAGTGTCGGCTGGGACCGGCCCTGGGAGTCACCTGACGCAGCTTCGCTGGACAGCAAGACGGTCGCCACGTGGCTCGAGGAAACCGTGGAGAGTGTCGAGGTCAGACGCCTGCACGCGCTCATCGTGAATGCGATTCTCGGGGCGGATCCGTACGAAGTCTCGCTTCTCTACTGGGCCTACTATGTGAGCGAGTGCGAAGGGATCCAGTCCCTGATGGGCACACGGGACGGAGCCCAGTGGGCGTGGTGGGTCGGAGGCGCCGCTCAGGTCAGCTGGCGCATCGCGGACGCGATCGGGCGCGAGAAGGTGCTTCTTGACTGGGCGGTCACCCGTGTTGAGCAGGACGATTCCAGAGTCGTCGTGTACTCCGGTCAACGAAGTCTGCGGGCACGGCACGTCATCGTCGCCATGTCGCCGCTGGCGGCAAACCAGATCCGGTTCCAACCAGCGTTGCCAACTGCTCGTGCGCAACTCCAGACCCGCGCCCCGATGGGCCGCTATTACAAACTTCAGGTACGCTACCCATCCACGTTCTGGGTCGACCAAGGCTTCTCCGGTGCATTGGTCGACACTGACGATGTCGGTGTCTTCCTCCTCGACGGCACGAAGCCGACCGATTCGCTCGCAACGCTGATCGGCTTTGTCGGAGGGTCGAACTACGATCGGTGGGCAGTTCGCACCGCTGAAGAGCGCCAGGGTGCGTTCATCGATCTCCTCATCAAGGCATTCGGTCCCGAGGCTGCAGAGCCCAGCTACTTCCATGAGACTGACTGGACACAGCAGACATGGGCACAAGGAGGTCCTGTCACCTACATGCCTCCAGGTGTCTTGGCTCACTTTGGTTCGGCGTTGCGGGAGCCGGTAGGTCGGATCCACTTCGCCGGTACTGAGGCATCGTTCCAGTGGTCCGGCTACATGGAAGGCGGAGTGCGAGCAGGGCAGAAGGCTGCTGCCGCGATCGCCGAGGCCCTGCAGTGAGCCGGCGACCGAGAACGGGATCGGGTGAGATGGCCGTTGAGCGTGCAGGAGGCCGATCGATCACTCCGCACACCATGACGGAGGATTACCTTCAGTATCACTTCTCGCCGGGATTCGAAGCCGGCGGATTCCTATTCGTATCGGGACAGATCGGGCTTCATCCCTCTGGACTCGCTCCTTCAGACCCATCAGAGCAGGCGCGCATCGCCTTCGAGAGGCTCGGTGCGGTACTCGCTGAGGCGCAGCTGAGCTATGACGACATCGTCAGCATCACCAGCCATCATGTGGGCGATGTCGCGGGTATCTTCGATTGGTTTCCAGCGGTGAAGGACGTGTTCCTTGCGCCCCCGTACCCCGCGTGGACAGCGATCGGGGTCAGTGGGCTCGCTATCCCCGAACTCGTTATCGAGATCAGTGCGATAGCGAGGTCTTCCGCCTGACCTGCAGCGAGAGCTCGCCCGGAACGGCATGATTGTCGCAGCGAGTCGTAGAAACCCAACAGCACTGCTGAATGTGAGCGAGATGGGCGAAAGGCCACACGGCAGCCGCGAGCGCACACACGTGGCCGGCTCGGAGCCCTCGCGCGTCGACGAACTCGACGAGAGGATCCTCTGGGAGTTGATCAGAGACGGCCGGACGACGATGACTGCGTTGGCCGACCTGCTCGGCATCTCTCCGTCGACTGCATCCGCTCGAGTCTCTTCACTGAAGCAAGCCGGAGCGCTCAAATCGGTGCACGCTGAAGTCGACTACCAAAGGGTCGGACTGCCGGTTCAGGCGATGGTGTTCGTGCGGCTGCGTGCCCAGGCGCGCCCTCACGTGCACGAGTACGCGAGACTGATGGCCAAGTTGCCCAGTGTGCTGAACCTCTTCTTCATCGGAGGGAACGAGGACTTCCTCATCCACTTGGTCTGCACCTCGACCGACCAGCTGAGGGACATCGTCTCCACGCAGGTGAGCATGCACCCGGTTGTTGCCTCGACGCGTACGCATATCGTCTTCGAGCACGCGCTCGGTTCGGACCACATGCACCATCTGTCCGGCTTCGATGAGGTGAGACGGCCGATCGACCAGTCGGTAAACTCTCCGGGAATGTTCGACGGATGAGAGCTCCCTAGCCGTTTCTTGACGTCCTCGCCCACGTGCGGGGAGACAGATGCCTGCTCTGGACCGCACTATGCCGATGCCTGGACCGCAATTCATATCGATGCAGCAATAGTCACCGCGACGCTGAGTATTTGTCCGCGCCAGTCCTGTCGTTGCGAGCAAAGATACAGGCGCAGGAAGCTCCGACGTCCCCGCTGATATCTTCGACGATGTCCTGGCTACCGTGCGCGACTTCGTCCGGAACCGAGTCGCGCCCCGGGAGCTCGAGATCATGGCGTCCGACGCCATCCCGGACGATCTGCGCCAGCAGGCGGCGGACATGGCACTGTTCGGCGACGCGATCTCTCAAGACTGGGGTGGTCTCGGCCTGGATCTGGTGCAGGACGTCGAGCTCGCCATGGAACTCGGATAAAGTTCGCTCGCGGTGCCGTCCATGTTCGGCACGAACAACGGCATCGCCGGTCAGGTTCTCGTCGGGTTCGGCACCGACGTGCAGAAGCAGCAATGGCTGCCTCGCCCCGCTGAGGGCGATGTGGCCTCGTTCGCGCTCATGGAGCCCGGCGCCGGCTCTGACCCCGCCGGACTGCGCACGACCGCGACTCGGGACGGCGACGACTGGTCATCTCGGGGCCAAGCTTTCGTCGGCGACGAGAGGACCGGGTATCGCGCCGCGATGACGTCTCTCGCGCGAGGCCGGGTCCATATCGAAGCGCTCGCTGTCGGGTCGGCGCAACGGGCGCTCGACGAGTCCGTCTCGTACGCGGCGACCGCCACACAAGGCGGCACCCCTATCGGAGACTTCCAACTGGTGCAGGCGATGCTCGCCGACCAGCAGACCGGGGTGATGGCAGGTCGAGCCCTCGTCCGCGAAGCGCCGCGCCTGTATGTCACCGGAGAAGACCAGCGTATCGCACCGTCAGTCGCGAAACTGTTCTGCACCGAAATGGTCGGGAAAGTTGCCGACCTCGCGGTCCAGGTGCACGGCGGAGCCGGATACATGCGCGAGGTTGCTGTGGAGCGGATCTACCGCGATGTGCGCCTGCTGCGGCTCCACGGAGGCACAAGCGAGATCCAGCGACTCATCATCGGCGGCGGCCTCATCCGCTCGGCCAAGCGGACAGTCTGACCACGCCGCCAAGACACAGCCCCGCCACGCCGCCGCCCGGCGGTCGCCACCACGCTCGGGATGGCGGCCGGCGTTATCCCCCTCATCCCACGCTGCCGATAGGGATCGGGGCGCGCCCAGACGATGAGCCTGACCACCGCGCTGCAAACACTGATCCTCGCGCTGCGCCCCGGGGTCGGCCAACATGCACTGAGCATCCTGCTCTGAGCATCCGTCGAGGCTGAATCGGACGCCGCTGCGGCCCACCTGCGCGTGGTCATCGTCGTGCCACCCTGGTCGACACCCGGTGTCCGCCATTCTCTGCTGCGTGCCCGAGCGTCCGGTGGGCTCTCAACCACCCCGACCAGTTCGCCTCTCCGGCCCAGCCGCGGCACTGTTCCACATCGGCACAGTGCCCCGTCCGATGATTCCCCGAAAGTAGGGCTTGACCCACCGAGCGCACCGCCTCCGTTCCGTAGGCGACCGCGAGCATCAACGAAGGAGTTATGCGATGTCCTCGTCATCCACCGCGACAGCAGTCGTCCCGAGCGCTTTGCGCAACCTGTATCTGGACTGGTCCGAGCTCATGGCCACCCACGAGCTGGACATTCGGCTGTTCCGCAGCGTCTTCGATGAATGGCACCAGCCGACCATCGAACCGGAAGATGTCACGTACAAGGAGGAGACGGTCGGCGGCGTGCCCGGCATCTGGGCGTTCCCGGCCGGAGCCGATCGCTCCAAGGTCCTCCTCTACACGCACGGCGGCGGGTTCGCCGTCGGCTCTGCGGCCAGCCACCGGAAGCTCGCCGCGCACGTCGCGAAGGCAGCGGGCGCGACCGCGTTCGTGCTGGACTACCGTCGCGCGCCCGAGCACCCGCACCCCGCCCAGGTAGACGACGGGGTCGCGGCGTTCGAGGCCCTGCTGGAGCGGGGGGTCCACCCCGAGGACGTCACCACCATCGGCGACTCGGCGGGAGGCAATCTCGCCATCGCCATCCCGTTGGCGTTGAAGGCGAAGGGGCGGCCGCTGCCCGGGCATGTCATCGCGTTTTCCCCGTGGTTGGACATGGAGAACCGCGGCGCGACGCTGGTCACCAACGATGCGACCGACGCGCTGATCTCCGTGCCGCTCCTGGAGGGCATGATCGCCGGCGTGCTGGGGGAGACCACCAGCCCGTCGGCGCCGCTCGCGAACCCGCTCTACGCGGATTTCACCGGGTTCCCCCCGCTGTACGTCAACGCCGGTTCGGTCGAGTCGCTGGTCGACAACGCGACGCGCGTGGCCGAGCGCGCCAAGAGCGCCGGCGTCGACGTCACCCTGCATATCGCCGAAGGACAGCAGCACGTCTACCCGTTCCTGGCTGGCCGCGACGCGGACGTCGACGCGGAGCTTGCGGCGATCGGCCAGTGGCTTCGCCACTGACCTGCAACACACCCCCGCTTATTCAACGAAGGAGTTGCACCATGACATCCACACAGACCACGGACTTCGACGCGATCGTCGTCGGCGCCGGTTTCGGCGGCATCTACCAGCTACACACCCTGCGCGACAAGCTCGGCCTGCGCGTCCGCGGCTTCGAAAAGGGCGCCGGCATCGGAGGCACCTGGTACTGGAACCGGTATCCCGGCGCCATGTCCGACACGGAGAGCCCCTTCTACCGATACTCGTTCGATGACGAACTGCTGCAGGAGTGGGACTGGGCGCGAAAGTACATCGACCAGCCCGACATCCTCCGCTACCTTGAGACCGTCGTCGACCGGTACGACCTCCGCAAGGACTTCCGGCTGAACACCGAAGTCACGTCGATCGTCTTCGACGAAGCCACCAACACCTGGACGGTCGGCACCTCCGCCGGAGAGTCCTTCACGGCCCGATACGTGGTGACGGCGCTGGGACTGCTCGCAGCAACCAACATCCCCGACATCCCCGGGATCGACTCGTTCGAAGGCCGCCTCGTGCACACCGCGGAGTGGCCGGACGACCTGTCGATCGAGGGCAAGCGGGTGGGCGTCATCGGCACCGGCTCGACCGGAACACAGTTCATCGTCGCCGCAGCCAAGCAGGTGTCGCACCTGACCGTGTTCCAGCGCTCGGCGCAGTACAGCGTCCCCTCCGGCAACGGACCGGTCGGCCCGGGGGAGGTGGACGGATACAAGTCCCGGTTCCCGGAGATCTGGGAGCAGGTCCGAAACTCCGGCGTCGCCTTCGGGTTCGAGGAGTCCACCGTCGCGGCCACCGATGTCGACGAGGCCGAGCGGGAGCGCGTGTTCCAGGCGGCATGGGACCGAGGCAACGGATTCTATTTCATGTTCGGCACGTTCAACGACATCGCTATCAACCCGGAGTCGAACGAGGCAGCCGCTGCGTTCATCCGCCGCAAGATCGCTGAGACGGTCAAGGACCCGGAGACGGCGCGATTGCTCACCCCGACCCAGCCGTATGCGAAGCGGCCCCTGTGCAACCAGGGCTACTACGACGTGTACAACCAGGACAACGTGAAGCTGGTGTCGATCAAGGAGAACCCAATCGTTGAGATCACCCCACGAGGGGTGAAGACCGCGGACGGTGTTGAGCACGAGCTGGATGTGCTCGTGCTGGCTACCGGGTTCGACGCGGTCGACGGCAACTACCGCCGCATCGACATCCGCGGGCGCGGAGGGGTGAGCGTCGACGAGCACTGGGCCGACGCCCCGACCAGCTTCCTCGGCATCATGACGGCCGGATTCCCGAACATGTTCATGATCCTCGGCCCCAACGGGCCGTTCACCAACCTGGTGCCCAGCATCGAGGCGCAGGTCGAGTTCATCACGACTCTGGTGACCGAGGCGGAGCGGAGAGGCGGGCTCATCGAGGTGTCGCAGCAGGTCGAGGACGAATGGACCGAGACCTGCACGACGATCGCGAACTACACGCTGTTCCCCAAGACCGACTCGTGGATCTTCGGGGCGAACATTCCCGGCAAGAAGCACGCCGTGATGTTCTACCTCGGCGGCCTAGGCGCCTACCGCGGCCTCCTCTCGGAGATCCAGGCGAAGGACTTCGAAGGATTCAGCATCGGACAGCCCATCCCGGCCTGATCGACGGTAACCGTAGGCCGGGAGTGTGCTTCCCGGCCTACGGTCGTCCTATGAGCGACAACATGTCAGAAGACGTCACCTTCCGATCACGCCGCTGGGTCCGTCCCGAGGACCTGAACGCGTACGGCACCCTGTTCGGCGGCAGCCTGCTGCGCTGGATCGATGAAGAGGCCGCGATTTACGCCATCATCCAGCTCGGAAACCCTCGGGCGGTCACCAAGTACATATCCGAGATCGACTTCGTCAGCTCCGCACGACAAGGTGACCTGATCGAGATGGGACTGCGCGCCACCGCGTTCGGGCGCACCTCCCTCACGATGCGCGCCGAGGTGCGCAACATGATCACCCGTGACCGCATTCTGACGATCGAGAAGATCGTCTTCGTCGGCCTCGACGACCACGGCCAGCCCATTCCTCACGGCTACACCGACATCACCTACGAACGCGACCGGCTTCCCCACCACCATGGACTCATGCGCACAGAGGATGGATCCACAGCGGACTAGGTATTGGCGGGTCCTAATAGGGAGGCGGATACTGGGTGGGACCACTTGCAGTGACGCGAGGTCCCAGCTATGTCCACCGATACCTATTCCGCCGCGAGCGTGCGGCAGGCTCGTGAACGCCTTCTCGAAGCTGGCGTCGGCGCGCACGGTCTCACTCCCCGAACACTGAACGTCCCCCCGGTGATCGAGCGCAGTTGGCGTCGCTCGTTCACCACCGGTGGCGGCTACGATCCGACGGCGACTCCTGCCTACCACCCGTTCTCCGAACCGGCGGGACGCTTTCAGGACACCGCTGAGATCGTCCTGGCGCGATGGGCGGAATCACTCGCGGACATGCGTGTCGCGCTGCTGGTCAGCGACCGATCCGGACGGATCCTCGCCCGAAAGGTGGGCGACCCGAGCCACGCGAGACGGCTCGACAAGGTGTCCGCCGCCGAAGGATTCGAATTCTCGGAGTCCGCGCTGGGCACGAACGGACTCGGAACGGCGATCGAGGAAAGATCCGCAGTGTTCGTGCGCGGCGCCGAGCACGTCAACGACCGGCTGCAGACCCTCGCCTGCGCCGGCGCCCCCATCCACGACCCCCTCTCGCAGCGGGTCATCGGCTCGCTCGCCCTCGCCTCTCCCGTCGGGGCATCCCACCCCGCGATGCTCGCGATCGCGAAGCAGGCCGCTCGTGACCTCCAGGACGCGCTCCTGAACACCGCACCGCTGGAGCTGCAGGCGCTGCTGGCCCGGTTCGCGGACGGTACCGCCCGCCACCGCGTGCTTGCCATCGGCCGTGGCGGCGTGCTCGCCTCGACGGGCGCGTTGCCGATGCTCTCGGCCGAGCGGCACGTGACCCTGTGGGACGAGCTCCAGGCCCACCACTGGCAGGGGGATGTCGCATCCGTCCTGCTCGCGGATCGGCCGAGCACTGCCCGCCGCATCGTGAATCGGGCAGGCGAGAGCATCTACCTCGTGGAACTGCCCGAGGACGAGCCGACCGCAGCGCCGGAACCCACCCGACTCTCCCGCCTTGCCGCGCACCTCGACGTGCTCGGCCGCACCAGCGGGTGCATCGCGATCCACGGTCCGCGCGACAGTGGGAAGACGCTTCTCGCCCAGCTCTGGCTGCGCGAACGCGACCGCCACGACCCGGTCGTCATCGACGCCCCGGCATTTCGGGAACCGGAGGCCGTGGCCACGGCGGCGCAGGCGCTGAGCACAGGTACATCGGTGGTCGTCCGCAGCATCGAGTCTTTGACCGACGCTGACTTCCCGGTCCTGCAGCAATTGGCCGGCGCGGCAGATCCCGTCCGGTCCGCCCGGGTCGTGTTCTGTGTCGCAGACGACCTGACTGGCGTCGTCGTCGATTTCCTGGGCCGCCAAGGGCCGCGACTCGACCTCCCAGCGCTGCGCGATGACCCAGACCGTGTCATCGGCCTGGCCGTGAGACTCGCTCAGGAGCACTCGGTGACACTGAGCCCTGCTCTGCTGCAGGCGCTTTCCCGGTGGGACTGGCCTGGTGGCGCCTCGGAGCTGCGGGTTCTGATTGCCGCGATGGTGGTGCAGCGTCCCGGCGGCACCGTCCTGGACGTCGACCTTCTGCCCGCCGAGATGCGCACACGTGCCCGCCAGCTGCGCGGCATCGCCGCATCCGAGTACCGGGCGATCGATGCGGCGCTGCGGGAGGCGGACGGAAACCGTTCGCGTGCAGCGGAGATCCTCGGTATCGGGCGCACGACGCTGTACCGGAAACTGCGCGCGTACGGTCTCGACGGGCAGAACACCCTGATCTCCTGAAAACAGCGCCCCCGCCTGCCGACCAGGGAGGCCTGGATTCGCAGTTGCGTACTCGGCGCGGCGGAGGCGTTACACGGGGATATCAGGCGGGGGTTCGGATGAGCTTCTTGTTCGCGAACTCGTCCATGCCGTACCGGGCGAGCTCGCGTCCGACGCCGGAGCGCTTCACGCCGCCGAAGGGGAGGTCCGGTGCGCTGCGGCTGGTGCTGTTGATCCACACCATCCCGACCTCCAGTTCGCGGGCGATCTGCGCGGCCGCCACAGGGTCCTGCGTGAAGACGCTGCTGGACAGCCCGAAGGGCGACTCGTTGGCCAGGGCGACCGCGGCCTGCGGGGAAGGCACCCGGTACACGACCGCGGTCGGTCCGAACAGCTCCTCCTCATAGGCGCGCATCAGCGGGGTGACCCCGGTGAGCACGCTGGGCGGGTAGAAGGCGCCCTCTCGGCGTGCACCGGGGGCGATGTGCAGGGTGGCGCCCTTGGCGACCGCGTCCTCGACGAGCTCCTCGAGCTCCTTGCCGGCATCCGCGGACGCCAACGGGCCGAGGAACGTGTCGGGGTCCGTGGGGTCGTCGGGGGTGATCTTCGTGATCGCGTCGATGAACTTCCGGGAGAACTCGTCGTAGACGGCATCCACGACGATGAACCGCTTGGATGCCGTGCACGCCTGGCCGCCGTTGGCGATACGGCCGCGCACGCCGGCTGCCACGGCCGCGTCGACGTCAGCATCCTCCAGGACGATGAACGGGTCCGAGCCGCCCAGCTCGAGGACGACCTTCTTCATATGCCTGCCGGCCACCTCGCCGACAGCCGAGCCCGCCTTCTCGGAGCCGGTCAGCGACACCCCTTGCACGCGCGGGTCGGCGATGATGCCGGCAATCTGGCGGCTGTCTACGAACGCGTTGATGTACGCGTCGGCCGGAAGCCCGGCATCGTGGAGCACGCGTTCGATGGCGAGGGCGGACTGCGGGCAGTTGCGGGCGTGTTTGAGGATGATCGTGTTGCCCAGTGCGAGGTTGGGGGCGACAAACCGGGCCACCTGGTAGTACGGGAAGTTCCACGGCATGATCCCCAACAGCGGCCCGATCGGCTCGGTGCGGACGAGCGCTTCCCCTCCGCCGACGATGTCGAGGGTCTCGTCGGCGAGGAACGCTTCGGCGTGGTCGGCGTAGTACTGGTAGATCGAGGCGACCAGCTCGACTTCCCCGCGGGCCTGCGTGACGGGTTTGCCGACCTCGAGTGTCAGCAGCGCGCTCAGTTCATCAATGCGGTCCCGGTGCAGCTGCGCCGCGCGTGCCAGGATCCCCGTCCGTTCGGCGAGCGGCAGCTCCCGGTACCTGCGGTAGGCCGTGTGCGAGCGGGCGACGATGTCGGCCACGTCCGCATCGCCGATCACGGCGTACTCGGCGACCGTCTGACCGGTGGCTGGGTTGATGGTCCGGTATGCACCCATCGTGGTCTCCTCGCTTCATTGCTGTCGTGCGTCTCACGGGCCACGCCCGCCCAGATCGGCGGTCGTCTGGCGCGATACTGCCCACTCAGCCTGTCGCGCCGTGGCCGAGTTCGTCCAATACTGATCCCGGTCCAGATTGATGACGATGGCGCATCAGATGTACGTGGATCGGGTATTGGACGCGCATTGATCGGTGATGGGAGGCTGGGACGGTGACCACTCTGATACTCCGCGAGGGCGCGGACCGGCTTCACGTCGAACTGAACCGTCCTGACGTGCGAAACGCGATCAACGACGACATGGTCGACGAACTTCACGCGGTATGCACGAGCCTGGAGCGAGAGCCCCGCATCCTGATTCTCACCGGAACCTCTACGCCCGAACGGGGTGTGTTCGCGGCTGGCGCAGACATCCGGCAGCTGCTCGAGCGCGGCCGCGACGAAGCGCTGGCCGGCATCAACTCCGGGCTGTTCATCCGTATCGCGCGGCTGCCGATGCCGGTGATCGCTGCGGTCGACGGGTTCGCGATCGGGGGCGGTGCGGAACTCGCGTACGCGGCCGACATCCGGATCGCGTCCACCCGCGCCGTGTTCGGCAACCCCGAGACGGCGATCGGAATCCTGGCCGCGGCCGGGGCGACCTGGCGGCTCGCCGAGCTGGTGGGGGAGCCGCTGGCCAAGGAGATCCTGTTCACGGGGCGCCGGCTGGACGCCGAGGAGGCGCTGCGGTGTGGGTTGGTGGCCTCGGTGCATGAACCCGACCAGTTAGCGGCGGCGGCGGATACCGTCGCCGATCGGATCGCTGGCCAGGATCCGCTCGCCCTCCGCGTCTCGAAGCGCGTGCTCGCTGCGCCGCGGGACGCCCACCCCCTTGTCGACGAACTCGCGCAGGCGATCCTGTTCGAGTCGGACGCCAAGACGCAGCTGATGACCCGATTCCTCAACCGTTCTCAGGAGACCCGATGATCACTGTTCCCTCCACCGTCGGCGTGATCGGGGGCGGCCGCATGGGCGCCGGTATCGCGCAGGTATTCGCTCAGGCGGGCGCGCAGGTCACCGTGATCGAACGCGACCCGGCAGCGGCGGGCGCGGCCGCCGCGCGGTTGGCCGATGGGATCCGCAAGGCCGCGGAGCGGGATGCCTCGGTCGACGTCGACGCAATCGCCGGCCGCGTCGCGGCCAGCGCCGACTACGAGGCGCTGCGGAATGCCGAGCTCGTGATCGAAGCGGTCCCAGAGACATTCGCACTCAAGGTCGAGGCGATGCAGAGAGCAGAGGGGATCGTGGAGGAGTCGGCGTGGCTGGCCACGAATACCTCATCGTTGTCGGTGACAAGGCTCGCGGCGCAGCTGGCGAGGCCGGAGCGCGTGTGCGGACTGCACTTCTTCAATCCGGTGCCGCCCTCGTCACTCGTCGAGATCGTGCTGACGCCGTCGACCGACCCGGACCTGCGGCAACGGGCGGAGCAGTGGGTGACATCGCTGGGGAAGACCCCGATCGTCGTCAACGACGCGCCCGGCTTCGCGAGCTCCCGCCTGGGCGCGGCAATCGCGCTGGAAGCGATGCGGATGCTCGAAGAGGGGGTGGCCAGCGCTGAGGACATCGACACGGCGATGGTGCTGGGATACCGTCACGCGACAGGTCCGTTGCGCACCTCCGATCTTGTCGGGCTGGACGTGCGTCTCGGGATCGCCGAATACCTCTATGAGACGCTCGGCGAGCGGTTCGCCCCGCCGCAGATCCTCCGCGACAAGGTCGCGGCCGGGGAGCTGGGACGCAAGACGGGACGCGGCTTCTTCGACTACGCGTGAGTCGTGGCCGGCTGGACGCCCGGCGCGGTCACGCGCTGAGCACGATCCGGCCGGGCACGCCGCCCGCGGCGAGCCGGTCCAGCGCATCCTGCACCGCCGTCGCAGACAACTCCCCGTCGATGATCGGGAGATGCGGGAG
Organism: Microbacterium ginsengisoli; assembly: GCF_000956535.1. Lineage (GTDB taxonomy): Bacteria > Actinomycetota > Actinomycetes > Actinomycetales > Microbacteriaceae > Microbacterium > Microbacterium ginsengisoli. Next base: position 22,614 of record NZ_JYIY01000066.1, on the reverse strand, counting down.
CGCGCCGCGCCGCGCGAGCCCGACGAGCTCCTCGAGCTCGCCGAGGGACCCGACGAAGCTTCCGCGGATGGTGATGATCTTCAGAGTGAGCAACGCGGTGGGGATGACCAGCTCTCCGCCGAACAGCCCGACCTGAACCATCGTTCCGCCCTTGCGGAGCGCGGCGAACGCAGCGGGAGCTGTTGTGGAGTTGTTGACGAAGTCCACGATCGCCGCGACCGGCCCACCGGCGCCGGCGACGATGGCGGCGGCAAGGTCTTCCTGGCGGGCGGAGATCGTCGTGGTCGCTCCGAGCTGCCGCGCCAGTTCCAGATTGCGCTCCTGCAGGTCCACCGCGAGGACTGCTTCGTGGCCGAGCGCGCGCAGCGTGGCGATCGCCATCAACCCGACACCGCCGGCGCCTATCACCACGACCGGATCGGACGCGGTGGCCGGAAGGGCCTTGCGCGCGGCACTGTAGGCGGTCAGGCCGGAGCAGGCGAGAGTTGCGGCCCACCGCTCTTCGATCCCGGTGACGTCGAGGAGGTAACGGGGGTGCGGGACGAGGATAAACTCGGCATACCCGCCGTGGCGGGCGACGCCGAGGTTACGGGGCGAGGGGCACAGGTTCTCGTGACCTGCCTGGCATGCGTCGCAGGAGCCGTCGCCGATCCATGGGTAGACAAGGCGATGCTCACCCGGCGAGACCCCGTCGGCGTCGGGGCCGGCCGCTTCGACGACGCCGACGACCTCATGGCCGAGGACAAGCGGGTAGGTGACGCCCCGGTCGATCAGATTCAGACGCCCCCGGCTGCCGAGATCGTAGTACCCCTCACGCAGGTGCATGTCGGTGTGGCACACCCCGGACCGAACGACGCGCAGGAGCACTTCGGTGCCTTCGGGGGTTGGTGTCGGCAGTTCCACATCGGTCACCGTGTGGTCGTCTTGGAAGATCGCGAATGCGTGCATTGGTTGTCCTCGCCGTTGATGTACGCCCAGTGGACTCCACGCTTCCACTTCGTTCTGATTCTCTCCAATACCAAATGGCAGGCGGATTGATACCTGGCGCCCGTTAGCCCTGCGGCGTCGGGAGGACGGACTCGGACAATCGGAGCACGGCGTGCAGGGCACGGTCGTCGCTGTCGCGCAGCCACGCCATCCGCAGCTCGACAGGTGCGACGTCGTCGGTCAGGCGCAGGAAGCGCAAGTGCGGGTCGGCGATGCTGTCGATCACCGAGGACAGGGTCAATGAGCAGCCGATCTCGGCGGAGACGAGGGACATCAGCGTCCACGAGTCAGGTGCGTGCTGGACGACATCGGCGTTGAACCCAGCGGCTCTGCTCATCTGTCGCAGTCGCTCCAGCAGCAACGTTCCGGTCTGCGGTTGGAGCGACACGAACGGCTCGCCCTCGAACTGCGCGATCGACACGGCACCGGCGTCGGCTAGACGGTGGGTCTCCGGGACGGCGATGACGAGTTCCTCGACAGCGATCACGCGGGTGCGCACGGCGGCGGGAATGTGGTCCCACCTGCCGAGGGCGATGTCGATGTCCCCACGGGTCAGCAGCTGCATCGCGGGTTGCGCGAAATGCTGGCTGAGCAGCTCGAGGTGAATGCCCGGGTGGTTCTGGTTGACCGCGCGGGCGAGCAATCCGACCATCACGTTGGAGGACGCACCCGCGTACGCCAGACGGACGTGACCGATCTCGCCCGTCCCGGCTGCGCGGGCGACCCTGCTCACCCGATCAAGCGCGTCCAGGACCTCCTGAGCGGGTGCGACGAGGGCCTCGCCCACCGAGGTCAGCGTTACCTTGCGGGTGCTCCGCTCGAACAGCCGCGCACCCAACTCCCGCTCCAGCTGCTGGATGCCGCGGCTGATCGGTGGCTGCGCCATATGCAGGCGCTCGGCTGCCCGGCCGAAGTGCAGTTCCTCGGCGACGGCGAGGAAGGCGCGCAGCTGCTGCAGATCCATCCAGGGATTATTGCAGATCCCGTACCGATCGAAGGTGGATTGGCGCGCATGACTGGATGAATCGGCCGGGGTCGACACAACAGACCCCGGCCGACCGGGATCACTGCGCGGTATAGCCGCCGTCCACGACATACTCGGCGCCGGTGACGAAGGAAGCCTCGTCCGAGGCGAGGAAGAGTACGACGTTCGAGACTTCCTCGGGCTGGCCGGGCCGGTCGAGGATCGTCGTGGACAGCACCGCCTTCGTCGACTCCGGCGTCGCCAGCAGCCCCGTGGTCATGGGGGTGGCGATGACACCGGGATGCACAGAGTTCACCCGGATGCCGTACTTGGCCAGGTCCACCGCGCTGGCCTTGGTCAGCAGCCGGACGGCGCCCTTTGACGCCTCATACGCGGCGGCGCTCGGTGCGCCGACGATGCCGTAGATGGACGAGATGTTCACGATCGATCCGCCGCCTGCGCGGACCAGAGCAGGCACCGCGGCCTTCGTGCCGAGGAAGACACCCTTGGCATTGATGCGGAAGATGAGGTCCCATTCCTCCTCTGTGGTCGCCTCGACGGGCTTGAGGATGAGCACCCCCGCGTTGTTGACCAGGATGTCGAGCCGACCGAAACGCTGCTCGGCTTCTACCACGATCTCGTCCCACCTCGCCGCGATCGCGACGTCCTGCTCCAGCCCCACGACCGTCCCGCCGTCACGGTTCGCTTCGGCGACGGTCTGCTCGAGCCCGGCGGAGTCGACGTCGGTGGCGAGGACGCTCGCCCCTTCCTGGGCGAGGCGGCGCACATGCGCGCGCCCCATCCCGTTCGCCGCGCCGGTGACGATCGCGACCTTGCCTGCAAGCCTGCTACCCATGGGTTCTCCTTAGCCTCATTGCTGATCACGCCCAGGCGCAGGCCGCTGCCGGCCCCGTCGCCTCGACGCTCCCCAGGCGTGATGTCCAAACGGGAGTCTCGAGTGTGCCGTTCTGGAACAGCCCCTCGTTTCATGAGATCACAGCATCAATACGTGTCCGATCAGGTATTGGACGGACATAAACGGCTGCTGGGAGTCTGGATGGACATGACGACGACTGAGGTGTTCCCGATGATGAAGAGCTCGCTCCCGGATGACCGGACGGTGCAGGACGTTCCCGGCGGCCCTTTCGACGGCCTCCTAGTCGCCGATTTCGGCCGGGTACTTGCCGGCCCTTACTGCACGATGCTGCTCGCGGACCTCGGCGCGACGGTCATCAAGGTGGAGAGCCCGCTGGGGGATGAGACACGCAGCTACCGGCCACCGGAGTACCGAGGCGAGTCGACCTACTTCCTCTCCATCAACAGGAACAAGCAGTCTGTGGTGCTGGACTTCCGCAACCCCGATGACCTTGTCCTCGCACAGCGTCTCGCGGCCCGAGCCGATGTGGTCACAGAGAACTTCAAACCCGGCGGGCTCCGGCGATTCGGCCTGGACTACGAGTCCGTCAAGCGGGAGAACCCCAATGTGATCTACGCGTCGATCACCGGCTTCGGCACCGCGGGAGGCGCAGGGCTCGCCGGCTACGACCTGCTCGCACAGGCGCTGTCCGGACTGATGAGCGTGACCGGCGCGCCGAACACGGAAGGATTCCGCGCGGGCGTTGCGGTGTTCGATGTGATCACCGGATTGCACACCTGCATCGCGATCACCTCCGCCCTTTACCACCGACAGCGCTCGGGAGAGGGACAGCACGTCGAACTGAACCTGCTGTCCTCCGCACTGTCGGGCATGGTCAACCAGACCGGCGGGTTCCTGCTCAGCGGGCAGTCTCCTACCCGGATGGCCAACGACCACCCCAGTATCTACCCCTACGCACCGTTCCCCACCCGTGACGGGGAACTGGTCCTCGCGATCGGCAACGATGTGCAGTTCGCCACGTTCTGCGACACCATCGGGCTGCCGCAGCTGGCCGCAGACACCCGCTTCGCGTCCAATGCGGACCGCAGCGCGCACCGAGACGCCCTGCGCCCGTTGCTGACAGCACGGCTGGCGTCCAAGACCGCATGGGAATGGTTCGACATCCTCAGCCCGTTGCAGGTCCCATGCGCGCCGGTCCTGGATGTTCGCGGAGGCGTCGAGTTCGCCGCCAAGATCGGGCTGGACCCGAGCGTTCCGGCCGGCACCGACGACCAGGCGGTGCCCACCATTCGCAACCCGATCACGTTCTCCCGCACCCCCGCGACCTACCGCACCGCGCCTCCTGCACTCGACCAGGATGGCGAGGCGGTCCGACGGTGGCTGCAAGACGCGGAAGGCGATGAAGACCACGTCGGCGGCCGGGTCACCGTCCCGGCGATTCGGGAAGAGGGACACTAAGATGACGATCACGACGACAGCACACCCGGTCGACACAGACTTCTACCAGATCGGCGATCTTCTCGGCGACGACGACCGCAACCTCATCACACGTGTGCGCGGATTCGTGGACTCCGAGGTCCTCCCTGTCATCAACGAACACTGGGAGTTGGCGGACTTCCCCTACCAGATCCTCCCCGCCCTGGGCGAGCTGGGAATCGTGGGCACCGCGATCCAGGGCTACGGCTGCCCGGGACTGACCCGACTGCAGACCGGCCTCGTCGCGATGGAACTGTCACGCGGCGACGGCAGTGTGAACACGCTCAATGCCGTGCACTCGGGACTCGCGATGGGCAGCATCGCACTGCTCGGCGACGACGAGCAGAAGCAGCGCTGGCTGCCCGAAATGGCAGCCCTCCGCAAGCTCGGCGCGTTCGCGCTGACCGAGCCCGAGCACGGATCAGACTCCGTCGCCCTGGAGACCACTGCCCGCCGCGACGGGAACGCGTATGTCATAGACGGTGCCAAGCGGTGGATCGGCCTCGGCCATGTCGCCGACATCGTCATCATCTGGGCACGCGACACCGCAGACTCGAAGGTGAAGGCATTCGTCCTTGAGAAGAATGCCGATGGAGGATACCCCGACGGATATGAGGCCGAGGCGATCACCGGGAAGATCGCCAAACGCGCGATCCAGCAGGCGCACATCGAGATCTCCGGACTGAGGATCCCTGCCGGGAACAAGCTCGCGAAGTCGAGCTCCTTTCGGGACGTCTCCGCGATCCTCAACCGCACCCGCAGCACCGTCGCGTGGGAGGCGCTCGGGCACGCACTCGCCGCGTACGAGGCGGCAGCGGCCTACGTCCAGGAGCGCGTCCAGTTCGGCAAGCCCATCGCGAGCTACCAGCTGGTGCAGAACAAGCTGGCCAACATGCTCGCCGATCTCACGGCGATGCAGCTGCTGTGCTTCCGCACAGCCACCCTGCAGGATGAAGGCCGACTGACGAACGAACAGGCCTCGCTCGCGAAGATGTTCACGGGCCAGCACGCGCGTGCACTCTGCCGGGATGCCCGTGACCTGCTCGGCGGCAACGGACTCCTTCTGGAGAACCACGTCGCCCGCCACCTCACCGACATGGAAGTCGTCCACACGTATGAGGGAACCGACTTCATCCAGTCGCTCATCATCGGCCGCCAGATCACCGGGATCTCAGCGTTCGTCTGACCCTCGGCCGACCACGAAGGGAGCCCGCCATGACCGCGAGCTTTGTCTACGATGCTGTCCGCACCCCGTTCGGGCGGGCGGGTGGCGCGCTCAGCGGCATTCGGCCCGACGATCTCGCCGCAGTCGTCATGAAGGCGACCGTCGAGCGCATGGGCCTCGACCCCGCGCGCATCGATGACGTGATCTTCGGCGATGCGAACCAAGCAGGAGAGGACAACCGCGACGTCGCCCGTTTCGGGGCGCTGCTGGCAGGATTCCCCACCAGTGTCACCGGCGTGACCGTCAACCGACTCTGCTCGTCGTCGCTGGAAGCGGTGATCCAGGCCGCCCGCGCTGTCGAGACCGGCGACGCCGGTCTCGTGCTCGCCGGCGGAGTGGAGTCGATGAGCCGGGCCCCGTTCATCGTGGAGAAGTCGCCGAGGCCTTGGCCGGCGGTCGGTAACCAGACGCTGTGGAACACCTCCATCGGGTGGCGGATGACCAACCCGAAGCTGCCGAAGCAGTGGACCATCTCCAATGGAGAATCGGCCGAGAAGATCGCCCGAGAGTGGGGACTCTCCCGAGATGCCCAGGACGAGTTCGCCGTGCGCTCTCACCGGCTGGCAGCTAAAGCGTGGGCTGACGGGGTCTACGATGGCGAGATCGTGCACGTGCCAGGAGCCGACCTGGCACGCGACGAGGGCATCCGGGACGACACTTCCGTGGACAAGCTCGCCGGGCTTACTCCGTTGTTCGCGCGCGACGGCGAAGGCACCGTCACCGCCGGGAACTCCTCGCCGATCAACGACGGCGCTTCCGCCGTTCTGATCGCCGCGGAGGGTGCGCTGCCCGGCGAGCCACTCGCGCGGATCGCGGGACGCGGAGCGCATGGCGTCGATCCGCATCTGTTCCCGATCGCGCCGATCGAGGCGGCGAACAAGGCGCTGGCACGCGCCGGCCGGTCCTGGGCCGATGTCGACGTGGTCGAGCTCAACGAGGCGTTCGCTTCACAGTCGCTCGCATGCGTCGCCGGCTGGCCTGAACTTGATCCTGAGAGGGTCAACATCCACGGCGGAGCGCTGGCCATCGGCCATCCGCTGGGCGCTTCGGGGGGCCGCATTCTCGGGCATGCCGCGCATGAGCTTGCGCGACGCGGAGGCGGCGTCGCCGTCGTGGCGATCTGCATCGGCGTGGGTCAAGGCCTCGCCGTCGTGCTGGAACGGTGACAGTGAGACCGCGAGCATCCGTTCGTGGTGAGGTCACTGGCAGTCCCAGAGTCAACCGAAGGCTCAGCATTCCCCTCCGACGTTCTTCCTCGACGGTGAGATGCTCGAGCTCGGCCAGCTGCAGTGACCTCCAGCGCTCTCGCCGCCGTGACAGGCCGCTGACCAGACAGGGTCGGCGCGTCAGAGAGCGGTGTAGGAATCCGCCATTTCCCGTGGAATCCTGAGTCCGGTACCACCGCCAACTAGCGTGGAATCCCTGGGGTTATCCGCCATCTCGAGCGGGAACCTACAGGAGCTTGTAGGTTCTCGGCGATGATGGCGGATTCTCAACTGAAGTGGCGGGTATATGGCGGTTCCGCCATCTTCCTGAGAACGCGGCGTGGCGCGGTGGCTGCCGTCGTAGGTGTAGGTTCTCGGCGAAGATGGCGGATTCTTAGATGAAGTGGCGGACAAGTGGCGGATCCGAAAGATTGGTGAGAACGATGCGTGTAAGTGCCGTGTCGGTTCCTATCCGAAATGACAGATTCCGCGGGTAGTTGGCATGCACCTAGCAGTCCTGCCATTGGCTGGGGGTGAAGGGTTACTCGCTCACTCGATTAGGGGCGAACCGGCTACATTCGACAGGCTTGTGCTCGTGTGCACAGCTGTGGAGTGGTGGGAGCGGCATCAGGTAGTGCTCTACCTCGCAGCGATCGCCGTGGGTGCGGTGGTCGGTCTACTCGTGCCGGCGGTGGCGGATCCGCTCGAGTCGGCGATCAATCCCGTGCTCGGGTTGTTGCTGTACGCGACGTTCCTGGGGGTGCCGTTCACGGCGATCGGCCGGGCCTTCACGGATTGGCGGTTCCTGGGCGTCGTGCTCGTCCTGAACTTCGTCGTCGTGCCGGTGGTCGTGTTCGGGTTGAGTCGCGCCGTGGCGGCTGATCAGGCGGTGCTCGTTGGGGTGTTGTTCGTGCTGCTGACGCCGTGTGTGGATTACGTGATTGTGTTCACTGGCCTGGCTGGCGGTGCACGTGCGCGGCTGCTTGCTGCCACGCCCCTGCTGATGCTTCTGCAGATCGTGTTGCTGCCGGTGTACCTGTGGCTGATGGCCGGCGCCGAGGTGGTGGGTGCGTTCGACCCGCATCCGTTCGTGGAGGCATTTCTGTTGTTGATCGTGCTGCCGCTCGTTCTCGCCGCCGCCACGCAGCTGCTGGCGAAACGGTTCCGTGCCGGCCGCGCGATCGAGGGCGTGGTGCTGGCGGCAATGGTGCCGCTGATGATGCTGACTCTCGCCGTGGTGATCGGCTCGCAGGTCTTCGGCGTGAGCAGCGCTCTCGCCCAGCTGCTAATCGCGGTTCCCGTGTTCGTCGTGTTCGTCCTAATCGTGGCACCACTCGGTGCGCTCCTCGGGAGCGCGGCACGCTTGGATGTTCCCAGCCGCCGGGCGGCCACGTTCAGCGGGGTCACCCGCAACTCGCTGGTCGTGCTCCCGCTCGCTCTCGCGCTGCCGGCATCTTTCGCTCTGACGCCGTTGGTTGTAGTGACTCAGACCTTGGTGGAGCTCGTCGCAATGGTGGTCATGGTCGCCGGGGTACCGCGACTCATCCGCCCTCGCATTAGTACAGCGGAGAATGTATAGTCAGCCTGTGCTGACTCTTACTTCTCGCCTCGATGTGATGAACCGGCTGGGTCGGGCGATGGCCGACCCGACCCGTTCCCGGATCCTCCTCACACTGCTGGACGCTCCCGGCCACCCGGCTGAGCTGGCACGAGATCTCGAGCTGACCCGCACGAACGTCTCGAATCATCTGACGTGCCTGCGGGGCTGCGGGTTGATCGTCGCCACACCGGAAGGTCGGCGCACCCGGTATGAGATCGCCGACCCGCATCTGACCCAGGGGTTGCGACAGCTGCTCGAGGCGGTCGTCGCCGTCGACGAGGGCGCCCCGTGCATGGACGATCAGTGCGAGTGCTGCGCATGAGCCTCATCGACCGTGACCTGCTGCCGGTGGCCTGCACGCTGACGCCCGGCGCTGGTGCTGCACAGCTAGCCGCGTGGCAGGAATTCAACGACGACTACCTCCTCGACATCGACAGGACGGCCGCCCAGATCACCGTCCACTACCCAAAGATCGACGACGCGACCGCCCGGCTGACGGAGCTGGTCCGCACCGAGCAGTCCTGCTGCGCGTTCGCGACTTGGGCGATCGACACGACCCACCCCGACCTGCGCCTTTCCGTTACCGGCACCGATGACGCACTGGCCGCGCTCACGTTCCTAGAGCAGACGCCCGCCCCCGCAACGAAGGAGAGCGTGCAGTGAGCGAAGAGTGTTGCGGCCCCAACGAGCCGCGCAAGCCCGGTACGGTCCGGCGCATCGAACTGTCCCGGCCGCTCTCGACCGGTGACGCCTGCTGCGCCGCGGAACCCTCCTCCAAGACCGCGGCGCCAAGCGCGGTGCACGATGCGGGCGATGCCTGCTGCGGCCCCGACCTCGCCACCACCCCCACCGAGGCGGACGAGGAGCCGGAGGTCCGCCCGCCCTGGTGGCGCGACTTCGCGTTGCTTCCCTCCGCGCTGTCCGGGCTGTTCCTCCTCGCCGGATACACGTTCGAGTGGACTGGTCTGCACATCCCGGCGCTGGTGCTGCAGTGGGCGGCGCTGCTCGCCGGCGCCTACACCTTCGTCCCCGGCGCGATCCGCCGCCTCATCCGCGGTCGCCTCGGGGTCGGGCTGCTGATGACCATCGCCGCGATCGGCGCGGTCCTGCTCGGCCACGTTGGCGAGGCCGCGACCCTGGCGTTCCTGTTCTCCCTGGCCGAGGCGCTTGAAGACCGGGCGATGGACCGCGCCAAGGAAGGCTTGCGCGCCCTTCTGTCCCTCATCCCCGACACTGTCCGCGTCTCCCGCCTAACCAGCGACGTCACGATCCCCGCCGCGGACGTGCGTGAGCTGGACATCCTCGTCATCGGTGCCGGCGATCGCATCGCCACAGACGGCGTGGTCGTGGAGGGTAGGTCGAGCCTGGACACGTCGGCGATCACGGGCGAGTCGATCCCGGTCGAGGTCGGCCCCGGCGATCCGGTCGCCGCCGGTTCGGTCAACGGGGCGGCGACGTTGCGGATCGAGGCAACTGCGGACGGCCGCGACAACTCCCTCACCCAGATCGTCGCCCTCGTGGAGCAGGCCCACGCCCGCAAGGGCAACCGGGCACGCCTCGCCGACCGGATCGCGAAGCCGCTCGTTCCCGTCGTCCTGATCGCCGCTGCCGTGGTCGCCCTGTTCGGGCTGCTGGTCGGCGACCCGTGGACCTGGATCGAACGCGCCCTCGTCGTCCTGGTTGCGGCATCCCCGTGCGCGCTGGCCATCGCGGTGCCCGTGACGGTGATCAGCGCGATCGGAGCGGCGTCAAAGTTCGGCGTCGTCATCAAGTCAGGTGAAGCGTTCGAGCAGCTCGGCACGATCCGCGCCGTCGCCCTCGACAAGACCGGCACCCTCACCCGCAACGAGCCCACCGTCGTCGACGTCCAGCCCGCACCCGGTATCACCCGCGACGACCTGCTCGCCTGGGCCGCCGCCGTGGAGGCCACCAGCACCCACCCCCTCGCCGCGGCCATCATCGCGGCCGCACCCGTCGCCAGCCCCGCAACGGAGGTGGTCGAGGAGGCCGGGCATGGCATCACCGGGACCGTCGACGGCCGGGCGATCCGGGTCGGCAATGTCCGCTGGCTCCATCCCGCCGGCCAGCAGTTGAACGCGGAGGCGATTGCCGCGCAGGGCATGACCGTCGTCGTGGTCGAGGCGGACGGGCAGATCGCCGGCCTGATCGGCGTGCGGGACGAGCTGCGCCCGGAGTCGGCCGAGACGGTCCGGATGCTGCAGTCGCAGGGCATTGAGACCATCATGCTCACCGGCGACAACACCCGCACCGCCCACGCCATCGCCGCCGAGGCGGGCGTAACCGACGTTCGCGCCGAGCAGCTGCCCGCCGACAAGGCCGCCGCGATTGAGGCGCTCGTCACGCAGCAACCGACCGCGATGGTCGGCGACGGCATCAACGACGCCCCGGCACTGGCGACGGCGACGGTCGGGATCGCGATGGGTGTGAAAGGCTCCGCGGCGGCGATCGAGTCCGCCGACGTCGCCTTCATCGGCCACGACCTCCGCCTCATCCCCGGCGCCCTCGCCCACGCCCGCCGCGGCCGACGCATCATGACCGCCAACATCGGTCTGGCTCTGGCGATCATCGTCGCGCTGTTCCCGCTCGCCCTGTTCGGCATCCTCGGGCTCGCCGGCGTCGTGCTGGTGCATGAGATCGCCGAGGTCGTCGTCATCCTCAATGGCGTCCGCGCCGCCCGTCGCCCCGCTGCGCTACGGCAACTCGCCACGGTGCCCGCTCGCCAGCCCGAACCCGCCCACGCCTGACCACCGACCCCTCGCCCCGCGGTGGCAGAACACCGCCCGACTTGGAACCGGCCCTTGTGAAGACCCCCATCAAAGCCACCTTCGCCACCGTTGCCGTCGTCATCGTCCTGGTTGACCGGCTAGCCGCGCCGGACCCGGCCGGCGCTGCCGGCGCTCCCGTGCTCGGGTGAACCGGGCTCCGAATGGGTTTAGGTGCGCACGGTAGGCTGTGGGCGATGGTCTCTTCGGCCCGGACTCCGCGCTCCACGACGCTGAATGAGCAATTGTTGATAATGAGGCTCATTACCAGCGTCGGTTTGGCGCTGCTGCTGATGTTGGGTCTGGCAGCGACGGGTCACACAGAGGCGGACGGTTCGACTCCTGTTCCGCTGGTGATTTCTGGGTTCATGGACCCCCACGTCGAGCCCGTGGCAGACGCCCCAGTCGAGCATGAGGCGGTCGCCGGTGGCGTCGTTTCTGGGCCGAACGCGTTGGTGGGCGCTGCGCTGTGCATGTTGGGCGTGTTGTGCGGGCTGACGTTCATGGTGGTGCTGCGGGGGTTGTGGCGTCGGCGGATGCCTCCGGTTCTCGGTGACGGGCCACGGATGCCTTCGCTGCTTCCGGCGCCGGCTGCCCGTGCTCACCCGATTGTCTTTTCGTTGACGCAGTTGGGTCTTTCCCGAACCTGACATTTGGCACGCCACCCTTTCCGGGTGGCGCTTCGTCCCGGGCTGCGTGCCCGGGTTCTGTCCTGTGCCGTGTCTTGGTTTGGAGTACCCGATGAAAACCCCTGTGAAGGCGACGCTCGTCACCATTGCCGTTGTGGTGGTGATGGTGATCGCCGCGTTGATCTATGTCCTTGTCAATCAGAGCCAGTCCGCTCCACCTTCATCTGGGGGCGGTGACGCATCCCCGCAGGTGGTGCGGGAGAGCTCGCATGTCCTCGACGACGGCGGGGAGGGCGCTGTCACCCTGGTGGAGTTCCTCGACTTCGAGTGCGAGGCGTGTGGCGCGTTCTTCCCGATCGTGGAGGATATGCGGGAGCAGTTCGCTGGGGAGATCACGTATGTGGTCCGCTACTTCCCGCTGCCCGGTCACTTCAATTCGAAGAACGCGGCGGTCGCGGCGGAAGCGGCCGCGCAGCAGGACCGGTTCGAGGACATGTATGTCCGGTTGTTCGAGACGCAGGCGGAGTGGGGTGAGGCGCAGGAGTCTCGCGCCGACCTGTTCCGTGGCTTCGCGGAGGAGATCGGTCTGGACATGGCCGCCTATGACGCCGCCGTGGCGGACCCGGCTACGGCGGAGCGGGTGGAGCTGGATTTCGAGGAGGGCCAGGCGCTCGGGGTGAGCAGCACGCCGACGTTCTTCCTCGACGGTGAGCTGCTCGAGCTGCAGGAGTGGGACGACCTCGAGAACGCCATCCAGGCTGCGGTGAACGGTGGCCGGTGATGCGGGCGGGTTTGACGCATCGGCGGGCGATCATCGTCGGCGCCGGGCAGTCTGGGCTCGCGGTTGCCGCGGCTCTGGCCGCGGAAGGGCTGCGGCCGCAGCACGAGTTTGTGGTGATCGACGCCGCCAGCACGGGGCAGCGTTCCTGGTCCTCACGGTGGCATTCGATGGAGCTTCTCAGCGACGCCCGGCATAGCGCGCTGTCTCCGCGGCGGCTGCTGGGTGACCAGCGCCGGCATCCGCGAGTGGACGAGATGGCGGACTACCTCACCTTCGTGGAAGCCGGGCTGGGCGTGGAGACGGTCTGGGGCATCCAGGCGACCGGGGTGGAGCATCGCGGGAACGGCTCGACTCTGCTGCTGTCGACGACGGCAGGGGAGGTGCAGACCCGCAACGTGATCTGCGCGACGGGCGCGGCCGCGCACCCGCGGATTCCGGAGTGGGCGTCTCTGCTGACGATGCCCGGGGTGGTGCTGCACAGCAGCGAGTACCTGTACCCGAAGCAGATCCCCGTCGGCGACGTGCTCATCGTGGGCGGCGGGAACAGCGGTGTGCAGCTGGCCCGCGAACTGTCCGCGTCGCACACCGTGACGCTGTCCGTGCGAACCCGGCGGCAGCATCGCCCCGCGATGAGCTATCCCGCCGCGGCGGGGGAGAGGGTGCCGCTGTTCTCGCGGGAGCGTCGCCCCGAGCCGATCTTCGGCGACAGCTATGAGCAGCTGCGCCGCGTCGGGGTCACGATCGCAGCTGCGGTGCAGGACGCGGCCGGCGCCGGGGTGACCTTCGCCGATGGCACGCAGGCATCCCCCCGCTCGGTGATCCTCGCCACCGGCTACACCCCTGGCGACGACTGGCTCCCGGAACCGGCCCGCGTCGACCGGCCGCGGCGCACCCTGACCGGCCTGCCCGGGCTGTTCGTGGCGGGGATGCCGCAGTACGGCGGCCGCGGCTCCGACACCCTCGCCGGGGTCTGGAAAGACGCGACGACGATCGCCCAGCACATCATCAACCGGCCCTGAAAGGACCACCGCCTTGACCACCGTCACCGACCACGAACACCCGCACCGATCCGGCTCACGGAGACGCATCCTCCTCCTGTCCACTCTGACGACGCTGCTGCTGGCCGCCGGGCTCCTGTTCGCCACCGCGGCGCCCGCAGCCGCGCACGATGAGATCGTCTCCTCCTCCCCGGAAGCCGGATCCACGGTCAGCGTGGTCCCGGAGGAGATTTCGCTGACGTTCAGCGGCGAGATCCTCACCGATTTCAGCGCCGTGATCATTGAGGTGGTCGCCCCGGACGGGCAGAACATCGCATCGGGGGATCCGGTCATCGACGGGACCACGGTCACCCAGGCGGTGACGCCTGGTCAGGCGGGCGTGTACACGGTGCGGTGGCGGGTCGTGTCCAGCGACGGGCACCCGATCAGCAACGAGTACCAGTACACCGTCGAAGCGGTCACCGTCCCCACCAGCGCCCCTACCCCCGAAGCGACCGAGGAGCAGACACCCGACCCGTCTCCCACATCTGCCGCCAATACGTCCGGAGAGGTTCACAACGGGCCATCCGGAGGTGGGGAACTCCTCCCCGTCCTTGCGGTCCTGAGTGGCGTAATCGTGCTGGGCGGCGCGCTGGTGGTCGTGCTCATGGTGGCCAGAGAGCGTCGTCGCCGCGACCGAGCAGCCGCGGCCGCGGCCGCCGCGGATGGTGGAACCGCCGACGACCAGCAACAGAAGGAGAACCCCTCATGAAATGTCCGGTCGACGGGACCGCCCTGCTGATCACGGAACGCTCCGGGGTCGAGATCGACTACTGCCCGCAGTGCCGGGGCGTCTGGCTGGACCGTGGCGAGCTCGACAAGATCATCGACCGCGCCGCCGACCTTGCCGGCGGCGGCCGGCAAACCAGCACCGCCCCCTATCCGCGCGAGGGCGACCACCGTTCTGACCGCGACAGGGATCATCACGGTCGCTCCGGGCGTCGGCGGAAGGAAGGGTTCCTCGGTGACCTCTTCGACTTCTGACACCAAAAACCTCTTCCTGATAGCCGGTCTGATGACCGGGTTATCAGCGGCCCTCGCGAACGCAGGAGGAGCCGCTGATGGTTCGTGAGCAGACCCGGCGGTTCGCGGTCGCGTGCCTGGCCGCCGCTGTGGTGGTCCTGGTCGACCAGGCGACGAAGGCGGCCGCACTGGGAGGGTTGAGTCAGGAGGAGCGGATCCCGCTGCTGGGGGATCTGCTTGGGCTGCAGCTCGCGTTCAACCCCGGCGCGATCCTCTCCCTCGGAGCCGGGGTCACCGGGCTGCTCACTCTCCTCGGGGTCGGTGCCGTGGTGCTGCTGGTCGTCGCCGCCGCGCGGGCGCGGACCGGATGGTGGGCGATGGGGATCGGCCTGATCCTCGGGGGCGCGATCGGGAACCTGATCGACCGGCTGTTCTCCCCCCCTGGGTTCGGGGTCGGGCACGTCACCGACTTCCTCGCCTACGGGAACCTGTTCATCGGCAACCTCGCCGACGTCGCCCTCGGTGCCGGCGTCATCGTCCTCGGCCTGAGCCTGTGGACCCGACACCGCCGCTCCCGCGTCAGCGCGGACAGCGCGGCGCCTGCGACGGGCTCCGTGGTGAGCGGGTCATGATGGCGAAGCAGCGGACCTCGTCCGTATACCAGCGCAACGCGTTCGCGCCGGGGCTGCTCGCGGCGGCGGTGTTGTTCCTCGCGCCGGTACTGATGGGCGGGGACTGGTTCACCGTTGTGCTGTTCGTCGCCGCGATCTTCGCGGTCATCGTGGGGTGGTTCGCGATCCAGGCGCGGCAGTGGTGGTGGTTGCCTGTGTTCGTCGTGATCGCCGTGATTTGGAACCCGGTGTTCCCGTTCCCGTTCACCGGCCCGGTGTGGACTGCGGCGCAGCCGGTCGCCGCGGTCGTGTTCCTGGTCGCCGGCGCCCTGATCAAGGTCAAGCGCGCATGATCCGCCGCCGCGTCCTTGCCGCCATGACGCTGGTCGCGGCGCTGCTGCTGGCCGGGTGCACGTCCAGCGACTCGCTCGCGCAGCAGTACCGGGACGGAAGCGAGAAGGGCTACATCGCCGGTGACTTCCAGATCGTCGAGATCCCGGATGCCGACCGCGGGGAGCCGGTGGTGTTCGAGGGCGTCACCGAGACCGGGGAGACGGTGTCCAGTGACGACTACCGCGGCGGGGTGCTGGTGGTGAACTTCTGGTACGCCGCGTGCGGGCCGTGCATCGTCGAAGCCCCGATGCTCGAGGAGGTCTGGCAGGAGTATCAGGACCAGGGCGTCGCGTTCCTCGGGGTGAACACCTACGACCAGCCAGCCACCGCACTGTCGTTCGCCCGTGACAACAACGTCACCTACCCGAGCGTGATCGACGTGAACGACGGACGGGTCAAGCTCGCGTTCGCGCAGGTCACTCCGATCCAGGCCACCCCCACCACCTTGGTCATCGACCAGGAGGGGCGGGTCGCGGCGCGGATCATCGGGCAGTTGGCCAGCGCGTCGATCCTGTCCACCCTGGTCGCCGACACCCTCGCCGAGGACACCTCATGAATCCGGGAGCGGTGATCGTCGACGGCGCCCTGTGGGTCGCGATCCCGGTCGCGATCCTCGCCGGGCTGGTGTCGTTCGTGTCCCCGTGCGTGCTGCCGCTGGTGCCTGGCTACCTCGGCTACCTCGGCAGCACCACCACGACGACCGCGGCCCCCACGCTGGACGGGGGGCGCACGGTGACGGCGGAGCGCGCGCGGCTGCTGCTGGGCGTGACATTGTTCATCGCCGGGTTCACCGTGGTGTTCGTCGCCGTCACGATCCTCGGCGGCACCTTCGGGTACCTGCTGCTGCAATACGCCAATGTGCTCACTCGCGTCTTCGGGGTCGTCATCATCGCCCTCGGCCTGGTGTTCCTCGGCTTCTTCGGCATTGCCCAGCGCACCCTCCGCCCTCGCGCCCAGGGTAGGACCGGGCTGATCGGGGCGCCGCTTCTCGGGTTCGCGCTCGGCGTCGGCTGGACCCCCTGTATCGGCCCGACGCTCGCAGCGATCATCTCTATGTCGTGGAACCTCGGTGACCCCGCCCGCGCGGGCCTGCTCGGGCTCGCGTACTCGCTGGGCCTGGGCATCCCGTTCCTGATCCTCGCGGCCGGATGGGGGTGGGCGTCCCGATCGGTGACGTTCCTGCGCCGCCACATCCGCGCCCTGAACATCATCGGCGGGGCCATGCTCATCGCCCTCGGCCTGCTGATGGTGACCGGGCTGTGGACGGCACTGATGTCGCAGCTGCAACAGGTGGTGATCAATGTCCCCCTCCCGCTCTGACACCGGCATCGACGTCACCGCCGACCCGCTACGCCCCGGCGACCACGCCGACAGCGAATCCGCGACGGAGATCACCCAGCCGGCGCTGGGCATCACCGGGTGGTTGCGGTGGGCATGGCGGCAGCTGACCAGCATGCGCACCGCATTGGTCCTGCTGCTGTTCCTCGCGATCGCCGCCGTCCCCGGGTCCCTGTTCCCGCAGCGCAGCGCCGACCCCAACGGTGTCATCCAGTGGGAGCGGGACAACCCTGACGTGTTCCCCCTCGCCGATGCGGTCGGCCTGTTCGACGTGTACCTGTCGCCGTGGTTCTCCGCGATCTATCTGCTGCTGTTCACCTCCCTGATCGGCTGCGTGATCCCGCGCGCCAAGCACCACTACAAGGCGCTCCGCTCCCGCCCCCCTCGCACCCCGGCCCGGCTGTCGCGGCTCTCGGAGTACCGGGAACTGACCTTGCCGAGAGAGGAAGGGAGGACCGACCCGGCCGCGCACGCGATCGACGTCGCGGCAGAGCAGCTGCGCAAGGCCGGATACCGGGTGGAGCGATACGACGCCCGCGGAGCCGCGTCGGTGTCGGCCGAGCGCGGCTACCTGCGCGAGACCGGCAACCTGATCTTCCACGTCGCCCTCGTCGGCGTGCTGGTCTCGGTCGCGATCGGCGGGTCGTTCGCGTATACCGGGCAGCGGGTGGTGGTGGAGGGCACCACGTTCGTGAACGCGCTCAGCGACTACTCCTCGTTCAACCCCGGCCGTTTCGTCGACGGCACGGGCCTTGCCCCCTACTCGCTCACCCTCGACGACTTCCAGGTCTCCTACCGGCTGCCCGGCACCCCCGGCGCAGGCCAGGCCGGAGACTTCTCCGCCGACATCACCATCCGCCAACCCGGGCAGGACGATCGGGCGCAGAGCGTGATCGTGAACTACCCGATCACCGTCGACGGCGATCGCATCTACCTGCTCGGCAACGGCTACGCCCCCACCCTCACGATCCGCGACGCCGCCGGCGAGGTGGTGTACAGCGAGTCGCAGCCGTTCCTGCCGCAGGACTCCAACATGACCTCGCTGGGCATCATCAAGATCCCGGACGGGCTGCCCGAACAGGTCGGGCTGGTCGGGTTCTTCTACCCCACCCAGGGGGTGTTGCCCTCCGGCGCGTTCACCTCCGTCTACCCGGACGTGGTCAATCCGGTGCTGACTCTCAACGTGTTCAGCGGGGATCTCGGCATCGACGACGGCACTCCGAGGTCGGTGTACACGCTCGAGGTCGACGGGCTCACCCAGCACACCGGCGGCGACACCGCCGCCGACTCCCTTGAGCTCACCCCCGGCGCCACCGTCGACCTGCCGAACGGGTGGGGCACGATCACCTGGGAGGAGGTCACGGCGGAGGAGCCGGTGAAGCGGTTCGCGTCGCTGCAGATCCAACGCGACCCCAGCAGCGGCTGGGTGCTCGCGTTCTCCGTGCTCGCCACCCTCGGCCTGTTCGCCGGCCTGTTCGTGCCCCGCCGCCGGCTCTGGGTGAAAGCCCGCACCACCCCGGATGGTGTGCACGTCGAGTACGCGGGACTGGCCCGCGGCGAAGACCCCGCTTTGGCGCGCGCCGTCGACGAGTTCGCGACCCGCCACGCGCACGCCCTCGGCGTAGACCAGCCTGCGAAGGACACACCGTGACGACCGTGTGGATCCCGGACGCCCCGCCGACCCTCGGCGGGTTCCTCACCCCGGCCCCGCTTCCGGCTCCGGTGCTACCGCTCCTCGCGGGACTCCTCGCGGTCGCCTACCTGGCCGGTGCGATCCGGATGTGGGTCCGCGGCCGCGGCTGGCCGGTGTGGCGGACGGTCAGCTTCCTGCTCGGCTGCGTCGCCCTCGCCGCGGTCACCGGCCTGGCGGTGGAGAACTTCGGGTACGCCCTGTTCTCGGTGTTCATGTTCCAGCAGCTCACCCTGATGATGGCGATCCCGCCGCTGCTGGTCCTCGGCTCTCCCGGCACCCTGCTGCTGCGCGCCACCCCGCACCACGGCCCAGGTCTCCTGGTGCTCCGCGCCGCGCACGCCGGGCTACGCAGTCGCACCGCACGGTGGCTGCTCAGCCCGTGGCTGGCGGTGCCGCTATACCTGGCCGCGTTTTACGGTCTGTACCTGGCGAACTTCGCCGATCCGATCCTGTCCACCGTCACCGGCCATACCCTCCTCGAGGTCGGGTTCCTGGTCGCCGGGATGCTGTTCACCATCCCGATCCTGTCGTCGGACCCGCTGCCGGTGCGGATGAGCCACGGCGGCCGCGCCCTGGACGTGTTCGCCGA
This sequence comes from Microbacterium ginsengisoli, assembly GCF_000956535.1. Lineage (GTDB taxonomy): Bacteria > Actinomycetota > Actinomycetes > Actinomycetales > Microbacteriaceae > Microbacterium > Microbacterium ginsengisoli. Next base: position 3,463 of record NZ_JYIY01000066.1, on the reverse strand, counting down.
GGCCGCCCTGCACGCCTTCTTCGGCGTCTTCCTGATGATGGCCACCACTACCCTCATCGACGGGTTCGCCGGCCCGACGAGCGCGCTGGGCATCGACCCGATCGAAGACCAGCGCCTCGCCGGCGGGCTGGCCTGGTCCTACGGCGAGGCCCCCACCTTGCTGATGCTCATCTACGTCATGCACCGCTGGTTCCGCGACGACACCGCCCAAGCGGTCGCCGCCGACCGTCGCGCCGACGCACACGGCGACCCTGAGCTCGACGCGTACAACGACTACCTCACCCGACTCCACCAGAAAGACACCTGACCGATGCGCACGCCTTTGCCGACACCCGCCCCGGCCGCCGCGCCGGAGCAGGAGACGCCGCGCCGCACCGTGGCGGCATGGTCGCTGCCGGTGTGGGCGGCGGTGCTGGCATCCGCGGCCGCCGGCCTGCTGCTGGATCTCGCCTCCGCACCGGTGGGGTGGTGGCCGTTGACGTTCGTGAGTGTCACGGTCGCCCTGGTGGCCCTGATCGGCCGCAGCATCGGCGGGGCGCTGCTGGTCGGCACTGTGTTCGGCGCCGTGTTCTACACGACCCATCTGGTGTGGGTGGGGGAGTTCCTCGGCCCGGTGCCGTGGCTTGCCCTCGCCGGGCTGGAAGCGGTCCTGTTCGGCGCGGGCGCGGTGCCGATCGCGCTCGCCTACCGGTGGACCGCCCGCTATCCGGCCCGCGGCCTCGTGCAGCTGCTCGCGGTACCGCCGCTGATCGGGGTTCTGTGGACGGCCCGTGAGGTGGTGATGGGTGCGTGGCCGTACTCCGGGTTCCCGTGGGCGCGCCTCGGGATGACCCAGGTGGGCGGCCCGCTCGCGGAGGCCGTGTCGTGGACGAGCGTGACCGGCCTGTCCCTGCTGATCGTCATTCTGTGCGCCTCTGTGGTGCAGTGGATCCGCGCCGGCGGCATCCGCTTCATGCTCGGGTTGCACCCTGCTGTGAGCGTCGCCGCTCTCCTGGTGATAGCGCCGCAGTTCCCCACCGCGCCGGCCGGGGAGTTCCGCGTGGGATGGGTGCAGGGCAACGGCCCCACCGGGTACTTCGACGACAAGGTGCCCGGCGACGTCCTGGCCGCGCAGACCGCCGCCACGGTGCCGCTGTACGGGCAGCCGATGGATCTGCTGGCCTGGCCGGAGGGCGGCGTCGACGCCGACCCGCTCAGTGATCCCGCCGCCGCCGAGGCGTTGGACCGGGTCGTGCGCTCGGCCGGGGCGCCGTTGCTGATGAACGCCGCCACCACCCGCGGCGACGATGTCTTCAACACGTCCCTGCTGTGGACCGCGGATCCCACGGGCCGGCAGTGGCACGACAAGGTCAACCCGGTCCCGTTCGGCGAGTACGTGCCGGACCGGTGGTTCTACGAGCTGATCGTCCCCGACCTGGTGGGCTTGATCCAACGCGAATACACCCCCGGCAGCAGCCCGCCGCTCGTGCAGGTCGGCGACGTCGGGGTGGGGTTGGCGATCTGCTTCGACGTGATCTACGACGCCGTGATCTGGGACGGTGCCCGCGCCGGCGCAGAGGTGTTCGTGTTCCAGACCAACAACGCCGACTTCCGCGGCACCGACGAGAACCTGCAGCAGCTCGCGTTCGCCCGGATGCGCGCCATCGAAACCGGCCGCGCGGTCGTCAACGTCTCCACGGTGGGCACCAGCCAGGTCATCACCCCGGACGGCACCACCGTCGACAGCATCGGCGTCGACACCGTTGACGCGTCGATCACCACCGTCCCGCTGCGCACCGGACTCACCCCGGCGGTGATCCTCGGTCCCTGGCTCACCGCTCTCATCGTCCTCGCTGCCGCCGGCGCTCTCACCGCGGCGGGGTTCTCCCACCGTGCCCGCACGCGTGCGGCCGCCGCAGATCGTTCGACTGATCCGGGGAGGCACCCATGAACACGCCACGGATGAGGCCTGCCGGAGGTCGACTGGCCTGGTCGCTGCGAACGCTGGCGACGGGCAGCGATCTCACCCTTCCTGGTGACCTGACGGCGGAGGAGTGTGGGTGCGCGCCCACGCCCGCGGAGAGCCGCGCATTCCGGGCCGGGGTGAGCCGGCGCACTCTGCTGACGGCGGGAACATTGAGCGCGGCAGCCGTCCTGGTCGCCGGCCCGCTGTTGCCGGCAGCGTTCGCGGCGACCTATCCGTCCTGGGAGGACGTGCAGGCCGCGAAAGCGAACGAGGCCACCAAAGCTGCCGAGGTGCAGCGGATCCAGGGCCTCATCCAAAGCCTGACCGGCGAGGTGGCGCGCACCCGCACCGCCGCCGAGCAGGCCGCCGGCGCGTTCTACACCGCCCAGCAGGAGTACTTCGACGCATCCATCCGCGCCGACACGTTGCAGTCCCAAGCCGACCTGGAAGCGCAGAACGCGACCGACGCGGCGAACAAGGCCGGCCGCATCGCCGCGCAGCTGTACCGCGACGGGGGCGACACCACCTCCCTCGAGCTGTTCCTCTCCGGGTCGGCCGCGACCGCGGACGATCTCCTGTCCCGGCTGGGCGTGATGGACAAGCTGCTGGAACGCAACCAGGCCGTCTACGCTGCGGCGCTCACCGCCCGCGATGCCGCGCAGAGCCTGACCGATCAGGCGGTGGTGGCCCGGGATGAGCGCGACCGGCTGCAGCAGGTCGCCGAGCAGAAGATGCTCGAGTCGCAGCAGGCCGCCGATGCTGCGCAGGCCGCGCTGGACGCGCAGACCCTCCACCTCGGCGAGCTGCAGGCCCAGCTCGCCGCCCTCGAGGACACCACCGCGAAGACCATCGCCGACTATCAGGCCGGGGTGGAGGCTGCCCGCATCGCCGAGGAGCAGCGGCGAGCGGCGGAGCGCGCCGAAGCGGAACGGCTCGCCGCCTCGGGAGGTGCTGGTGGGGGTGTGGTCAGCTCCGGGTGGGCACGGCCGACCTCCGGGCACCGCACCTCGGGGTTCGGGCCGCGCAGCTCCCAGTGTGGCAACGGGTACTGCTCGACCAGCTACCACTACGGCGTCGACCTCAGCGGCGGATGCGGCGCGGGGATCTACGCCGCCGCGGCCGGCACCGTCGTCTACGCCGGGTACAACGGCGGCTACGGCAACTACATCAAGATCGACCACGGCGGCGGGATCGGCACCGGATACGCCCACATCCGCCCCGGCGGCTTCTACGTCGGATACGGCCAACGCGTGAACGCCGGCGACCTGATCGGCAGCGAAGGCAACACCGGCAACGCGTTCGGCTGCAACCTGCACTTCGAGGCCTACGTGAACGGCTCCCCGGTCAACCCCATCCCCTTCCTCGCCGACCGCGGCGTGTCCATCTGATCCGAAACGAACCAGGACATCATGACTGACCAGACCACCCCACCCGGCGGCGGCGACCAGCCCCAGACGCCCCCCACGCGCCGCAGCCTCCGCCGCGCCGCAACCCCGCCAGTCACCAGCATCACCACCC
>NZ_JYIY01000065.1 GCF_000956535.1 Microbacterium ginsengisoli | reverse complement strand
CAACTGCTAGCAGCGGCGGAGAAAAGACACTTTGCGGTAAGACATGTTTCCGAGACGCATCGCGCCCCGGAAATCCGCCACTCCTTCCCGCGGTCCGGGAGAGGGTTTGCGTGCCTCGGAAAGCTTTTGGTTTTCAAGACACTCAATCGGACAGGGCAGAACCGGCTGCTCATCTGGCGGCTGGCTGGCCCACGAACGTGCGTTTGCGGCGCTTCAGAATCGGGCAAAAGTCGTCCTCGGGTCATCTCGCACTGGTGCGAGACGGTGCTATCGATGGTTCCTGATGGCGTTGAGGTCTTTGTCGAACCGATACAGGGTGGGTTCCTGTCGCTCGGTGTCGACGAACTGAGGGTCCATGTATTCACGGAGCCGGCTGGTGACCCACGATCGTGCGATGATCACAACCGATTGCCGCTGTAGAAGCATCGGCACCACGCGATCTTCGTAGAACTCGCTGACAGAAAGACTGTCGCGTAGGCGGTCGTCCGCGATGATTTCGCGGGGAAGTTTCCCGAGTTCTTCAAGCGCACGGTTTACTACGGCACTTTCACGGGCATCGCTACCGGTAATGATCGAGTCGATCTGGATCCCGCTCTCCGCGATCGCAGCGGCTATCGCTTGCGCGGGCTGCCCGAGTTCGGAGCCGCTCGGCGCGTCTGATGTGAGCAGGAGCAGGTATCCAAAATCGCTCATGTTCCTCCTCCTTCTGAGCTGCCAGATAACCACATGTGTCTCTGCTCGGCGAGGCAGGGTAGGCGATCCTCACCTGCAGCGCATCGATTTCGCACCGTTTGCGGGAGCCTCTACCGGAGCGTATAGTCGGGGCCGCAAGGTGCTGATCGTTAGCTGAGGCTCCTTCGCGGATACAAGCCAGCGACCCCGAACGTCGAAAGACGCCCCGGGTCAGGACAGGCCCTCCCGGCTTAAGGGGTGGCCCCGATTGGCTCCCGTTGACGGGTTCACGCCGCGAAGTGCCAAAGGTCTTACGAGGAGAGGTGCAACCCGGCGGTTTCGCTGGGCCTCGTCGTGTGTGCCGGCTGAGTGGAAGGAGCACGTCGATGAGCGAGAGCCATAATATGTGTCTCCTGCCCCCGTCCGCCGCCCGCTGATCGGGCGAACCGGAAGCGCGTTCACCGCGTCGCTACGCGACGTTCAGGTCGGGCGTGTACAGATGCTGGGCGCAGGAGAACCTCCGATCACCCGACCATTTTGCGCATCCCGTTTCGGCGGGAGGAGGTAGTGCCCCATGACCACGAATACTGATAACACCAGCGCCGTTCTCGATTCCGCCCACGTCGGGGATATCGAGGGCGCTCTTGGCACGATCCGGGTCGGTGACGATGCGCCGCGTCAGAAACTGTCCGCGAAATTCCGCACCCTGCTGGCGATCGTCGGCCCCGGCCTGATCGTGATGGTCGGCGACAATGATGCTGGAGCGTTCGGCACCTACACGCAGGCCGGACAGAACTACGGAACAACCCTGCTGTGGACGTTGCTGCTGCTGGTGCCGGTGCTGTATGTCAATCAGGAGATGGTGTTACGCCTGGGTGCGGTCACCGGTGTCGGTCACGCGCGCCTGATCCTGGAGCGGTTCGGGAAGTTCTGGGGCGCGTTTAGCGTGATCGATCTGTTCATTCTGAACGCTTTGACGATCGTGACTGAGTTCATCGGCATCAGCCTGGGCCTAAGCTACCTGGGGATCCCGCAGATTCCCGGTGTGATCGTGGCAGCGCTGGCAGTGATTGCCGCGGTCAGCACCGGGTCGTTCAAACGGTTCGAACGGGTCTGCATGGTGCTAATCGTCGGCTCCCTGTTGCTGATCCCGATCTTCGTCATGGTGCACCCGCCGCTGGGGCAGATCGCACGCGATTTCGTCATCCCCGGGATGCCGGCAGGCGCGGAACTGTCGACGGTGATGCTGCTGATTATCGGAATCGTGGGAACGACGGTGGCGCCGTGGCAGTTGTTTTTCCAGCAGTCCTACGTGATCGACAAGCGCATCACCCCACGATTCATGAACTACGAGAAAGTCGACCTGTGGGTCGGCATTGCGATCGTGATCGTCGGTGCGGCCGCGATAGTCTCGTTCACCGCCGCGACCTTCGCCGGCCGGCACGAGTTTGGCAACCTCACTGACGCGCTCGGCGTGGCCCAGGGCTTGGGAAAATACGTCGCTCCGGTGGCCGGGGTTCTGTTCGCGATCGCGTTGATCGACGCGTCGATCATCGGGGCGGCGGCGGTCGGACTGTCGACCTCGTACGCGCTCGGGGACGTGCTCGGCCTCAAGCACTCACTGCACCGCAAACCACGTGAGGCGAAAGGCTTCTACGCCGTGTTCGCCGGGTTGCTGCTGGTGTCTGCGACCATCGTGCTCATCCCCGGCAGCCCGCTCGGTCTGCTGACCGTCGGCGTGCAGACCCTCGCCGGTGTCCTGCTGCCATCGGCGACGGTGTTCCTACTGTTGCTCTGCAACGACAAGCAAGTCCTCGGGCCGTGGGTCAACGGTCGGTGGCTCAACATCTTCACCTCGGCCGTGATCGCGATCCTCGTCATGTTGTCAATCGTGCTGACCGCGAGTGTGCTGTTCCCCGACATCACGGCCCCCACGATCCTTTGGATCCTCGGTGGCGGAAGCGCCATCGCCGTCATCGGCGCCATCGCATTCGCGATCGCACGACACGGCAGGAAGGCTGCGCCGCACGACGTCCCCGACCGCAGTCAGCGCGCGACGTGGCGGATGCCACCGTTGGCCCTGCTTTCGCGCCCCGAACTGTCGACCGGTCGGCGTATCGGGCTGACCGTCCTGCGCACGTATCTGCTGGTGGCCATGGTCCTGGTGGTGGTCCGAGTCATCCAATTGGCTCTGGGCCACTAGACGGCTCACCCGTACACTCGAACCTGTTCAAAGGAGTCCTGCAATGAACACGGTCACACTGGCCGAACTGCTCAAGCATGCCGTGATCGACGCGAAGGGCGAACCGCTCGGCAAGCTCTCCGACATGATCGTACGGCTGCGAGCCGACAACTACCCGGAGCTCGCCGGACTCGTGGTCCGGGTCGGGTCCGCCGCCATCTTCGTCCCCGTGACGGCGGTGACCGAGATCACCCGCGACCGCATCACCCTCTCGACCGCCCGGCTCGACCTCCGTCCGTTCGAGCGCCGCGACGGCGAAGTGCTGCTGAACGCCGACGTGCTCGGGCACCGACTGATCGACATCGACCGAGCCGCCCTCGTGCGCGCCCACGACATCACACTGACCCAGACCGCCGAAGGGTGGATCGTGACCGGCCTCGATGTCCACCGGCAACGATGGTTCGGCACCAGCTCACGCGGAACCCAGCCAGTCCGCGATTGGCGCTCCTTCGAGGCACTCATCGGACACGAACCCTCCGCTCTGGTCCGGTCCCCGTTTGGTCAGTTGCGGCGGCTGAAGGCCGCGCAGATCGCCGACATCATCGAATCCGCCTCCAGCAAAGAGCAAGACGACCTGCTCACCCAGGTGCACAGCGACCCCGAACTGGAAGCCGACGTCTTCGAAGAGCTCGACGACGACAGCCAAGCCCAGTTACTCAAAACCCGCAGCTTGGACGAGGTCGCCTCCGTGCTTGGCCGGATGCGCGCCGACGACGCCGCCGACGCCATCCTCGACCTGCCGCAGCAGCGCCGCCAGGCGGTCCTGGATCTGCTGCCCACCGCACAGCGGTCGCCCATTCTTCGTCTCCTGGGCTACCACGGTGAAACAGCCGGCGGCCTGATGGGGCTCGACTTCGTTGCCCTTCCCGGTACGGCGACGGTACGCGCGGCGATCGAGCGCATCCGCTCCGCCCGAGACCAGCAGGCCGAGGCCCTCCTCACCATCTTCTGCGTCGACGAGAGCGGCGCGCTATGCGGGTCTGTCGGGCTCGTCCAGGCACTTCAGGCCCACCCGGATACTCCACTGGCGGAGATCGCGGACTCCGAACCGGTGTACGCCTCGCCGCAGGACGATGTCGTCGACGTCACCACAAGGATGGCCGACTTCAACCTCATGGTGCTGCCCGTCACCGACCCGCAAGGGCTCCTCCTCGGTGTGGTCACCGTGGACGACGCGCTGGAGGCTGCAATCCCCGAGGACTGGCGCCGCCGTGAACCGCAGACCCACTCCACCGCGACGGCGCCAATCACACTCGCCTAACCCCTCGGGTCGTAGAGCGAACCTTCGTTTGTGCAGTTTCGCATGAGTACGTGTGCAGTTTCCAGATAGGTCCGGAGCGGTTTCCAGGCTGAGACGTTATCGTCCAAGGGTGCTTTCTAGCGGTGATTCAGCGGACAACGGTGGTGAAGTGCGTCGTCCACGACGCACCCACGGAGTCGGTGTCCGCCATGGTCGGCTGCCCGAGCGTCGCCCCTACGGCTTCGTATTGAGGGTGCTTGCCGCCGCGGTGGGCGTCGTGGTCGCCAGCGGTGCCATCGTGGGCGCGTACGGTGTTGCGGACACGGTGCAATCGATCAAACCGGGCATCCATCTGGTCACCGCGAAAGGGAAGACCCCGGCTGCGCCACAGGTGGATGCGCAGTCGGGTGCCGTAAACATCCTGCTCGCGGGGACGGATACCCGCACCGGTCAAGGCGGTCAGTTCAACAACTCGGCGGATCTGGCCGGAAGCTCCGGTGCCGGCAGCAACGACGTGACCATGGTGCTGCATGTCAGTGCCGACCACACCCACGCCACCGTGATTTCCATTCCCCGTGATCTGATCGCACCGATACCGGACTGCCCGGGCCCGAATGGCGGGACCGTCCCCGGCGCGGACGCTGGCATGTTCAACACCACTCTCTCACGCGGAGGACTGTCCTGCGTCGTTCTCACGGCCGAGCAACTGACCGGCCTCAGCATCCCCGACGCGGCCCTGATCAGTTTCGACGGAGTGATCGCCATGTCGAACGCAGTCGGCGGCGTGGCGGTCTGCATTGCCACCCCCATCCACGACCCTTATGCCGGACTCGATCTTGCCGCGGGAACTCAGACCCTCGTCGGGTCGCAGGCGCTGGCTTTCGTCCGTAGCCGGCACGGAATCGGTGATGGCAGCGACCTAGGCCGCATCAGCAACCAGCAACTGTTCCTCTCCGCTCTGCTGCGCAAGATCGACAGCGCCGGGGTCCTGAGCAACCCGCTCACGCTGTATCAGCTGGCCCACGCTGCCGTGTCGAACGTGCAACTGTCCGATACGATCTCCCAACCGACCTCGCTGGTGTCGCTTGCGCTGACGCTGAAGAGCATCAGCATGTCGAACATGGTATTTGTTCAATATCCCGTCGGCACCGACCCTTCCGACCCCAATCGCGTCGTCCCCGATTCCTCGGCCGCGCCTCTACTGGTTTCCGCACTCAGGAACGACACGCCTCTCGTGCTGAGCGGGAACCTCGGGGTGGGAGCCGTCGCTGCCCCCGGGTCACGACCCGCGCCAGCAGCCGCCACCACCACGCCAAGCCCCACACCGCCCCCACCAGCGTCAGTAAGCCCGGCTCGACCGTCGTCCGCCCCGGGCGCAGCTACGCCAGCGCCGACGGCGACCGCGATCCCCCTTCCGTCTTCAGTCACCGGGCAGACAGCTGCTCAGCAGACATGCACCAAGGGGAACTGACAGACTCCGCCAAGAGATGCCTCGGGAATCGGGCCGTACCCGATGGCGCACCGCCAGAAAAATCGGGACAGTTTCGCCCTCCACGCGCAAACCGATTCGGCGATCATCGACACTGAGATCGGCACGCGGGCTAACAGACCGGGTCTGACCTTCCAGATTCCGCAGTCGCTAGTGGGCCAGCCCGGATACCAGGTTGACCGTGGTCGCTAGGACACCGACGCCGAGGACATAGGACAGCAGGGAGTGGCGAAGCGCCGTCATCCGAATCTCATGGTTCTCAATGTTGGTGTCGGAGACCTGAAAGGTCGCTCCGATTGTGACAGCAAGGTAGGCGAAGTCGGTGTACCGGGGAGGTTCTGGCTGATTGAAACTGATGCCGCCCTGAGTACCGCGGTAGTACAAGTGCGCGTACCGCAACGTGAAAACGGTGCCTACGAGTAGCCAGGAGACGGCGATGGTGGCAAGCGCAAGTGCTACAAGCCCCACTTTTGCCCCGCCCTGGACCTTCGCAGCTTCGATCAGGATCAAAGCGATCGCACCAAAGCTTGCGATACTCGCGCACAGCAACAGCACTTCAGCCACGAAGCGCGAGCGGTCTTCCACTGTCGCGTAACGAGCGGTCTGCGCATGATCGAAACGCCCGATGACGCTCCAGGTCCAGCACAAATACACCACGACCGCAGCTACCCAGCCGAGCGCAGGCGCAAACGCCCACCGCACCGTCACGCCTACCGCGACCCCGACAATCGCGCCTACCAGCAATGCCACGGCAACCCGCGTACCGGCTCGGTGAAACCAAGAATCGTATGGGTAAGTTTCCACGCTCGTGAGCATACGCCGAGGACCAAGCGCCTTGCCGTAGCTCCTGTAGCAGTGCCAAACCGCGTGCCCACGCCACCGAGCGATCACAGAACACCGCCACTTAGCGATCAACTCCACACACGGCGCCCTGGGGGCCGTTTCGTGTCTGCCGTCCCCGTCCGCTCGTTCCTGCGCTCACTAGGCGCCGTGTCGAACTCCGGTCCTAGAACTGCCACCCCAGCGCCCGCGCGAGCTGTTCCATACCCATCACTGGGTGCCCCTTGTCGTTGCAGACATTCGGTATGTGCGGCTTCACCGTGCTGTTGGACGCCTTCTCGTAGGTCACGACGGGGAAGCCGCGCGCTATGCCGAGGCCGATTACAAAGGGGTCCACCGTAGACCGCTTGCCTCCCTGCGTGATTAGGCCGGGGTGCGTGCTCAGAACGTCCGTCGTCGCAGCCTGGATGTCCGTATCTAGGGGCACGAAGAAGTGCGGTCGCGCCTTTGCCCACGCGGCTACTGCATCGTCGCGCTTGGTCAGCTCACCCTTCACGGGGTCGATAGCCTGGAGCACCCCGGCATCCACAGCGTCATTAAAGCGGTCCCAGAAGCCGGGGAACACATCCGGCCAATAGTGGTCACGCCACGCTGTGATGAGGACGCTCGTGTCTACTGAGTACATCAATCGACCTCCGGCACGCGCGCGCGATCGAGCAGCTTGGGTATCTGCTCCACCTTCGCGTTGAGCATGTTGGAGGTCTCGTAGGTGCTCAATAGCCCCTCAGACATCGCGCCGACGACGTTCCGCACGTAGCCCTTCCCCAGGTTGCGCACCTTCGTGCGTAGGCCGTCCCCACCGTTGGCCTTCCGCGGTTCGGGTCCGCTCGACCAACGGTCGGTGTCGTTGTACTCCTCGCGCCAGTTCTCGTAAAACTCCTGGCTCGCCTTGCCATGGGTGAACAGCTTTCGCAGAATCACTTCCGGACTCACGCCCCAGGCTCGCGCCTCGTCACGGAGCTGCCACAGCTGCCAGTCCGACGCGCCAGTCTGCGCGCCGAGCACGATCGGGCGTTGAGCGAATGCGGCGCTAGGCACCAGAATCTCTGCGGCTAGCCAGTTGCACTCGACCTCGATGCGGTCCACGTCATCCGCGCCCGTCGATTCCTCGTGGAGGTCGCAGAGCGCGGACGTGTTGTGCAGCAGGTGCGCGTACTCGTGGAGCAGCGTGAAGATACGGCGATTGAAATGGGTAGCACCGTTGACGCCCACAACCGGCACAGGGTCTAGAGCGACGGAGAAGCCGTCTGCCTCCTGGGCAGGTACAGCATTGGCCGTGACGACGAGTACGCCCATCTCTTCCAGGGCGCTACTCCAGTAGAAGAACCAGTCCGTTGGCTTGCCGGACTGACCGGGCCGCGCAATCAAGGAGTGCTTATTCAGAAGCGTTCGCGCGCGCGCCGCTACGTCCTCGAACCCGGCAGGCTCTTTCCATACATGGGTCGGCTCCTGGTCCCGCAGCTCCATGATTTCCAGCACGTTGTCGCGCTGGAACTCCGCTCGCCGTATCTCAGCCGCGAGCATCGGGCTCTCTCGGCGTCGTGCGGTGAGCCAGGGACGCCGGTAGTCGCGGACGCGCTCCGGCACCTCAGGGCGCTCGCTGAGGTAGAACGCTGCCAGGGGGCGCCGGTACAGGTCTGCAACGGCCTGGAGCTTGGCCACCGTCAGACCGGGGTCCCCGCTCTCCCAGGCGAGTAACTGGGCCTCGTCTACGGACAGGCGAGCAGCCGCCACGGCAGGTTCCAGGCGCGACGTTTCGCGAGCCCACACGAGCATGTCGGGGTTCGGGAACGCAGGGATGGAGCGGGACACTCAGGCCTCCGGGCGACGGTTCACGTGAGACTATCGCGCAGTTCTATTGCAGCGCACGCCACCGACACGGCCTACCGAAACTCATCGCGGAGTCGGCTGTACCTCACGCGGCGGACCCCACCGGGGTAGCGGTAGACCTCGCCAGCGCCTCCGACGGTCGCCACGTGCTTCGCGCCAGCAGGGGGACTCTGAGTGCCGTGGTTCAGTCCAACGCAGGCACACTGACACATCATGATCGCCTCGTCAGAGTCCGATCCCGTGTAACAGGCGCTGGAACACCCGCCCTCCCGGCCCTGGTAGAGCGCTAGGTCGATGTCTTCAATATCGGGCCGCTTCATCAGACCTGCGACCAACATCCCGAGGTGGTTCCGACCCACGAGCCAATCCCCGGACCGCGGGCCGCGCGTGACCTGTGACCCCGTGGGAAGAATCGAACGGATGACACCCTCCCAGCTGTGGCCTGTGTAAGGAATGCGGACTGTCACCTTGCCCGTCTTTGGTCGCGTGACCTTCGCGATAACCATGCTTCCCCCTCAGCGCGGTAACGGTGTGAGCAGATGCTAGAGCACGCCTGCCGCCTCGCACACCGCGGTGTCGAGTCACATGCGCGGCTCGTGCGAGGATGCCGCTGTGTACGCCCTCATGGCCACTCCTGCCCCCGAGCTGCAGCAGTCTCTGCCGGACCCCATGTCCGCATACGTGGTTCCTCTCGTGCTGGCGCTTCTCGGTATCGCCGGGATAGCCCTGGGAGCGTGGATCGCCGCGCGATCGGCACTCCGTAGCCGTCTCATCGACCTCAACGTGAAGGAAGCCGAGGACGAACGCGCGTTCGGCGTCCGGGCGGTTTCCGTCGTGACCAGCCTGGGCATAGCGACCCACCACCTCATTGAAGACTTGAAGCGCCGTAGCGATGAGCTGGCGCGGCCTGCGAACGGCCAGCCGGTGACCGTGATGCTCACCCTCGACGTAGAACGGTCAGCGCATGTGGCCCGGCTCACAGATGAATGGCGCGCGGTGATGGCCGAAGCGCAGTTCTACACGTCCGGCGACCTGGCGAAAGCGTTCTACGCCTTCGACAACCAGCGCGACATCGTTATCCAGAGGGTCAACGGGGCAAGTACCGCGGCAGACCTCAACGCCGCAATAGAAGAGTGCGAAACACTGCGGGAGCACAGCGCCGTGCAGATATACCGCCTCCTCCAGGTGGCGAAGGTGAAGGGCCGCGCCCGCATCTACCGGCTTGCTCACGTGCGGCGCCTCCACCACTTCGCTGAAACGCTGGATGCGGCACTGACGCGCGAAATCGCGACTGGGGAGAGCATCGCCCGTGACGCGGAGACCCGCCATGCTCGTGACGCAACCGCGGAGCCCAACGGCTGAGGGTCCCCAGGCGCTGGAATATCCGCCAGCTCGCGTTCATTTCGGGCGTACTGTCGCGGCCACGGACCCGTGCTGGAGGTGCCCGAGCTGTGGCGCCGTCACGAGCCCCTGACGAATCCGCCCGTCCCGTGGGCGCCAGCTCCGCGGCGAGCGCGGCCCAGCTCTACCCACTCCTCCGCGCGCCCTCTATCTCCGATCGCAGCGCGGTGCACAGCTCGTAAGCGTGCGGCCCGTCATAGAACCCCGCGACTCGCCCAGCGACCTGCGCCAGGATGTCGGTTCGCTCGCCAGCTACGCGTCGCAGCTCAGCAATGACCGGCGCTGGATCGTGCGTGTATTGGTTGCGCGTGCAGATGGCCGACGGGTGCACGTTTAGGGCCGTTTCTGGGCTCAGTCCGGGGCGGGGCATGCCAGGACGCTACGCGGCGCCCACGACACTGAGCTGCCTTCTGGTACGTTTCCAGTACGTTTAAAGTACGGAGAGTGGGACGATGACCAACCACGACGACCTGACGCCGCAGCAGTTCAAGGCTTGGGAGAACCGCATGCGGCGACGCCTCGCCGTGCAGGGACTGACGCTCTCCCGATCCCGCTCCCGGCTGTCCGTCGCAACCGACTATGGCCTCTACGGCGTCGCGGACCCCACCGGAAAAAGCCTCAGCCACGGCTATACGCTCTCGCCCGCCGACGTGGAGCGCTGGGCCGCTGGGGACGTGAGCAAGTCATGAGCCCGCACCCTGTGCAACGCGCCCGTAGCGGCGTATCACTCCCTGAGGAGATACCTCGGGCAGGAGAACAACATGCAGAAACTACTCACGAGCAAGGAGGTCGCGGGCATGCTGGACGTGTCTGAATCGACGCTCTCGCGCTGGCGCGAGGCGGGCACCGGTCCCCGGTTCGCCAACCTCGACGGCATCATCAGGTACGCGCAAGGCGACGTGATCGCCTACGCGGAGGGCAAGCGCGCATGAGCATTCAGGTCGTCATTAACGCCCAGGGGAAGAAGCGCTACCGGGCTAAGCCCAAGGTGGGCCGCATCGTCATTGCCTCGAAGACTTTCGACCGCAGGAAGGACGCCGAGGCCTGGCACGACGCGCAGCTCCGTGCTTACCACCTGGGCTCGTTCGTTCACCCCAAGGCAGGAAACGAGAAGTTCGGCGCAGTCCTGGACCGCTGGCGCGCCGCGCGAGAGGGCACCATTGGCGTGAAGACCTACCGGAACGAGGGGTACGCCCTCAAACACGTAGACGCACTCCGCAACCGCCCGATCGCGGCCCTTGATAAGGGCGAATGGGAAGCGCTCTACGCCAAGCTCCTGCGCACAACGGCGCGCAGCACGGTTTTGCGCTTCCGGGACAGCATGAGCGCGCTGTATGAGTGGGCCGTGGGTGAGAACATCGTGCCCGCGAACGTCATCCGTGCATCCCGCGTACCCCGAGGCACCGCCGAGCGGGCGACTCGCGAAATCTTCCCGTATAACCTCGCAGAGCTTCGCGCCGTCTATGCGGCTATGGCTGAACGCACCACTAAGTCGAACGCGGATATCTTGCTTGTGCTGGGCCTCACAGGTCTGCGCTGGGGCGAGCTGTCCGCGCTTCGCGTGCGTGACGTTCAGGAACTGCCGTATCCCGCTCTACGCCCCTCGCGGTCAAAGTCAGACGGCGCACCCCTCCGGACCATCACCAAGGGCGGGCAGCCCCGCACAGTGCCGATGTCGGAGGACGTGGCCGCCATGGTTTTCCTTCTCATCGACGGGCGGGGACCTAACGAACTCGTGTTCCCCAGCACGGTCGGATCGTTCCGAGCTGAGAACAACTGGAAACGCGATTCGCACTGGGATGACGTGAAGCGCGGGCGCCGCGTTCACGACCTCCGCCACACGTTCGCGACCCTCGCCTTGTCCAACGGCGTAGACATCAAGACGGTGCAGAACTGGCTGGGTCACAGCACCGCGAAACTCACCCTGGACACCTACGGCCACTACATGCACAGTGACGCTGATACGGCGGGCATCGCACGCCTGAACGACGCCCTCTCGGGGGACGCCGGGGGGACGCGCCATACAAAGCGGAGGAAGCGTGAGAGCGGGCGATAACCCGCCTCACCTACTCCCGTCTGAGTGGGCCCTGCCGGGATCGAACCGACGACATCCACGGTGTAAACGTGGCGCTCTACCAGCTGAGCTAAAGGCCCTCGGGGCCGAGTGTACGAGACATCCGCTCTTCGTGCGGCCCGATCAGAGGGTGCGTGGGGCGCGCTGACACCGGTGCCGCCGATCTTCGTCTGCGGCGGCGCTAGGCTATCCGTCGGCGTTGTAGACCGCGGACAAAGCCGCCGGTCTCGGTGATCTGATCTGGCACGACCTGCCAGCCCGACGAAAGGTGCCTCGTGACTGTTCACGACCAGGATCCCTACTCGCAAGGCCCCCTCGACAGCGACCCTGAAGAGACGTCCGAGTGGCAGGAATCCCTGCAGCAGCTCGTCGACGCCAAGGGTCACGGTCGCGGGCGCGAGATCATGCTCAGCCTGCTGAAGACCTCGCGAGAGCTGCACCTCGGCGTGCCGACGGTGCCGACCACCGACTACATCAACACGATCGCGCCCGAGAACGAGCCCGAGTTCCCCGGTGACGAGGAGATCGAGCGCCGCTACCGCGCGTGGATCCGCTGGAACGCGGCCATCACCGTGCACCGCGCGCAGCGTCCCGGCATCGGCGTCGGCGGCCACATCTCGACCTACGCGTCGTCGGCGGCGCTCTACGAGGTGGGCTTCAACCACTTCTTCCGCGGCCAGAACCACCCCTCGGGCGGCGACCAGATCTTCTTCCAGGGCCACGCCTCCCCCGGCATGTACGCCCGCTCGTTCCTCGAGGGACGCCTCACCGAGCAGCAGCTCGACGGCTTCCGCCAGGAGAAGTCGGCCTTCCCGAACGGCCTCCCCTCCTACCCGCACCCGCGCCTCATGCCGGAGTACTGGCAGTTCCCGACCGTGTCGATGGGCCTCGGGCCGATCAACGCGATCTACCAGGCGATGACGAACAAGTACCTCACCAACCGGGGCATCAAGGACGTCTCCGACTCGCACGTGTGGGCGTTCCTCGGTGACGGCGAGATGGATGAGGTCGAGAGCCGCGGTCAGCTCCAGGTCGCGGCCAACGAGGGCCTGGACAACCTGACGTTCATCGTCAACTGCAACCTGCAGCGCCTCGACGGACCCGTGCGCGGCAACGGCAAGATCATCCAGGAGCTCGAGAGCTTCTTCCGCGGCGCCGGCTGGAACGTCATCAAGGTCGTGTGGGGCCGCGAATGGGACGACCTGCTCGCCCGCGACAGCGACGGCGCGCTGCTCAACCTCATGAACATCACGCCCGACGGCGACTACCAGACCTACAAGGCCGAGAACGGCGCCTACGTGCGCCAGCACTTCTTCGGCCGGGACGAGCGCACCGCCGCCCTGGTCAAGGACTACAGCGACGAGCAGATCTGGAACCTCAAGCGCGGCGGTCACGACTATCGCAAGGTCTACGCCGCGTTCAAGGCCGCCGTCGAGCACAAGGGCCAACCCACCGTCATCCTCGCCAAGACCATCAAGGGCTACGGCCTCGGTCCGCACTTCGAGGGCCGCAACGCGACCCACCAGATGAAGAAGATGACCCTTGACGACCTGAAGCTGTTCCGCGACGCGATGCACATCCCGGTCACGGACGCGAAGCTCGAGGAGAACCCGTACCTGCCCCCTTACTACAACCCGGGACCGCAGGACGAGACCATCCAGTACCTGCTCGAGCGTCGCCAGGCCCTCGGCGGATACCTGCCGGAGCGCCGCTCGCACCACGTCGGCATCGAGCTGCCGGGCGACGCGGCCTACGCGCTGCCGAAGAAGGGCTCGGGCACCCAGGAGATCGCCACCACGATGGCGTTCGTGCGTCTGCTGAAGGACCTCTTGCGGGTCAAGGACTTCGGCAACCGCATCGTGCCGATCATCCCCGACGAGGCGCGCACCTTCGGCATGGACGCGTACTTCCCGACGGCGAAGATCTACAACCCGAACGGCCAGAACTACACGTCGGTCGACCGCGAGCTGCTACTGGCCTACAAGGAGAGCCCGCAGGGCCAGATCGTCCACGTCGGCATCAACGAGGCCGGCGCCCTCGCGGCCTTCACCGGTGTCGGCACCTCGTACGCGACGCACGGCGAGCCGCTCATCCCGGTCTACGTGTTCTACTCGCAGTTCGGCTTCCAGCGCACCGGCGACGCGAACTGGGCCGCGGGCGACCAGATGGCGCGCGGCTTCGTGGTCGGCGCCACCGCCGGTCGCACCACCCTCACGGGTGAGGGCCTGCAGCACGCCGACGGCCACTCGCACCTGCTCGCGGCCACGAACCCCGCCACGGTCTCGTACGACCCCGCCTACGGCTACGAGATCGCCCACATCGTGCGCTCCGGCATCGACCGCATGTACGGCGGCAGCCACAGCGACCCGAACGTCATGTACTACCTGACGGTCTACAACGAGCCGATCGTGCAGCCTGCCGAGCCGGCGGATGTCGACGTCGACGGCATCGTGCGCGGCATCCACCGCATCTCCACCGTCGCGGCCGAGGGCGCCGCGCACGCGCAGCTGCTCGCGAGCGGTGTGGGCGTGCCGTGGGCGCTCGAGGCGCAGCAGCTCCTGAAGGACGACTGGGGCGTGGGCTCGGATGTGTGGTCGGTCACCTCGTGGACCGAGCTGCGCCGCGACGGCCTCGCCGCCGACGAGCACAACTTCCTGCACCCCGACGAGGAGCCGGTCACGGCCTACCTCACGCAGAAGCTCGCCGGAACGCCCGGCCCGGTCGTCGCGGTGAGCGACTTCATGCACGCCGTGCAGGACCAGATCCGTCCGTGGGTGCAGCACAATTTCTGGACGCTCGGCGCCGACGGCTTCGGCTTCTCCGACACGCGTGCCGCGGCACGACGCTTCTTCAAGATCGACGGACCGTCGATCGTCGTGCGTGCCCTCCAGGCGCTCGCGGCCGAGGGTGCGGTCGATCGTGCGCTGGTCGGTCAGGCGATCCAGAAGTACCGTCTGCACGACGTGACCGCGGGCACGACGGGCAACGCCGGCGGCGAGAGCTGACCGACGTGCCGGCGACGCCGCCCGGACACGAGCTGCCCGTCGACAAGTCGGGGACCCTTGCGTGGCTGCGCAAGGTCTCCGGCGACCTCGCCACGGCGACGCTCACCCGGCTCGAGGCGACGCTTCCGTGGTACTCCGACATGCCGCCGGCGCGGCGCTCGGCGGTGGGCCTGGTCGCTCAGGCCGGCATCACCTCGTTCATCCAGTGGTACGACGATCCGAAGTCGACCCCCTGGATCGCGTCGGACATCTTCGCCGCCGCGCCGCGGGAGCTGCTGCGCAGCGTGAGCCTGCAGCAGACGCTCCAGCTGATCCGGGTGACGGTGGAGGTCACCGAGGAGCGCATCGCCGACAAGGACTCGCGCCTGCGCGAGGCGGCGCTGCTCTACTCGCGCGAGGTCGCGTTCGCGGCGGCCGACGTCTACGCCCGCGCCGCTGAGGCGCGGGGCCTCTGGGATGCGCGCCTCGAGGCGCTCGTGGTCGACTCGATCCTCAGCGGCGAGGCCGACGACGAGCTGCCGAGCCGTATCGCGGCCCTCGGCTGGCACGGACACGGCGAGGTCGCGGTGCTCGTGGGCACGACGCCCCCGCAGTTCGACGTCGACCAGTTGCGCCGCATGGCGCGCAAGCTCGGTGTCGACGTGCTCGTGGGCGTGCAGGGCTCGCGGCTCGTGCTCGTGATCGGTCGCAGCGAGGCCGGCCAGCGCACGGGTGAGGATGTCGCAGACCTCCCCTTCCCCGAGATCGCCCGGCGCCTCGAGCCGGGATTCGGCACGGGGCACCTGGTGCTCGGCCCGACGGTGCCGGCGCTCGTCGACGCGAGCCAGAGCGCCCGCGCGGCTCTCGCCGGGTTCGCGGTGGCCGGCGCATGGCGCAACGCGCCGCGTCCGGTGGACGCCGACGATCTGCTGCCCGAACGTGCCCTCGCGGGCGACCCGCTCGCCAAGCGCACGCTCGTCGAGAAGATCTACCGTCCGTTGAAGGCCCACAGCTCCGATCTCGTGACCACGCTCTGGAGCTACCTCGACAACGGCCGATCGCTCGAGGCGACGGCTCGCGAGCTGTTCGTTCACCCCAACACGGTGCGCTACCGACTGAAGCGCGTCTCGGACGTGATCGGCTGGGACGCGACGGGTCCGCGCGAGGCGCTCATCCTGCAGACGGCGCTCGTTCTCGGGGCGATCGGCAGTGACGTCACGCGTCGCCGTGCCGGTGTTCCTCGGCGCGCATGAGCCACGTCGCTGTAGGGCGCGCACAAAGCATCCGGTCATCCTTGTGCGTACCTCGCCAGTGCGCCGCCCGGTTCCTTGGCAGGATGGAACGGTGATCATCGCGGTGTTCCCCGGTCAGGGTTCGCAGACCCCCGGCTTCCTCAGTCCTTGGCTCGAGCTCGACGGCGCGACTGACCGGTTGTCGTCGTTCTCGGAGGCAGCGGGTGTCGACCTCGCCGCCGCCGGCACCGAGTGGGATGCCGACGCGATCCGCGACACGCAGGTCGCTCAGCCGCTCATCGTCGGCGCGAGCCTCCTCTCCTACGCCGCCTTCGTCGAGGCGGCGGGCACCACGCCCGCGGGTGTGGCCGGTCACTCCGTCGGTGAACTGGCCGCCCTCGCCGCGGCAGGCGTGCTCTCCCCCGTCGACGCACTCACTCTCGCGGGCGTGCGGGGTCGTGCGATGGCGGATGCCGCGGCCCAGACGCCGACCGGCATGAGCGCCATCCTCGGGGGCGACGAAGCCGCGGTGCTGGCGCGTCTCGCCGAGCTCGACCTCACCCCGGCCAACCACAACGGTGCCGGCCAGATCGTCGCCGCCGGCGCCCTCCCCGCCCTGGCAGTCCTCGCCGAGGCGCCGGTGCCGGCGACGCGGGTCATCCCGCTCCAGGTCGCCGGCGCGTTCCACACGTCCTACATGGCCCCGGCCGTCGACGCGCTGCGGGAGGCCGCGGCATCCGTCGCGGTGAGCGACCCGCAGACCACCCTCTGGACGAATGCCGACGGCACCGTCGTCGATGACGGCCCCCGGGCGGTCGAGCTGCTCATCGGACAGGTGGCCTCCCCCGTGCGCTGGGATCTGTGCATGGCCTCGTTCGCCGAGGCGGGCGTGACGGGCATCATCGAATTCGCGCCGGCGGGAACGCTCGTCGGCCTCGCCAAGCGCGCGCTGCGCGGAGTGCCGTCGGTTGCCGTCAAGACACCCGACGACCTCGACGCCGCCGTCGCGCTGCTGAAGGGATCCGCCGCATGAGCGCACCCGTGCTGAAGCAGGGCAGCGGCCCCGCGTTCACCCGCATCTACTCGTACGGGGCCGCCCGTGGCGAGAACGCGGTGCCGAACGACGATCTGGTCGCCGCGATCGACTCGAGCGACGAGTGGATCCGCCAGCGCACCGGCATCATCACGCGGACGCGCGCGGTGCACGGCACGAGCGCGACCGATCTCGCCACCGCGGCCGGTCGGGAGGCGATCGAGCGTTCCGGAGTGCCGGCCGACCAGATCGACCTCGTCATCGTCGCGACCATCAGCAACTCCCGCCAGACCCCGTCGATGTCGGCCGTCGTCGCCGACCGCGTCGGAGCGAACCCGGCCGCCGCCTACGACTCGAACGCCGCGTGCGCCGGATTCGCCTACGGTGTCGCCCAGGCCGATGCACTCATCCGCACCGGCGGGGCGCACTACGCCCTCGTCATCGGCGCCGAGAAGCTCTCCGACGTCGTCGACCCGACCGACCGCAGCATCTCGTTCCTCCTGGGCGACGGCGCAGGAGCCGTGGTCATCGGACCGAGTGACTTCCCCGGCATCTCCCGCACCGTGTGGGGCTCCGACGGCTCCAAGGCCGAGGCCGTCGGCATGAACGCGACCCTCACCGAGTTCCGTGACGGCGAGGCTGCCTGGCCGACGCTCCGTCAGGAAGGCCAGACCGTCTTCCGCTGGGCCGTCTGGGAGATGGCGAAGGCCGCGCGCCTCGCCCTCGAGGAGGCGGGGGTGGAGGCATCCGATCTGGCCGCCTTCGTGCCGCACCAGGCCAACATGCGCATCATCGATGAGTTCGCCAAGCAGCTGGGGCTGCCCGAGAGCGTGGTCATCGGCCGTGACATCGCGACGACGGGCAACACGTCGGCGGCGTCCATCCCGCTCGCCACGCATCGTCTGCTCGAAGAGCACCCCGAGCTCAGCGGCGGCCTGTGCCTGCAGATCGGATTCGGGGCCGGGCTCGTCTACGGCGCGCAGGTGGTCGTGCTCCCGTGAGCGCCGCAGCGGCGCCCCTAAACTGATTCGCGGCCTTGCGGCTGCTGTCCACACCCCACAGAGAAGGAGAAACCCATGGCCCTTTCGACCGAAGAGGTCCTCGCCGGCCTCGCCGAGCTCATCACCGACGAGACGGGCATCTCGGCCGACGAGGTCGCGCTCGAGAAGTCGTTCACCGACGACCTCGACATCGACTCGATCTCGATGATGACCATCGTCGTCAACGCCGAAGAGAAGTTCGGCGTGACGATCCCCGACGACGAGGTCAAGAACCTCAAGACCGTCGGCGACGCAGTCACCTTCATCACCTCGAACCAGGCGTGAGTCCCGTCCGGTGGGGGCGTGAGCCCCCACCGGGAAGAACAGGAAGCAATATGACGTCCCCTCGCATCGTCGTCACCGGAATCGGCGCGTCGTCCCCCATCGGCGGCACGGCTCCCGACAGCTGGAACGCGCTCCTCGACGGCGCCAGCGGCGCCCGCTCGCTCGAGCACGACTGGGTCGCCCGCTACGAGCTGCCGGTCACCTTCGCGGCCGAGGCGCTCGTGCGTCCCGATACCGTGCTGGAGCGCCCGGTGGCCAAGCGTCTCGATCCGGCCTCGCAGTTCGCCCTCGTCGCCGCCCAGGAGGCCTGGGCCGACGCGGGTGCGCCCGACGTCGAGCCCGAGCGTCTCGGTGTCGACTTCGCGACCGGAATCGGCGGCGTATGGACGCTGCTCGATGCGTGGGACACTCTGCGTGAGAAGGGTCCCCGTCGGGTCATGCCCATGACGGTGCCCATGCTCATGCCGAACGCTGCAGCGGGCAACCTGTCGCTCCACTTCGGCGCGCGGGCATTCGCCCGGACCGTCGCGAGCGCGTGCGCGTCGAGCACCGAGTCGATCGTCAACGCGGTCGAGCACATCCAGGACGGCCTCGCCGACATCGTGATCGCCGGCGGCACCGAATCGGCCGTTCACCCCATCACACTCGCCGCGTTCGCGTCGATGCAGGCGCTCTCGCGTCGCAACGACTCGCCCGGCACGGCGTCCCGGCCGGCGAGCATCGACCGCGACGGCTTCGTCATGGGCGAGGGCGCCGCGGCGCTCGTGCTCGAGCGTGAAGACCACGCTCTCGCTCGCGGAGCGAAGATCTACGCGGTCGTCGTCGGCGGCGGCGTCACCGCCGACTCGTACCACATCACCGCCAATGACCCCGAGGGCCGCGGCGCGGCGCGTGCCGTGCAGCAGGCGCTGGCGGCGGCGGGTGCGAGCCCCGACGAGGTCACGCACATCAATGCGCACGCGACATCCACCCCTGTCGGCGACCCGAACGAGTACCAGGCCCTGCGAGCGGTGTTCGGCGCCCGGATCGACGAGATCCCGGTGTCAGCCACGAAGGCGTCGACCGGTCACCTCCTGGGCGGCACCGGAGCCCTCGAGGCCATGTTCACGATCCGCGCGATCCAGGAGCGCATCGCGCCGCCGACGATCAACCTCACCGAGCAGGACCCGGAGGTGCCGTTCCGACTGTCGGGCAGCACCCAGGCGCTCGGCGCCGGCGACCAGCTCGCCATCAGCAACTCTTTCGGGTTCGGCGGTCACAATGCCGTCGTGGCGTTCCGAAACGTCTGACCACCGACACCACGAAGGCCCCCGGCACACTGCCGGGGGCCTTCGTCATGGTCGGGCATCGACCGCGTTCCCACCGCCGGGACGATTCACCGGCGCTCGGTAGTGGCGTGTCGTCTGCCCGGGGTCTGGGTCAGCCCACCTTGTGGAGCCAGACGACCGGTACCTCGTCGCCCGCATGGCGGAACGGTTCGAGCTCCTCGTCCCACGCTGCTCCGAGAGCAACATCCAGCTCACGTCGCAACTCCGCCGCATCACCCAGCGACACCTCGAGGGCGTAACGCAGCCGGTCCTCGGGGACGACCACGTTGCCCGCAGCGTCGGTGGGCGCGAAGTGAATGCCGAGGTCCGGTGTGTGCATCCAGCGCCCGCCGTCCGTGCCCCGAGCCGGATCCTCGGTGACCTCGTAGCGCAGGTGCTCCCAGCCGCGCATCGCGCTCGCCAGAGCCGCGCCGGTGCCGGCCGGGCCCTCCCACGCGAATTCGGTGCGACGAGCGCCCGGCAGCACGGGCTGCGCGATCCACTCGAAGTTCAGCGCCTTGCCGAACACGCGACCGGCGGCCCACTCGAGGTGCGGGCACAACGCCTTCGGCGCGGAGTGGATGTAGATCACGCCGCGCGTCTGTGATGTCGCCATCGGTTCTCCATTCGTCAGGTGCGTCTTCCCCTACGACCTGACCGGAACGGTGGCTCTTCGGTTATGGGGTCATTATCACCCGGTCGGTGCCGGAATGACAAGACTGTGATTCGAGTGGGGCGGGTGGGACTTGAACCCACGATCGTCGGGTTATGAGCCCGCTGCCTTGACCAGCTTGGCCACCGCCCCGTGCGGCACGCCGCACCAGCGAGCCTAGTGGGAGCCGCCGCGCGGGATGGGCAGCTCCTGGCTGTCGCTGATGACCTGCGGATGGTTGCGGGCCAGCGAGAAGACGCCGTACACCGCGATCGCGCCGGCGACGACGAACCCGATCATCGGCCCGATGCCTGCGGTGGCTGCCTCCTGGAGGACGACGAGACCGATGAGCACGGCGACCATCGGGTCGATGACGGTGAGGCCGGCGATGACGAGGTCAGGGGGTCCCGCGGAGTATGCCGTCTGAACGAAGTAGGCGCCGAGGGCGACCGCGGCGAGGAGCGCGACGAGACAGGTGAGGGTGAGCCATTCGAAATCGCCCGCCTGCACTCGTTTGATCACGACCTTCGCGAGCGTCGCGACGAAGCCGTAGATCATTCCTGACGCGACGATGTAGAAGAGCGCGCGGCCACCGCGCCGACGCACCCAGATCAACCAGATCGCCGTGAGCGACCCGACCACGACCACGAGAAGTCCGAGGATGATGAGCAGCTCGCTGTCGGCGACGGGCTGCTCGGTCGCGACGAATGCGGCGATGGTGACGAAGACGAGGATGCCTCCCACGCACGCGATGATCGATCTCACCGATTTCAGGGTGGGTCGGTGGCCGGAGATGCGGGCGTTCAGCAGTGTCGTGATCACGAGGGAGACCGCGCCGAGCGGCTGGACGATGATGAGCGGCGCGATCGCGAGGGCCCCGAGCTGGCAGAGGATCGCGAGTCCCAGCATCACGGTGCCGAGCACCCAGGAGGGGCGGCCGAGCAGTCGCAGCAGCTGTGCGCCGCTGAGCCCCGTGCTCGTGCCGCCGAGCGCGTGGTTGACCTTCACGACTCCGCGGTGCTGGTACTGGGCGCCGAACGACATGAACACCGCTCCGAGAAGCGCCAACGGGATACCGAGGAGGATCGCGGGGTCGCGGAACACCCCGACGAGGTTGTTCGTGACGTCGTCGATGGAAAGCGGCACCGTCATCACCGTTCGACACTATCCCGAGACCGGCTCGATAGGCTCGAAGACGTGACCGTTCTGCCGATTCGCATCATGGGTGACCCCGTGCTCCACTCCCCCGCCGCCCCCGTCGACGAGATCACGGACGAGATCCGCACACTGGTGGCGGACATGTTCGAGACGATGGATGCCGCGCCCGGCGTGGGGCTTGCGGCACCGCAGGTGGGGGTCGGGCTGCGGATCTTCACGTACACCTACCAGGACGACGACGGCGCTCCGTGGCGCGGGGTGGTCATCAACCCGGTGCTGTGGATCTCCCCGGCCGAACCCGGCCAGCCGGACCCTGACGAGGAGTCCGAGGGCTGCCTGTCCTTCCCCAGCGAACGGTTCCCGCTGCGCCGCGCCGAGCGCGCCTTGCTGATCGGCACGGACCTGGAGGGCGCCGAGGTGCGCATCGAGGTGTCCGGATGGCGTGCGCGCATCCTGCAGCACGAGTTCGACCACCTCGACGGGGTACTGTACGTCGACCGGCTGGATGACAGCGACTGGAAGACCGTGCAGAAGATCGCGAAGAAGCGCGGCTGGGGTCGTCCCGGTCAGTCGTGGACGCCCGGGATCGACCTCATCGAGGCCTGAACCTCGAGACGAGAAATCCCGCCTGCGTCGACCGACGCGGCGGGATCTTCTCGTGGCTCCCCGGCTTGGACTCGAACCAAGAACCTATCGGTTAACAGCCGATTGCTCTGCCAATTGAGCTACCGAGGAAGAGTCATCCCGAATCAGGACAACCCTGAGATCGTAGCAAAGGATGAGGCTGCGACGCGAACCGGGACGGGGTCAGCCGGCGTCGAGGAGACGCTGCCGCTCGACATCCAGATCGCGCAGGCGCAGCCTCACGGCACGCCCCTCGTCGGAGTCGGCCGGCACCCGCTGCATGGCACCGAGCAGCTCGCTCTTCGTGCGATCGAGGGTGCGCAGGCTCAGTCGCCTGGCGAGGTCCTGGGCTGACAACTGGGCGTGCAGAGCGTCGCGTGCGGGGAACGTTCCCGTGAGCAGCTCGGCGGCGAGGGAACGGTACGGCTCACGCACCGCCTGCACCGCGGCGGCGGCCCATCCGGGGTGCGAGTAGTCCGGCATCGCCGCGACGACGCCGCGCACCGCGTCGAGGCCCGGAACGGTGAATGTGGTGTCGAGGGCGCGCCGTACGAGCTCGCCGTCGATCAGGTGCCCGTACTGCAGGAATCCCATCAGCGCATCACGCTCGAGCGCGGCATCCGCTGTGGTCGGCAGTGTCTGGAGGGTGATCCTCAGCTCGCTGGGGGTCTCGGCCGAGTGCGGGATCTCCTCCTGCTCGCGCTGCGCACCGACCGACCGCGACGCGCGTCGCACCGCACCGGACACCTCGCCGAGCTCGAGGCCGAGGCGTCGGGCGAGCACCTTCACGTACCCCGGCTGCAGCGAGGGGTCACGGATGCCGGCGACGATCGGCGCCCCGGCACGCAGAGCCCCCGCCCGCCCTTCGACGGTGCCGAGGTCGAAGCCGCGGATGCGCTGGTCGATCGCGAACTCGAACATCGGCACCTTCGACTCGATGATCGCGCGCACGGCGCCGTCGCCGCGGGCGAGGCGCAGGTCGCACGGGTCGAGACCGGGCGGAGCGACGGCAACGTAGGTCTGCGCGGCGAAACGCTTCTCGTCGGCGAACGCGCGCATGGCGGCGCCGACCCCTGCGTCGTCCGGGTCGAAGGTGAAGACGACCTCGCCGTGTGCCGAGTCGTCGCCCATCACGCGACGCAGAGCCGTGATGTGCTCCGAGCCGAACGCGGTGCCGCAGGTCGCGACCGCCGTGGTGATGCCGGCGAGGTGGCAGGCCATGACGTCGGTGTAGCCCTCCACCACGACGACCTGGCGCGACCGCGAGATGTCCTTCTTCGCGAGGTCGAGGCCGTACAGCACCTGCGACTTGCGGTAGATCGGGGTCTCAGGGGTGTTGAGGTACTTCGGCCCCTGGTCGTCGTCGTAGAGCTTGCGGGCCCCGAAGCCGACGACCTGGCCGGTGACATCGCGGATGGGCCACACCACGCGCCCGCGGAACCGGTCGTACACGCCGCGCTGCCCCTGCGACAGCAGTCCCGCGGTGAGCAGCTCTTCGTCGCTGAAGCCCTGGGCGCGCAGCGCCTGCTGCAGGTTGCCCCACCCCTTCGGCGCGTACCCGACGCCGAAGTGCGCGGCGGCTCCCGCATCGAATCCGCGGCCGCCGAGGAAGGCGCGCGCGGTCTCGGCCTCGGCGCTCTGCAGCTGCTCGCGGAAGTACACCGCGGCCGCGGCACCCGCCGCGTAGAGCCGGGTCCGGCCGGAGGTCTCCACCGCGGGGCCGCCGTCCTCGTAGTGCAGTGCGTAGCCGAGCCGACCCGCGAGGCGCTCGACCGACTCGGTGAACGAGAGGTGGTCCATCTCCCGCAGGAACGTGTAGACGTCGCCCGAGGCGCCGCATCCGAAGCAGTGGTAGAAGCCGTGCTGCGGCCGCACGTGGAAGCTCGGGCTCCGTTCGTCGTGGAACGGGCAGAGCCCCTTGAGCGAGCCGACGCCCGCGGGCTTCAGCGCGACCCGCTCCCCCACGATGTCCGCGATGTTGGTGCGCGACTTGACCTCGTCGACGTCGGTCTGCACGATGCGACCGGGCATCAGGCGAGTCCTGCCGGCGCGGGCCGCACCGGCGGCACCCACACGCCGAGTGAGGTGGGATCGAGCGGTGCGACGAGACGCTCATGCCAGGCGATCGCGAGCTGATCCGTGAGTCCGGCGACCTGGTCGACGACGACGCGGCGGCGAGCCGCGTCATCCGTCGCGGAGGTGAAGTCGCCTCGATAGACCGGCTCGAGCTGGTCGGGACGCTCCCACAGAGCCGACGCGAGGCGCTTCAGCACTCGCCGCTGTTCCTTGTAGAGCTCCTTGCGGCCATCGATCGAGACCACCGTCGCACCGATGATTCCTTTGAGCACCGCGATCTCGGCCTCGACGACCGCGGGCACCATGACCCGCGCCCGATAGCGCGTGAGGGATGCCGCGGGGTACGCGTCGCGCGTCGCCGCCGTCGCCGCCCGCGCGAAGCGCCCGATGAGATCGGACGTGAGGTTCTTGAGTCCGGCCAGGTCGCGGCGGGATCCGTCGAACGTCGGCACCCACTCGGGGAGCCGGGTGAGCCGGTAGAGCGCGTCGGAGAGCGCATCGCGGGTGAGGTCGAAGCCGACCCACGCCTGGATCGCGTCGATCAGGGCCTCGTGCTCGTTCGGGGCGACGAGACGGCGCGGATCGAGGTAGCCGTTGACGATGGCGTCCTCGAAGTCGTGCACCGAGTATGCGATGTCGTCCGACAGGTCCATGACTTCGGCCTCGATGCACCGCACGCGGCCGGGCGCGCCCTCGCGGAACCAGCGGAAGACCGCCTCGTCGTCGGGGTAGACGCCGAACTTGAGGCGACCGCCCGGGTCGGGCAGGGGATGTTCGTCGGTCCAGGGGTACTTGCAGGTCGCGTCGAGGCTCGCGCGGGTGAGGTTGAGGCCCGCGGAATGCCCCTCCTCGTCGAACACCTTCGGCTCGAGCCGGGTGACGATGCGCATCGTCTGCGCATTGCCCTCGAACCCGCCGATGTCCTCGGCCCAGTCGTTGAGGGCCCGTTCGCCGTTGTGTCCGAAGGGCGGATGCCCGAGGTCGTGGTTCAGGCAGGCGGTGTCGACCACGTCGGGCGCGAGGCGCAGGGCGAGGGCGAGCTCTCTACCGACCTGGGCGACCTCGAGCGAGTGGGTCAGCCGGTTACGGGCGAAATCCGCAGGGCTGGCAGGCGAGAGCACCTGGGTCTTCGCGCCGAGGCGGCGCAACGCCGCGGAGTGCAGCACCCGCGCCCGGTCGCGCGCGAAATCGTCGCGCTGCGAGCGGTGCTGCTCGGGGACGAAGCGCTCAGCGTCCCGATCGTCGTAGCCGCTCGGGCGCCCGAGGGCGACACCGAGCGCGGATGCCTCAGCCGCCACTGTGCTCCAGTTCGGCGTCGGCGAGGGCGCACGACTCGTCGGCGGGGATCTCCCGGCTGTCGAGCCATCCGTCGGGCAGGGCGGGACGCTTCGGGGTTCCCGCGCGACCGCGCTGTCCCTCGGCGGCGGCTCCCGGATAGGGCGCGTCGAGATCGAGGGTCGCGAGCAGTGCATCGATCTCGTCGAGCGACGACACCGTCGCCAGCTGCGCGCGCAGCTCCCCGCCCACCGGATAGCCCTTGAAGTACCAGGCCACGTGCTTGCGGATGTCGCGGCATCCGCGGTCCTCGTCCTCGAAGAACTCGACCAGTAGTTCCGCGTGCCGGCGGAACGCGCGAGCGACGAAGCCGAGGGTCGCATCCACGGGCTCGCCATAGGCCGCGTCCTCGCCGCCGAGCGTGCGGGCGAGGTCGCCGAACAGCCACGGGCGGCCGAGACAGCCGCGGCCGACGACGACGCCGTCGCATCCGGTTTCCGCCATCATGCGCACGGCGTCGTCGGCGCTCCAGATGTCGCCGTTGCCGAGCACCGGCACCGAACGGATCTCGTCCTTCAGACGCGCGATCGCGCTCCAGTCGGCGGACCCCGAGTAGAACTCCGCGGCCGTGCGCGCGTGCAACGCGATCGCCGACACCCCGGCGCGCTCGGCCGTGCGGGCGGCGTCGAGATAGGTGAGGTGGTCGTCGTCGATGCCCTTGCGCATCTTCACAGTGACCGGCACGTCACCGGCGTTGCGGACGGCCTGGGTGACGATGTCGGCGAAGAGGTCCTTCTTCCAGGGGAGCGCCGCTCCCCCGCCCTTGCGGGTGACCTTGGGGACGGGGCATCCGAAGTTCATGTCGATGTGGTCGGCGCGGTCCTCGTCGACAAGGAGCTTCACGGCCGCGCCGACGGTCGCGGGATCGACTCCGTACAGCTGGATCGACCGCGGGGTCTCGGACTCGTGGTGCGTGATGAGCCGCATCGTCGTGGCGTTCCGCTCGACGAGCGCGCGCGTCGTGATCATCTCGCTGATGTAGAGACCTGCGCCGTACTCGCGACACAGCCGCCGGAACGCGGTGTTCGTGATACCCGCCATCGGCGCCAGCACGACCGGGGCGTCGAGGGTGAGCGCACCGATCTGTAACGGCCGGGTGGCGGGGGCGATCGTGGTCACCCCGACATTCTCCCAGACGGCGACCCTCCCGCGGCCCGCCGCGCCTACGCTGGGCACATGGCCGCCACCGACAGCGCAGACCTGCGCAGCATCCCGTTCCTCGACGCCGAGGGGGCCGAGCGCACGCTCGCCGACTACGGCGACAAAGTCCTCCTCGTCGTGAACGTCGCGTCGAAGTGCGGACTCACCCCGCAGTACGAGGCGCTCGAGCAGCTGCAGCGCGAGTACGGCGAGAGGGGCTTCAGCGTCGTCGGATTCCCCTGCAACCAGTTCATGGGTCAGGAGCCGGGCTCGATCGAGGAGATCCTGGAGTACTGCTCCGCGACCTGGGGTGTGAGCTTTCCGATCAACGCGAAGATCAAGGTCAACGGACCCGGTGTCGCGCCGCTCTACAAGGCGCTGAAGAAGGCCAGGAACCCCGAGGGTGAGCGGGGACTCGTGCACTGGAACTTCGAGAAGTTCGTGCTCACGCCCACGGGAGACGTGCACCGTTTCCGTCCGTCGACGAAGCCCGACGACCCGGCGGTCGTGTCGGTCATCGAGGCGGCACTCCCCGCCTGATCTCGGCGACGGTCAGAGAGCGGATGCCGCGCTCCGCCGTTCCGCCCACACCTGGCGCGCGATCTGGGCGAACGCCTCCGGCGGCTGCGCGCCGCTGACGCCGTACTTGCCGTCGATGACGAAGAACGGCACTCCGTTGATGCCGTAGGCCTGGGCCTGCGCCTGGTCGGCGCGCACGTCTGGCAGGTGACGCTCGTTCTCGAGCGCGTCGCGCACGGCGTCGCCGTCGAGCCCGATCTCCGTCGCGAGGTCGACGAGGTCGTCGATGCGTCCGACGTGGCGCCCCTCGGTGAAGTAGGCCGACATGAGGCGCTCCGCCATGTCGTGCTGGCGCCCGGCCTGCTTCGCGAAGTGCAGCAGTTCGTGCGCCTTCACCGTGTTCGTGTGACGCAGCAGGTCGAAGCGGTACTCCAGTCCCGCGTTCGCGGCCACGCCCGTCACGTTCGACAGCATCTGCGAGACCTGGTCCCGCGGCATCCCCTTGTGTCCGGCGAGGAAGTCGATCTCGTCACCCTCGAAGTCCACGGGCGTGTCGGGAGACAGCTCGAAGGAGTGGAAGGTGACGGTCGTCACGGGTGCGTCGTCATCGGATGCCGCGTCCGCCAGTCCCTTCTCGAGGTTGCGCTTGCCGATGTAGCACCAGGGGCAGGCGATGTCGCTCCACACGTCGATCGAGATGGCGTCTGTCATGACGGGTGCAACGCCTGCGGGTTCGCCGACTATTCCCCCGCTGTGAGCAGGATTCACAGCGTCGTGTCGGGCGCGCCGGGAGCGGATATGTCAGCATGATGCGGGCCCGATGGGGATCGGGGTGGGAGAGAGGAACGGCATGGGTGCTCGCGCGCGCCGCCGCATAGGTCGCATCCTGTTCGCATCGACGGTCGTGATCGTCGCCGCAGCAGTTGTCGGCGCGGTCGTGGTAGCGGTGCAGACGCGCGCGCAGTGGTGGCCGACCGCGTTCTCGACTCCGGGCGGGATCGCTCCGTCCGCCTCGGCCACGCCGCTCGGGCCCGCTCTTCCCGCGCCGGCGCCGGTCGTGAATTCGGATCCTGCGCCGGGATCGCTCGTCACCACATGCGAGGGCGAGACGGTGCTGTCGGTCTGGGCCCACTACGACGATGACCTGATCTTCGCGAACCCGACGCTGCAGGGGGCGATCTCGAGCGGATTCTGCGCCCGGACGGCCTATGTGACCGCGGGTGACGGCGGCCTCGGTGCCTCCTACGTCAAGGCTCGTGAGTTCGGCATCCTCAAGGCGTACAACGTCATGCGCGGGAGCTCGGCCGAGTGGACGCAGTCCACCGTGACCCTCGCATCCGGAGTGCAGCTCACCCAGTACGTTCCTGTCGACGCGACGAACGTCTCGGTGCTCTTCTTCCACCTGCCCGACGGGGGGCTGAAGGGCAAGGGCTTCCGGACGACCGGGTCCGTCACGATCCGGATGCTCCTCGACGGCCGCGTCGACAAGCTCACCCCGGTGGGCGGCGGTGATGCGGTGTCGGCGGTGAGTCTGCGGGACTCCCTGGCCGACCTCATCACGATGTTCCATCCCGCCATGGTGGGAACGCTGATCCCGAGCATTGCCGCGCAGGGTTGGCAGGGCGATCATCCCGACCACAGCACGGTGGGCACGTTCACCCGCGAAGCGGCGCAGAAGGCCGGGTACGACCTCGCCGAGATGCGCTACTTCGAGGGATACCCCGTGCATCTCCAGCCGGCCAACATCACCGGCGCAGCCCTGACGACGAAGCTCCTGGCGTACCGGGCGTACGCGGCGAACGACAAGGTCATCGGCTGCGCCACCGACCAGGCGTGCCTCCAACGCCGCGGCTTCGGCGCCTGGGTACAGCGTCAGTACTCGTTCACCGACGAGCAGCTCTTCCCGGGAGGCAAGACCATCCCGCTCTCGGCGAGTGCGAACGCCGTCGCCGTCGAGTACTGACCGTCACGTGGTCGGCGTGTCGATCGCGCCGCCGAACCGACGGTCGCGCGACAGGTAGAGCCCGATCGCCTGCCAGAGGTCTGTGCGCGAGAAGTCGGGCCAGAGGGTGTCGAGGAAGGCGAACTCCGCGTACGCCGACTCCCACAGCAGGAAGTTCGAGGTGCGCTGCTCTCCGCTCGAACGTACGAACAGGTCGACGTCGGGCATGTCGGGCTGGTAGAGCCGCCGGCGTATGAGCTTCTCGCTGACGGCGCTCGGACGCACCCGGCCCGCGGCGACGTCGTCGGCGATGGAACGCATCGCGTCGACCAGCTCTACGCGCCCCCCGTAGTTCACGCACATCGTCAGCGTCAGCACGTCGTTGTCACGGGTGAGCTGCTCCGCGAATTGCAGCTCGGAGATCACCGAGCCCCACAGGCGCGGCTTCCGCCCGGCCCACCGCACCCGCACGCCCCACTCGTTGAGCTGATCCCGTCGACGGTGCAGCACGTCGCGATTGAACCCCATCAGGAACCGCACCTCGTCAGGTGAGCGCGACCAGTTCTCGGTCGAGAACGCATAGACCGAGAGATGTTTCACGCCCGCCTGGATGGCGCCCGCGACGACGTCGAGCAGCGCCGCCTCACCTGCCTTGTGTCCCTCGACCCGCGTGAGGCCGCGTCGGTTCGCCCAGCGACCGTTGCCGTCCATCACGATCGCCACATGGTTCGGCACGGACCCGGCGGGGAACGCCGGCGGGTAGACGCCTGTCCAGTCGATCGGACGGTACGCGACCGCATCCTTGTGGGTGAAGGGCTTCGGAGTCATCGCCCCGACTCTACGTGGGCGAGCGAGCGGATGCCGCGCTCGAGCTGCCACTGGGTGAACGCCGCGACGAGACCGGATGCCGCGGCCCGGTCGGCGTCGGACACCGCGTCGATGATGTCCCACTCGCCGCGCAGCAGGGCACGCAGCTGGGCGAGCACGTCGGCGGAGACCCGCACGGACCCTGCCGGTGCGCAGGACGAGCAGAGCATCCCGCCGCCGTGCGCGAGGAACGACGAGTGCGGGCCGGGACGTCCGCAGCGGGCGCAGTCGTCGAGCCCCGGCGACCAGCCGGACATCGCGAGCGCCCTCAGCAGATACGAATCGAGCACGCTGCGGGGGTGGTGGTCGCCGCGGCTCAGGGCGCGAAGACCGCCGAGCAGGAGGATGTGCTGCTGAGGAGTGGCCTCGGCCTCCCCCAGCCGGTCGGCGGTCTCGACCATCGCGCTCGCGGCGACGTAGCGGTCATAGTCGCCGACGATGTCGGCACCGTAGGTGGCAAGGCTCTCCGCCTGCTGCACGATGTCGAGCGAGCGCCCCTTGTAGATCTGCACGTCGGCGACCATGAAGGGCTCGAGCCGTGCGCCGATGCGCGACGAGGTGCGTCGCACCCCCTTCGCGACCGCGCGGATGCGTCCGTGCTGACGACCGAGGAGGGTGACGATGCGGTCCGCCTCCC
Organism: Microbacterium ginsengisoli; assembly: GCF_000956535.1. Lineage (GTDB taxonomy): Bacteria > Actinomycetota > Actinomycetes > Actinomycetales > Microbacteriaceae > Microbacterium > Microbacterium ginsengisoli. The sequence continues at coordinate 33,923 of NZ_JYIY01000065.1, read as the reverse complement.
CCAGCTTCTGGGTGCGCAGGACCACGACCTCGTCGCGGTAAGTGGGCACGCATCGATTATCGTCGCGCCTTGCGACAATAGACGCGTGACCGAGCCGACGTTCATCATCCCCCTGTGGGCAGATCTGCTCGCGGTGGGCCTGGGCGGCCTCCAGGGCGCGCTGTTCGCCTCCGGATTCCGGGGGCAGCGTCGTCTGGATCTTCTCGGGGTGGCGTTGATCGGTGTGCTCATGGGCATGGGCGGCGGACTGATCCGCGATCTGCTGCTGAACGTTTCGCCCGTGACACTGCAGAGCAACTGGTACCTGCTCACCGCGACGGCGGCGTCGCTCGTCGGCATGCTCCTCGCCGGGCCGCTGCAGCGCATCAGTGCCGTCATCGTCACGCTCGATGCGCTCGTGATCGGCATGTTCGGCGCATTCGGCACGACGAAGGCGCTCGCGCTCGGGCTCCCGGTCGTTCCCGCTGTGTTCGTCGGCGTCTGCTCGGCCGTCGGCGGTGGGGTCCTGCGCGACGTCATGATGGGACTGCCCGTCGCGATCATGCACGTGGGATCGCTCTACGCGGTCGCCGCCGGCGCCGGATGCACCGTGCTCGTGGCGCTCTCCTCGTTCGGCGTGCCGATCGTCATCGCAGCCATCGCCGGATTCCTCGTGACCGCGGTGATCCGCATCCTCGCCGTCATCTTCGACCTGTCGCTGCCCGAGCAGCACATGCTCTACAGGCGAAAGGTCGCCGTCGAGACATCCGCCATTCCGATCGTGAGACCGGAGAGCGACTGACCCGACGGCGACCTGAGTTCAGACCGCGGTGAGGGCGCCCTCGCGCTCGCGAGCGCGGATCGCACGATTCACCGCCGAGACGATCGCCTTGAGCGATGCCGTCGAGATGTCGCCGTCGACGCCGACTCCCCACAGGCGCTCCCCGTCGACCTGCAGCTCCACGTAAGCCGCCGCCTGGGCGTCGCCGCCCGCGCTCATCGCGTGCTCCACGTAGTCGTAGAGCGTGACGTCGAAGCCGCGCTCGTGCAGCACCGACAGGAAGGCTGCGACCGGTCCGTTGCCGATACCGTCGGCCGCGGTGCTCGCCTCGCCGTCGCGCAGCGTGACATCGAGCCGCAGCTGACCGCCGACATCACTCTGAGTGCGGGTCGACAGCAGTTCGAAGCGGCCCCAGCGCTCGTCCGCGGCATCCGCCGGCAGGTACTCGTCGCGGAAGATCTCCCAGATCTGGGAGCTCGTGAGCTCGCCACCCTCGGCATCGGTTTTCGCCTGCACGACGCCGGAGAACTCGATCTGGAGCTTCCGGGGCAGGTCGAGCGCGTGGTCGCTCTTGAGCAGGTAGGCGACGCCGCCCTTGCCCGACTGCGAGTTCACGCGGATCACCGCCTCGTAAGAGCGGCCCAGGTCCTTCGGGTCGACGGGCAGATACGGCACGGCCCATTCCAGGTCGTCGACCGACACGCCCTCGCGCTCGGCGCGGGCGGCCATCGCCTCGAAGCCCTTCTTGATGGCGTCCTGGTGGGAGCCGCTGAACGCGGTGAAGACGAGGTCGCCGGCCCAGGGGCTGCGCTCGGGCACCGGCAGCTGGTTGCAGTACTCGACCGTGCGCTTGACCTGGTCGATGTCGCTGACGTCGATCTGCGGGTCGATGCCCTGGGTGAACAGGTTGATCGCGAGGGCGACCAGGTCGACGTTGCCCGTGCGCTCGCCGTTGCCGAACAGGCAGCCCTCGATGCGGTCGGCACCGGCCATGTAGCCGAGCTCGGCGGCGGCGATCGCCGTACCGCGGTCATTGTGAGGGTGCAGGGACAGGATCACGTTCTCGCGGTACGCCAGGTGGCGGTTCATCCACTCGATGGAGTCGGCGTACACGTTGGGCGTCGCCATCTCCACGGTCGCGGGCAGGTTGATGATGACCTTGCGCTCGGGCGTCGGCTCGAAGACCTCGAGCACGGCGTTGCAGATCTCGGCCGCGAACTCCAGCTCGGTGCCGGTGTAGCTCTCTGGCGAGTACTCGTAGTAGACGGCCGTCTCGGGGATGCGCTTCTCGAACTCGCGGCACAGGCGCGCGCCCTCGAGGGCGATGTCGATGACGCCCTGCGTGTCGGTGCGGAACACGACGTCGCGCTGCAGGATGCTCGTCGAGTTGTACAGGTGCACGATCGCCTGCTTCGCCCCGGCGATCGCCTCGTAGGTGCGCTCGATGAGGTGCTCGCGCGCCTGGGTCAGCACCTGGATGGTGACGTCGTCGGGGACCAGGTTCTCGTCGATGAGCTGACGCACGAAGTCGAAGTCGGTCTGGCTGGCGCTCGGGAACCCGACCTCGATCTCCTTGTAGCCCATGCGCACCAGCAGGTCGAACATGACGCGCTTGCGCTCGGGGCTCATCGGGTCGATGAGGGCCTGGTTGCCGTCGCGCAGGTCGACGGCGCACCAGCGCGGCGCCTGGGTGATGCGGGCGTCGGGCCAGGTGCGGTCCGGCACGTCGACGCGGATCTGCTCGTGATACGGGCGGTACTTGTGGATCGGCAGCGCCGATGCCTTCTGGGTGTTCTCCATGATCGTCTTTCCTCGTGTGGGATGTGGCGGGCCGACGACAAGCTCCGCGACGAGGTGGCCCTAGGTCTAGGCCCCGCCGCGGCAGCTAAGGAGGAGGAGATCACCCGCACGCATGCGACCAGGCTACACCCGGGTGAGCCCCGGTCGATGACGGATGCCGCGACCCCGCGTCAGAACCCGAGCCGGCCGAGCTGCTTGGGGTCGCGCTGCCACTCCTGGGCGACGCGCACGTGCAGCGACAGATAGACCCGCGAGCCGAGGAGGCCCTCGAGCTGCGTGCGGGCGCGGGCGCCGACATCCTTCAGGTGCGCGCCCTTGCGGCCGATGATGATCGCCTTCTGACTGTCGCGTTCGACGACGATGTCGGCGAACACGTCGATCAGATCAGAGTCCTCGCGCGGGCCCATCTCCTGCACGACCACCGCGATCGAGTGCGGAAGCTCTTCGCGCACGTCGCGCAGTGCCGCCTCGCGGATGATCTCCGCCACCCGGTCGCTCTCGGATTCATCGGTGACGACGCCGTGTTCGTACAGCGCCGGACCTTCGGGCATGAGACCGAGGAGCTCGTCCGCCAGCACATCGAGCTGGGCGCCCGTGAGCGCCGAGACGGGGATGACCGCGGCCCAGTCCTCGCGCAGCGCATCGACTTCAGCGAGACGCTCCAGCACCTCATCGCGCGACGCCGCGTCGGTCTTGGTGATGAGCGCGACCTTGCGCGATCGCGGATAGCCGTCCAGCGATGCGGCGATGCGGCGGTCACCGGGACCGACGCGCTCCCCGGCCGGCGCGCAGAAGGCGATGACATCGACGTCGCCGAGCACGTCCTCGACGAGGTCGTTGAGACGTTGCCCGAGCAGAGTGCGCGGGCGGTGCACGCCCGGGGTGTCGACGACGACGAGCTGGCCGTCGGGACGGTCGACGATGCCGCGGATCGCTCGCCGCGTGGTCTGCGGCTTGTCGCTCGTGATCGCGATCTTCTCGCCCACGAGCGCGTTCGTCAGCGTGGACTTGCCGACGTTGGGCCGCCCGACGAAGGTGACGAAACCGCTGCGGTAGGGGCTGTCTTCGGTCATGCGCGGGCCGCCTTCGCTGTGCGCTTCTTCTTCGATCCGGCGGGGTGCTCGTCGGTCGCGTGTTCCTCGGGAGCGGATGCCGCGGCGTCGGCTGCACGCGTCACGAACACCGTCGCGAGTCCGCGGCCGCGGCCGCGAGAGGTGCCGCCGGTGAGCAGGAGCCCCAGCGCCTCGGCCGTCGCGCCCGGCTGCGGAACTTGACCGAGCGCTTTGCCGAGCAGTCCTCCGATGGAGTCGACATCCTCATCGTCGAGGTCGAGCCCGAACAGCTCGCCGACCTCGTCGAGGCCGAGGCGCGCGCTCACCCGGAACGTTCCGGGGCGCACCTCGACCACCTCGTCGGCGCGGGGGTCGTACTCGTCGGCGATCTCCCCCACGAGCTCCTCGATGATGTCCTCGAGGGTCACGAGGCCGGCGATGCCGCCGTACTCGTCGACGACCATGCACACGTGCACCGCGTCGCGCTTCATCTGCTGCAGCAGTGTCTCGGCGCGCATCGACTCGGGCACGAACACGGGCGGACGGGCGATGCCCGCCACCGGCACCGCACTCGCGACCGTACCGTCGCGGAAGGCGATCTGCACCAGGTCCTTGAGGTACAGCACGCCTCGTACGTCGTCGCCGTCCTCGCCGATCACCGGGATGCGGGACACCCCGCGATCGAGGAACAACGCGATCGCGGCGCGGGTGGAGGCATCCGCCCCGATCGTGACCATGTCGGTGCGCGGCACCATCACCTCGCGCACGTAGGTCTCGGTGAACTCGAACACGGAGTGGATCAGCTCGCGGTCGTCCTCCTCGATGAGGTCCTGCAGCGCGGCCTCGTCGACCATGCTCAGCAGCTGTTCCTCGGAGGTGAAGCTCGATGCCCGCGCCCCACCCGGGGTGACCCGGTTGCTGAGGATCACGAGCAGGTGCGCGATCGGGCCGAGCAGAAGACGGATGCCGCGCACGAGCCCGGCGCTGCCACGCAGGAGCCCCGCCGCGTTGCGACGCCCGACCGACCGGGGCGAGGTGCCCACGAGCACGAACGACGCGATGGTCATCAGCACGACCGCCGCGAGCAGCGCCCACCAGATGTCGTCGAACCAGAGCATGAAGGCCGCGGCGGTGAGCACCGCGGCGCCGGTTTCAGCGAGGACGCGGATGAAGACCACCGAGTTCGCATGCGCGGCGGGGTCGGCCGCGATGCGATGGAGCGCCCGCGACGACCGCGCGCCGTCGGCGAGCTCGTCCAGATCCTGTGTCGAGGTCACCGAGAGTGCGGCGTCGATCGCCGCCATGAGGCCGCCGAAGGCGACCAGCAGCACCGCGGCGACCAGCAGGAGCGCGACGGTCATGACGCCGGTCGTCGACGCTCGGAGTGCGCGAAGGCGATGATGAGGTCGCGCTGCAGGCCGAACATCTCCTTCGACTCGTCGGGCTCGGCGTGGTCGTACCCGAGGAGGTGCAGCAGGCCGTGGGTGGTGAGCATCACGAGCTCGTCCTGCGTGGAATGCACGGGCGACGCCTCACGCGCCTGGGTCTCGGCGACCTGCGGGCACAGCACGATGTCGCCGAGCAGGCCCGGCGGGGTGGGCTGCTCCTCGGTGCCGGGGCGCAGCTCGTCCATCGGAAAGCTGAGTACGTCGGTCGGGCCGGGCTCGTCCATCCACTGCACGTGCAGCGACTCCATCGCGCCCTCGTCGACCAGCAGGATCGCCACGTCGGCGTCGGGGCTGATGTGCAGCTCCGCGAAGTTGTGCTCCATGAGACGCAGCAGCACGGTCTCGTCGACAGCCACCCCCGACTCGTTGGTGATCTCGATGGTCATGTGCGTCCCCGCTTCGGAAGGTGGTCCCGCGGGGAGCCCCCGCGGGCGGCGGTGCGTCGCTCGACGCGCCCCGCGAACTCGGATGCCTCGTCCCGCTCGCGGCGGGAGGCGAGTCGACGTTCGTCGTACTCGGTGTAGGCGTCGACGATGCGTCCGACGAGCGTGTGGCGCACGACGTCGTCGCTGGTCAGGTAGGAGAAGTGGATGTCGTCGATGTTCGACAGCACGCGGGTGACGAGCCGCAGGCCCGACGCGCCTTGCGGCAGGTCGATCTGCGTGATGTCGCCCGTGACGACCATGCGCGTGCCGAACCCGAGACGCGTGAGGAACATCTTCATCTGCTCGGGAGTCGTGTTCTGTGCCTCGTCGAGCACCACGAACGAGTCGTTCAGCGTGCGCCCGCGCATGTAGGCGAGCGGCGCGACCTCGATCGTGCCCGACGCCATGAGCTTCGGCACGATCTCGGGGTCCATCATCTCGTTGAGCGCGTCGTAGAGCGGCCGAAGATACGGGTCGATCTTGTCGGTGAGGGTTCCGGGGAGGAAACCGAGCCGCTCCCCCGCCTCGACGGCGGGCCGCGTCAGGATGATGCGGGAGACCTCCTTGCGCTGCAGGGCCTGCACCGCCTTCGCCATCGCGAGGTACGTCTTGCCCGTGCCGGCCGGACCGATGCCGAAGACGATCGTGTTCTCCTCGATCGCGTCGACGTACGCCTTCTGCCCTGCGGTCTTCGGGCGGATCACCTTGCCGCGTGAGGACAGGATCGCCTCCCCCATGACCTCGGACGGACGGGGTGACCCGTCGGTGCGCAGCATGCGGGCAGACGACGCGACACCCGCGGCATCCAGGTCGACGCCGTTGCGGGTCATCTGCAGCAGCTCCTCGACGAGCTCGGCGGCGCGGGCCACGGGATCCTCGTCACCGGTGAGGGTGATCTCGTTGCCGCGCACGAGCACCTGCACGTCGGGGTGCGCGCGCTCCACGACGCGCAGCAGGCGGTCCTGCGGGCCGAGCAGACGCACCATGGCGACGCCGTCCGCGAGGAGGCGGCGGGTGACGGGTTCGGAGTCAGGCACCGAGCCCCTGCTCCGAAAGGCCGCCCGCGAGCACATGGGCGTGCACGTGGAACACCGTCTGGCCGGCACCGGCGCCCGAGTTGAACACGAGCCGGAAGTCGCCGTCGGCGTGCTGGGCCGCGAGCTCGGAGGCGAGGGCGACGATCTCCGCCAGCAGGGCCGGGTCGGTGGCCGCGAGCTCGGTGACATCGCGGTATTCGGCGGACTTCGGGATCACCAGGAGGTGCACCGGAGCCTGCGGCGCGATGTCGCGGATCGCGAAGAGGGTGTCGGTCTCGGCCACGATCTCGGCGGGGATCTCACGCGCGAGGATGCGGCTGAACACGGAGGCTTCGCTCATAGGAACGAGTCTACCGGCGCCCGTCTCACCAGCGCCCGAGCAGCACCGACACGGCGGCGAGCGCCGCGGGGCCGGCGGTCGAGGTGCGCAGCACCGTGTCGCCGAGTCGGACGAGCTCCGCTCCCGCGTCCGCGAGCGCGGTCAGCTCGTCGGGGGCGATTCCCCCCTCGGGGCCGACGATGAAGGTCACATCGGCGAGGTCGCTGCTCACGGCGTCGGCGAGGCGCACGCTCGCGGTCGGCTCGAGCACGAGAAGACGGGATGCCGCACCCCGGCCGGCGAGCTCACGGGTGGTCACGAGCGGGCTCACCTCGGGGAGCCACGCACGATGGGCCTGCTTGCCCGCCTCCCGGGCGATCGCCTCCCAGCGGTCCCGTCCCTTGACGGCCTTGCCCGCGTCCCAGCGGGAGACGCTGCGGGCTGCCTGCCACGGCACGATCTCGTCGACCCCGAGCTCAGTGGCGGCCTGCACGGCCAGCTCGTCGCGATCGCCCTTGGCGAGGCCCTGCACGAGGCGCAGACGGGTGGCGGGCGGGGCATCCACCCGTCGGTCGTCGATGCGCACGACGACGAGCTTCGGTGAGACCGACTCGCAGGTGCCGGTGAGCCACACGCCGCGGCCGTCGCCGACCGTGACCTTCTCCCCCGGGCGCACACGCCGCACCGCGGCGGCGTGATGTGCCTCGGCCCCGGTGAGTGAGACGGTGTCACCGGCCCTCGCGGCGGCGGCGCCATCGTCCACGAAGTGGAGCGCCACGGATCAGCCGTTCCGGAACCGGTCACGCAGCCGCGCGAAGAGGCCCTGGTGGAACTGCGCAAGCTGCGGCTCCGGCGCCTTCGACTTGCGGGCGAACTCCTCGATGAGGGCGCGTTCCTTCGCGTCGAGGCGAGAGGGCGTGAGCACATGCACGCCGATGCGCAGGTCGCCGCGGCCGCTGCCGCGCAGCGGTGAGACGCCGCGGCCCTTGATCGTGAGCACGTCGCCCGATTGCACCCCTGCGCGCAGCTCGAGCTCGACGGGCCCGTCGAGGGCGTCGATCAGGGTTGTCGTTCCCAGCACCGCGTCGGGCATCGAGATCTCGAGCGTCGCGAGCAGGTCGTCGCCGTCACGGCTGAAGATGTCGTGCGGGGCGACCGTCACCTCGAGGTAGAGGTCGCCGTTCGGGCCCCCCGCGGGTCCCACTTCACCGGAGCCCGGCAGCTGCAGGCGCAGGCCCGTCTCGACGCCGGCCGGGATGTCGACGGAGACCGTGCGACGCGAGCGCACGCGTCCCTGGCCCTGGCAGGTGGCGCACGGGTACGGGATGGTCGTGCCGTAGCCCTGGCAGCTCGCGCAGGGCTGCTGCGTGACGACATTGCCGATGAGGCTGCGCACCGTGCGCTGGATGTGTCCGGTGCCGTGGCAGATGTCGCAGGTGACGGGAGCCGTCCCCGGCTGGCAGCACGAGCCCTGGCAGGTTTCGCAGAGCACAGCGGTGTCGACCTCGAGGTCGCGATGCGCGCCGAACACGACGTCGGCGAGATCGAGCGTCACGCGCACGAGCGCGTCCTGGCCGCGCTCCCGGCGAGAACGAGCGCGCGCCCGGCTCCCACCGCCCCCGCCGAAGAAGGTGTCGAAGATGTCGCTGAAGCCGCCGAACCCGGCGCCGCCGAACGGCGATCCCGTCTCGCCGCCCATGTCGTAGGCGCGTCGCTGATCGGCGTCACTGAGCACGTCGTACGCGTGGGTGACGAGCTTGAACTGCTCCGCCGCCTCGGGGCTCGGGTTGACGTCGGGGTGCAGCTGGCGGGCCAGCCGTCGATACGCCTTCTTGATGTCCTCGGGGCTCGCGTCGCGTTCGACACCCAGCACCTCGTAGTGGTCGGCCACAGTCACCTCTCCGCCCGCGAAGCGGGCAGGGTCGTATTCGTCATCGCGCGCGCTCGTCGTCGGCCATGAGGCGGCTCAGATAGTGAGCCACGGCGCGCACGGCGCTGAGATTGGTCGCGTAGTCCATGCGCGTGGGCCCGAGCAGACCCAGGCGTGCCTCGCCGATCGTGCCGGCATAGCCGCTGGTCACGACGGATGCCTCGCTCAGCCCGAACGCCTCGTTCTCGCGGCCGATGGAGACCGCCAGGCCCTCGGCGTCGGCCGCCATCTCGGTCATGAGCTTGAGCAGGGTCACCTGCTCCTCGATCGCCTCCAGCAGCGGGTAGATGCTTCCCTGGAAGTCGGACTCGCGTCGCGCCAGGTTCGCGGCACCCGCCATCACGAGGCGATCCTGACGGAACTCCTCGAGCTCTTCGGCGACAGCAGCGAGCAGCGCGCGCGAGGCAGCATCCTCTCGCGGTGAACGGGTGGGCGTCTCGGCGAGGGTGTGGGCGATCTTGCCGAGGCCCTCCTGCACCGAGCCGCCCGTGACCAGCACCGAGACCTGGGCGCGGAGGGTCGCGACATCCGCGTCGTCGAGGTCGGTCCCGAGGCTCGCGATCCGCTGGGACACACGACCGGTGTCGGTGACGAGGATGACGACGACGCGCGGGCCGCCGAGGTGCACGAGCTCGATGTGCGTCACGTTCGCGCGCTCGAACGACGGGTACTGCACGAGAGCGACCTGGCCGGTGACTTGCGTGAGCACGCGCACAGTGCGCGCGAGCAGGTCGTCGAGGTCGGCAGGGGCCTCGAGGAATGTGGCGATCGCGTTGCGCTGAGCAGTGCTGAGCGGTCGCAGCTCGGCGAGGTGGTCGACGAAGACGCGGTACCCCTTGTCGGTCGGCACGCGTCCCGACGAGGTGTGCGGCGCGCTGATGAGCTCTTCGTCCTCGAGCAGCGCCATGTCGTTGCGGATGGTGGCGGCCGACACCCCGAAGGCATGGCGCTCGACGATCGACTTGCTGCCGACCGGTTCGCGGGTCGCCACGTAGTCCTGCACGATCGCCCGCAGGACGTCGAGGCCGCGTTCGCTGACCATTCCGCCTCCCCTCGCTGGCACTCACATCACGTGAGTGCCAATATTAGCGCGGACCGGGGCGCCTCTCGCGGCGCGACGCACATGGCTCAGGCAGTGAGCCGTCGCACGACCGCGTCGGCCAGGAGTCGACCGCGCAGCGTCAGGACGAGGCGCCCGGCGATGGCGGATGCCCCGTCGACCAGTCCGTCCGCGATGAGTCCCGCCACCTCCGTGCGACCGGCGGCCGGCAGGCTCGCCACGGCCAGCCCGTCGGCGATGCGCACCTCGAGCATCGTGCGCTCGAGGGCGCGGGACGCGGCATCGGGCGTCTCCCGTCCCGCCGCGGGCGAGGAACCCAGCGACAGGCGCTGCGCGTACGCCGCCGGGTGCTTCACGTTCCACCAGCGCACGCCGCCGACGTGCGAGTGGGCGCCCGGCCCGAACCCCCACCAGTCGGCGCCGCGCCAGTAGGCGAGATTGTGTCGCGAGCGGGTCGCCTCATCGCGCGACCAGTTCGACACCTCGTACCAGCCGTACCCCGCCGCCGCGAGGCGCGCGTCGGTGAGCTCGTACATGTCGGCCTGCACGTCGTCGTCGACCGTGTCGATCTCCCCGCGTGCGATGCGGCGGGCCAGCGCCGTGCCCTCCTCCACGATCAGCGCGTACGCCGACACGTGGTCGGTCTCGAGAGCGGTGACGGCGTCGAGGGTGCGCTCCCAGTCCGCGAGCGTCTCCCCCGGCGTGCCGTAGATGACGTCGACGCTCACCTGCAGCCCGGCCGCGCGCGCCGCAGTGACCGCCCGCGGGACCGCGGCCGGCTCGTGGGTGCGGTCGAGGGTCGCCAGCACCGACGGAACAGCGGACTGCATGCCGATCGACAGACGTGTGACGCCCGCCTCAGCGAGCCTCGCCGTCAGCGCCGGTGTGACCGTGTCGGGGTTCGCCTCGACCGTCACCTCCGCATCGGCGGCGATGCCGAACGCGTCGCGCACGTCACCCAGCATGCGCGCGAGCGCATCGCCCGGCAGCAGCGTCGGCGTGCCGCCGCCGAAGAACACGGATGTCGCCGCCCGCCGCCGACCCGCGGCATCCATCACCTGTGCGGCCAAGGCGATCTCGCGCGCCACGTCGTGGGGATAGTCCGCCTGGCTGGCGCCGCGCAGCTCCGTCGCCGTGTAGGTGTTGAAGTCGCAGTACCCGCAGCGCACGCGGCAGAACGGCACGTGCACGTACACGCCGAAGTCGGGGTGCGCGGGCGGGAGCAGGTCGGGCAGGCCGCCGTCGGCCGGAGCCGGATCGCCGAGGGGAAGCGCTGAGGGCATCAGGCCGGGGTGGTGAACATGGGCGACACCGCGCGCAGGTAGCGGGTGAACAGCGCACGACGACGACGGCGCACGAGGGTGCGCAGCGCCCGGTACAACAACGCGGTCGGGCTGTCGAAGGCCCGCACCGAGAACCACACCTCATCGTTCGGGAGCCACTCGATGAGGAACGACTCCTCCCCGCTGACCACCGACTCGCCGAGGGTGCCGAGCACGAATCCGACGCGGCGCGGCTCCTCCGTGACGAAGATGACCCGGAGGTGCCCGTCGGCGTTCATGCCGTCGACACGGCCGTGCAGTCGCACGCTCGCTCCCGCGGCCACCCACGGTGTGCCGTCGGCGTCGAAGCGCTGATCGGCCTCGAGACGGCTGGGCGCGATGGGCTGACGGTTCTCGTCGAAGCTCACCCCGGCGTAGGTGGGGCCGGCGGCGGGGGTGACGTCCTTCACGGTGAGGCCCGCATCACGCAGCGCCTGCCAGCTCAGCAGCGCGTCGCCCGCCGCGCGGAATCGCTCTTCGCCGCTGCCGATGCGCCAGGACGACTCTGCCGGGAGGCTCCGCTCCGGCGGGTACTGCATGAGGTCGACCGCCTGTGTGGCTCCGACCGCCGCGTAGTCGACGACGCCGTCCCGGGTCGTTCCCTTGCGCATGTGGTGCACCCGCCTACTTCTTCTCGTTGCCGTCCACGTCTCCCGACAGGGCGGCGATGAACGCCTCCTGCGGCACCTCGACGCGACCCACCATCTTCATGCGCTTCTTGCCCTCTTTCTGCTTCTCGAGGAGCTTGCGCTTTCGGGTGATGTCACCGCCGTAGCACTTCGCGAGGACATCCTTGCGCATCGCCCTGATGTTCTCCCGGGCGATGATGCGGGCGCCGATCGCGGCCTGGATCGGCACCTCGAACTGCTGGCGCGGGATGAGCTTGCGCAGCCGCTCGGTCATCATCGTGCCGTACGAGTACGCCTTCTCACGGTGCACGATCGAGCTGAACGCGTCGACCTTGTCGCCCTGCAGCAGGATGTCGACCTTGACGAGGTCGGCGGTCTGGGATCCCGCGGGTTCGTAGTCGAGGCTCGCGTACCCCTGGGTCTTCGACTTCAGCTGGTCGAAGAAGTCGAAGACGATCTCGCCGAGCGGCATGTTGTAGCGCAGCTCGACGCGGTCCTCGCTGAGGTACTCCATGCCGAGCAGGGTGCCGCGGCGCGTCTGGCAGAGCTCCATCACGGTGCCCACGTAGTCCTTCGGCAGCAGAATGCCGACCTTCACGACCGGCTCGGAGACCGACGCGACACGACCGTCCGGGTACTCGCTCGGGTTCGTGACCACGACGGTCTCGCCGGTGTCGGTCGTGACCTCGTAAGTGACCGACGGTGCGGTCGTGATGAGGTCGAGGCCGAACTCGCGGGCCAGGCGCTCGGTGATGATCTCGAGGTGCAGCAGACCGAGGAACCCGCAGCGGAACCCGAACCCGAGGGCGACCGAGGTCTCGGGCTCGTACTGCAGCGAGGCGTCGGAGAGCTTGAGCTTGTCGAGGGCCTCGCGCAGATCGGCGTAATCGCTGCCGTCGATCGGGTAGATGCCGCTGAAGACCATCGGCTTCGGGTCCGTGTATCCGGCGAGTGCCTCGGTCGCGGGCTTGCGGAGGTTCGTGATGGTGTCGCCGACCTTCGACTGGCGCACATCCTTCACGCCCGTGATCAGGTAGCCGACCTCGCCCACGCCGAGCCCCTTGGTGGGCGTCGGCTCGGGGTTCGAGACACCGATCTCCAGCAGCTCGTGCGTCGCCTTGGTCGACATCATCTGGATGCGCTCCCGCGGCTCCAGCTTCCCGTCGACCATGCGCACATAGGTGACGACGCCACGGTAGGCGTCGTACACGGAGTCGAAGATCATCGCGCGGGCCGGGGCATCCGCGTTCCCCTTCGGCGACGGGATGCGCTCGACGATGCGGTCGAGCAGCTCCTCGACGCCGAGGCCGGTCTTCCCGCTCACCCGCAGCACATCGTCGGGCGACCCGCCGATGAGGTTCGCGAGCTCGCCGGCGAACTTCTCGGGGTCGGCGGCGGGCAGGTCGATCTTGTTCAGCACCGGGATGATCTCGAGATCGTTCTCGAGCGCCAGGTAGAGATTCGCGAGCGTCTGCGCCTCGATGCCCTGTGCGGCGTCGACCAGCAGGATCGCGCCTTCGCAGGCGGCGAGCGACCGGGACACCTCGTAGGTGAAGTCGACGTGCCCGGGTGTGTCGATCATGTTCAGCGCGAACGTGCCGTCCGCGGTCTGCCAGGGCATGCGAACCGCCTGGCTCTTGATCGTGATGCCGCGCTCGCGCTCGATGTCCATGCGGTCGAGGTATTGCGCACGCATGTCACGGTCGGAGACGACACCCGTGATCTGCAGCATGCGGTCGGCCAACGTCGACTTGCCGTGGTCGATGTGGGCGATGATGCAGAAGTTGCGGATGCTCGCCGGCGGGGTGGCGCTGGGCAGCAGCGGAGAGAGGGCACGCGGAGACATGTCCCGACGATTCTAGGGTGCCGCCTCGGATGCACCGCCCTCACGCCCAGCCGCCGGTTCTAGATTGGGCACATGGCGACGACCGTGGTGCTGGTGCACGGCATCCGCACGTCCGCGACCATGTGGCGCGCGCAGGTGATCCATCTCGAGCAGCGCGGGGTGGAGGCTGTCGCCCTCGACCTGCCCGGACACGGCACGCGGCGCGGCGAGCCGTTCACGCTCGATGAGGCCTTCCGCACGATCAACGACGCGGTGCGGGCGGCCGCGGAGACGGGCCCCGTGCTCCTGGTCGGGCACTCCCTCGGGGGACTCCTCACGACCCAGTACGCCGGCGCCGTGGTCGCTCCCCCGATCGCCGCGTACATCGGTGCCTCGTGCACGGCGCTGCCGCGCGGCATCCCTCTCGTCGCCTACCGCGCCGCGGTCGGCACCTTCAACAGCCTTCCTGGTCACGGCGAATGGCTGGGAGAGCGTGTGCTCGATCGCACCCTCCCGTCGGAGACGCGGTGGGACTTCGGGGCGGGCGGGTACGCGTTCGAGTCGCAGGACACGGCGCTGCGCGCCCTCGGCGCCCTCGACCTCATGGCGGCGGTCTCGCGCATCCGGGTGCCGACGTGGTTCGTGAACGGTCAGTGGGACCAGCTGCGCGTGAGCGAGAAGCTCTTCCAGACGCTCCTGCCCAACGCCGAGCTGATCGTCGTTCCCCACACCACGCACCTGGTGACGGCGATGGCACCGCGCGTGTTCAATGCGGTGCTCGATCTCGCGCTGGCCACGATCGAGAGCACCGACGTCGACGAGACGGATGCCGTGGCCTGACGTTTCGTGCGGAGCCCGCTCGTTTGGTAGACTCGGCTTTTGGCTTGCGTGTGGGGAATCCCAGACCCCCGCGATTCGCCGCACAGCGCCCCTCTCTCGCTGCGCGGCACCACCACGACAACACCGAAACGAAAGTCTGACCACACGTGGCAAACATCAAGTCGCAGATCAAGCGCAACAAGACCAACGAGAAGGCGCACGAGCGCAACAAGGCCGTCAAGAGCGAGCTGAAGACCGCGGTGCGTCGCACCCGTGAGGCCATCGTCGCCGGCGACAAGGCCGCCGCCGAGAAGGCTCTGGGCACCGCGACCAAGAAGCTCGACAAGGCCGTGAGCAAGGGCGTCATCCACCAGAACCAGGCCGCGAACCGCAAGTCGGCGATCGCGAAGCAGGTTTCCGCTCTCTGAGCGACCATCGTGAAGGCCCGCACCGCTTCGGCGGGGCGGGCCTTCACGTTTTGTGCGCGGGGTCGCGCGCTGTGCGCGGGATCGCGTGGTGTGCGCGGGGTCGCGTGGTGTGCGCGGGGTCGCGTGCACACCGTGGGGCCGGCATGCGCGCGTGGAGCGCGAGCGTGACGCCGAAGCCGCGGTGCTCAGTCGGGGTACGGACGCCGCGTCGCCACGATCGTGAGAAGACGCTCGACAGCGAACGTCGCGTCGCGGCTGGCGCCCTTGACCTCGGCGTCTGCGCGGGCGGCGGCCTGAATCGCTCCCCCGAGCGCCTCTGACGACCAGCCGTTGAGATCGCGACGCGCGCGGTCGACCTGCCAGTCCTTCATGCCGAGTCGCGCGGCCAGGGCGGGCGCGGATTCCCGCGAGCCCACCACGCGTGCCATGGTGCGCAGCTTCGAGGCGAGCGCGGCGACGAGGGGCACGGGGTCGGCGCCCGAGGCGAGCGCCTGACGCAGCGCGAGCAGCGCCTCACCGTGCCGCCCGGCGATCGCTGTGTCGGCGACCGTGAACGCGGATGTCTCGACTCGCCCGCCGTAGTAGCGCTCGACCATGCGGTCGTCGATCGTGCCGTCGACGTCAGCGAGAAGCTGCTGGCAGGCGGCGCCGAGCTCGGTGAGGTCGTCGGCGAACGCGGCGACGAGAGCGCGCAGCGCCGTGGGCTCGATGCGGCGGTTCGCGGCACGGAACTCGCCCGCCGCGAAGTCGACGCGGTCTGCGTCGCGGGTGATGGCGGGACAGGCGATCTCGACGCCTCCGCCCTCGCCCGCCCTGATGGCGTCGAGCAGCTTCTTGCCGCGCACGCTCGCGCCGGTGTGACGCAGCACGACTGTCGCGCCCTCCTGGGGGCCGGCGAGGTACGCGAGCGCGTCGGCGAGGAACGCATCGCTGCATTTCTCGACCGAGGTGACGCGGATGAGGCGCGGTTCGCCGAACAGCGAGGGCGCCGCGTAGGCGGGCAGTGACCCCGCCGTGTAGTCCGCCGCGTCGATGTCGCTGACTTCGAGCGCCTCGTCTTCGGCTCGCAGATAGCTGCGGATGCCGCTGGTCGCCCGTTGTGCGCAGACCTCTTCGGGGCCTGAGACGAGCACGATCGGCGCGGGTTGCGGGGTGCGCCAGGAGAGCTGCGGGATGGCGCTCGCGCGAGCGGGTCTACGGGGAGCGGCCATGCCGAGAAGCCTATCGAGGGCTACCGACGTCACGGGCTCCGGCGTGCCAGACGACGAGGCGCCCGTCGACCTCGCTGACGGCAGCCATGCCGTCGGTGTCGGTGCGGACGACCGTCGTTGCGGCGGCGGCGAGCAGCGCGAGTGCGGTGTCGCGCGGGTGGCCGTAGCTGTTCCCGGCACCGACCGAGACGAGCCCGATGACGGCACCGATGCGACGGTAGAGACCGGGGTCCTGGTCGCCGGAACCGTGGTGCGACACCTTCACCACCTGCAGCCCCGACGACATTCCACCGGAACGCAGGAGCGCCCGCTGCGCCGTCGCGCCGAGGTCACCGAGGAAGATCGCGGGCGGGACCGCACCCCCGCCGATCTCGACGACCACGCTGCCGTCGTTGCCTTCGGCGAACTCCCCCGCCGTCGCCGTGGGCCACAGCACGCGCCAGCGCGCATCGCCGAGCATTCCGCTCATCCCCGCGTGGGCGACGACGGTGCGGACGGCGCCGAGCGCGCGGACGATGTCCGTCTCGCGACGTTCGGTCGTCGGACCGTGCATCACGGTGTCGACACGTCCGTTCACTGCGTGCGCGGCACCCACGTGATCGCGGTCGAAGTGGGTGAGCACGAGCAGGTCGATGCGGTCGATCCCGGCGCGGTCGAGGCATCCGCTCAACAGCTCGGGATCGTCTCCGGTGTCGATCAGCGCCACCTCGCTCGCGGAGCGCACCAACACCGCGTCGCCCTGGCCGATGTCGCACATGGCGATGCTCCAGTCCGGTGGCATCGTGCCTCGTGAGACCACGGGGAGAAGCACCGTCGCGGCGATCGTGGTGCCCGCCGTCACCGAGACGACGAGAACGGATGCCGCGCGCGTGACGGTGCGCAGTCGCCGGCGTGGGAGCGGCGCGAGCAGTCCGAGCGTGGCGGCGCCCACGAGGGCGAGCGCGACGATGCCGAGGGGGCCGCCCGGCCACGGCGCGGTCGCAAACGGCAATGCGGCGAAGAGGCGGGCGGTCTCGGCGATCCACGCGGCCGGCAGCCACGCCACGGCGACCAGTCCCTGCTGCAGCACCGGGAGGGGCGCGGCGAGCGTGGCGACGAGCCCGACGATCGTCGCGACGGGCGCCGCCGGGGCAGCGATGAGGTTGGCGACGACGCCGTAGATCGGCACCGTCGGGGTGAGCACGACGATGAGCGGCGCACAGACGAGCTGGGCGGACAGCGGCACCGCGATGCCGAGTGCCAGCGCACGGGGCATCACGCGGCCGAGCCCGGCGGCGAGGGGCCGCGCCAGCACGAGCAGCGCCGCCGTCGCCGCGGCAGACAGAGCGAAGCCGATCGAAGTGGCGAGCCACGGGTCGAGCACGAGCAGCACGGTGAGCGCGAGCGACCAGACGCCGATGCCGGTGGCGGTGCGCCCTGTCAGCACGGCGATCATGGCGATCGCCGCCATCGCCCCGGCGCGCACGACGCTGGGTTCGGGCGTCGTGAGCGTGATGAACCCGACGAGCAGAGTGAGGCCGACAGCGACGCGCATGCGTCTGCGCGCGCCGAGCGCGGCGGCCGCGGCGAAGCCGAGCGCGACGACGATCGCGCAGTTCGCCCCGCTCACGGCGGTGAGGTGAGTCAAGGAGGCGGTCTTCATCTGCGCATCGAGCGTGTCGTCGACGAGTGCGGTGTCGCCGATCGCGAGCCCGGGGATGAGGCCCGCAGCCGGGCCGGGCAGGCCGACGGTGGCGTGGGCGAGCGCGCGGCGCAACGTGGCCACCCCCGCGAGCACGCCGGCGGCCGGCTGCTCGATGTCGGGCGGCGCGTCCGCCGTGAGCACGGCGACGGCGCGATCGCCGGCGTCGGTCGCGAACGCCGATGCCTCGACGCGCACGACCGCGCCCACTTCGGTGCCTGCGCTGACACCGCCTCGCGCGAGCACGACGACGGGAACGGCACTTCCGGGGCGCACGCCGGATTGGGAGTCGACGGACACCACCTGCGCGTCGAACGCAGACCCCTGCGCGCGCGGTTCGACCTTGCCGACGACACGCACCGACACCGACTCGGCGCGGGAATCGATCAGGGCGTCACGTACCTGCTCGCGCGCGGGTATCGAGAACACGACAGCGGATGCCGCGGCCCCCGCACCGCACGCCGCGAGCACCGCGACCACCAGCGCCGCGCGCGCACGACCGCTGGCTCGGCGCGCACAGCACAGCGTGACGATGGCTCCGAGAGCAACCGCTGCACCAATCGCCGCAACGATCGACGCGCCTCCGAACAGCGCGATGCCCGCGGCCGCCCAGGTGAGACCGGCGACCGGAACGAGGCGATAGGCACCCACCTCACACCGTGACCTTGTCGCGCAGCTCGTCGAGCGTCTTCTCGCCGATCCCCGACACGCTCAGCAGGTCATCGACGCTGCCGAATCGGCCGTGCTCCTCGCGCCAGGCGAGGATGCGCGCGGCGGTGGCCGGCCCGACACCTGGAAGGGTGTCGAGCGCCGCGGCATCCGCCGTGTTCAGGTTCACGAGTCCGTCGCCGGCCGCCGGCGCTGTGCCGCCCTGCGGAGATGTGCCGGCGACCGGCACGACGAGTTGCTCGCCGTCGGAAACGGTGCGCGCGAGGTTCACGGCCGCCCGGTCGGCATCGGCGGTGAACCCGCCCGCCGCGGCGATCGCGTCGGCGAGGCGCGCGCCGCTCTCGAGCCGGTACATCCCGGGCGTCGCCACGGCCCCCGCGACATGCACGTAGACCTGTCCGAACGGCGCGGCAGAGGGCGAGGTGGATGCCGCGGCATCCATCACCTCTGTCGACCCGCCGGATCGCACCATGCCGATGACGACGGTCACCCCGAGGGCGATGAGCACGACGACCACGGCCGCCCCGACGCCCACCCGCACACCCGGGCGCACAGTGGGGAGGTCATCGGAGCCGCGCACACCCCGACGCTAGGCGCGCCGGTCTCGCGGCCCGGGCGCCACCGCGATGCCGGGTGGACGACCGGTGCCCCGGCGTCGCTGTGGAGGGCTCAGCGCGTGCTGAGGCTGACGACCTTCGGGGCGCGCACGATCGCGCGCACGATCTGCTTGTCGCCGAGGGCGCGCACGACCCGCTCGTCGGCACGGGCGAGCTTCTCGAGCTCCTCCGCGCCGATGCGCGCCGGCACCTCGAGGGTGGCCCGCACCTTGCCGTCGATCTGCACGACAGCCGTCACGGCGTCCTCGATGAGCAGCGTCGGGTCGGCCTGGCGCCATCCCGCGAGCCCCACGAAGGGCTCGTAGCCGAGCTGCTCCCACATCTCCTCCGCGGTGTGCGGGGCGAACAGGTCGAGCACGAGCGCCACAGCCTCGATCGCCTCGCGCACGGCGGCGTCGCCCGCTCCGGCTCCCCCGTCGATCGTCTTGCGGATCGCGTTGACGAGCTCCATGAGGCGCGCGACCACGACGTTGAACTTGGTCTGCTCGACGAGGGTCGGCACATCGGACCACAGCTTGTGGGTGACGCGGCGGAGCGCGGCATCCCCGTCGGCCCAGACCACCTCGGGGTCGCTCGTGACCTCACCGGCGATGCGCAACGCCCGCGCGAGGAACTTCGCCGCCCCGACCGTCGAGACGTCCTTCCAGTCCTTGTCGTCCTCCACCGGGCCGGCGAAGGCGAGGGCCACGCGCAGCGCGTCGGCGCCGTGCGCGTCGAGCTCGTCCTGGAAGAGCACGAGGTTGCCCTTGCTCTTGGACATCTTCGACCCGTCGAGGATGACCATGCCCTGGTTGATCAGGCTCGAGAACGGCTCGGTGAAGTCGACGAGACCCATGTCATAGAGCGCCTTCGTGACGAAGCGCGCGTAGAGCAGGTGCAGGATGGCGTGCTCGACTCCGCCGATGTAGAAGTCGACCGGCGCCCAGGCGCGCGCCGCGGCCGGGTCGAACGCCTGCGTGGCGTCGCCGGGCGAGAGGAAGCGCAGGAAGTACCACGAGCTGTCGACGAACGTGTCCATCGTGTCCGGGTCGCGCAGCGCCCGCTCCCCCGTCTCGGGGTCGACGCTCTCGACCCACGACGTCGCGGCGCCGAGGGGCGACGAGCCCTTCGGCTTCAGGTCGAGGCCTTCCGAGGCGGGCAGCGTCACCGGCAGCTGGTCGCCGGGCACCGGCACGATGCGCCCGTCGTCGGTGTGCAGCATCGGGATGGGCGTGCCCCAGTAGCGCTGCCGGGAGATCAGCCAGTCGCGCAGGCGATACGTGCGGGACGCGCGGCCGGTGCCGGCCGCCTCGAGCAGCTCGATCGCGCGCGTGATGGCGTTGCGCTTGCTGAGCCCGTCGAGGGGTCCCGAGTTGACCATGCGGCCCTCGCCCGTGAGCGCGATGCCCGTGGTGGCGGGGTCGAGATCGGCAAGGGATGCCTCGTCGGCGCCGAGGTCGAGCGGCGTGCCCGCGGCACCCGTCTCGATCACCGGGATCGCCCCGGTGACGGGCGCCGTCGTGTCGACCACGACGCGCACGGGGAGGTCGAACGCGCGCGCGAAGTCGAGGTCGCGCTGGTCGTGCGCGGGAACGGCCATGACCGCGCCGTGGCCGTAGTCGGCCAGCACGTAGTCGGCCGCCCAGATCGGCAGACGCTCGCCGTTGATCGGGTTGATCGCAAAGCGGTCGAGGAACACGCCGGTCTTCGGCCGATCGGTGTTCTGACGGTCGACCTCGCTCGTCATGCGGACGCTCGCCAGGTAGTCCTGGAAGCGCAGCCGCACCTCGGCCGAGGAGCCGGCCGCCAGCTCCGCCGCGAGGTCGGAGTCGGGGGCGATCACCATGAAGGTCGCGCCGTGCAGCGTGTCGGGGCGGGTCGAGAAGACCGTCACCTTGTCGGCGCGGCCTTCGATCTCGAAGTCGATGTCGGCGCCGACCGAGCGTCCGATCCAGTTGCGCTGCATCTGGATGACCTTCTGCGGCCAGAAGCCCTCGAGCTGGTTCAGGTCGTCGAGAAGGCGGTCGGCGTAGTCGGTGATGCGGAAGAACCACTGCGTGAGCTTCTTCTTCTCCACCAGCGCGCCGCTGCGCTCGCTCGTGCCGTCCGCCAGCACCTGCTCGTTGGCGAGCACCGTCTGATCGACCGGGTCCCAGTTGACCAGCGCATCCTTGCGGTACGCCAGGCCCTTCTCGTAGAGGCGCTGGAACAGCCACTGGTTCCACTGGTAGTAGTCGGGGTCGCTCGTGTGCAGCACACGCGACCAGTCGAACGAGACGCCGTAGGCCTTGAGGCTCGTGCGCTGCTGCGCGATGTTGTCGTACGTCCACGTCACGGGGTTCGCGCCGCGCTTGATGGCTGCGTTCTCGGCCGGCAGTCCGAAGGAGTCCCACCCGATCGGGTGCAGCACGTTGTACCCGCGGTGCCGCCAGTAGCGGGCGACGATGTCGCTGTAGAGGTAGTTTTCGGCGTGGCCCATGTGCAGATCGCCCGACGGGTACGGGAACATCGCGAGCACGTACTTGCGGGGGCGGGTATCGGCGGCGTCGCCGGCGCGGAACGGGTCCGCGGTCGCCCAGCGTTCCTGCCACTTCGCCTGGATGGCGTGCACGTCGTCCGACGGAGACGGTGCGGCTGAGGTGGTGGGGGCGTTCGTCGACACAGAGATACCTATCCGATGGATGCTGCGGGGCGCGCCGAAGCGCAACCTTCAGGCTACCGGACCGCGCTCGGCCCAGTCCGGTGGCAGCGTCGCGCCGATCGCGGCGAGCGGCGCGCGCGCCTTGAGCGCGACCTCGGCGACCTCGTCCGCGGCGGTCGAGCCCCAGGTGATGCCCCCGCCGGCGCCGACCGTCACCCGGTCGCGCTCGATGAGGAGGCTTCGGATGGTCATGCCGAGGGTCGCCGTGCCGGATGCCGCCACCCACCCTGCGCACCCGGCGTAGGCGCCCCGCGGCTCGACCTCCAGCCGCCCGAGGATCTCGATCGCCGCGAGCTTCGGCGCCCCGCTCATCGAGCCTGCCGGCAGCGTGGCCCGCAGCACCTCGTCGAGCGTGGTGCCGGGGTGGAGTCGCCCCGCGACGGTCGAGACGAGCTGGTGCACGGTGGGTGTGGACTCGAGGTGCAGCAGGCTCTCGACGGTGACGGTCGCGGGGTCGCAGATGACGGCGAGGTCGTTGCGCATGAGGTCAACGATCATCACGTTCTCGGCCCGCTCCTTCGGGCTCTCGCGCAGCTCGGCGACGAGAGCGGCATCCGTCTCGTCATCGTCGGCGCGGCGCCGCGTGCCCTTGATGGGACTGGTGCGCACGACTCCTCCCCCGATCTCCAGGAACGTCTCGGGGCTGCCGCCGGCGAGGGCCACACCTCCGACGCGCACGAACAGCCCGCGTCGCGCGCCCGTGAGCCGGCGCAGGCGCAGGTACGCGTCGACCGGGTCGACGGCGGCATCGACGTTCATCGAGGTCGTCAGGCAGAGCTGATACGCGTCGCCGCGGCGGATGTGCTCCCGGCATCGCTCGACGAGCGTGGCGTAGAGGTCGGGGCTGTCGCGCGAGTGTGCCGGCCCGAGCGGCGGGGCGACGGGAGGGTGGGCTTTCGCGAGGGGCACCCGCAGGCGATCGGCGGCCGGTCCCGAGAGCGATACGTAGCCGGTGCGGCGGTCGATGCGCGCGACCGCCTCAACGCGCAGCCACCCGTCGGGCAGGCCGCCGGCGGGCACGTCGGCCCCCGCTCGCCGTGCAGCGTCGTCGTACCCCCACCAGCCGACCCAGTCGGGGGATGCCTCGCCGGCGGAGCGCCCGCCGACCACGACCTGTCGGGGTTCCTCCGGCGAGACCGGCGAGCCGATCCCGACCCAGTCGACGCCGTCCGGTCCGGTGCCGGCGTCGATCCAGAACAGGTGCGGCTCGTGTCGCAGCGCAGCGAACAGGCGCGCGGCCGTCGGAGCCGCGGCATCCGGTTGCGACACGACGCCCATCCACTCAGGTTAGATGCGGCATCCGCCCCTACGCTCGCATCGTGGATCAGGTTCTGACGTGGCTGCTCGACGCCGTGCAGTCGGTGGATCCGCTCGTGCGCGTGCTCATCGTGGGCTTCGCGATGATGTGCGAGACCAGCATCCTCATCGGCCTCATCGTTCCCGGCGACACCGTCGTGATCGTCGCCGCGACCGCCGTCACCACCCCGCTGCAGGGCGTCGCGATCGCGACCGCCGCCGTCGTGGGGGCGCTCATCGGCGAGTCGATCGGGTATGCGCTCGGCAAGTTCCTGGGGCCGAAGATCCGGATGTCGCGCCTCGGCCGTCGCATCGGCGAGCACAACTGGCTGCGGGCGGAGAACTATCTGCAGCGCCGCGGCGGCATCGCCATCTTCCTGTCGCGGTTCTTGCCAGTGCTGCACTCGCTCGTGCCGCTCACCGTCGGCATGTCGGGGTATTCGTATCGGCGCTTCCTGGCATGGACGACGCCGGCGTGCGTCATCTGGGCGGCGCTCTACGTGACAGTCTCCGCCCTCGCGTCGGGCACGTACCGCGATCTCTCGGGCGAGATCCATTTCGCTGGCTACGTGTTCGTCGGCATCATCGTCGTGTTCGTCGTGCTCGTGTATGTCGTCAAGAAGGTCATCGAACGGGCCGAGCGCAAGCACCTCGCGACCGACGGGGAGCCCACGGGCGCGGCATCCGACGTGACAGACTGAACGGGTGCCCTCCCGCTCGACCGATTCCCCCCGGCCCGCGAAGGTGCTCTGGCTCGCCCGACTGGAGCGTCGATTCCACGCCTGGCGTGAGCGCCGCGCCCGCCGCCGCGGCCTGACGCCTGTCGTCGCCGCGTTCCCGGGCTACGGGGGCGCGGACTGGGTACGTGTGCTCGGCCGCGTCATGATCGTGCCGCCGGCATCTCGTGCGTCGCGGGCGTCGTACACCGGCGTGCGCGGGTGGCGCAGCTTCGCTGCGGTGCCCATCGCCCATGCCCGGGTCGAGGTCCTCATCGACGGGGCGGCGCATGAGGTGACCGCCGACGCAGGCGGCGTGGTCGACGTCGTGGTTCCGGCCCGGCTCGAACCCGGGTGGCAGGAGTTCTCCGTCTCGGTCGAAGGCGGCGAGCCGATCACGATGCGCACCTTCATCGTCGGGGCGGAGGTCACCTTCGGCGTGGTCTCGGACGTCGACGACACGGTGATGGTCACCGCGCTCCCCCGTCCGCTGCTCGCCGCATGGAACTCGTTCGTCGTGAACGAGCACGCCCGCCAACCCGTGCCGGGCATGGCGGTGCTGCTCGAACGACTTGCGACCCAGCACCCCGGCGCTCCGGTCATCTACCTCTCGACGGGCGCGTGGAACGTCGCCCCCACTCTTCGCCGGTTCCTGCGGCGTCATCTGTTCCCCGCAGGCGCCATGCTGCTCACCGACTGGGGACCCACCCACGACCGGCTGTTCCGCAGCGGTCGACTCCACAAGCAGGAGAACCTCGAACGGCTCGCCCGCGAGTTCCCACACGTGCGCTGGCTGCTCGTCGGCGACGACGGACAGCACGATGACGCGCTCTACACGGCGTTCACGATCGCACATCCCGACAACGTCGCCGGTGTCGCCATCCGACGCCTCACACCGGCGGAAGCCGTGCTCGCGGGCGGTCGGACCGCGGTTGACGACCACTCCGCGGCATCCGTGCCGTGGGTCACCGGAGACGACGGCGCAGCGCTCATGAAGAAGCTCGCCGGCGTCGGACTCGTGTCGGGACGCTGACGTCGTACCCCGGGCCTAGGCTCAGGGCCATGTGCGGAAGATTCGTGGTCGCGAACGTCGGATCCGAGCTCGTCGGCGTGCTGCGGGTCGACACGATCGCGGACGATCTGCCCCAGCCCTCGTACAACGTCGCACCGACGATGAGGGCGGCGATCGTGCTCGACTCGGCGAAGACCGATCCCCCGACCCGCCGCGTCGAAGCCGCGCGGTGGGGTCTCGTTCCCGCCTGGGCCAAGGACCCGTCCATCGGCACGCGCGCCTTCAACGCTCGCAGCGAAGAGGTCGAGGACAAGCCGATGTTCCGAGCGGCGCTGGTGAAGCGTCGGGCCATCGTGCCGGCGACGGGGTATTTCGAGTGGCAGCAGACGCCCGATGGCAAGGTGCCCCACTACATCCATCCCGCCGATGACGCCCCTCTGTTCTTCGCGGGACTCTACGAGTGGTGGAAGGACCCGTCGAAGGCCGACGACGATCCCTCGCTGTGGCTGCTGAGCTTCACGATCCTCACCCGGTCGGCGGTCGGCCGGCTCGGCTCCGTCCACGAGCGGATGCCCCTGTTCGTCGATGCGGACTTCGCCGACGCCTGGCTGGACACCGACCTCGACAACGTCGGAGACGTGCTCGACGCCGCCATCGATGCGGCGCCCGACGTGGCCGAGTCGCTTGCCGACTGGCCGGTTGCGTCGCAGGTCGGCAACGTGCGCAACGACTCGCCCGCGAACATCCTGCCGGTCGGTCCCTGACGTATCCTCGTGCGGTGACCCTTCAGACGGATGCCGCGCCACTGGCCCCGCCCGTCTGGCATGCGCTCGAGTCGGCTCATGCCGCCCGTGCCGACGCTCTGACGTCCGCGCATCGCGCGCGCAAGGCGCGCGGCGAGAAGCATCCCGTCGAGGACTTCCTCTTCACCTACTACGGCTACAAGCCTGCGGTGCTGCGCCGCTGGCACCCCGGCATCGGCGTCGCACTCGCGGATCCCGACGGCGTTCGCGCGCAGTGGCGTCACTACCGCACGGACGACGGGGTCAGCGCTGTGCACGCCGTTGCTCTCGCCGAGTCCCACGGTGACCTGATCGCACGAGTCGGTGATCTGCTCACGGCCGTGCACTCCCGTCGCGGCATGTACGGTTGCTTCGGCCTCCACGAATGGGCGATGGTCTACCGAGCGCCCGAGACGCGTCATGAGGTACCGCTGCGGCTGGGGTCCGCCGGCACCGACGCCGTGGTGGAGGCATCCGTTCTGCAGTGCTCGCACGTCGACGCGGTGCGCTTCTTCACACCCGCGGCACTGCCCCGTAACGCTCACCGGCCGACGCGGGAGATGCAGCGCGATTTCGACCAGCCGGGGTGCCTGCACGTCAACATGGACCTCTACAAGTGGGCGATCAAGCTCGGTCCGCTCGTGCCGGGTGAGGTGCTGCTAGATGCGTTCGAGCTCGCCCGCGACATCCGCGAACTCGACATGCGCGCCTCGCCGTACGACCTCGGCGACTGGGGGTACGAGCCCGTGCGCATCGAGACGCCCGACGGCAAGGCGGCGTATGTGAGCGCCCAGCGCGCCTTCACCGCACGGGCGGACGAGATTCGCGGCGCGCTCCTGGCGGTGCACGCGGACTACACCGCGGCGCTCACCCGCTCGGCGTAGGACTCCAGGCGTGCGAACTCGGGGCGAGCTCCGCGCACGCGCACGGCGTCCGCGCCGACAGCGCACGCGAGCGTCAGCGCCACGTGCGCGTCGAGTCCGCCCGCGAGCGCGATCGTCACCGCGGCGCAGAAGGCGTCTCCCGCGCCGACGGTGTCGACGGGTGTGACGCGCTCGGCGGGCACGCGCGCGATCTCGGTTCCGCGCTCCAGCAATGACGCACCGCCGGCGCCGTGCGTCACGACGACGCGCTGTGCGGTGGCCAGAGCGGGCAGTGCCGCGTACTCGCTGTCGTTGACGATCACCAGGTCCGCACGCGCGATCGCGGCTCCGCTGAGTGCGCGCGCGGGAGCAGCGTTGATCGCGAGGTAGCCGGTTGCCTCGGATGCGAGCCGGTCGATCACGGCGAGAGGGATTTCCAGCTGGGTGAGAATCACGGATGCCGCCACCACCGCCTCGTCCGTCACGGTCAGCGTCTCGTTCGCCCCGGCGCACACGACGATCTGGTTCTCACCCGCAGCGTCGACGGCGATCAGCGCCGTGCCGGTCGGCTCGACACTCGTGCCGACGGCGGACACATCCACCCCGGCCTGTCGCAGCGCCTCGCGCATCTCGCGCCCGTCGGCGTCGTCGCCCACCGCACCGATCATCACGGTGGCGGCTCCGAGGCGCGCGGCCGCCGCGGCCTGATTGGCTCCCTTTCCGCCCGGCGATCGACGCAGGCGCCCGCCTCCGACCGTCTCCCCCGCCGCAGGCAGACGTTCCACATCGGCGACGATGTCGATGTTGATGCTGCCGATCACCAGCAACCGCGTCTGGTGTGTGATCCGGGCGACATCTGCGGCGTCTAGCATCGCTCCAGGCTACGCGTGCGCGTGGTCCGAACGGAGAACCATGTCGTCTGCACGTCCCCGCCCGGTCTACTTCGACTGCGATACGGGCGTCGACGACAGCGTGGCGCTCGCGTTGCTGCTGGCATCGCCGGAGATCGCGCTGGTCGGCATCGGCACGGTCAGCGGCAACGTCGATTCGACGCAGGCGGCCCGCAACACGCTCGACCTGCTCGCTCTGGCGGCGCGCGACGACGTGCCGGTCGCCGTAGGCGCCCACGACCATCTCTCCCACGCGCACGATGGCGGCGTCCCTCACATCCACGGGCACAACGGTGTCGGAGACGTCGTGCTGCCGACGTCCCCGATCGAGCCCGACCCGCGCACGGCCGTGCAGCTCCTCCTCGACCTTTCTCACGCGCACTCCGGTGAGCTCGTCGTCGTCACGGTGGGTCCCCTCACCAATCTCGCGCTGGCGCTGCGTGCGGATCCGACGTTGCCCGAACGCGTCGCCTCCGTCGTCACGATGGGGGGCGCGGCGCTCGTTCCGGGAAACATCACCGCCGTCGCGGAGGCGAACATCTACAACGATGCCGAGGCCGCGGCCGAGGTGGCCGAGGCATCCTGGCCGCTCACCCTGGTTCCGCTCGACGTGACTCTCGAGCACCGTCTCGATGAGGACGATCGGGCGGCGCTGTTGGCCTCGGGGCTGCCTCTCGCACGGGCGATCGGCGACATCCTCGACCTGTACTTCGACTTCTACGTCGGCCTCTACGGCACGCGCAGCTGCGCGCTGCACGACCCCCTCGCGGCGGCGATCGCCATCGGTCTCGTGACGCCCACCGTGGCACCCGCCGTTCCTCTGGTGGTCGATGCCGGCCATGGTCCCGGGCGCGGTCAGACGATCGCCGACCTGCGGGCGCCGCGTACGGGCTACATCGACCACCCGGGCGTGACGACGCGCATCGTGCTCGACACCGACCGTGCACTGGCGCCGGTGCTCATCGAGCGTCTGACGACGCCGCGGGCCTGAACGCCCGCGCGAAGATGGCCCGACCGCGGGTCGCGAGGGCCGCGCGTTCGTCCTCGTCGGAGCGGGCCAGCACCGTCGCGATCATCCCGACGGCCAGCAGCACGTCGTCGACGTCGACATGCGATGCGAGTGCGCCCGTCTCGCGCTCCGTGAGCACCAGGCGTCCGACGATCGCGGCGAACCGCGCGCCGAGGCGCTCGACGTCGGGATCGTGCCGGTCTGCCTCGACGAGGTCGATCATCGCGGTCGAGACGACGGCCTGAGCGCAGACCACGTCGAACAAGGCGGTGAGTCCGGTGCCGGATGCCGCGACGAACTGCTCCACCTCATCGAGGTTCTCGTCGAACACGGCAGCCGCGAGCGCCGTGCGGGTCGGGAAGTGCCGATAGAGGCTGCCTTGGCCGACCCCTGCCCGGCGGGCCACCGCCGACAGCGGCGCGGAGAGTCCCTGCTCCCCGAAGACCTCGCGCGCGGCAGCCAGAAGTGCCGCTCGATTCGCCGGGCCGGCCGCGCGTCCCCGATTGGGGCGAGCAGCATCTTTCGCGGAGGACGACATGGGCATAACCTAATACCGGACACAGTTGTCCGGTAGAAAGGGGACCCCATGTCCGGCTCGACGCTCACCGCAAACTCCTCCATTGCCGACTGGCTCGCCGACCCGGCGGGCAACGCGATCCTCACCGAGATGCTCGCTCAGAACGGGCAGACTCCCGACGTGTTCAAGCCCGTCCGTCGGCTCGCCATCAAGCGCCTGGTGCCGCTCAGCCGCGGAATGTTCACGCAGGAGATGCTGGATGACCTCGTGCGGCGCGCAGCATCGGGAGAAGTGCCCGCGGGCGCACCCGCACCGATCGACACCGACGCGCCGCCCGCGGCATCCGTCCCCGCTGTCGAACCATGGACCGAACGGATCGACGCAGGCCGCTTCGCCGGCAAGACGGTGATCGTCACCGGTGCAGGCTCGGGCATCGGACGCGCCACCGCCTCGCGCATCGCGCGCGAGGGCGGCCACGTGATCGCCGTCGACGTGAGCGCCCCGCGTCTCGAGGAGTTCGCCGGCGAACATGCGGATGCCGCAGTCACGACCATCGTCGCCGACATCACCGACGATGCGGGCGTCGACGCGATCATCGCCGCCGCGGGCAACACGGTCGACGGCCTCGCCAACATCGCCGGCATCATGGACGACATGACGCCCGTGGGCGAGCTCACCGACGCGGTGTGGAACCGTGTCATGGCGATCAACGTCACGGGCACGATGAAGCTCATGCGTGCCGTGATCCCCGGCATGGTCGCGCGCGGATCGGGAGCGATCGTGAACACCGCCTCCGAGGCCGCGCTCCGCGGCTCGGCCGCAGGCGCCGCCTACACCGCCTCGAAGCATGCAGTGGTGGGGCTCACGAAGTCGAGCGCGTTCATGTACGGGCCGAGCGGCCTGCGTGTCAACGCCGTCGCACCGGGCGCCACGATCACGAACATCGAGGCCTCGTTCGCCTCGCCTCTGGGCGCCGAACGTGTGCAGTCCGCGATGGTGCTCATCCCGGGCGCCGTGGAGGCCGAGGCGCTCGCGGCATCCATCACCTTCCTGCTGAGCGACGACGGTGTGAACGTCAACGGCGTCGTTCTCGCGAGCGACGGCGGATGGTCGGCCGCCTGATCCACGGAACGAAGAAGGGCTCCCGATGGTCGGGAGCCCTTCGCGTGTGGTGGACCTACTGCATGTTTACTCGATACAACCAGGCGGCGCTCCCCCGGTACATAGCCTGGTCGGGAAGGCGCGGGCTTCGAGCGCAGGAGCGCCAGCGCGCCAGCGGTGAAGCGCGCCCGGCAGCTTCGGCCGGACGAGATCGAGGCGCTCATTGCGCACTACCGCGACACTGGCAGCGTCACCACCGCGGCGAAAGCTGTCGGCATCACACGCCAGACCGCGGGCAAGTACCTCACGGACGCAGGCTTCTTCACCATCCGGCGGATGAGCGACGACGACATCGCTCGCGCGCGGGGAGCGCGCGAGGCAGGTCAGTCAATCAACAGCATCGCATGCGTCACAGGCTTCAGCCCGCACACCGTGGCAAGAGCACTCCGGTAGTGGGCCGCACTGCGGCGCCCCGCCAACTGTCGGTAGCTGGACGGGAATCGGCGACGCGTTGTCGGTACCGGGAGTCGCGACGCCCGTGCGAATCTACAGTTTCCACCTCAACGACGAGGTCGAGGTGGAAACATCTACGAAGGGAATCTCATGAGCGAGAGCCTTGCTGCCGCCGTCGACGCCGTCGTGCAGAATGCTTCACAGGGACCGGTCTCCGGCGAGGGGAGGGTTCCGGGAGTCGTCGCCGGCGTCACCGATCGCAACTCAGACATCTACCTCGGTGCATCCGGTGTTCGTGATCTCTCGACCGACATCGCGATGACCACCGACACGGTCTTCAACATCTGGTCGACGACGAAGGCCATCACCGGAACCGCGTGCCTGCAGCTCGTCGAGTCGGGCGACCTCGACCTGGACGCCCCCGCGAAGGAGTACGCCCCGGCCATCGGCGAGCTGCAGGTCATCGAGGGCTTCGACGCCGCGGGCCAGCCGATCCTGCGGGCACCGGCCAGTGACATCACTACCCACCACCTGCTGACCCACACCGCGGGCTTCGGTTACGACTTCTTCAACGAGACGTACAACCGGCTCGCCGAGGAGCACGGCCAGCCCAGCGTCGCGACCGCCACCCGAGCGGCACTCCGAACGCCGCTGCTGTTCGATCCGGGAACCAAGTGGGAGTACGGCAGCAACATCGACTGGGCAGGGCAGGTCGTCGAGGGGATCACCGGCAAGCGACTCGGAGAGGTCTTCCAGGAGCGGATCTTCGCCCCGCTCGGGATGAACGACTCCGCGTTCTCCCCCACGGGGGACATGCGGGCGCGACAAGTCCGGCACCACCAACGCGAAGCAGACGGGACCCTGACGCCGAGCGACTTCGCCGCTCCCGTCACCCCGGAGGTCGACTTCGGTGGACACGGCCTGTTCTCAACGGTGCCCGACTATCTGAGGTTCATCCGCATGTGGCTCAACGAGGGCCGCAGCGCATCGGGCGAGCAGGTACTGTCTCCGGCATCGGTCGATCTCGGATTCACCAACCAGCTGCCGGCCAACCTGCAAGTGACGATGCTTCCCGGCGTCATCGGATGGCTCTCCAACGACGCCGAGTTCTTCCCCGGCCTCAAGAAAACCTGGTCCTACACGTTCCAGTACACCGAGGACCCATGGCCGACGGGCCGACCGTCCGGCGCCATCGGATGGGCGGGTCTGGCCAATCTCTTCTACTGGATCGACCGCGACAACGGCTTCGGCGGCTACTGGGCAACGCAGATCCTCCCGTTCGCAGACGGTCCTTCGTTCACCGACTTCGTCGAGTTCGAGACCGCGGCATATAACGCGTTCGTCGAAGTCTGACCCGTCGCGGGCACGATCGGCTGGTACGAATGAATGTCATGTCCGATCCACGCCGCGTGTTCGATCCCGAGCTCAGAGCTGCTCTGGCGGTGGTCGGCGGGGTCTTCCCGCCGACCATCACGCCGGAGCTGATCCCGTTCATGCGTCAGTCGTACGCCTCAGCGCCCCGAGCAGACCTGCTCTCAGGGCGGGAGATCGAGATCGTCGATCTCCTCATCCCCGGCCCGGATGGCGGTATAGACGCCTCGATAATCTCGCCGACGCACGCATCAGGGCCCTGCGGCGCAGTGTATCTGCTCCATTCAGGCGGCATGATGTTCGGCGACCGGTTCAGCGGCATCGACGATGCACTCGATTGGGTTGAGGATCTGGGTGTCCGAGTGCTCACCATCGAGTACCGTCTGGCGCCCGAGCACCCGCATCCCGCGCCGTTCAACGACTGCTACGCGGGACTCGTCTGGATGGCCGACCACGCCGACGACCTCGGGATCCGGCCGGACCGGATCGTCGTGGGAGGAGCAAGCGCCGGAGGCGGGCTCGCCGCGGCCGTCACGCTCGCCGCTCGCGACCGAAACGGCCCGAGGATCCGCGGGCAGCTGCTCGACTACCCGATGCTCGATGACAGGCCGACACCGTCGACAGCGATCTTCGACGGGATCGGGGTGTGGGATCGCGTCAGCAACGAGACGGGCTGGGCCGCCCTGCTCAGGAGCATCCGTCCCGTCCCGACCTACGCCGCGCCTGCCCGATCGGACGATCTGGGCGGGCTCCCCCCGGCATTCATCGACGTCGGCGCAGCGGAGATCTTTCGCGACGAGGCGGTCGACTACGCGCGCGGAATCTGGGCAGCGGGCGGCGAGGCAGAGCTGCACGTCTGGCCCGGCGCCTTTCACGCGTGCGACATCTTCGCTCCGCACGCCGGCATCTCACGACGCATGATCGCCGCTCGACGCGCGTGGCTCCGTCGGATGTTGGTGGACTGACCCAACCGGGCGATAATCGACTCACGGACGAAGGAGTCTCATCGTGCAGGAGTTGCTTGGCCGCCTGACAGCTCTCGATCCTGCCGCGTCGCAGAGCCTGCGGGTCATCGCCTGCTTCGACGAACTCATCGCCGGAGACGTCGGCGTCCACGGACTGCTGTCCGCCGCCGCAGCACTGGCCGGTCGGCCGGTCTGCCTGGCACGGGGAACGGCGGTGACGCGCGTCGATTCCCATGGTGGGTCTATGGATCCGGTCGGAGCTCCCATCCACGCGCATCCCGTCATGGACGATGTCGAGGTCTGGATCGAGAACCCTGCCGACGAGACGGCTGAACTGGATGCCATCATCCTCGAGCGACTCGCGCTCGCACTCCTGATCCGGCTCGACACAAAGCGCACGTCGGCGGTGCCGCCACGCGACATGACCCTGTTGCTCGAGCGAGGATCCTCCGCCACCGACCGACGGGATGCTGCGGCCCGGCTCGGTCTCGCGACGAACGCCCGGTACCGGATCGTCGTCGCCCCACTGTTCGCGACCTGGACGCGAAACCCACGCGGACCGGAGGATGTCGTCGCGACGCCGTTCGGCCCCGTCCACGCCGCCGTCGTGGACATCGACGCCGCACCTGCGGCATCGCCTGTCGGTATCGGATCGATTGCCCAGGTCGAAGAGATGGATCGATCGTTCCGCACGGCGATGATCGCGCTCCGTCTCCACGACGGCTCGAGCAATGAGAATAGTCGAGCCGACGATCTCGGAGGACTTGCTGAGATGCTCGCCGACCTCCCTGACGACCGCCACGATGACGGAGACCAGATGGCGGTCGAGATCATCGCGTCGCACCGCTGGGGCGCGATCACGATCGATGCGCTGGTTCGGTCGGGGTCCGTGCGGGAGGCAGCCCGTATCGCCCACGTGCACCACAGCACCATGACGGATCGAGTGGAGATCATCACCGACACGCTCGGATTCGATCCGATGAGCGGCATCGGCCGCACACGACTGAATCTCGCCTTCCTGCGGTGGCGCCTGCGGACATCACGCGTACTGGAACTCGTCCCAACCAGGAACGCGTGAAGCGGCGGAATGCGCTCGCAATAGAGCAGAGCTAGGCCGTGTTGATCAAGTCTGATTTGATCCAGATGAGCGTCGCGGCGAGGCTGACGGCGGCTCGGTAGCTGCGGAGGAGCTTGTCGGAGCGCATCGCGATGCCGCGCCACTGCTTGAGCCGGTTG
>NZ_JYIY01000064.1 GCF_000956535.1 Microbacterium ginsengisoli | reverse complement strand
GCATGGGGCGGGCTGCGAGGGCGCGCGGCATTGAGTGAGGTGCGAGGGTGCGCGGAGGACGGGCGGGGAGGGGGAGGCGCGCGGAGGGGCGACGCGCGGTTATACCGCAGCAACCGAAACTCGTCAAGAATCGTGCTGGACATGTCGCCCAGAACGACGTATAGTCAGTAGTTGCGCTCTGTCTCCCCCTGCCTTCATATGGTGGTCGGCTGCTGCGCTCGTGCCCCCGCAGATAGCGGCGTGCGGTGCGAGACCGGGGGAGAGAGCACTCCACCTGACGACAAGGACGATGAGCCCCGTATCGGGCCTCTGGAGGTTACCCCTTGGCTGCCGCGCCCAACGCATCCGCCCCCACCACCCCCAAGAACGGACGCGCGGCTTCGCGCCTCTCGTTCGCGAAGATCAACGACACGCTGACGGTCCCCGACCTGCTGGCGCTGCAGACCGAGTCTTTCGACTGGCTCGTCGGCAACACCACCTGGAAGGCGCGGGTCGCCGAGGCCAAGGCCGCCGGTCGCACCGATGTGCCCGAGCGCAGCGGCCTCGACGAAATCTTCGAGGAGATCTCGCCGATCGAAGACCTCAGCGAGACGATGCAGCTGAGCTTCACCAACCCGTACCTCGAGCCCGAGAAGTACTCCATCGAGGAGTGCAAGGAGCGCGGCAAGACCTACGCCGCCCCGCTCTACGTCGAGGCCGAGTTCATGAACCACCAGACCGGCGAGATCAAGACGCAGACGGTCTTCATGGGCGACTTCCCGCTCCAGACCGACAAGGGCACGTTCATCATCAACGGCACCGAGCGCGTCGTCGTCTCGCAGCTCGTCCGCTCGCCGGGCGTCTACTTCGACAAGGTCGCCGACAAGACCAGCGACAAGGACATCGTGTCCGCGCGCGTCATCCCCAGCCGCGGCGCCTGGCTCGAGTTCGAGATCGACAAGCGCGACCAGGTGGGTGTGCGCATCGACCGCAAGCGCAAGCAGTCGGTTACCGTCTTCCTCAAGGCCCTGGGCCTCACGAGCGAGGACATCCTGACCGAGTTCGCCGGCTTCGACTCGATCGCCGAGACGCTCTCGAAGGACACCATCCTCACCAAGGAAGACGCGCTCCGCGACATCTACCGCAAGCTGCGTCCGGGCGAGCAGGTCGCCGCCGAGGCCGCTCGCGCGCTGCTCGACAACTTCTACTTCTCGCCGAAGCGCTACGACCTCGCGAAGGTCGGCCGCTACAAGCTGAACCAGAAGCTCGGCATCGACAAGCCGCTCACCGACTCGGTGCTCACGGTCGCCGACATCGTCGCGACCATCAAGTACCTCGTTGCACTGCACCGCGGCGACAAGACCTTCGAGGGTGTGCGCGCCGGTAAGCCGGCCGACATCCGCATCGACGTCGACGACATCGACAACTTCGGCAACCGTCGCATCCGCGCGGTCGGCGAGCTGATCCAGAACCAGGTCCGCACGGGTCTGTCCCGCATGGAGCGTGTCGTCCGCGAGCGCATGACCACGCAGGACATCGAGGCCATCACCCCGCAGACCCTGATCAACGTGCGCCCCGTCGTCGCCGCGATCAAGGAGTTCTTCGGAACGTCGCAGCTGTCGCAGTTCATGGATCAGAACAACCCGCTCGCGGGTCTGACCCACAAGCGCACGCTGTCGGCGCTCGGCCCTGGCGGTCTGTCGCGTGAGCGCGCAGGCGTCGAGGTGCGCGACGTGCACCCCTCGCACTACGGCCGCATGTGCCCGATCGAGACGCCGGAAGGCCCGAACATCGGTCTGATCGGCCGTATGGCGACCTTCGGCCGCATCAACGCGTTCGGCTTCATCGAGACCCCGTACCGCAAGGTCGTCGCGGGTCGCGTCACCGAGCAGATCGACTACCTCACCGCCAGCGAGGAGAACGAGTTCCGTGTCGCCCCGGCCAGCACCCCGCTGAACGCCGACGGCACGTTCTCGCAGGACCGCGTCCTCGCCCGTCGTGGCGACGGCGGCGAGGTCGACCTGTTCCCGGCCGACGAGATCGGTTACATGGATGTCTCGCCCCGCCAGATGGTGTCGGTCGCGACCTCGCTCATCCCGTTCCTCGAGCACGACGACGCCAACCGCGCCCTCATGGGTGCGAACATGCAGCGCCAGGCCGTGCCGCTCGTGCGCAGCGAGTCGCCCGTGGTCGGCACCGGCATGGAGGGCTTCGCGGCCATCGACGCCGGTGACGTGGTCACCGCGCAGAAGTCGGGTGTCGTGCTCGAGGTGTCGGCCGACGTCGTCACCATCCAGCTCGACGAGGGCGGCACGCAGGACTACTTCCTGCGCAAGTTCGACCGCTCGAACCAGGGCACGTCGTACAACCAGCGCGTGGTCGTCTCGGCCGGCGAGCGCATCGAGGCCGGCGAGGTGATCGCTGACGGCCCCGCCACCGAGAACGGCGAGCTCGCTCTCGGCAAGAACCTGCTGGTCGCGTTCATGACGTGGGAGGGCCACAACTTCGAGGACGCCATCATCCTCAGCCAGGACCTTGTGAAGGACGACACCCTCTCCTCGATCCACATCGAGGAGTACGAGGTCGACGCCCGCGACACGAAGCTCGGCAAGGAGGAGATCACCCGTGACCTCCCCAACGTCAGCCCCGACCTGCTGAAGGACCTCGACGAGCGCGGCATCATCCGCATCGGCGCCGAGGTGCGTCCCGGCGACATCCTCGTCGGCAAGGTCACGCCGAAGGGCGAGACCGAGCTGAGCGCCGAGGAGCGCCTGCTGCGCGCCATCTTCAACGAGAAGAGCCGTGAGGTGCGCGACACCTCGCTCAAGGTTCCTCACGGTGAGCAGGGCACGATCATCGCGGTCAAGGAGTTCAACGCCGAGGAGGGCGACGACGAGCTCGGCTCGGGCGTCAACCGCCGCGTCGTCGTCTACATCGCCCAGAAGCGCAAGATCACCGAGGGCGACAAGCTCGCGGGCCGCCACGGCAACAAGGGCGTCATCGCCAAGATCCTCCCGGTCGAGGACATGCCGTTCCTCCGCGACGGCACCCCGGTCGACGTGATCCTGAACCCGCTCGGCATCCCCGGCCGCATGAACTTCGGCCAGGTGCTCGAGACCCACCTCGGGTGGATCGCGAAGCAGGGCTGGAAGGTCGAGGGCACCCCGGAGTGGGCCGCCCAGCTGCCGAAGGCCGCGTTCGAGGCCGCGCCGAACACGAAGGTCGCGACCCCCGTGTTCGACGGTGCGTTCGAGGAGGAGATCGCGGGTCTGCTCGACTCGACGAACCCGACGCGCGACGGCGACCGCCTCATCGACCGCTCGGGCAAGACCACGCTGTTCGACGGCCGCTCCGGCGAGCCGTTCCCGGCGCCCATCTCGGTCGGCTACATGTACATCCTGAAGCTGCACCACCTGGTCGACGACAAGATCCACGCCCGCTCGACCGGCCCCTACTCGATGATCACGCAGCAGCCGCTGGGTGGTAAGGCGCAGTTCGGTGGCCAGCGCTTCGGTGAGATGGAGGTGTGGGCCCTCGAGGCCTACGGCGCCGCGTACGCGCTGCAGGAGCTCCTGACCATCAAGTCCGACGACATCCTCGGCCGCGTGAAGGTCTACGAGGCGATCGTCAAGGGCGAGAACATCCAGGAGCCCGGCATCCCGGAGTCGTTCAAGGTGCTCATGAAGGAGATGCAGTCGCTCTGCCTGAACGTCGAGGTGCTCTCGGCGGACGGCACGGCGGTGAACCTCCGCGACACGGATGACGACGCCTTCCGCGCAGCGGAGGAGCTCGGCATCAACATCTCCACCCGGTTCGAGACCTCGTCGATCGACGAGATCTGAACCCGGCCAGGCAAGAACTGAATTTCGACACAGGAGAATTCGTGCTCGACGCAACAACTTTCGATGAGCTTCGCATCGGCCTGGCCACCGCCGACGACATCCGTCGTTGGTCCTTCGGTGAGGTCAAGAAGCCCGAGACCATCAACTACCGCACGCTGAAGCCCGAGAAGGACGGGCTCTTCGGCGAGCAGATCTTCGGCCCCTCCCGCGACTGGGAGTGCGCCTGCGGCAAGTACAAGCGCGTGCGCTTCAAGGGCATCGTCTGCGAGCGCTGCGGCGTGGAGGTCACCAAGAGCTCCGTGCGCCGTGAGCGCATGGGCCACATCGAGCTGGCCGCCCCGGTCACGCACATCTGGTACTTCAAGGGCGTTCCCTCGCGTCTCGGGCACCTGCTCGACATGGCGCCGAAGGACCTCGAGAAGGTCATCTACTTCGCCGCGTACATGGTCATCTCGGTCGACGACGACGCTCGTCACCGTGACCTGCCCACGCACGAGGGCCACATCCGCAACGAGCTGAAGACGATCGCCGATCGTCGTGACTCCCGCATCGCGACCCGTCTCGCGAAGCTGG
The DNA here is from genome assembly GCF_000956535.1 of Microbacterium ginsengisoli. Lineage (GTDB taxonomy): Bacteria > Actinomycetota > Actinomycetes > Actinomycetales > Microbacteriaceae > Microbacterium > Microbacterium ginsengisoli. The sequence continues at coordinate 53,405 of NZ_JYIY01000064.1, read as the reverse complement.
AGGAGGAGCTCGCCGCGCTCGAGGCCGAGGGTGCGAAGGCCGACCAGAAGAAGAAGGTCAAGGACGCCGCCGAGAAGGACATGGCGACGATCCGCAAGAACGCGGACGAGCAGATCGCCAAGCTCGAGCGCGTGTGGGAGGAGTTCCGCACGCTCGCCGTCGGCCAGCTCAAGAGCGAGGACGAGGTCTTCAACGAGCTCTACGACCGCTTCGGCCAGTACTTCGAGGCGCACATGGGCGCCGAGGCGATCAAGCGTCGCCTCGAGGAGTTTGACCTGCAGACCGAGGCCGACAACCTGCACCTGCAGATCGCCGAGGGCAAGGGCCAGCGCAAGATCCGCGCGATCAAGCGCCTGAAGGTCGTCAACTCGTTCCTGTCGACGGGCATGAGCCCGGCCGCCATGGTGCTCGACGTCGTGCCGGTGATCCCGCCGGAGCTGCGTCCGATGGTGCAGCTCGACGGTGGCCGCTTCGCGACATCCGATCTCAACGACCTCTACCGTCGCGTGATCAACCGCAACAACCGTCTCCGTCGCCTGATCGACCTGGGTGCGCCCACGATCATCGTGAACAACGAGAAGCGGATGCTGCAGGAGGCCGTCGACGCGCTGTTCGACAACGGTCGTCGTGGTCGTCCCGTCACGGGCACGGGCAACCGTGCGCTGAAGTCGCTGTCCGACATGCTCAAGGGCAAGCAGGGCCGCTTCCGTCAGAACCTGCTCGGCAAGCGCGTGGACTACTCGGGCCGTTCGGTCATCATCGTGGGCCCGCAGCTCAAGCTCCACCAGTGCGGTCTGCCCAAGCAGATGGCGCTCGAGCTGTTCAAGCCGTTCGTGATCAAGCGCCTCATCGAGCTGCAGCACTCGCAGAACATCAAGGCCGCCAAGCGCGCCGTCGAGCGCACGCGTCCCGAGGTCTGGGACGTGCTCGAGGAGATCATCCGCGAGCGCCCGGTGCTGCTGAACCGTGCCCCCACGCTCCACCGTCTGGGCATCCAGGCGTTCGAGCCGCAGCTCGTCGAGGGCAAGGCCATCCAGCTCCACCCGCTCGTGTGCGCCGCCTTCAACGCGGACTTCGACGGTGACCAGATGGCCGTGCACCTGCCGCTGTCGGTCGAGGCCCAGGCCGAGGCCCGCATCCTGATGCTCGCCTCGAACAACATCCTCAAGCCGTCGGACGGCCGCCCGGTGACCCTGCCCTCGCAGGACATGATCATCGGCCTGCACCACCTGACCACGGTCAAGGAGGGCGCCGCCGGTGAGGGTCGCGTGTTCGGCTCGGTCGGCGAGGCGATCCTCGCGAAGGACGAGGGCACGCTCGACATCCAGGCGAAGGTGCGCATCCGCGTTCCGGGGCTGACGTTCCTCGAGGGCCAGGCGCCCGAGGGCTACGAGCGCCACGGTCTGCTGGATGCCTCGCTCGGCCAGGCGATCTTCAACGACACCCTCCCCAAGGGCTTCCCGTTCGTTCGCGAGCAGGCCGACAAGGGCAAGCTGTCGCAGATCGTCAACAAGCTGGCCGAGGAGTACCCGCGCGTCGAGGTGGCCGCTTCGCTCGACCGCATCAAGGACGCCGGCTTCTACTGGGCGACCCGTTCGGGCGTCACGGTGGCGCTGAGCGACGTTCTCACCCCGCCGAACAAGGCCGAGATCATCGCCGGCTACGAGAAGCAGGCCGCGAAGGTGCAGGGTCAGTACGACAAGGGTCTGACGACCGACGCGGAGCGCCGCGCCGAGCTCATCAAGATCTGGACCGAGGCCACCGACGAGGTGCAGAAGGCGATGCGCGCCAACTTCCCCGACGAGAACACCATCAACCGCATGGTGTCCTCGGGTGCTCGTGGTAACTGGCTGCAGATCCGCAACATCGCGGGTATGCGTGGTCTGGTGAACAACCCGAAGGGTGAGATCATCGCCCGTCCGATCATCTCCTCGTACCGCGAGGGTCTGTCGGTGGCGGAGTACTTCATCGCGACGCACGGTGCCCGTAAGGGTCTGGCCGACACCGCTCTGCGTACCGCCGACTCGGGTTACCTGACCCGTCGTCTGGTGGATGTCTCGCAGGACGTCATCATCCGCGAGGAGGACTGCGGCACGACCAAGGGTCTCGAGCTGCCGATCGCCTCGGTCGGCGCCGACGGCGTCCTCATCAAGGACCCGAACGTCGAGAACTCGGTGTTCGCCCGCACTCTGGCCGCCGACGCGGTCTCGGAGTCGGGTGAGGTGCTGGCCCCGGCCGGCTCCGACGTGGGCGACGTGCTCATCAACAGCCTGGTCGAGGCGGGCGTCACCGCCATCAAGGTGCGCTCGGTGCTCACCTGCGACTCGGCCGTCGGTGTCTGCGCGAAGTGCTACGGCCGTTCGCTCGCGACCGGCAAGGTCGTCGACATCGGAGAGGCCGTCGGCATCATCGCGGCCCAGTCGATCGGTGAGCCCGGCACCCAGCTGACGATGCGTACGTTCCACACCGGTGGTTCGGCATCGGCCGAGGACATCACGCAGGGTCTGCCGCGTGTCCAGGAGCTGTTCGAGGCCCGTACCCCCAAGGGCGCGTCCCCGATCGCCGAGTCCGACGGTCGCATCACGATCGAGGAGACCGAGAAGCAGAAGAAGGTCATCCTGACGCCCGACAGCGGCGACGAGCCGCATGTCTACCCGGTGCTCAAGCGCGCGACGCTCCTGGTCGAGGACGGCCAGCACGTGACCGTCGGTCAGCCGCTGCAGGTCGGCACGCTCGACCCGAAGGAGATCATGCGCGTGCAGGGCGCCCGCGAGGTGCAGAAGTACCTCGTCGGCGGCGTGCAGGGCGTGTACCGCTCGCAGGGTGTGCCGATCCACGACAAGCACATCGAGGTCATCGTGCGTCAGATGCTCCGCAAGGTCACCGTGGTCGACCACGGCGACACCGGACTCCTGCCGGGTGAGCTCGTCGACTCGCGTCGCTTCATCGACATCAACCGCGAGTCGGTGTCGGAGGGCAAGCGTCCCGCGTCGGGCCGTCCTGAGCTGATGGGTATCACGAAGGCGTCGCTCGCGACGGAGTCGTGGCTGTCGGCCGCGTCGTTCCAGGAGACGACCCGCGTGCTCACGCAGGCCGCCATGGAGGGCAAGCGCGACCCGCTGGTCGGTCTCAAGGAGAACGTCATCATCGGAAAGCTCATCCCCGCGGGAACCGGTCTGTCGAAGTACCGGAACGTCACGGTGGAGGCCACGGAGGAGGCGAAGAGCGAGCGGTACCCCAACCGCATCTTCGCGTCGGACGGCGCGTACAGCGACGCCGACTTCACCTACGTCGACTACGACAGCTTCTCGACGGACGACATCGCTCCCGGTACCTACAACTGAGAGTGAGCGGATGCCGCGGCATCCGTCTCGACCGAAGCGCCCCGGCTCGTGCCGGGGCGCTTCGGCGTTTCCGGGTGCATCCGCCGCGCGCCGTTTCCGGCGTGTCGGCCGCGGGGTCCGTACCGTGGGGGCGGGAGGTGCGGATGGCGCGGGTGGGTGGACGCAACGAGGTCATCGCGTGGATCATCGGGCTGCTGTCGGTGGCCGTGGTGCTCGCGCTGCTCGTGTTGGCGCTGCCGGCGTTGCCGTTCGGCTCGGGGTTCGTGTCGCAGCTGCTCGGCCAGTCGCGTCCGACGACGTCGCCGACGGTCGATGCGACCGAGGCTGCCGTGCCGACGACGGGATGCGGGCCGTATCTGGGCGATGCGCTGTGGCAGTCGGTGGCGCTGCGTCGGGGCGTGCAGCTGGTGGAGGCCAAAGATGCACCGACGAGCGCGGCGAAGGACCTCGTGGGCGCACTCTCGCCGCAGGTGCAGCTCTCGTGCGCGTTCACGGGCCCGGGTGGGACCGAGAAGATCGTGACGTCGATCTCGACGGTGACCGTGGGTGCCGAGCAGGTGGCGACCGCGGCACTGGGGAGCACCGGATTCCAGTGCGTGCCGTTCGGTCAGGGCACCCGCTGCACCCGCACGATCGGGGCGGTCACCGAGGACGACGTCATCGAGGGGCAGACGTGGCTGTCGACGACCTTCACGAACTGGCGGCCGCTCGGCTACACCGAGGCATTCGCGGCGAAGATCTGGCCGAAGTGAGCGGATGCCGCGGCATCCCCGCCGGCGGGTGGGAGGGGGCGGTCAGCCCCAGAGGTGCGCGACGATCGCGGCGGTATACCCGGTGGGGGCGAGGTTCGACCAGAGGGTGTCGAGCAGCACGCCGTCCTTCCAGAACACCGTGCGCCCGTCCATGACGGGGTAGGTGGCGTCCTTCCAGGTCTTGCCGCAGCGTGAGCCGCCGTTCTCGGGGTAGCAGTCGAACTTCTGGTCGACCTGCAGCGTGGCGAACAGGGTGGCCGCGTCGCTCTGCGAGAGCTTCGAGATGCGGGTGCTGATGCCGGTGGTGTCCGATTTCGGGTCCCGCCAGTTGCACACCAGCGATCCGTCGGCCTGCACTCCGCCGCCGACGGCCGGGTCGTTGAGGGGCGTCTTGCCGAGCTGGGTCAGCACGTCGGCGGTGAGCAGAGACCGGCAGTCGGTGGGGATCGCGATGGGGGTGGCGGACGGCTCGGGACTCGGGGTGACCAGAGCGGATGCCGCCGGCGTCGGCGTCGCGCCGGCGGTCGGTGTCGCGCTCGAGCCCTCGGGTGACGGCGTGACGGCGCGCGGAGGTGCGGTGTAGCTGCCGCAGCCCGCCAGGGCGAGTCCGGCCGCGAGCAGGAGGGCGACGGCGGGCAGACGGCGGGCGGGCATGCTGGGAGGGTAACCCGCGGCATCCGCCTCTCGGCCCGCCACACCCGGACCGTCGCCGGATCGTGTCGCGGTGTGGCGTGGGAGGTGTGTGGTTCCGGCGCGTCGCGCGTGTGCGGCGGTACCCTCGCCATGCGGACGCACGTCCGCGTGAGGAGCAAGGTCTGATGAGCGACGCCACCCCGAAGGACACCGACGCCGCACCGGAGCAGCCGGTCTCCGACGCCTCCGTGGAGACGGCGCCCGAGGCCGCGCCGGTCGTCGAGGCCGCCCCGGCGTCGGCCGCCGACACCCCTGCGACAGTCGAGCCGGTCGTCGCCGAGCCGGTCGCCGCTGAGCCCGTCGTGGTCGAACCCGCCGCCGAGCCCGTCTTCATCGAACCTGCGCCGGTCGCCGAGACCGCGGCATCGGACTCGACCCCGTGGTACGAGCGTCCCGAGGTCGTCGCCGCCGCAGCCGCGGCGCCCGAACCCGCCTATGTTCCGGCAGCCGCGTACTCCGCCGAGACCACGACACTCGCTGAGCAGCCGCCGACCGTCGCCTACGCGCCGAGCCCGATCTTCGTGCAGGCGCCCGAAGCGCCGCTTCCGCGCGGCAACCGCGCCGCCGCCGGTGGCATCGGTCTGATCGCGGCTGTCGCGTTCGGCGTGGTGCTGGCCGTCGCCACGCTCATCAGCGGTTTCGTCGACCGCACCGTCGACTTCGGCAATGTCGGCACCGCCGCCTTGGCGCTGCTGCCGAGCTGGTCGTTCTGGCTGCCGATCGCCGCGTTCTTCGTCGCATTCTGGTTCCTCGGGGCGATCCTCAACCGCGCCCGCTGGGGACTGTGGGTGATCTTCGGCATCCTCGTCGGCGTGGCCGCGTGGGCCGGTGTCGTGCTGGGTGCGCTCATCGATGCGCCGTTCTGGCAGCTGACGGCACGCCAGACCCTCACGCTCGCCGAGGCCAACGTGCTCACGCCGCTCTCGGTCGTCGCATTCATCGCCGGTCGTGAGCTGACCATCTGGTTCGCGGCGTGGGTCGCGGCCCGCGGACGTCGCATCACCGCGCTGAACGAGGAGGCGCAGGCCGAGTACGAGCGCACGCTCGAGGCGGGTCCCCAGCTCGTGCACCAGGCCTGATCGCCGCCGGAGCGATCGGATGCCGCGGCGCCTCGCGGTCGCGATGGCCACGGTGCTGTTCGTGGCGCTGGTGGTCTGCGGGTTCGGCTTCGGCACGCTGCTGACCGATGTCGACGTGGTGTCGGCAGGCGGCGTCGGACCGGTGCCGGGAGCGTTGGCGGTCGTGGCGGCAGCGGGCGCCCTGGCGCTCGTGATCCTTCCGCCCGGGCGAGCGGTCGTGGCGGTGCCGGCCGCCGTCGCGGCGGCCTTCCTCTCCTACGTGGTGGTTCTCGGTGCGGGGGTGCTCGTCGCCTCGAGCGATCCGGCGGTGGCGTTGTCGGCCGTCGGGCGGGCCGCGGCATCCTGGCCCGGAATCGTCGTGGCGGGCGCGGCGGCGCTCGCCGCGCTGTCGGTACGGGTGTTCACTCCCCGTCGCGGCTGACCAGATCGGATGCCGCACCGCGCGCCCCGTGACCGTGGGCGTCGGGCGCACTACCGTGTTCTCCTGTGGAGCGTTCGCTCGAGACACAGGTCAGCCAGGCGGTGGACGCCTGGCTGCGCTGGCTGCCGCGGTGGGAGCCGGCGACGCATCGGGGTCGGTCCGCACCGTGCCGACGCTGCTTCGGATCGCCGGTGCTGTCGGCCGCGGGTCTCGGCTCGGACGTGCCGCACGGCGTGCAGCACGGGCTGTCGACCCGGGTCAAGGCAATCGTCGATCACGCGGTCGCCGACTACACGGCCAAGAACCTGCCGCTGCTGAACGCCGAACTCGACCAGCAGGCCGCCCGCAACCGGGAGCGCACCTACCGCCCGACCGAGGGGCTCGAGCCCGAGTTCGAGGGCATGCCGCTGGACCCCGACCCCGTTCCGGGGATGCCGTTCCTGTTCACGATCGCGGGGCTTGCCGCCGAGGCCGACGGGGATGTCCCGAGCCTGCCGCCTCTCTCGGACGAGGCCAAGGCCGCGCTTCGACAGGAGGTCGGCCTCGCCGACGACTACGCGAACATGGTCGGCCGGGAGGTGTGCAGCATCCTTCTGCACCATCGCATCCGCATCCAGGCCGCGGTCGCCGAGTACGTCGAGCCGCAGATCGCGCTGATGCTCGAGGAGCTCACCCGCACCCTCGACGCCCCGTTCTGGGCCGATCCCGATTCGGATGCCGGGGGCACCACCCCGCTCGTCTGAGCCATCCACAACGCCGTGTCAAGCATCCGGGGGCGACCTATCGCTTTGTTAGCATGAGCGGGCTCCGGGGCGCACCACACCACCCACACCGCTTCGCGTGACCGGAGGACGGTTCCGGGGGTTCGATGATGGCGCAGCGAATGCCTTCCGCGCCGCCCGTCCTGCCCGGGCTGACCTACGTGAGACCTCTCGGATCCGGCGGATTCGCCGACGTCTTCCTCTATGCGCAGGATATGCCGCGCCGACAGGTCGCCGTGAAGGTGCTACCGAGCGATGTCGGCGACCCCGACCTGCTTCGCATGTTCAACGCCGAGGCCGACGTGCTCGCGCACCTGTCGGCGCACCCCTCGATCGTCACCGTCTACCAGGCCGGCATCTCGGCCGACGGACGCCCGTACATCGTGATGGAGTACTGCCCGGGGTCGCTCGCTCAGCGGTACCGCCTCGAGCGGCTGCCGGTCGACGATGTGCTCGCCACGGGTGTGCGTATGGCGAGCGCCCTCGAGTCGGCGCACCGTGCCGGCCTCATCCACCGCGACGTCAAGCCCAGCAACATCCTCGTGACGACCTTCGGCTCACCGGTGCTCGCCGACTTCGGCATCGCGTCGGCGCTCGCCCGCTCCTCGAGCGAGGAGGTGCTCGCGATGTCGATCCCGTGGAGCGCGCCCGAGGTCGTCGAGGAGCAGAGCAGCGGCACGATCTCGAGCGAGGTGTGGAGTCTCGGCGCCACCGTCTATTCGCTTCTCGCCGGCCACAGCCCGTTCGAACGACGTGAACGCGGGCAGAACTCGAAGGACCAGCTGCGCCGACGCATCGCCCGGGCGAGCTACACCGAGATCGCCCGCACCGACGTGCCCGCCGAGCTGCAGCAGGTGCTGCAGCGGGCGATGAGCCGGGATCCACGGAAACGGTATCCGACGGCGTTGGCCTTCACCGAGGCGCTGCGCGAGGTGCAGCGCGACCTCGGCCTGGCTCTGACCCCCCTCGAGGTGGCGCAGGGTGAGTGGGAGCCCGGGGTCGCCGCGGTCGATCTGACGGATGCCACGCTCCGCGGCAGCGTGCGCTCGCACGTCGTCCACGACTCACGCCGCAAGAAGCGGGAGCAGTCCGGTGTGCGCGGGCTCGCGCGCGATGAGGACTCCGACATCTCCGCGCCGACGCGCGGCGGTGCGCGGGTGCCCTGGGTGCTGGCCGGTGTCGCGGCCGCGGCGGTGGCCGCTCTGGTCGTGATGGTCGTGCTCGTCGTGGTCGGAGTGATCTGAGTGCGGCGCGTCGGGATCATCGCCACCGTCTCCGCGGTGGTGGTCGCCGGTCTCGTCGTCGCGCTCGCGGTGGTCTGGCCCGGTCTCGATGCGCAGGAGACGCCGAAGTACGACACCTCGGTGTGGGCGCTGCAGACCGGCGACGGCCGGCGGTACGCGCGGGTGAACACCAGCATCGGAGAGCTCGACACTGTGCGCTCGATCAGCAACCCGAGCGAGGTGGCGCAGGGACCTGACGGGGCGTACCTCTACTCGGACAGCTTCACGAAGCTCACGAAGATCGACCCCGCGCAGCCGGTGAACCTCGACGAGGAGACCCTGCGCGCATCCGACTCGACACCGTCGGGAACGAAGGATGTCGCCACCTCCGGCGACTTCGCGGCCTACCTGACCGACGCGGGCGCCGTGTTCGCGGGCCGGCTGTCCACAGGATCGTCGAGCCTCGTCGACCCGGACGCCGCCACCGACAACGCGCCCCAGTATGCGGCGGATGCGATCGCGGTCGATGCCCGCGGCCGGCTGTACGCCTATTCGAAGCGCGACAAGCAGGTGCTCGTCTACGACATCGTCACGGGGAAGCAGCTGCGCCGGGACGACGCGAGCGCGATCGATCCGGCGACGCCGCTGATCTCGGCCGCGGGGGACACGTGGGTGCTGGTGGGCGCCGACACCGGCGACGTCCTCGTGCAGGGGCGCGCCGCCGAGAAGATCCCGGTCACCGGCACGGCCGTGGTCGGGGCACCCTCCACCTCCGTGGGTGCGGTCTACGTCGCGTCGGCCTCGGCACTCGTGAGCGTGCCGGTCGACGGGTCGTCCCCGCGGGTCGAGGAGGGGTCCGAAGGAGGCGCGAGCCTCGGTGTTCCGGCGACCCCCGTCGTGCACGACGGCGAGGTCTTCGCGGCGTGGGTCGGCACGGGCGCCGACGGCGGGGTGCTGTGGAGCTCGAAGACCGGTCGCAAGACGCTCGACTACGGCGGATTGAGCCTCCCCAACGACGTGCGCCCGGCGTTCGTGCAGAGCGCGAACGCGGTCATCCTCAACGAGACGCGCTCCGGATGGGTGTGGCTCGTGCCCGACGGCACCCTCGTGACATCCAGCCAGGACTGGTCGCTGGATGATCGCACCGATCCGACGCAGGCGCAGAGCGATCAGCAGCAGCAGGTGGTCATCGACCCGAAGCCGCCGATCGCGGAGCCCGACACGTTCGGGGTGAGAGCGGGCGCTCTCGTGTCGCTGCCGGTCCTCCTGAACGACCACGACCCCAACCAGGACGTGCTGAGCATCGATCCGGCCTCCGTCACCGGACTCGATCCCGGCTTCGGCACCCTCAGCATCACCGACAACCGTCAGCAGTTCGCCGTGCAGGTGGCGCCGGGTGCGAGCGGCACGGCCACGTTCCAGTACGCGGTGAGCGACGGCACGACCTCCGACGGCCTTCTCTCGAAGCCGACGACCGTGACGCTGACCGTCGTGCCGCCGTCCCAGGACGGTGCGCCGGTGTGGTGCGGCGTCGAGAAGTGCCTGCAGCCGTGGCCGACCCCGGAGGTCGCGCGAGGGGGCACAGTGACGGTGCCGGTGCTGCCCGGCTGGGTCGACCCCGAGGGCGACCCGGTGTTCCTGCTGAGCGTGCAGAACCCGTCGGGCGTCGGCACCGTCGCGGCATCCCCGTCGGGGGAGGTCGTCTATCAGCACGCCGACGACGGGTCGGGTGGCGAGCAGCAGATCGACCTCATCGTCACCGTGTCGGATACGACCGGCAAGACCGCCGAGCGCACGCTGACGATCAGGGTGACGCCCCAGCCGAAGCTCACCGTGCAGTCGTTCGCGTCGGTCGACGTCGTCGGCGCGGGTGCCGAGATCGACGTGGCCCCGCACGTGACGGGTACGGCGGGTTCACTGCACCTCACCTCGGTGCGGGTGCTCGATCAGGCCGCCGCGAGCGCGACGATCGTGGACGGCTCGACCCGTTTCGACTTCTCGGCGCAGGCGGCGGGCACCTATCGCGTCGACTTCACGGTCTCCGATGGGCAATCGGATGCCACGGGCACCGCCAAGATCACCCTGCTCCCCGCCGACGCGCCCGCGCAGCTGGCGACGGCCCCGGTCGTCGCGTTCGTGCATCCGCAGCAGGACGCCACCCTCGACGTGCTGAAAGCCGTCTCGAACCCGACCGGCCGGGTGCTTCTGATCAACGACATCGTCGGCACCGCGGCGTCGGGGGCGAGCCTGTCCGTGGACGGTGTGGGTCAGAGCTACATCCGCGTCTCGGGTACGACGGCGACGGGCGCGTCGGGACTGCTCGGCACCGTGACCTATGCGGTCAGTGACGGCACCGATGACGCGGGCTCCCGCGTCACCGGCACCGCGACGGTCTACCTGCTCCCCGAGGCGCCCGCACTCGCCCCCATCGCCGTCGACGACACCGTCACCGTGCGCGAGGGAACTCAGATCGACATCCCCGTGCTCGACAACGACATCTCGCCGGCCGGAGGGGTGCCGGTGCTCGATCCCTCCTCGGTGCGCTCCTCGACGCCGGATGCGCTCGCCTTCGCCTCGGGAAGCACGCTGCGCTACCTCGCCCCGGCCACCCCCGGCGACTACACCGTGGAGTACTCCGACTACACATCGGGCTCGCCGAGGCTGCAGTCCACCGCGACCGTGCACGTGCACGTGCTGTCGAACGACACGAACCGTGCCCCGACCCCGCGCACGCTCGAGGGTCGCGTGCTCGCCGGTCAGTCGGTGCTGATCCCGTTCGACGGGTACGGCATGGACCCCGACGGCGACACCGTCACCCTCACCGGCATCGACGGGCAGCCGCAGAGCGGTGTCGCCACGATCTCGCCCGACGGCGCCTCGATCCTCTACACGTCGGTGTCGGGCTACCGCGGTCAGGTGTCTTTCACCTACGAGGTGACGGACGAGTTCGGCGCGGTCGGCAAGGGCACGGTGCGGGTCGGGGTGCTCGACGACCAGTCGAACCCGAGCCCGGTCACCTTCACCGACTACGTGCAGGTGCAGGCGAGCGAGACCAACAGTGTGCGGGTGAGTCCCCTCGCCAACGACATCGATCCGACGATGCAGGGTCTGACGCTCACCGACGTGCGCCCCGACCTCCCGGCGACTCTCGACGACGGATCTCCCAACCCGCAGTACGAGGCCGAGAAGGCGCGGGTGACCTCGACGACCGACGGCATCGTGGTCATCACGGCCGGCACCGATCCGGGAACCACGTCGTTCCTCTACGACGTGAAGTCGGGATCCGGCAACACCGGTCGTGGACTCATCGTGGTGCAGGTCATCCGCGATCCCGTGCCGGATTACCCGATCGTCGCCGACACCGTGCTCACTCCCGAGAATCGAGACGACATCGTCGGCGGTGTCGACGTGCTCACGGGCAGGTCGAGCTGGTCGGCGGGCGATGTGTCGTCGCTGACGGTGTCGCTGTGGCATCCCGTCGCGGGCTTCACCGCCGACGGACGCACGATCTCCGGCGCGGTGCCCGAGGCGACCGAGCTGATCCCGTTCGTCGTCACGGGGAAGATCGGCGACACGCAGGTCTCGACGTACGCGTTCCTGCGTGTACCGGGGCGCAACGACATGTCGGTGTCGCTGCAGCCGAGCATCCGGCCGGTGCAGGTCACCGAGCTGGAGTCGGCGGAGTTCGACATGACCGACCTCGTCAGCGCACCGCGCGGGACGACGATCGAGGTCGGCCCGGATGTCTCGGCCTCCGGGGCGCGGCAGGGTGCCCTGTGCTCCGTGGTCTCGGGCACCGTGCTGCGGTACGACGCGAACGCGAACGCCCCCTGGGTCGACGCATGCCGCGTGCCGGTCCGCGTCGTCGGCCAGCACCAGTGGACCTACCTGTCGGTGCCCATCACCGTCATCCCGCGCGACCCGCAGCCGCAACTGTCCCCGGCCTCGATCACCGTCGGCCCGGGGGAGACCCAGACGTACGAACTCAAGACGATGACGACGTGGCAGCTGCGCCCCGACTGGGAGAACATCCGCTACGCGGTGCAGTACTCCGGGTCGCTGTTCCAGGTCTCGCTCGCGGGCTCGGTGCTCACTGTCACCGGAAACGACCGGGCGCTCCCGGGTGCCCAGGACGCCGTGGTGGTCACCGTCACGAACTACACCTCGGTGCAGCCGGCGCGTCTGATCCTGAGGGTGGGCGCGGCGCCGTCGACGCTGCCCGCGGGCGGCACCGTGGCGCGGCAGTGCTCCCAGGCGAACGGCTCCTCGTGCACGTTCGCGGTCATCGGCGCGAGCGGCGAGGTCAATCCGCTGCCGCGCACGCCGCTGATCGTCGTGGCGGCGCGTCCGGTCGGCGCGTGCGTCGGGGTGAGCTTCCAGGTCGCGTCGCCCACGAGCGTCACCGCCTCGTGGACATCGGATGCCCCGGGCGCGACGTGCACGGCTGCGTTCTCCGTGCAAGATGCGCAGGGCCGCATCACGACCGCCGAGCGCGACGGCACGATCCTGCTCGATCTGCAGGGATACCCCAAGGCTCCCGCGAGCGTGCGGCAGACCGACTACGCCGACGGCACCTTGACGCTCCGGGTCGACCCCGGTGCCGCCGCGCTGGCGTACCCGGCGCTCACCGGGTTCGTCGTGCGCTGGCAGGGACAGGTCGTCGCCCAGTGCGCCCCGAACGGTGTCTGCCCCGACATCTCTGCGCCCAACGGCGAGCAACGCACCTACGAAGTCTGGGCGGTCAACGCCGTCGGCGAGTCGCGATCGAGCGTGCGCACCCTGGGCTGGGCGTACGACGCGCCGGCCACGCCGGGTCAGGTCACCGCGACCCCCCTCGTCACCGCCGACGGGTCGGGCAAAGTCGTCGACCTGCAGGTGAGCGGGATCGACGCGGCCCAGACGGGCTCGCTGCGCATCCAGAGCGCCGTCGGCGAGACGCGCACCGTGACCATCGCGCCGAACCAGACGAGCGTCTCGGTGTCACGGTTCGTGGTCGGATCGAACACCCAGACCCCGGTGACCGTGACACCCGTCTCGCGCTACTCGCTCCCGCCCGGGCTCGCGGGGTCGACAGCCGGGTCGGCGGCGACGGTGAACACGAACGGCGTGGGTGCGCCGGTGAACGCCGCCCTGGCGCTGCAGGCCACCTCGAATGGGAACGGCACGTCGACGATCCTCGCCACCGGCACGGCCCAGCCCGGCGGCGATGGGTCGCAGCTGCGCTTCGGCGTCGTGCAGGGCACCGGCGGGTGCACTGCATCACAACCTCCCACGAGCGGGTCCGGCACGTATCAGGTCGAGTCGACGGTGCCCGACGGGATCGTGTACACCTTCACGCTCTGCGTGCGGTCGATGATCGGCGGCACGTCCTTCGGGGACGCGGGCGACACCGAGCAGGTGCGCGCCGTGCAGAGCCAGGCCGCCCCGCAGGGCTACACCTTCACGGTCGCCCCCGCACCGCAGGTCTCCGCCAGCACGCCGAACCAGGTGTTCTGGACGATCCAGAGCGCGCCGACCTCGACCGAGCAGCCGCCGACGAACAACCACGCGGAGTTCTCCGGATACCCGACGAACGTCGTCGGCTCCGACCCGGGGATCCGGGTGCGGTACGTGCACAACGACTGGGGCACGACCAGCAATTGGGCCGATGTGACGCCCGCCGCCGGGTCCGCGCCGTACCAGCTGCAGGCGCGGTGGAGCGCCGTCTGCACGACCGGCTCCGATCTGCAGCGCACAGGGGCCTCGTCGAACAGCCGGGCCGCCCTCACGTTCTCCGACGTGCATTACTACCGCAACGGACTGCTCGGACCGGTCGAGCTCACCCCGGACGCGAACGATCCCTGGCTGGTTCCGGCGGGCGCCGACTACGCGACCCTGTCGGTCGCCGTCGACTGGTCGGCGACCGGGTGGAACGTGAACGGCTACTCCACCAGCTTCCGCGTCGACTGCAACCCGCCCAGCGCGGGCGGCTGAGCCGCGGCATCCCTCTGTTCCCCGTCCCCTCACGCAAAGGATTCCCGATGACCCTCACGCAGGAGCAGGCCACCTGGTTCGCGCAGACGTTCGGTCAGATCGCCGACAACGTCGAACGGGCGATCCTCGGCAAGCGGCACATCGTGGAACTGGTGCTCACCTCGATGCTGAGCGACGGGCACGTGCTGCTCGAGGACGTCCCCGGCACCGGCAAGACATCCCTCGCGCGGGCGCTCGCGCAGTCCGTGCAGGGCACGAACACGCGCATCCAGTTCACCCCCGACCTGCTGCCCGGCGACATCACCGGCATCACCGTGTACGACCAGAAGTCGGGGTCGTTCGAGTTCCACTCCGGGCCGATCTTCGCGAACATCGTGCTCGCGGACGAGATCAACAGGGCGAGCCCCAAGACCCAGTCGGCGCTGCTCGAGGTGATGGAGGAGGGCAAGGTCACCGTCGACGGCGTGTCCCGCGCGGTCGGCGATCCGTTCCTCGTGCTCGCGACCCAGAACCCGGTGGAGCAGGCGGGCACCTACCGGCTGCCGGAGGCGCAGCTGGACCGGTTCCTGATGCGCACCTCGCTCGGGTATCCCGACCACGCGGCGACGGTGCGCATCCTCGACGGCGCCGCGGTCGCCACGGCCGATCTCCCTCCGATCGTCACGCCGCAGGCGCTCGCCGGCATGGCCGACCTCGCGTCGCACACCTATGTCGATGCCCTCGTCCTCGACTACATCGCGCGCATCGTCGACGCGACCCGCTCGGCCGACGAGGTGCGCCTCGGGGTGTCGATCCGCGGGGCGCTCGCGCTCACTCGCGCCACCCGCACGCGCGCCGCCTCGCAGGGGCGCACCTACGCCACCCCCGACGACGTGAAGTCCCTCGCGGTCGCGGTGCTCGCCCACCGGCTGATCCTGCACCCGGAGGCCGAGTTCGACGGCGTCACCCAGGAGGCCGTCGTCGGCGAGGTGCTGCTCGACGTCGCGCCTCCCACCCAGCGCGAGACCGCATGACGCTGAACGACTCGCGCGTCGCGCGCACGCAGACCTCGGGGCACACGACCACCGCCCGCACGCAGGTGACCACCGTCGGTGGCCGTCGCATCGTGGGCGCCGTCGTGTGGCTGACCGAGGTGTGGGGCGTGCTGCGGCGGGCGGGTGCGGCCACCGCGGAGTGGCTGCGCGACACGGTGCGTCCGGCGGGTGCGGTGCTGGCGGTCGCCGGCACGGCAGGCCTCGTGCTCGGGCTCGTGTTCGGGTGGGTGGAGGCGATCGTCGCCGGATGCCTCGGACTGCTGCTGCTGGCGATGGCGGTGCCGTTCCTGTTCGGCGGCCGGTCGTACGACGTCGACCTCACGATGACGCATCAGCGCGTGGTGGCGGGCGACGCGGTGGACGGTCGCATCGTGGTGCGAAACGTCGGTCGACGCACCGCCCTTCCGGGGCGTCTCGACGTGCCGGTCGGGCGTGGGCTCATCGAGATCGGGGTACCGCTGCTGCGTCCCGCCCAGCAGGTGGTTCAGCCGGTGGAGATCCCGTCGCTGCGTCGCGGCATTGTGACGGTGGGCCCGGTGACGACCGTACGGGGCGATCCGATCGGGATGCTGCGCCGCGAGCGTGCGTTCGAGGACGTCCACGAGCTGTTCGTGCACCCGCGTACGGTCACGCTCCCGTCGACGAGTGCGGGCCTCATCCGCGACCTCGAGGGTGCCGCGACCCGCCGGCTCGTCGATGCGGACATGTCGTTCCACGCCATCCGCGAGTACGCACCGGGCGACTCTCGCCGACAGGTGCACTGGAAGTCGACCGCGAAGACGGGGCGGCTGATGGTGCGCCAGTACGAGGAGTCGCGTCGCTCGCGCATGGCTGTCGTGCTCGCGGTCGCGGCGACAGAGTACGCCGACGCCGACGAGTTCGAACTCGCCGTCTCCTGCGCGGCGTCGCTCGGGCTCCGTGCCGTTCGCGACGCGCGCGAGCTCGACATCCTGGCCGGGTCCGCGATCCCCCGGGTGGTGCGAGGTCGGCTGCGCGCGGTGCAGCACCTGCCGACGATCGCGGCGCGGCCGCTCCTCGACGGTTTCAGCGGCGTCGAAAGGCTGGAGAACACGGTTCCGGTCGACGAGGTGTGCCGGGCCGCCGTCGAGGCGAACGAGCGGCTCTCGGTCGCGTTCCTCGTGCTGGGGTCCACGCTGACCCTCAGCCGGGTGCGGCAGATCGCGCTCGCGTTCCCGGCGGACACCGCGGTGTTCGCCGTCATCTGCGATGAGCGCGCGCATCCGCGCCTGCAGGTGCTCGGCTCTCTCACGGTGCTCACCGTCGGCACCGTCGACGACCTCGCAGGTCTGCTGCTGCGGGGGGCGACGTCGTGAGCGCCGCACGCGGTCGCACCGCGTCGCCCTGGCCGCGGGTGGTGGCCGGGGCATCCTATGTGCTGACGATGGTCGTGCTCGGAACGGTCGCGACCTGGCCGATCTACCGCACCGCGTGGCTGCTCGTCGTCGTCGCGGTCGCGGCGGTCGTGGGTGCGGTGATCGCCGCGGCGGTGACGCGGCGACGACTGCCGTGGTGGGTGGTGGTGCTCGCGCTTCTCGGTGCCGTCGCCGTGCTGGGCGTGCCCGTGACGATGCCGGGGCGCCTGAGCGCGCTCGATCAGCTCGGCGGCGGGTTCGTCGAGCTCGCGCGCGGAGTCGCGCTCGCGTGGAAGGACCTGCTCACGGTCGACCTTCCCGTCGGCGACTACCGCAACCTGCTCGTCCCCGTGTTCGTGACCTTCCTGGTCGCGACGACCCTGGCGCTGCTGGCGGCCTGGCGGGCCGACCGCCGTGCGGTGCTCGCGGTGCCGGCGGCCGTCGCGATGCCCGTGTTCGGTCTGCTCTTCGGCCGCTCCGTGACGAGCGATCCGCTCGTGCTCGGCCCGGTGTCCGTCCCCGCCCCGATCGAGACCTTCGTGGGGGTGGCGACCGTGGTCGCCGCCCTTCTCTGGCTCGCATGGCGGGAGCGGGATCAGCGGCTGCGCCTGCTCGAGGCCGCGGCCGGGGCCAGCGGCATCCGCGCCCGGCGACTGCGCACGGGGTTCTCGGGTGGCCGGCTCGCCCTCGCCGCCGGAATGGTGGTCGTGGCTGTCGTTGTCACGGCGGCGGTCGTGCCGTTCGCCGCCCTCGGCGTCGACCGCGAGGTGCTCCGCAGTGCGGTCGGGCCGACGATCGACCTCGCGGCCGAACCGAGCCCGCTCTCCACCTATCGGTCGCTGTTCAGCGACACCCAGGCCGACCAGGTGCTCTTCCAGGTGACGACGACGGGCACCGCGCCCGCTCGAGTGCGGCTTGCGACCCTCGACGTGTACGACGGCGAGATCTACCGTGCCGGTTCCTCCGGTGACGGGCGCTTCGTGCGCGTGCCGTCGAGCCTCGATGCGGGTGCGGGCACCGCGATCGACGCAACCGTGACGATCGGCGGCCTCAGCGGCATCTGGCTGCCGACCCTCGGCCAGGTCTCGTCGGTCGACTTTCAGGGGTCGCGGGCCGCGGGCCTCAGCGACGGCTTCTACTACAACGCCGATGCGCAGGCGGGCGTCGACACCGTGCCGAACGGCCTCGGCGCGGGTGACGTCTATCGCGTGACAGGGGTCGACCCGATCACCCCCGATCTCGCGACCGTGCGGGCTCCGGGAGGCGCGGCCACCTCGGTGACCCTGCCCGACAACCTCACGAAGTGGGTCGAGGTCCACCAGACCGGCACGGGGGGCGAGGCGCTGTCGGGGCTGGTCGCCCTGCTGAGGGCGCGCGGCTATCTCAGCCATGCCCTGTCGGTGTCGACCGGGGAGACCCCGGTGTGGATGGCGGGGCTCGCGGACTACACCTTCCAGCCCAGTGCGGCCGGTCACTCGCTCGCGCGCGTCGACCAGCTCTTCGCCAAGCTGCTGCAGCGCGAGGCCGACCCGCAGGCGGCGGCGACCGACAACTACGTCGCAGCCGTCGGCGACGACGAGCAGTTCGCCGTCGCGGTCGCCCTCATCGCGAACAAGCTCGGCTTCCCGGCCCGCGTGGTTCTCGGCGCCCGTCTCAGCTCGGCGGACGCGACGGTGCCCGTGTGCGTGGACGGAGCTTGCCGTGCCGACGACCTGAGCGCCTGGACGGAGGTGCGCGACGACCAGGGACAGTGGATCGCGGTGGATGCCACCCCGCAGCACGCCCAGTCGCCGAGCCTCGAGGTGACGCGACAGCGCGACCCCGAGAACGTCACCGAGGTGCGTCCCGACTCGGTCGACGAGGTCGCACCGCCGAACCCTGTGCAGCAGGACTCCGATCGGCAGGCTTCGTCGGCGGGTGACTCCGGCTGGGACCTCGCCTGGCTGTGGGCGACGCTGAAGATCGGCGGCCTCGTGCTGCTCGTGCTGCTTGTGCTCGGGGGGCCGTTCCTCCTCGTGGCCGGGGCGAGGTTCTTCCGGCGTCGCTCGCGCCGGCTGCAGGCGGATCCGGCGCAGAAGGTGGCGGGGGGCTGGGATGAGTACGTGGATGCCGCGATCGACGCGGGTCGTGCGCGGCCGGCGAGCCGCACGCGGCGCGAGCTCGCCGCGCTCTACGGCACACCGAGCGGGACGGTGCTCGCCGACGGCGCCGATGAGGCGGTGTTCTCGCCCCGCCCGCCCAGCGCCGAGGAGGCGGACGCGTTCTGGCGCATCGTCGACGAGGAGCGCCGCGGCTTCGCCGGTGGCCAGGGGTTCTGGCGAAAACTCGCCACGGCTCTATCGTTGAGATCATTCGTGCGGTTCGCCGCGCCGAGGTTCACGCGCTCGTCCACCCGATCGGGCGCCCGTGCAGGATCGACCGGAAGGGGGACGCGCCGGACTCGCCGTCCCGCGCGCTAGGACATGTCGAACTCGTCCACTCTGGCCATCGTGCTGGTGCTGTACCTCGTGATCGTTGTGGCCCTGTACGTCTGGGTCGCGTTGTCGCTGTCCGCCGTGTTCCGCAAGGCGGGCGTCGAGAGCTGGCGCGCGTGGGTGCCGGTGTTCAACATCGCGAGCCTCCTGCAGCTCGGCGGGCTCTCGCCGTGGCTGGTGCTGCTGGGGCTCGTGCCGGTGTTCGGCTGGCTCTTCCTCTGGGTCGTCGTGGTCGTCGCGGCGCACCGCGTCAACCAGGGTTTCGGGCTCGGCAGCGGGTTGACCGTGCTCGCGGCGCTGCTCTTTCCGGTGTGGGCGACCGTCGTCGGATTCGGCTCCGCTCGATGGATAGCGGGTCCGGTCGCCGGTCCCGTCCGCTCATCGCTGCGGGCGCCTGCACGCGTGTCGTCGCCGATGGATGCCGCGGCGCCCCCGTCGTCCGCCGCGCCACTGCCGGCTCCGGCAGACCTCGCGGTCGCCGATGATGCCGCCCGTCCCGCATCGACCGGTGCGGCGCCTGCCGCGCCGCTTCCCCCCGCGGCCGCGACTGCCGCTTCCGCGCCGACGCCGGCCGCCGCCGCGGCGGCCCCTGCCGCGTGGACTCCGCCGACGACGCCGCCTGCGGCGCCCGCATCCTCCGTCCCTGCGGTCGCCGAGACCCCGTGGCAGGCGCCCGCCGCGCCGTCCCCCGCGCCGGGCTCGTCGATCTTCGCGGACCTGTGGCCGGAGGAGGACAGCGAGCGGTTCGACCGACCCACCTCGGAGTCCCCGGCCCCCGCGTCAGCGGCACCGACACCGCCGGCTGAGGTGCCGGTGGATGCGAACGGTTTCCCTGCCCGCCCCGTCTTCGGGGACGGCCGTGACGAGATCGACGAGCTGAGCGCGGGCATCTCGTTCCGCTCGGTGCCCTCGGCTCCGGTGTCGTCGGTCCTGCCCGCCGATCGTGGCGACGCACTGGTCCCGCCGATGCGTTCCGACGAGCCCGTCGCCGACAACGAGACGGTCGATCTCTCCGATGCGGCCTCGGGTGCGCGCCGGGCCTCCGCCGCCGTCGACGATCCCGCGAGTCCCGTGCCGTGGCGCGCCCCCGAGGCGACCGGCGGCCTCTCCGACACGACGGATGCCCCGTCTCTCACCCGTTCGCCGGCGCGGGGGGCGTGGCAGCCCCCGATCGTCGACCCGGTGTTCCCCGAGATCACCGGCGAGGTCTCGGCGGTGGCCGGAGCGCCCGTCGCCGGGGTGCCGCGTTCGGCGGCCGGCGCGGTCTCGGCGCAGTGGCATGCCGAGGACGACCTCGAGGACGGGGCCGACGCGACGGTGATCGCCCGGCGGAGGAAGGTGCGCTGGTCGCTTGCCACCGCCCGGAACGCGAGCGTGGAACTGACCGCCGACGTCGTCATCGTGGGGCGCCGGCCCGCCGCCGATCCCGCGCATCCCGGTGCGCAGCTGGTGCCGCTGAGCGATGACACCAGGACGGTGTCCAAGACCCATGCGCTTCTGCGCCTGCAGAGCGACCGGTGGTACATCACCGATCTGCACTCGACGAACGGCGTGCTGTTCTCCACCGTCATGGGCACCGACGTCGAGATCGAGCCGGGGGTCGAGGCGGAGGCAGGTGACCGGTTCTTCCTCGGCGACGTCGAGGTGCGGCTGAACCGGGTCGAGGGGTGAGCGATCCGCTCGACGATCGCACCGAGCTCAGCGCTCGGCGGGTCGATCCGGCCGACGATCGCACCCAGGTGAGTGCTCGGCGGGCCGACCCTGTCGACGATCGCACCGAGCTCAGCGCTCGGCGGGCCGACCCTGCCGGCGACCGCACCGAGGCGAGTGCGAGGCGGGCCGCGGCATCCGTCGCCGGAGTCCAGCCGCCGGTCGCGGACCCACCTGAGGAGGCGACCGCGGTCTCGGCCCGTCGGGTGCCCGACGACGTCACGGCACCTCGGGTCTCGCGGCGAGCCACCCCGCCCGTGCCCGGCGCTCCCGACGCGCTGTTCCCCGCACGTGAGGGTCGCGCGCCGGCCGCGGATTCGCCGATCTATCGCCCGCGTCCGCCCGCCGCGGTGTTCGCCGAGCGGGCCCCCGCGCCGGTGCGCCCCGCGCAGCATCGGGTGGATGGGGCATCCGTCATCGCGGCTCGTCGTCGTGCCGCACGCAGGCGCCTCGCCGTGCTGATCATCGCCGCCGCGGGCCTCGCGGTGCTCGGGGTGGCGGTGGCCGTGCTGCTGCTGGTGTTCCGGTGAATCCGCGCGTTTGACCGACCCCGAAAATCCCGCGTATCATTGATCGGGTGTGCGCCCAAGCGCGCCCTGTGCTGTGCCCCGGTGCAACGCAGGCGTTCATCGCCCACACATCTCAGGGAAGGGCCTGCGAACAGGTCACCCCCACGGCATATCCATCACAGAACGCGGTGCAGTCATTCTGCGCCGCCGATGGATCCACGTGAGCCCGGAGCGACACGGAACGCAAAGAACCGTGACGAGCCGGGGGAGACACGAACGCTGTCACCGTGCAGCACAAACAAGGAGAGAACGTGCCAACCATTCAGCAGTTGGTTCGCAAGGGCCGGTCGCCGAAGGTCTCCAAGACCAAGGCTCCCGCACTGAAGTCGAACCCGCAGCAGGCGGGCGTCTGCACCCGCGTGTACACGACGACCCCGAAGAAGCCGAACTCGGCGATGCGCAAGGTCGCCCGTGTGAAGCTCCGCAACGGCGTCGAGGTCACCGCCTACATCCCCGGTGAGGGCCACAACCTGCAGGAGCACTCGCTCGTGCTCGTGCGCGGCGGCCGTGTGAAGGACCTTCCCGGTGTCCGCTACAAGATCGTCCGCGGCGCGCTCGACACGCAGGCCGTGAAGAACCGCAAGCAGGCCCGTAGCCGCTACGGCGCGAAGAAGGGTTGAGTTAGATGCCTCGTAAGGGTCCCGCCCCTCGCCGCCCCGTCGTCAACGACCCGGTCTACGGCGCTCCGATCGTCACCCAGCTCGTCAACAAGATCCTTGTCGACGGCAAGAAGTCCCTCGCCGAGTCGATCGTCTACGGCGCCCTCGCCGGCGTCGAGTCGAAGAACGGCCAGGACGCGGTCACCACGCTCAAGAAGGCGCTCGACAACGTGCGCCCCACCCTCGAGGTCAAGAGCCGCCGCGTCGGCGGCTCGACCTACCAGGTTCCCGTCGAGGTCAAGGCGCACCGCGCCAACACCCTCGCGCTGCGCTGGCTCGTGAGCTACGCGAAGGGCCGTCGTGAGAAGACGATGACCGAGCGTCTGCAGAACGAGATCCTCGACGCGTCGAACGGTCTCGGTGCCGCGGTCAAGCGCCGTGAGGACACCCACAAGATGGCCGAGTCGAACCGCGCCTTCGCGCACTACCGCTGGTAACAGCCCCCTGCCGGCTCCGGAGCCTCGTGCCCCGGAGCCGGCACCCCCGCGACATCCCTCCCTCTACGTAAGGAAGAACCCGTGGCACAAGAAGTGCTCACCGACCTCACGAAGGTCCGCAACTTCGGCATCATGGCGCACATCGATGCCGGAAAGACGACGACGACCGAGCGCATCCTCTTCTACACGGGCATCACCCACAAGATCGGGGAAGTGCACGACGGTGCGGCGACGATGGACTGGATGGCCCAGGAGCAGGAGCGCGGCATCACGATCACGTCGGCCGCGACCACGTGCTTCTGGAACGGCATCCAGCTCAACATCATCGACACCCCCGGTCACGTGGACTTCACGGTCGAGGTCGAGCGCAACCTTCGCGTGCTCGACGGCGCCGTCGCCGTCTTCGACGGCAAGGAGGGCGTGGAGCCCCAGTCCGAGACCGTGTGGCGCCAGGCCGACAAGTACGACGTCCCCCGCATCTGCTTCGTCAACAAGATGGACAAGCTCGGCGCGGACTTCTACTTCACCGTCGACACCATCGTGAAGCGCCTGGGCGCGAAGCCGCTCGTGCTGCAGCTTCCGATCGGTGCCGAGTCCGACTTCCTCGGTGTCATCGACCTCGTCGAGATGCGCGCCCTGGTGTGGCCCGGCGACGCCAAGGGTGACGTGACCATGGGCGCCAAGTACGAGGTGCAGGAGATCCCCGCCGACCTCGCCGACAAGGCCGCCGAGTACCGCGAGAAGCTGCTCGAGACCGTCGCCGAGAGCGACGAGGCCCTCCTCGAGAAGTACTTCGGCGGTGAGGAGCTCACGGTCGACGAGATCAAGGGCGCCATCCGCAAGCTCACGATCGCCAGCGAGCTCTACCCGGTGCTCTGCGGCTCGGCGTTCAAGAACCGCGGCGTGCAGCCGATGCTCGACGCGGTCGTGGACTACCTCCCGTCGCCGCTCGACATGCCGGCCGTCGAGGCTCACGACCCGAAGGACGAGGAGAAGGTGATCCTGCGTCACGCCGACGCCACGGAGCCCTTCGCCGCTCTTGCGTTCAAGATCATGACGCACCCCTTCTTCGGTCGACTCACCTACATCCGCGTCTACTCGGGCGGACTCGACTCCGGCGCCCAGGTCATCAACTCGACCAAGGGCAAGAAGGAGCGCATCGGGAAGATCTTCCAGATGCACGCCAACAAGGAGAACCCGGTCGACTCGGTCACCGCCGGTCACATCTACGCGGTCATCGGCCTCAAGGACACCACCACCGGTGACACCCTGAGCGACCCGAGCCAGCAGGTCGTGCTCGAGTCGATGACCTTCCCCGACCCGGTGCTCGAGGTGGCCATCGAGCCGAAGACCAAGGCCGACCAGGAGAAGCTGGGTCTCGCGATCCAGAAGCTCGCCGAAGAGGACCCGACGTTCCGCGTCGAGCAGAACTCGGAGACCGGCCAGACCGTCATCAAGGGCATGGGCGAGCTGCACCTCGACATCCTGGTCGACCGCATGAAGCGCGAGTTCAAGGTCGAGGCCAACGTCGGCAAGCCGCAGGTCGCCTACCGCGAGACCATCCGCAAGGAGGTCGAGCGTCACGACTACACCCACAAGAAGCAGACGGGTGGCTCGGGCCAGTTCGCGAAGATCCAGTTCAAGCTGGAGCCTCTCGAGGTCACGGCCGAGCAGACGTACGAGTTCGTCAACGCCGTCACCGGTGGACGCATCCCGCGCGAGTACATCCCGTCGGTCGACGCCGGTTTCCAGGACGCCATGAACGTCGGCGTGCTCGCCGGCTACCCGATGGTCGGTGTCAAGGCGACCCTCACCGACGGTGCGGCGCACGACGTCGACTCGTCGGAGATGGCGTTCAAGATCGCCGGCTCGATGGGCTTCAAGGAGGCCGCCCGCAAGGCCAACCCGGTTCTTCTCGAGCCGGTCATGGCCGTCGAGGTGCGTACCCCCGAGGAGTACATGGGTGACGTCATCGGCGACCTGAACTCCCGCCGCGGACAGATCCAGTCGATGGAGGATGCCTCGGGCGTCAAGGTCGTGCGTGCCCAGGTGCCGCTGTCCGAGATGTTCGGCTACATCGGCGACCTGCGCTCGAAGACCTCGGGTCGCGCCGTCTACTCGATGGTGTTCGACAGCTACGCCGAGGTCCCGCGCGCCGTCGCGGACGAGATCATCCAGAAGAACAAGGGCGAGTGATCGCCTGGATGTCGCGGGCGCTGCGGTGCCCGCGACATCCCTTCCGGATCCCACAACTTCACATGAACCAACCAAAAACCTCTCTACTACACTGAGAACCATCCCCGTAGCGAACCGGTCGCAATCCAGCGACCGGGGCATCTACACGACCGTCCTGAGGAGGACCCAGTGGCTAAGGCCAAGTTCGAGCGGACCAAGCCGCACGTGAACATCGGAACGATCGGTCACGTCGACCACGGCAAGACCACGCTCACCGCCGCAATCTCGAAGGTGCTCGCCGACAAGTACCCGTCGGCCACCAACGTGCAGCGCGACTTCGCGTCGATCGACTCGGCTCCCGAGGAGCGTCAGCGCGGTATCACGATCAACATCTCGCACGTCGAGTACGAGACCCCGAAGCGTCACTACGCTCACGTCGACGCCCCCGGTCACGCCGACTACATCAAGAACATGATCACCGGTGCCGCCCAGATGGACGGCGCGATCCTCGTGGTCGCCGCCACCGACGGCCCGATGGCTCAGACCCGCGAGCACGTGCTGCTCGCCAAGCAGGTCGGCGTGCCCTACCTGCTGGTCGCGCTCAACAAGAGCGACATGGTCGACGACGAGGAGATCCTGGAGCTCGTCGAGCTCGAGGTTCGCGAGCTGCTGTCGTCGCAGGACTTCGACGGTGACAACGCTCCGGTCGTCCGCGTCTCGGGTCTGAAGGCTCTCGAGGGCGACGCCGAGTGGACCGAGAAGATCATCGAGCTCATGGACGCTGTCGACGAGTCGATCCCGGACCCGGTGCGCGACAAGGACAAGCCGTTCCTCATGCCGATCGAGGACGTGTTCACGATCACCGGTCGTGGCACCGTCGTCACCGGCCGTGCCGAGCGTGGCACGCTGGCGATCAACTCCGAGGTCGAGATCGTGGGTCTGCGCCCGACGCAGAAGACGATCGTCACGGGTATCGAGATGTTCCACAAGCAGCTCGACGAGGCCTGGGCCGGCGAGAACTGTGGTCTGCTCCTGCGCGGCAC
Organism: Microbacterium ginsengisoli; assembly: GCF_000956535.1. GTDB lineage: Bacteria > Actinomycetota > Actinomycetes > Actinomycetales > Microbacteriaceae > Microbacterium > Microbacterium ginsengisoli. The sequence goes on along the minus strand of NZ_JYIY01000064.1, from coordinate 27,685 downwards.
CAAGCGTGACGACGTCGAGCGCGGCCAGGTCGTCGTGAAGCCCGGTTCGGTCACCCCGCACACGAACTTCGAGGGCACCGCGTACATCCTGTCCAAGGACGAGGGTGGCCGCCACAACCCGTTCTTCACGAACTACCGCCCGCAGTTCTACTTCCGCACCACCGACGTGACCGGCGTCATCACGCTGCCCGAGGGCACCGAGATGGTCATGCCCGGTGACACCACCGACATGACGGTCGAGCTGATCCAGCCCATCGCCATGGAAGAGGGCCTCGGCTACGCGATCCGTGAGGGTGGCCGCACCGTCGGCGCCGGCACGGTGACGAAGATCATCAAGTAAGCACTGCGCTTCCTGCGACGGGGTCGGGCCTTCGGGTCCGGCCCCGTCGTCGTTGTAGCGGGCGGATGCCGCGGAACGACGCGGATGCCGCGACACGCCCGGGTTTGCGACACGCCCGGGCTGCACGTACACTAGTGAGGTTCCACATTCCGGGGCTGTTGTCGCGCGTGAGCGCGGTTCCTCCGGATCACTGCCAGGGCAGTGCATAGGCAGCGCGACAGCGCGGGTCTAGGCCGCGGGCAGCAGAACATCCCACCAAACTCCACGATCCGGAAACGGTCGGCGCACGCGTGCGTGCGGAGAGCGGTGGCCGGGTGGAGACATCCGGCATGACACCAGAACAGCGGTGCAGGATCCGCGAGAGCGGAAGAAGTGCCATGGCGCGCGAGCGCCACCGTGCGTCCGATGCGTTCACGACGTAAGACGCGAGAAAGAGAGTGAGCAGACAAATGGCGGGACAGAAGATCCGCATTCGCCTGAAGTCGTACGATCACGCGGGCCTCGACAGCTCCGCGCGCAAGATCGTCGACACCGTGACCCGTGCCGGCGCGACCGTGGTGGGCCCCGTGCCCCTGCCGACCGAGAAGAACGTCGTGGTCGTCATCCGGTCGCCCCACAAGTACAAGGACAGCCGCGAGCACTTCGAGATGCGCACCCACAAGCGCCTCATCGACATCATCGACCCGACGCCCAAGGCCGTCGACTCGCTGATGCGTCTCGACCTCCCGGCCGATGTCAACATCGAGATCAAGCTCTGAGGCCCACGATGACTGACATCAACTCCAAGGTTTCGAAGGGTCTGCTGGGAACCAAGCTCGGCATGACCCAGGTCTGGAACGAGAACGGCAAGCTCGTTCCCGTCACCGTCATCCAGGTGACGCCCAACGTCGTGACGCAGATCCGCACCGTCGAGAAGGACGGCTACAACGCCGTTCAGATCGCCGCGGGCCAGATCGACCCCCGCAAGGTCACCAAGCCCCTCGGGGGCCACTTCGAGGCAGCCGGCGTCACGCCGCGCCGCCACGTGACCGAGATCCGCACCGCCGACGCCTCCGACTACTCACTCGGTCAGGAACTGACGGCTGAGGGCGTGTTCGAGTCGGGCCAGCTGGTCGACGTCGTCGGCACCAGCAAGGGCAAGGGCACCGCCGGTGTCATGAAGCGCCACAACTTCAAGGGTGTCTCCGCGTCGCACGGTGCGCACCGCAACCACCGCAAGCCCGGTTCGATCGGCGCCTCGTCGACCCCGAGCCGCGTCTTCAAGGGCATGCGCATGGCCGGCCGTATGGGTGGCGAGCGCGTGACCGTCCTCAACCTCACGGTGCACGCCGTCGACGCCGAGAAGGGTCTGCTGCTCGTCAAGGGCGCCGTCCCCGGTGCCCGCGGCCGCCTCGTGTACGTCCGCAACGCAGTGAAGGGGGCCTGAGTCCATGTCTGACACGACTCTCGCGCTCGACGTCCACAGCGCCGCCGGCACGAAGGCCGGCTCGGTGGAGCTTCCCGCCGCGCTCTTCGACGTCAAGACCAACGTCCCGCTCATCCACCAGGTCGTCGTGGCGCAGCTCGCCGCGGCTCGCCAGGGCACTCACTCGACCAAGCGTCGCGGTGAGGTCTCCGGTGCCGGCCGCAAGCCCTTCAAGCAGAAGGGCACGGGTAACGCCCGTCAGGGTTCGATCCGCGCGCCGCACATGACCGGTGGTGGCATCGTCCACGGCCCGAAGCCGCGCGACTACTCGCAGCGCACCCCCAAGAAGATGATCGCCGCCGCGCTCCTCGGTGCGCTGAGCGACCGCGCTCGCGGCGAGCGTCTTCACATCGTCGACTCGTTCGCGATCGACGGTGCACCTTCGACGAAGGCTGCGGCTGCGGTTCTCACCGCTCTCGCGCCGACGAAGAACGTGCTCGTCGTCGTCGAGCGCGATGACGAGCTCACGCTCAAGAGCGTGCGCAACATCTCGTACGTGCACGTGCTCTCGTTCGACCAGCTGAACGCCTACGACGTTCTGGTCTCCGACGACATCGTGTTCACCAAGGCCGCCTACGACGCGTTCGTCGCGGCGAAGACGGCCACTGAGGAGGTCTCCGCATGAGCACCGTCGGCAAGGACCCGCGCGACATCATCCTGAAGCCGGTCGTCTCCGAGAAGAGCTACGGGCTCATCGACGAGGGCAAGTACACGTTCCTCGTGGACCCGCGCTCGAACAAGACCGAGATCAAGCTCGCGATCGAGAAGATCTTCGGCGTCCAGGTGGCGTCGGTCAACACGATCAACCGCACGGGCAAGGCCCGTCGCACCCGCTTCGGCGTGGGCAAGCGCAAGGACACCAAGCGCGCCATCGTCACGCTCAAGTCGGGCACCATCGACATCTTCACGAGCGTCGGCTGACGTCGGGATAGAGGACTAGAGAAATGGCTATTCGCAAGTACAAGCCCACGACCCCCGGTCGTCGCGGCTCGTCGGTCGCCGACTTCGCCGAGATCACGCGTTCGACGCCGGAGAAGTCGCTGCTGCGCCCGCTCGCCAAGACCGGTGGCCGCAACAACCAGGGCCGCATCACCACCCGTCACATCGGTGGTGGCCACAAGCGTCAGTACCGCGTCATCGACTTCCGTCGCAACGACAAGGACGGCATCAACGCGAAGGTCGCTCACATCGAGTACGACCCCAACCGCACCGCGCGCATCGCGCTCCTGCACTACGTCGACGGCGAGAAGCGTTACATCCTCGCCCCGAACAAGCTGCAGCAGGGCGACGTGATCGAGTCCGGTCCCGCGGCCGACATCAAGCCCGGCAACAACCTGCCGCTGCGCAACATCCCCACCGGTACCGTCGTGCATGCCATCGAGCTGCGCCCGGGCGGCGGCGCGAAGCTCGCCCGCTCGGCCGGCGCCGGTGTGCGTCTCGTCGCGAAGGACGGCCCCTACGCCCAGCTGCGTCTCCCCTCGGGTGAGATCCGCAACGTCGACGCACGCTGCCGCGCCACGATCGGCGAGGTCGGCAACGCCGAGCAGTCGAACATCAACTGGGGCAAGGCGGGCCGCAAGCGCTGGCTCGGCGTGCGTCCCACCGTCCGTGGTGTCGCGATGAACCCGGTCGACCACCCGCACGGTGGTGGTGAGGGCAAGACGTCCGGTGGTCGTCACCCCGTCACGCCGTGGGGTCAGGCGGAGGGTCGTACCCGTCACGCCAACAAGGAAAGCGACAAGTACATCGTCCGCCGTCGCACCGCCGGCAAGAAGCGCAAGTAGGAGTCAAGAAGATGCCACGCAGTCTGAAGAAGGGCCCCTTCGTCGACGAGCACCTGCTTCGCAAGGTTGTCTCGCAGAACGAGGCGGGTTCGAAGAACGTCATCAAGACCTGGTCGCGTCGCTCGATGATCATCCCGGCCATGCTCGGGCACACGATCGCCGTGCACGACGGTCGCAAGCACATCCCCGTGTTCGTGACCGAGACCATGGTCGGCCACAAGCTGGGCGAGTTCGCGCCCACCCGCACCTTCCGCGGCCACGAGAAGGACGACAAGAAGGGTCGCCGCCGCTGACGCGGGGGCGCTCCTGGAGAGAGAAAGAGGAGGAGAGAACATGGTGGAATCCATCGCACGCGTGAAGCACATCCGCGTGACCCCTCAGAAGGCTCGTCGTGTCGTCGCGCTCATCAAGGGCAAGCAGGCCGGTGAGGCCCTCGCCATCCTGAAGTTCGCGCCGCAGAGTGCGTCCGAGCCGATCTACAAGCTCGTCGCCTCGGCTGTCGCGAACGCTCGCGTGAAGGCCGACCAGCTCAACGAGTACCTGGACGAGCAGGACCTGTACGTGAAGAACGCGTACGTCGACGAGGGCACGACGCTCAAGCGTTTCCAGGCCCGCGCGCAGGGCCGTGCCTTCCAGATCAAGAAGCGCACGAGCCACATCACGGTCGTGCTCTCGACCCCCGAGGTCGCCGAGACCTCGGCCGCTGCGAAGAAGGCGAGCAAGTAATGGGACAGAAGGTCAACCCGTACGGCTTCCGCCTCGGCATCACCACCGACCACGTGTCGCGGTGGTTCTCCGACTCGACGAAGCCGGGTCAGCGTTACGCCGACTACGTGGCCGAGGACATCAAGATCCGCAAGCTGCTCCTCACGAGCCTCGACCGTGCCGGTGTGAGCAACATCGAGATCGAGCGCACCCGTGACCGCGTGCGCGTCGACATCCACACCGCCCGCCCGGGCATCGTGATCGGTCGCCGCGGCGCCGAGGCCGAGCGCATCCGTGCCGACCTCGAGAAGCTCACCGGCAAGCAGATCCAGCTCAACATCCTCGAGGTCAAGAACCCCGAGGCCGACGCCCAGCTCGTCGCTCAGGGCATCGCCGAGCAGCTCTCGGCTCGTGTGGCGTTCCGTCGCGCGATGCGCAAGGGTCTGCAGGGCGCCCAGCGCGCCGGCGCCAAGGGCATCCGGATCCAGGTCTCGGGCCGCCTCGGCGGCGCGGAGATGAGCCGGTCGGAGTTCTACCGCGAGGGTCGGGTGCCGCTGCACACGCTGCGCGCGAACATCGACTACGGCTTCTACGAGGCCAAGACCACGTTCGGCCGCATCGGTGTGAAGGTCTGGATCTACAAGGGCGATCTCACCAACAAGGAACTCGCTCGCGAGCAGGCGAACGCGCCCAAGTCCCCCCGTGGTCGCGATGACCGCGGCGGCGACCGTCGTCGCGGTCCCCGCAACGAGGCCCCCGTGGCAGAAGGAGCGTCGGCATAATGCTCATCCCCCGCAAGGTCAAGTACCGCAAGCAGCACCACCCGGGGCGCGATGGCCAGGCGACCGGCGGCACGAAGGTGTCGTTCGGTGAGTTCGGCATCCAGGCTCTGACCCCCGCCTACGTGACCAACCGTCAGATCGAGTCCGCTCGTATCGCGATGACTCGTCACATCAAGCGTGGCGGCAAGGTGTGGATCAACATCTACCCCGACCGTCCGCTCACCAAGAAGCCGGCCGAAACCCGCATGGGTTCCGGTAAGGGTTCGCCGGAGTGGTGGGTCGCCAACGTCAAGCCGGGCCGTGTCCTCTTCGAGGTCGCCGGCGTCAACGAGCAGCTCGCTCGCGAGGCCCTCCAGCGGGCCATCCACAAGCTGCCTCTCAAGGCACGAATCATCAAGCGCGAGGAGGGCGACGCGTAATGGCTGTCGGCACCAAGCAGCTCGCCCCGAGCGAGCTCGACACGTTCGAGAACGAGCGCCTCGTTGAGGAGCTCCGCAAGGCCAAGGAGGAGCTGTTCAACCTGCGCTTCCAGTCGGCCACCGGCCAGCTCGAGAGCCACGGCCGCATCCGCGCCGTGAAGCGCGACATCGCCCGCATCTACACCGTGATCCGCGAGCGCGAGCTCGGTATCCGTGCCACCCCGGTGGCCGCGGCTCCGGCGAAGAAGGCCAGCAAGAGCAAGGCGAAGAAGACCGAGGATGCCCCGGCTCCCGCCGAAGGAGAGGCTGAGTGATGGCCACCACGAAGAAGACCGCTGAGGCGACCGAGGTCGTCGAGCACGGCGCCCACGATGTCCGCGAGGAGGGCGCGCGCGGTTACCGCAAGGCCCGCCGCGGCTACGTCGTCAGCGACAAGATGGACAAGACGATCGTCGTCGAGGTCGAGGACCGCGTGAAGCACCCGCTCTACGGCAAGGTCATCCGCCGCACCTCGAAGGTCAAGGCGCACGACGAGGCGAACTCCGCCGGCATCGGCGACCTGGTCCTCATCAACGAGACCCGTCCGCTCAGCGCCACCAAGCGCTGGCGCCTGGTCGAGATCCTCGAGAAGGCCAAGTAAGCCCTCGCGGCTGCTTGGAACCCAAGGAGTAAGAAGTGATTCAGAACGAGTCCCGCCTCAAGGTCGCCGACAACACCGGCGCCAAGGAGCTGCTGACGATTCGTGTGCTGGGCGGCTCCAACCGGCGTTACGCGGGCCTGGGCGACGTGATCGTCGCCACGGTCAAGGACGCGATCCCCGGTGGAAACGTCAAGAAGGGCGACGTGGTCAAGGCCGTCGTCGTCCGCACCGTCAAGCAGACCCGTCGTCCCGACGGTTCGTACATCAAGTTCGACGAGAACGCCGCCGTGATCCTGAAGAACGACGGGGAGCCCCGCGGCACCCGCATCTTCGGCCCGGTCGGTCGTGAGCTTCGCGACAAGAAGTTCATGAAGATCGTCTCGCTCGCCCCGGAGGTCATCTGATCATGGCGAACATCAAGAAGGGTGACCTGGTTCAGGTCATCTCGGGCGCCAAGCCCGAGCGCGGCGGAGACCGCGGCAAGCAGGGCAAGGTCCTCGAGGTCCTCGTCGAGCAGAACCGCGTCATCGTCGAAGGCGTGAACTACGTCACCAAGCACACCCGCGTCGGCCAGACCGACCGCGGCACCAAGACGGGTGGCATCGAGACCGTCGAAGCCCCCATCCACATCTCCAACGTCGCGCTGGTCGACCCCTCGACCAAGAAGCCGACCCGCGTGGGCCACCGCGTGGAGGAGAAGGTCAAGGACGGCGTGAAGCGCACCGTGCGCGTCCGCTACGCGAAGAAGTCAGGTAAGGACCTCTGATGAGCACCGCTACTGCCGCGGCGGCTGGCAAGATCCAGCCCCGCCTGAAGCAGATCTACAAGAACGAGATCCAGAAGAAGCTGCAGGAAGAGTTCCAGTACGCGAACGTCATGCAGATTCCCGGCCTCGTGAAGGTCGTCGTCAACACCGGTGTCGGTGAGGCGGCTCGTGACAGCAAGGTGATCGATGGTGCGGTCGACGACCTCACCAAGATCACCGGCCAGAAGCCGATCGTCACCAAGGCCCGCAAGTCCATCGCGCAGTTCAAGCTGCGCGAGGGCCAGGCCATCGGTGCCCACGTCACCCTGCGCGGCGACCGCGCGTGGGAGTTCATCGACCGCCTGGTGAACCTCGCCCTGCCCCGCATCCGCGACTTCCGCGGCCTCTCGGACAAGCAGTTCGACGGTCACGGCAACTACACGTTCGGTCTGCAGGAGCAGTCGGTCTTCCACGAGATCAACCAGGACCGCATCGACCGCGTGCGTGGTTTCGACATCACGATCGTCACCACCGCGTCCACCGACGACGAGGGCCGTGCGCTCCTGCGTCACCTCGGCTTCCCGTTCCGCGGAGCGGACGCCCAGGCGTAACACCCATCCACCACAGGTCGAGTGCCGTGTACGGCTCCTCGAAACCTGGTGAACAAAGGAAACAACACTCATGACGATGACAGACCCGGTCGCAGACCTGCTGACCCGTCTGCGCAACGCGAACTCGGCTCACCACGACGCCGTCTCGCTGCCGAGCTCGAAGCTCAAGACGCACATCGCCGAGATCCTCAAGCAGGAGGGCTACATCTCGGATTGGGGCGTCGCTGAGGCTCGCGTGGGCCAGACCCTCACCCTCACGCTGAAGTACGGCCCGAACCGCGAGCGGTCGATCGCCGGCATCAAGCGCGTGTCGAAGCCCGGCCTGCGCGTGTACGCCAAGTCGACCGAGCTTCCCAAGGTGCTCGGCGGACTCGGCGTCGCCATCCTGTCCACCTCCTCGGGCCTCCTCACGGACCGCCAGGCTGAGCAGAAGGGCGTGGGTGGGGAAGTCCTCGCCTACGTGTGGTGACCTGACATGTCTCGTATCGGACGTCTTCCCATCGACATCCCCGCCGGCGTCACTGTGACCGTCGAGGGCCAGGATGTCGCGGTCAAGGGCCCCAAGGGCGAGCTCACGCTCGCCGTGGCCCGCCCCATCGAGGTCAAGGTCGAGGAGAACCAGGTTCTCGTCACCCGCCCCGATGACGAGCGCGAGTCGCGGTCGCTCCACGGCCTGACCCGCACGCTCATCAGCAACAACATCGTCGGCGTGACCCAGGGCTACTCCAAGGGCCTCGAGGTCGTCGGCACCGGTTACCGCGTGGCCCAGAAGGGCTCCTCGGTCGAGTTCGCCCTCGGCTTCTCGCACCCGGTCCTCGTCGACCCGCCGGCCGGCATCACGTTCACCGTCGAGGGCAACAACAAGCTCACAGTCAGTGGCATCGACAAGCAGGCCGTCGGCGAGGTGGCCGCCAACATCCGCAAGATCCGCAAGCCCGAGCCCTACAAGGGCAAGGGTGTGCGCTACGCCGGCGAGGTCGTTCGGCGCAAGGCCGGAAAGGCTGGTAAGTAACCATGGCTACGACTTCCAAGTCCGCCTCGCGCTCGCGCCGTCACGCGCGTCTGCGCAAGAAGGTCGTGGGCACCGAGGCGCGTCCGCGCCTGGTCGTCACCCGGTCTGCGCGCCACGTGTTCGTGCAGCTCGTCGACGACAGCAAGGGCCACACCGTGGCATCCGCCTCGACGCTCGAGGTCGACCTGCGCTCGTTCGAGGGTGACAAGACCGCCAAGGCGCGCAAGGTCGGCGAGCTCGTCGCCGAGCGCGCCAAGGCCGCCGGTGTCGCCGACGCCGTGTTCGACCGCGGTGGCAACCGCTACGCGGGTCGCGTCGCGGCGATCGCCGACGGCGCCCGTGAAGGGGGGCTGAACCTGTGAGTGACAACAAGGAGACCGAAGTGACTGACGCCACCGCGCAGGCCGCCCCCGAGCAGGCCGACGCCGCGCGCGAGCGCGAGCCCCGCCGCGGCGGTCGCGAGCGCAACCCCAACCGCGACCGCAACTCGCGCGACCGTTCGGAGAGCCAGTTCCTCGAGCGCGTCGTGACGATCAACCGCGTGTCGAAGGTCGTCAAGGGCGGACGCCGCTTCAGCTTCACCGCGCTCGTCGTCGTCGGTGACGGCAACGGCGTCGTGGGTGTGGGCTACGGCAAGGCCCGCGAGGTCCCGCTCGCCATCTCGAAGGGTGTCGAAGAGGCCAAGCGCAACTTCTTCCGCGTGCCCCGCGTCGGCTCGACCATCCCGCACCCGGTGCAGGGTGAGGCGGCCGCCGGTGTGGTGCTGCTGCGTCCCGCCGCCGCCGGTACCGGTGTTATCGCCGGTGGTCCGGTGCGTGCGGTGCTCGAGTGCGCCGGCATCCACGACGTGCTGTCGAAGTCGCTCGGCTCGTCGAACACGATCAACATCGTGCACGCGACCGTCGAGGCGCTGAAGCAGCTCGAGGAGCCGCGTCACGTCGCCGCCCGTCGTGGTCTCGACTTCGACCAGGTCGCCCCCGCGCGTCTGGTGCGTGCCGAGGCCGAGGCTGCGGCCGCACAGAAGGTAGGTGCCTGATGTCCGCACGTCTGAAGGTCACCCAGATCAAGTCCAAGGTGAGCGAGAAGCAGAACCAGCGTGACACGCTGCGCAGCCTCGGTCTCAAGCGCATCGGCGACTCCGTTGTTCGCCCCGATGACGCTCAGACCCGCGGCTACGTGCGTGCCGTCGCTCACCTCGTGAAGGTTGAGGAGCTCGACTGATGGCTGAGAACGCCAACGAGAAGGCCGAGGAGAAGGCGCCCAAGGCGCCGGCTCGCAAGCCCGCCGCGAAGGCTGCGGACAAGCCCGCCGCCGAGAAGGCCGCCGCCAAGCCGGCTGCCGAGAAGGCCCCCGCCAAGAAGCCGGCCGCCAAGGCCGCGCCGAAGGCCGCCGAGAAGAAGGATGTCGCGACCTCGCGTCCCGGCGTCCTGAAGGTGCACCACCTGCGTCCGGTCCCCGGCGCCAACACCGCGAAGACCCGTGTCGGTCGCGGTGAGGGCTCGAAGGGTAAGACCGCGGGCCGTGGTACCAAGGGCACGAAGGCCCGCTACCAGGTCCGTCAGGGCTTCGAGGGCGGCCAGATGCCTCTGCACATGCGTACGCCGAAGCTGCGCGGGTTCAAGAACCCGTTCCGCGTCGAGTACCAGGTCGTGAACCTCTCCAAGCTCGCCGAGCTCTACCCGTCGGGTGGTGATGTCACCATCAGCGACCTCGTCGCCAAGGGTGCCGTGCGCAAGAACGAGAAGGTGAAGGTCCTGGGCGATGGTGACCTCGAGGTGGCGCTGAACGTCACCGTCGACAAGGTCTCCGGCTCGGCCGAGCAGAAGATCGTCGCCGCGGGCGGCAGCGTCAAGTAAGTCGCAGACAGGGGTCGGAGCATGCTCCGGCCCCTGTTCGCATTCCCTCGCAACCTCCGCCGTCTGCTCTGCGGCGGCTGTGGGATAACCTGGGACTCTGTGCGCGCGGCGCGCGCCGGCATCCCGTTCTGGAGGACATCCACGTGTTCAGCGCTATCGCGCGCGTTCTGCGCACGCCCGACCTGCGTCGCAAGATCGCGTTCACCCTGGGGATCATCGTCGTCTACCGCCTGGGTGCGCACATCCCCTCGCCGTTCGTCGACTTCTCGAACGTGCAGTCGTGTCTCGCGGATGCCTCGGGCACCCAGGGTCTGCTCTCGCTCGTCAACCTGTTCTCGGGTGGCGCGCTGCTGCAGCTGTCGATCTTCGCGCTGGGTGTCATGCCGTACATCACGGCCACGATCATCGTGCAGCTGCTGCGCGTGGTCATCCCGCACTTCGAGACCCTCTACAAGGAGGGCCAGTCGGGCCAGGCGCGTCTGACGCAGTACACGCGCTACCTGACGATCGCGCTCGCGCTGCTGCAGTCCACGACGCTCGTGACCGTCGCCCGCTCGGGCCAGCTGTTCGGAACGACCGGCGTCGCGGCGTGCAACCAGCTGCTCACGAACGACGCCTGGTGGGCGCAGGCGCTCATGATCCTCACGATGACCGCCGGCACCGGTCTCATCATGTGGTTCGCCGAGCTCGTCACCGAGAAGGGCATCGGCAACGGCATGTCCCTGCTGATCTTCACCTCGATCGCGGCGACCTTCCCCGCGGCGATGTGGTCGATCTGGCAGACCCGCGGCTTCGAGGTGTTCCTGCTGGTGCTGCTCGTGGGCATCATCATCATCGGGTTGGTGGTGTTCGTCGAACAGTCGCAGCGTCGCATCCCGGTGCAGTACGCCAAGCGCATGGTCGGTCGCCGCACGTACGGCGGCACGAACACCTACATCCCGATCAAGGTCAACATGGCCGGCGTCGTGCCGGTGATCTTCGCCTCGTCGCTGCTGTACATCCCCGCGCTCATCGCCCAGTTCAACCAGGGCGCGGCGGGCACGACGCCGCCCGACTGGGTGCTGTGGATCCAGAACTATCTGACGAAGGGCGACCACCCGCTCTACTGGGCGCTCTACTTCCTGCTCATCGTCGGGTTCACGTACTTCTACGTCGCGATCACCTTCAACCCCGAGGACGTCGCCGACAACATGAAGCAGTACGGCGGCTTCATCCCCGGCATCCGTGCCGGGCGTCCGACGGCCGAGTACCTCGACTACGTGCTCACGCGCATCACCCTGCCCGGCTCGATCTATCTGGGTCTCGTCGCGCTCATCCCCCTCATAGCCCTGGCGACGGTCAGCGCGAATCAGAACTTCCCGTTCGGCGGCACCTCGATCCTGATCATGGTCGGCGTGGGGCTGGAGACGGTGAAGCAGATCGACGCCCAGCTGCAGCAGCGTCACTACGAAGGGCTCCTGCGATGACCGCACGCCTCCTGATCGTCGGCCCGCAGGGGTCGGGCAAGGGCACGCAGGGCGTGCGCATCGCGGAGGCGTTCGGCGTGCCGGCGATCTCCACGGGCGACACGTTCCGCGCCGCCATCCGCGACCAGACGCCGCTCGGTGTCGAGGTCAAGGCGATCATCGAGGCGGGGAACCTGGTTCCCGATGAGGTCACGAGCGCCGTCGTGCGCGAGCGTCTCGCGCAGGACGACGCCGCGCCCGGCTTCCTCCTCGACGGCTACCCGCGCAATCTCGGTCAGGTGAACGACCTTGACGCGTTCCTCGAGTCGCGCGACGAGCAGCTCGACGCCGTCATCGAGCTGAGCGTGCCCCGCCAGGAGAGCATCGACCGGCTCATCACGCGCGCCGCGGAGCAGGGTCGCACCGACGACACCGCCGAGGTGATCGCGCACCGGCTGTCGATCTACGAGAACGAGACCGCGCCAATTCTCGGTGTCTACGGCGAGCGGGGCCTCGTGGTCTCGATCGACGGTGTGGGAACGCTCGACGAGATCACCGAGCGCATCGTGACCGCGCTGGTGGCTCGCGGGCTCACTCCCCAGGGCTGAGCGTGCTGCGCCGTTCGATCTACAAGACCCCGGCCCAGCTGAGGTCGATGGTCGAGCCCGGCCTGATCACGGCGGCGGCGCTGCAGGCGGCGCGGGAGCTCGTACGCCCCGGCGTCACGACGGCAGAGCTGGATGCCGCGGCATCCGCTGTCATCACGGGCCGTGGCGCGCGATCGAACTTCCAGCTGGTGCGCGGCTACCGTCATACGACCTGCATCTCGGTGAACGACCAGGTCGTGCACGGCATCCCGGGGGAGCGCGTGCTCGAGCCGGGCGACATCGTCTCGATCGACGCGGGCGCGGAGTTCCGGGGCTGGAACGGCGACTCGGCGATCACGATCGTCGTGCCCGATGAGGCGCGCCCCGACCTCGTGGCATCGCGCACCGAGCTGTCACGGGTGACCGAGGGCTCGATGTGGGCGGGCATCGCGGCACTCGCGTCCGCGCAGACGCTCCGCGATGTGAGCGGCGCGATCGAAGATCACATCGTCGGGGCAGGTCACGGCTACGGCATCCTGCGCGAGTACGTCGGCCACGGGATCGGACGCAAGATGCACGAGTCGCCGAGCCTGTTCAACTACCGCACGCCCGATGCCGGCCCGGCTGTCGAACCGGGTCTCGTGCTCGCCATCGAGCCGATGGTGGTCGCCGGGAGAGAGGCCACCTACGTCGAGGACGACGACTGGACGGTGACCACGATCGACGGATCAGACGGCTCACACTGGGAACACAGCGTGGCCGTCCATGATTATGGTCTGTGGGTGCTCACCGCACCCGACGGCGGCGCCGCCGGGCTTGCCCCTTTCGGAGTCACCCCGGTCCCGATTCCCTGACGGACGCGTCGCCGCACCAGAGAAGTCCTCTGCGACCACAAGAGAACGGATACGACTGACGTGATGGCCGCTATTGCTCGAAAAACGAACTGGTTCGCGATCTGGGTGACGGTGGCTGTCGTCGTCGTGATCGGCGCCGTGGCCGGTGCTGTGGTGTGGATGAACGCCGACAAGAGCAGCCCCGGAACCCTGCCCACCGCCGCCCACATCAACACCGACACGGGCGCGATCTCCGTCGGCACCGGCTCGAAGACCCTCGACACGTGGATCGACCTGCAGTGCCCGATCTGCCAGTCCTTCGAGTCGACGTACGGCTCGGAGATCCAGTCGCTCGTGACCGCGAACACGATCACCCTCAACATCCACCCGATCTCGATCCTCGACCGGGTGACGGCCAGCGCCGCCGCATCCAACCAGCAGTACTCGACCCGCGCCGCCAGCGCGATGTACTGCGTCGCGATCAACGACTACGACAAGCTCTACACGTTCATGCAGACGATGTACCAGAACCAGCCGTCCGAGTCGTCGGGCGCGGGCCTGAGCAACGATGAGATCGCCGCCTACGCACAGCAGGCGGGGGCGACGAACTCCGCTTCGTGCATCGCCGGCAACACCTACACGCAGTACGTGGGCTACATCACGAAGAAGACGCCGACGCAGCCCGGGTCGACCGGCATCGGCACCCCGACGATCGCCATCAACGGCTCGGTCATCTCGAACAACTCGATCCCGTCGAGCCCGAGCGACTTCGCCGCGCTGATCACCAAGTGACGTCCGGGGCGGATGCCCCGACCCACCCACGGAGCCCCGCTCGCCTGTCGGCGAGCGGGGCTCCGTCGTTCCCGGTATCCCCTCGGATGAGACCGAGTGTCATGCGCAAACGCACGAATCTAGCGGCACCTTCAGGCTTCCGCAAGGCCTTGGGAAAAGTCCGTTCCCGCGCAGAACATGTGTGTGGGGGATCCGCATCCGCGGATCGATCTCCTATCCGCCAATGACGGTTGATGAGGGGAGTTTGGGCATCAACCGTGCGCGGAACATGCGTCAAACGAATTGGGGAGCAAGAAATGCACGCAACACTGAACCACTACGTCGCCGCGGCAAAGCGGCGGCGCTCCGGAGAGCAGGGCGAAGACGAGGGGTTCTCCCTCATCGAGCTGATCGTGGTCGTCGCGATCCTCGGCATCCTGGTCGCGATCGCGATTCCGGTGTTCCTGAATATCCAGGACACGGCGAAGGTCAACTCGCTCAAGACCGTCGCCGCCAACGGCGCGACGACCGTGGCGACGGCGATCGCCAACGGAAGCGACCCGGCCGCGGCGCTCGCGCAGATGAACCCCGACGGCGCGACCCTCGCTCTCGTGCCGGCGACGGGTGCGAGCCTCACCGTCTACTGTGTGACCGCGACGGCGACATCGGGTGGACCGTTGTCCGGCGCTGCTGCGCAACAGTCCGGACCGACCTGCTGAGGTCGCCATGACCCGCAGCCAGGACGACGGCGGCTTCAGCCTCGTCGAGGTGGTCGTCGCCGTCGTCCTGCTCGGGCTCGTCGCGATCGCGATCCTGCCGGCCCTCGTGATGGGCTTGCAGGCGACCGCCACCCAGTCGTCGGTGGCGACCTCCACCCGTGAGGTCAGCCAGATGATCGACTCCGCCCGTCAGCAGACCACCTGTGCGGGCCTCGCCCAGGCGCTGCAGGCGCAGACGTTCTCGGACGGTCGAGGACGCTCGCTGACCGTCACGGGAACGATCGACAACCTGACAGGAGCAACGTGTCCGACTCTCGCGCACGTCTCGGTCACCGCGACCAGCGGTACGTCGACGCTCACGAGCTCCACGGCGCTCGTCTACGTCACCGGCTGATGCGCGTCGGGGCGGCACGTGGCGACGAGGGGATGACCCTCGTCGAACTCATCCTGTACTCCGCCCTCACACTGCTCGTGGTCGGAGGCCTCGCCGGTGTTCTGGTGAACACCTGGACCGCCCAGGCGAACGCCACCACGGTCGGCCAGGCCACCACCCGCGGAACCGTGTTCGCCGAAGGGATCGAGAAGGCTATGCGCAACGCCTACGCGTTCCGGGTCACCGGCAGCGGTTCCACGCTCTCGGTGTGGACCGGTCTCGGCGGCGCGGCGGTGTGCCAGGGGTACACCGTCGACGGCTCCGGTGCGCTGCGCATGACCGCGACGGCGGGCTCGGCGGTGCTGCCCGCGGCATCCACCTGGCCGGTGTGGCAGACCGGCGCGGCGCAGATCGGCTCCACCGCGTACTTCACGGCCACCTCGACGGCCGTCAGCTACAGCTTCCGCGTCACGACCGCGGGTGCGCCCGTGGCCTTCACCGGCACCGAAACCGTGCGCACCTCGACCGTGCCCGCCTCCGCGGGGGTGAACCCGTGCTGGTGATCCCTCGTTCTGCCCGCGCCCCGCGCGCCCGCCTCGGAGACGACGGCGCCTCGCTCGTCGCCGTCGTCGTGGTGATGCTGGTCGGTTTCGTCGTCGCCGTCACGATCGCCGGAGTCAGCATCTTCGCGATCACGCAGAATCAGCGCAGCGCCTCGAGCCTGCAGGCCTTCACGGCGGCCGAGTCGGGCCGCGACGCGGCGGTCGCGATGCTGGCCGCGGCATCCGCCGGCACGGCCGGCTGCAGCACGACCGGCACCGGCACCTACTCGGGCACCGCGGGCACCTACACGTACTCGTACTCGGTGTTCTCGACCACCAGCACCGTGCAGCCCTCCCGCAGCACCGCGCTCGGCGCGGCCGCCTGCCCCACGATCACCAGCACCTTCGTCCTCGTGCACGCCGTCGGCACCTCGCCGTCGGGCGCCACCACGGCCGTCGATGCTGTCTACCCGTGGGCGGGCAGCACAGTGAAGACCGACTCCCTCGGCTACATCAACAACGGGTTCTCCCCGCTGCTGAGCAACTTCACCGGCGGTGACCTGGTGGTGCGCTCCGGCGACTTCGCGTGCAACGCGACCACGATCTCCGGCAACGTCTACGTCCTGGCCGGCAACGTCACCATCGGGGCGGGCTGCATCATCCAGGGCAGCGTCTACGCGAGCGGCACCGTCACCGCGAGTCTGTCGGTCGTGAACAGCACGGTCACGGTCGGCTCGGTGAGCGCGGTCTCGATCATCACGGGAGACATCACCGCCCTCGGCAACGTGAGTCTCGTGCCGTTGACGACCCTCTCCCTCCCGGGACTGCCGCTCGGGCTGTCGGTGGGCGGCGGCATCCACTCGGGCGGCAACGTCACCCTCGACACCGCCATCAACCTGTCCCTGCTCGGCACGTACGCCGGCACCGTGGGCGGCGACGTCACCGCGCGCGGCACGATCTCGATCAAGGCGTGGAAGGTGGGCGGGAAGGCGCAGGCCACCGGCACCGTCACGGTGAACACGTCCCTCGGGGTGCTTTGCCTGATCATCCCGTGCGGCACCCTCGGCCCCACCTCGCAGGTGCCGAACTCGTCCTCGACGCCGCAGCCGGCGTTCTCGCCCAGCCAGGCGCAGCTGCTGGCGCAGTCGGCCTGGGTAGACCTCAACGCGTCGACCAACTGGAGCAGGTACACCGGCAGCGCGTGGACGGCATACGCGACCTTCACCGGGGACTCCTGCTCGGCGTCGTCGATCAACTCGGCCATCTCGGCGGCGACCGCGCCCATCGTCATCAACGCGACGGCGTGCGCGTTCTCGCCCTCGTTCCTGCTGTCGATCACGAACGTGCCGCAGGACACCGTGCTGCTGGTGACCAACACCATCAACACGTTGGCGATCCAGGGATCCACGACGGCGACCGCCGCGAACCCGCGCCAGCTCTTCCTGGTGCAGGTCGACAACATCGCGAACGGCGTGCCCGACTGCGCCGGGCGGGGCGCCGTGACGAACCTGCTCAGCGCCGTCCCCACGTCGACGAACTTCCGGCTGATGGTCTACAGCCCGTGCGCGGCGAGCCTGCTCGGGCTCGGCAACGCCGCGAGCACGATCACGGGCCAGTTCATCGTGCCCACGACCAACTGGACGATCGTCGGCAACACCCTCAAGCAGGTCATCTGCGCCCCCATGACCGTGAACCCGAACATCCAGTTCGGGTGCAAGGCGACGGATGCCGCGACCGGCACGCCGATCGGATCGTTCACGACCGCGAAGGCGATCGCCCAGGTGGAGGTGTCGCCATGAGTGTCGCCGCACAGGTGTTCGTGATCGTCGTCGCCGGCGTGCTCGGTCTCGTCGTGGGATCGTTCCTGAACGTCGTCGTCTACCGCGTGCCCGCCGGTGTCTCACTGCTGCGGGCGAGCGCGTGCCCGACGTGCGACGTGCCGATCCGGTGGCAGCAGAACGTCCCCGTGCTCTCGTGGGTGGCACTTCGCGGACGCTGCGCGCACTGCGGCTCGGCGATCTCGCCGCGCTACCCGCTCGTCGAGGCTGCGACCGCCCTGGGATTCGCGCTGGTCGCGTCGGTGGCCGTCGTCGTCCCGCAGGCGGGCGATGCCTCGTGGTGGCTCGCGCTCGCGGCGTTCCTCTATCTCGCCGCGATCACTGTCGCCCTCGCGCTCATCGATGTCGACGTGCGTCGACTGCCCGACGGGATCGTGCTGCCCTCGTACGGCGTCGCGATCGTGCTGCTCGCGCTGTCGACCCTCGTCGGCCACGACCTGTGGCCCATCGTGCGGGCGACGATCGGCATGGCCGCGCTGTACACCTTCTATCTGCTGCTGTGGCTGATCCGGCCCGACGGCATGGGAGGCGGCGACGTGAAGCTCGCGGGCCTGCTCGGCTGGTACCTGGCCTGGCTCGGCTGGGGGCCGCTCGTCGTCGGCGCGTTCACGGGCTTCCTCTGGGGCGGGATCTTCGGCGTCGCGCTGCTGCTCAGCCGGCGGGGTTCGCGGGCCAGTCGCATCCCGTTCGGGCCGTGGATGCTCCTCGGCGCATGGACGGGGATCGTGGTCGGCGCACAGCTGACCCGGATGTATCTGGGGGTCTACACGTCATGAATCACAGGGGTGGACGTGCGCGCATGTCGGTGCGCGCCGGAACGGGGGAGGACGAATGACCGCACAGACAGTGGTCGGGCTCGAGATCGCTCAGTCGCACGTGCGCGCGGTCGAGGTGGCGCCGGGGGCGACGCCGCGCGTCGTGGCCTGGGGGGAGGTGCCGCTGCCCGAAGGGGTGGCGGAGGACTCCGAGGTGATCGACGCCGCAGCGCTCACGCTCGCCCTCGACCAGCTCTGGGTGCGCAGCCGCATCTCGCACAAGAAGGTGGTGCTGGGTCTCACGAGTCGGCGCATCCTGGTGCGCGAGTATGCGACGCCGCTCACCTCGCGCACCGCGATCATGCAGTCGCTCCCGTTCGAGGTGCAGGATGTGCTGCCGGTGCCCGTGGACCAGGCCGTGCTGGACTTCTACGCGATCGATCACGTCGACTCACTCGTGCGCGGGTTGGTCGTCGCGGCGATCGCCGAACCGATCGATGAGCTGCTGCGGGTGCTCGAGCGCTCGCGGATCGTCGCGGCATCCGTCGATCTCACGGCGTTCGCCCTCGCCCGGATCGCCCCGGCGGTCGCGGCGCCCGGGGAGACGGTCGCGCTGCTGCACATCGGCGAGCACACGACGACGGTGACCATCGTGCAGGACGGGGTGCCGCGGTTCGTGCGCACCCTCCCGGCGGAGATCCCGGCGTCGGCCCCGGTGGTGATCGAGAACGAGTGGATCGGCGCCGCCGTCGACGACGGAGCCACCCGCGCCGAGTTGCGCGCGGGACGCACCGCCGTGCTGGCGCCCGCCGACGAGACGCCCGACCTCGTGCAGCGGGTGCGCAGCACGCTGCAGTTCTACGCGGCGCGCAGCGGTGCGGCGCCGGTCGAGCGCGTCCTCGTGAGCGGTGCCGGGTCGCTGCACCCGGGGGTGCTCCCCGCGCTCGCCGCCGCCCTCGACCAGAGCATCGACCGGGTGCCGATCGATCGCCTCGCGGTCTTCCCCGGTGAACCGCCCGAGCCCCGCCGGGCCGCGGACTTCGTCTCGACCATCGGACTCACGATCGGAGGCGAGCGATGAGCGCGGCCGTCGACACCCTCGTGCTCGGCGGTGCCGCCCGGGTCAACCTGCTGCCGCCCGCAGAGGTCGAGCGCCGGGCCCGCGTGCGGCTCGGGCGACGCTGGATCGGTGCGCTGGTGGGCACCGCGGTCGTCGTCGTGCTGATCATCGCCGCCGCCGTGGCCTACAGCGTGGTGGGCTCGGCGAGGCTCGCGTCGGAGCAGGCCCGCACGCAGCAGCTCGTCGCCGAGACGCAGAGCTACCAGTCGGTCGCGACCGCCGTGGCGACCCGCACCGAGCTGACCCAGTTCCGCGCCGATGCCCTCGGCTACGACATCCGCTGGGGCGCCGTGTTCGACACGATCTCCGCACACCTGACGCCCGGGGCATCCGTCACCGGATTCAGTCTCACGGCCGGCGCCCAACCGCAGGCAGGCACCACCGCGCAGCGCGGACTGGGCGGCTCGCTCACGGTCAGCGTCGCGAACCCCGCGGATGCCGCGTCCCTCGCCCGCGCGCTGCGGGGCGTGTCCGGCGTGCTCGCAGCGGACGCGGGCGACGTCACGTCGTCGACGACGGCGGGGACGCAGGCAGCGCCCACGTACGACGTGACGATCGACGTCGTCTTCGACCAGTCGGTGTACTCCGGCCAGTTCTCGCAGGAGGGGAAATGAGGAACATGTCGAGGGGGCTCATCTCCGCGCTCGGCGCGCTGATCGCGGTGGTCCTCGTGGCCGCGGGCGTCTTCCTCGTCGCGCTGCCGATCTATCTCAGCGCGACGGGAGTGCACGGCCAGGCCGATGCCGCGGCCGCCACGAACGACCAGCTGCAGGTACGGGTCGACGCGCTCGCCGCTCAGGCGAAGGACACCACCCAGCTCACCCAGGCCGTCGCGCAGCTGCGTACGCAGATCCCGTCGGCGGCGGGGGTCGACCAGCTGGTGGACCTCGTCACCACGGCCGCATCGGCAGCGGGCGTCACGATCACGTCGATCACGCCGTCGCCCGCGGTGGCCTTCGCTCCCCGCACGAGCGAGGTCGCGGCCGCCGATGCGGCGAACACGGCTACGGCGGGCAGTGCCGGCTCATCCGCCACGACACCGGCGACGGGCACCACCGCGGCGCCGGTCGGTCGACTGCAGGTGCCGATCGCGATCACGGTGACAGCGAAGGATGCCGCCCAGGCGGCGTCGTTCCTCGACGCGCTGCGCGCCGGCCCGCGTCTGCTGGCGATCGTCGGCACGAGTGCCACCGAGACGGGCACGGGCTCGTCGACGGGCGGCGCGCTCACGGTCACCGTCAGCGCGCTCGCGTTCGCCGAGACGGAACAGTGAGGACCCGCAGATGACCACCACGATCACGCTTCCCACGCTCGATGCGATCCTCGCGAGCGCCGCCGATGCCGGGGCATCCGATGTTCACCTGACGGGGGGTCTGCCGGCGGTCTGCCGCATCGACGGTGACCTCACCGAGGTGCAGGGGTTCGGACAGGAGCTTCCCGGCGATTGGGTGGAGGGTGCGCTCGCCGGCATCATGACGGCCGAGCAGCGAAAGCAGTTCGCCGTAGCCGGTGAGGTCGACCTCGCCTACTCCGCTGCGGGGATCGGTCGGTTCCGGGTGAACGTCTTCCGCCAGATGGGGGATGTCGCGGCCGCGCTGCGACTCATCCCCGACGAGGTGCGGTCGCTGAAGGCGCTCGGCGTGCCGGAGATCGCGCGCGACCTGGCGCTCAAGCCGCGGGGACTCGTGCTGGTCACGGGGCCGACCGGCTCGGGCAAGTCGGCGACCCTCACGGCGATGGTCGACATCATCAACCGGGAGCGCGCCGCGCACATCATCACGATCGAGGACCCGATCGAGTTCGTGCACTCCAGCCGGCACTCGCTCGTCCACCAGCGCGAGGTCGGGTCCGACACCGCGTCGTTCGGCGAGGCGCTGCGGCGCGTGCTGCGGCAGGACCCCGATGTGATCCTGCTGGGCGAGCTGCGCGACGCGGAGTCGATCGCCGTTGCGCTGTCCGCCGCCGAGACCGGGCACCTCGTGCTGGCGACCCTTCACACCCAGGGGGCCGCGAAGAGCATCAACCGCATCGTCGACGTGTTCCCTGCCGAACGCCGCGATCAGGTGCGCGCGCAGCTCGGGGACACCCTTCAGGGGGTGCTCAGCCAGACGCTCCTGCCGGGGCTGCGCGGTGGGCGTGTGCTCGCCACCGAGGTGATGGTGCAGACCCCGGCGGTCGCGAACCTCATCCGGGAAGGGCAGATCCAGCAGCTCTACTCCGCCTTGCAGTCGGGGTCGGAGTTCGGGATGCACACGCTCGACCAGAGCCTGCGCGAGCTTGTGAAGGACGGCCGCATCGAGAAGTCGCTGGCGCAGCAGTTCGCGGTCGATCAGCGTTCGCTCGAGAAGACGCGGGCTGTGCCCGCCGACCTCGACGACGAGGTGTGGGCGACGCGCGGCGGAGTCGCGCGACCCGCGAACTGGGGGGTGTGAGCCATGCCGGTGCTGGAGCGGTTCTCCTACCGGGCGGTCGCGCCCGGCGACGAGGCGGTCGTCAAGGGCACGATGGATGCCGCGAACGAGGCCGCCGCGGTCGGCAAGATCCACGCGCAGGGCCTCATCCCGCTCGAGGTGCGCTCCCTGGCGCGCACCGGGCTCCGGCGGGAGGTCTCGCTCACGGGGTCGGGTCGCGTGAAGGTCAAGGCGCTGGCGCTCATGACCCGTCAGATGGCGGCGCTCACGGAGGCGGGGCTGCCGCTGCTGCGCACTCTCGAGATCCTCACCGAGCAGACCGACGACAAGGCGCTGCGCGCGGCGCTCGTGGGCGTCGTCGCGGACGTGGAGTCCGGGGCATCCCTCTCTCTCGCCTTCAGCCGGCAGCCGAAGGCGTTCGCGCCGCTGATGGTGAGTCTCGTGCGGGTGGGGGAGGCGGGCGGATTCCTCGCCGAGTCGCTCACGTCCATCGCGCGTTTCTACAAGTCCGAGGCCGAGCTGCGCGACAAGGTGAGGGCGGCGACGACCTACCCGGCCGTCGTGCTGGTGGTGGCCTTGCTCGCGGTGCTGGGCATGGTGACGTTCATCGTTCCGGTCTTCGAGAAGATGTTCGCGAACCTCGGCGGGCAGCTTCCCGTGCCCACGCAGATCCTCGTCACGATCTCGCACAACATGGTGTGGATCCTTCCGCTGCTCGCCGTCGTCCTCATCGGCGGTGCGGTGTGGTGGACGCGCTCCCGCAACACCCCGAGGGTGCGTGCCGTCGTCGATCCGTGGAAGCTGCGCCTGCCGATCTTCGGCTCCCTGAACACGAAGATCGCGGTGGCCCGCTTCGCCCGGAACCTGTCGATGATGCTGCAGGCGGGGGTGCCGTTGATGCAGGCGCTCGACACGGTCGGCGAGGCGGCCAACAACGTGAAGATCGTCGCGGCACTCGAGAAGGTCAAGGAGTCGGTGCGGCAGGGCAAGTCGCTGGCGGCGCCGCTCGCGGCGGCGGGCGTCTTCCCTCCGATGGTGTCGCAGATGGTGTCCGTCGGCGAGGAGTCGGGCACGCTCACCGAGATGCTCGACAGCATCGCGACGTTCTACGAGGCCGAGGTCGCGTCGGCCACCGAGCAGTTGACCGCGGTGATCGAGCCCGTGCTGATCGTGATCCTCGGTGTCGTCATCGGCGGCATGGTGATCTCGCTCTACCTGCCCGTCTTCAACCTCTACGCGCAGCTGAACCACTCCGCCGGCGCGTGAGCGGTCGCGAGCCCTGATCGGATGCCGCGGCCTCACGCGGTGACGCGCAGCACCTCGTCGATCGTCGTGATCCCGGCGACGACCTTCGCCCAGCCGTCGTCGCGCAGCGGCACCATGCCCTGGGCGAGGGCGATGTCTCGCAGCTCCCGACCGCGGCTGCGTCCGACGACCTGCTGCTCGAGGTCCTCGGAGAGGG
Organism: Microbacterium ginsengisoli; assembly: GCF_000956535.1. GTDB lineage: Bacteria > Actinomycetota > Actinomycetes > Actinomycetales > Microbacteriaceae > Microbacterium > Microbacterium ginsengisoli. The sequence continues at coordinate 4,470 of NZ_JYIY01000064.1, read as the reverse complement.
TCATCACCTCGTGCAGCGCCACCCGGCCGCGGTATCCGGTGTACGAGCAGGCGCGGCATCCGACCGGACGGTAGAACGCGTCGACGCCGTGCTCGGGGCGCTCGAACCCCGCGGACTGCAGCGTCTCGTCGTCGAGGTCGGCCCGCTCGCGGCACTCGACGCACAGGCGGCGCGCGAGACGCTGGGCGACGACGGCGGTGAGGGCGGTGCCGACGAGGTAGGGCTCCGCGCCGATCTCGACGAGCCGGGTCAGTGCGCTCGGCGCGTCGTTGGTGTGCATCGTCGAGAGCACGAGGTGGCCGGTGAGCGCCGCTTCGATCGAGGTGATGGCGGTCTCCCGGTCGCGGATCTCGCCGACCAGCAGCACGTCGGGGTCTGCGCGCAGGATCGACCGCAGCGCGGTCGAGAACCCGAGACCGGCGCGAGGGTTCACCTGCATCTGGCTGATGCCCGGGAGCCGGTACTCGACCGGGTCCTCGATCGTGACGACGTTGACCTCGGGCGACGCGATCTCGCTGAGCGCCGTATAGAGGGTCGTGGATTTGCCCGACCCGGTCGGTCCGGTGACGAGCACCATGCCGTGCGGCCGGCGGATCGCCTCGCGGAACCGGGCGTCGTTGCCGGGAGACATCAGCAGTTCGGCCATCGAGACGCGGCGCTCGCTGGTGTCGAGGATGCGCATGACGACCTTCTCGCCCCACACCGTCGGCAGGGTCGCGAGGCGCAGGTCGACGGTGCGGCCCTCGAGCGTGACCGAGATGCGTCCGTCCTGCGGGCGGCGCTTCTCGGCGATGTCGATCTGCGCCATGATCTTCAACCGGGAGAGCACGCCGTCCTGGATGGTGCGGTCGGCGCGCTGCACCTCGTGCAGCACCCCGTCGATCCGGAAGCGCACAGTGAGGTCGGCCTCCCCCGGCTCGATGTGGATGTCGCTCGCGCGGTCGGTGATCGCCTGCGCGATCAGCAGGTTCACGAAGCGCACGACCGGGGTCGCGTCATCCCCTTCGTCGAGGGAGAGGGTGAACGACGTGCGCGCCGCCGTGCTCGCACCTTCGATGACGGTGGAGAGCTCGGTGAGCTCCTCGTCGGAGCGCAGGAACCGGCCGAACACTGTCTGCAGCGCATCGCGCGCCACGACGACCGGGTCGACGACGAGGCCGGTGGCGGTCGAGACGTCGTCGAGGGCGACGAGGTCGGTCGGATCGACGATCCCGACGGTGAGGCGGTGTGCGCTGCGTTCGATCGGCAGCAGCTGGAACCGACGGCACAGCGAGCTCGGCACGAGCGCGAGCACGGCCGGGTCGATCGTCACCGCGGCGAGGTCGAGGAAACGGGTGCCCGTGCTCGCGGCGACGCTCTCGGCGAGGGTGCGTTCGCTGACGACGCCGCGCGAGATCAGTTCACGCCCGAGCGCCGTGCCGTCCCCGAACCTGTCGACGTCCGCCGCGATCTCCTGCGCGTCGACGGCTCCGGCCGCGACGAGCGCCTGCGCCAGACCAGTCACCATCGGATCCCCCTTCGGCCTCCGTGCCCCCATCCGTAGTGTACGAGCGCCGGGATGCCGCGGCACGGGGGTTGTGCGCGAGCGATCGGCGTGCTGCAGGGCGACGGGCCGCGGCATCCGTTCGCCCGCTGTTCACCGACCGTTGCCCCGTGGCTGTGAAGATGCCCAGCGCGACCGATGAGCCGGCCGCATCCGCCCGATTGGAGCTCCGTCCGATGCGACGTCTCGCGGCGCTGTGCGCTGCCACCCTCACCTTCGCCGGTCTCGCCGCCGTGCCCGCCGCCGCGGTCGCCGTCGAGCCCCTGCCGACTCTCGTCATCAACGAGGTCGAATCCAATGGCGGAATCCCCGGCGACTGGATCGAGCTCTACAACACGGGCGATGCGCCGGTGGATGCCGCGGGGCTCGTGCTGAAGGACAACGACGACACCCATCGGTTCGAGATCCCGGCGGGCACCACGATCGCCGCGCACAGCGCTGCGGCGTTCGACGTCGAGACCGCGTACGGGCTCGGCAAGGCCGACTCGGCGCGGCTGTACCTCGGCGACGGCTCGACGCTGATCGACTCCTACTCCTGGACGGCGCATGCCGACGAGACGTACGGGCGCTGCCCCGACGGCATCGGCGCCTTCGTCGACACCGATGCCGCGACCAAGGGGGCGCCCAACCAGTGCCCGCCGCCGGCGGGGGCCGCAGACATCCGCATCAACGAGGTCGAGTCCAACGGGGGCACACCGGGCGACTGGGTCGAGCTCTACAACACCGGTTCGGCGGCGGTCGACCTGACCGGGTGGATCTTCCGTGACAACGACGACAGCCACACGCTGCTCGTGCCCGCGCAGACGCTGCAGCCGGGCGCCTACACGTGGTTCCAGACCGACGTCGCGAACGGGTTCGGGCTCGGCTCGGCCGACTCGGCGCGGCTGTTCCTGCCGGACGGCGCGACGGTCATCGACTCCTACACCTGGTCGGCGCACGCCGCGACGACCTACGGCCGCTGCCCCGATGGCACGGGCGCGTTCGTCACCACGCTCTCGTCGACGCAGGGTTCCGCGAACGACTGCCAGCCGCTGCGCCTGAGCGAGATCGAGTCGAGCGGCGGCACGCCCGGCGACTGGATCGAGCTGGTCAACCTGTCGAACACGGATGTCGACGCCTCCGGCTATGTGCTGAAGGACAACGACGACAGCCATGTCTTCACGATCCCGGTCGGCACTACGATCCCCGCGCTCGGCTACGCGGCGTTCGACGTCGAGTCGGCGTTCGGGCTCGGGTCCGCGGACAGCGCGCGGCTCTTCTCGCCTGCGGGGGACCTCGTCGACACGTACTCGTGGACGGCGCACGCCGCGACGACCTACGCCCGCTGCCCCGATCCGCGAGGAGCCTTCGCCGTGTCGGCCGCGCCCACGAAGGGCGAGGCGAACTCCTGCATCGGCGAGGTGTCGGTGAGCCCGTGGCCCGGCAGCGGCGACGTGCGCATCGTCGACACGTCCGCGACGGTGTTCGCCCCCGACGGCAAGGATCTCAGCGGTCTCGTGTACGAGGCATCCGGCACCGGAGAGCGCGGAACCCTGTGGGCTGTGAACAACGGCGGCGGCACGCTCTTCCGGCTGCAGTGGACCGGCACCGACTGGGCTCCGGCGCCGGGCTCGGCATCCTCGGGCACGGTGCTGCACTACGCGGACGGCACCGGCGCGATCGACTCCGAGGGCGTCACGATCGCGGGCGGCTCGTCCGCGGGTGGTGTCTATGTGGCATCCGAGCGCGACAACTCGAACAAGAACGTCGGCCGTCCGTCGGTGCTGCGCTACGACGTGACCGGCGCCGGTGCGAGCCTCAACGCGTCCGACGAGTGGAACCTGAGCGCCTTCCTCCCGGTCGGCCTCGGTGCCAACTCGGGTCTCGAGGGGATCGCCTGGATCCCGGATGCGGCGCTCGTCGCGGGCGGCCTGATCGACGAGAGCACGCTCGCCGCCTACAGTCCGGCGTCGTATGCGGGGCACGGCGATGGCCTGTTCTTCGTCGGCGTCGAGGGCACCGCGAAGGTCTACGCCGTGGCGCTTCTGCCCGGCGGCGTCTCGAAGCTCGTGGCGACGATCGATCCCGGACTCGGGGTCGTCGCCGAGGTCGCCTACGACGCCGCGTCAGATCAGCTGTGGGCGCTGTGTGACGACGCGTGCAACGGCGAGGCGGCGATGCTGCAGATCGCGGACTCGGGCCCGCACGCGGGTTCGTTCCAGGTCGTGGAGCGCTACGCGAACCCGGCCGGGATGCTCGACTCGATCGCGAACGAGGGCTTCGCGTTCGCGACCGCCGACCTGTGCGTCGACGGTACGAAGCCGGTCTTCTACGCCGACGACAACGGCACCGACGATCACGCGCTGCGCGAGGGGTCGATCGACTGCACTGCGGTGCCCGGAGGCACGGACCCCGGCGACGGATCGGGCGGCGGGACGCCGGGCGACGGCTCGGGTGGTGGGTCGGGCGGCGGGACCCCCGGTGACGGCTCGGGTGGTGCCGGCGGCCTCGCGCCGAGCGGACCGGATGCCTCGGTGCCTGCGGCCCCGGGTGAGGGCGATCTGATCGACGCGAACCGTGGCGGCGCCACCGCCCCCGGATCTGCCGTCGCCGGCTCGGTCGTGACGATTGCGGTCGATCCGGCGCACGCGGGCAAGATCGTGCACGGCTGGATCTTCTCGACCCCCACCTACCTCGGCGTGGGTGTGGTCGCGCTGGACGGCTCGGTGTCGTTCACCATCCCGGCGGGCTTGCCGGCCGGCGATCACCGCATCGCGGTGGTCGACGCGAGCGGCGCCGTGCTCGGCTGGAGCCCGCTGACGGTCGAGCTCGCGCAGACCGGCGCGGCGGCCTCGGGCTGGCTGCCCGCGGGCGCGCTGCTCCTCGGCGTCGGCGTGGTGTTGGTCACCGCGGCGCGGCGTCCCCGCCGCGCGTGAGGTGGGGGCGCT
>NZ_JYIY01000063.1 GCF_000956535.1 Microbacterium ginsengisoli | reverse complement strand
GAGCGACAGGGCGTGGGGAGAGGGGGCGTGGGCAGAGGCGGCGAGTCGAGAGGAAGTGGGGGAGAGCGTCCGGGGGCAGGCCGTCCAACCGGCCGGACACCACAGCCCTGCCCGAACGCGCAGAGGGGGCGGATGCCTCGCATCCGCCCCCTCCCGCGCACCACCGCGGCTGTGCTCACCCGAAGCGGCCCGAGACGTAGTCCTCGGTCGCCTTCTGGGTGGGGTTGGTGAAGATCGTTCCGGTCTCGGCGAACTCGATGAGCTTGCCGGGCTTGCCGGTGCCGGCGATGTTGAAGAAGGCCGTCTTGTCGCTCACGCGCGAGGCCTGCTGCATGTTGTGGGTCACGATCACGATCGTGAACTCGTTCTTGAGCTCCTCGATCAGCTCTTCGATCGCGTAGGTCGAGATCGGGTCGAGCGCCGAGCACGGCTCATCCATCAGCACGACATCGGGGGAGACGGCGATCGTGCGGGCGATGCACAGTCGCTGCTGCTGGCCGCCCGACAGTCCTGCGCCCGGCTTGTCGAGGCGATCCTTGACCTCTTCCCAGAGGTTCGCGCCGCGCAGCGACTGCTCGACCAGAGCGTCGGCGTCGCTCTTCGAGATGCGCTTGTTGTTCAGGCGCACACCCGCGAGCACGTTCTCCTTGATCGACATCGTGGGGAACGGGTTCGGACGCTGGAAGACCATACCGACCTGACGGCGCACGAGCACCGGGTCGACGCCGGGGGCGTAGAGGTCCTCACCGTCGACGAGCACCGAGCCCTCGACGCGGGCGCCGGGGATGACCTCGTGCATGCGGTTCAGCGTGCGCAGGAACGTGGACTTGCCGCATCCCGACGGGCCGATGAAGGCGGTCACGGTGCGGGGCTCGATGTTCATCGAGACCCCTTCGACAGCGAGGAAGTCGCCGTAGTAGACGTTGAGGTCCTCGACCTCGATGCGCTTGGACACCTGGGGGCTCCTTGATCAGCGGGACTTCGGCGCGAACATGGTCGCGACGATGCGGGCGATGAGGTTGAAGATGACGACGAGGATGACCAGCAGCAGGGCGGCGCCCCACGACTGCGCCTGCGAGGCGGCGATGTCCTGGCCGGGGAAGCTGTAGGCGGTGTACGCCATGACGGGCAGGGTCTGCATCGGTCCGTCGAACGGGTTCGCGTTGAAGTTGTCGGTGAAGCTCGCCGCGATGAAGATCGGCGCGGTCTCGCCGACCACACGGGCCACGGCAAGCACCACACCGGTGACGATGCCGCTCGCCGCGGTGCGCAGCACGATCTTGACGATCGTCGTGGACCGGGGAACACCGAGTGCGAGGGATGCCTCGCGCAGCTCGCTCGGGACGAGTCGCAGCATCTCCTCGGTCGAGCGCACGACGATCGGGATCATCAGCACGCACAGCGCGATCGATGCGGAGAAGCCGCTGAACGCCTTCGGGCCGACGATGAGCGAGAACAGCGAGAAGGCGAACAGACCGGCGACGATCGACGGGATGCCGGTCATCACGTCGACCAGGAACGTGATCATGCGCCGCAGCGGGTTGTTCGGCTGCGCGTACTCGACGAGGTAGACCGCGGTCAGGATGCCGATGGGAACCGAGATGAGCGCGGCGATGCCGGTGATGATCAGGGTTCCGACGACGGCCTGCAGGGCGCCGGGCGTGGCCACCACCGACAGGGTGTCGGGGTCGAACCTCGTGCCGCCGGTCTGGGTGATGAAGCTCCAGCTGAGCACCCCGATGCCCTGGGAGACGACGGTCCACAGCGTGGAGATGAGCGGCGCGACGGCCAGCACGAAGGCGCTCGTCACGAGTCCGCGGACGACCCGATCGGTCGCCTTCCGGCGGTTCTCGACGATGGTGGATGCCACGCCGATGCCGGCGAGGTAGAGCACCGCCGTGAGCACCAGCCACAGCGCGATGTTGAACGGGGCGAGGAGGGCGATGACCCCGGCCGAGATGACGAGGGCGATCACCACGCCGATCGGCTCGGAGAAACGGGGGAGCTGTCCGCTGGTGAGGCCGGGTGCGCGGGTCAAGGGGGCGGGGGTGGAGGTGGTCACGAGCGCTTCCCCTTCTTCTTGCGGCCCTTCGCGCCGGGACCGGTCGCGGCGATGATGTAGCGCGCGAGCATGTTGACGGCGAGGGAGACGACGAACAGCATCAGGCCCGTGCCGATGAGCGCGGAGCGCTGGATGCCGGACGAGATCGGGAAGTTCAGCGCGATGTTCGCGGCGATCGTCTGCGAGTTGTAGCCGTCGGTGAGCAGTTGCACCGAGAACAGGAGGGCGGGGGAGATGATGAGGGCGATCGCCATCGTCTCGCCGAGCGCCCGGCCGAGCCCGAGGAGGGTCGCTGAGACCATGCCGCTGCGCGCGTAGGGAAGGACCGACAGGCGGATCATTTCCCAGCGGGTCGCGCCGAGAGCGAGGGCTGCCTCTTCGTGGAGGCGCGGCGTCTGCAGGAAGATCTCACGGGTGATCGATGTGACGATCGGGAGGATCATCACCGCCAGCACCACGCCACCGGCGAGCATCGTGGAGCCCGTCGAAGTGACCTGTCCGCTGAACAGCGGGATCCAGCCGAAGTACTCGTTCAAGAACTGCGACAGCGGCAGGAGGAACGGGCGGATGACGATGATGCCCCAGAGGCCGAACACGATCGAGGGGACTGCGGCGAGCAGATCGACGATGTAGCCGAGCACCCCGGCGAGCCGGCGCGGGGCATAGTGCGAGATGAACAGTGCGATGCCGATCGCGACGGGGGCGCCGAGGATCATGGCGATCACGGCCGACCAGAGGCTTCCCCACAGCAACGGCGCGACGTACGCCCAGAAGCTCGACCAGCCGTTGCCGAGCGGGTTGTGGATGGCGGCTAGGTCCTGGTTTGAGCTCCAGTTCGCGGTGATCGCGGGGAGTCCCTGGATGATGAGGAAGATCGCGACTCCGGCGAGGATCACCATGATCGAGATCGCGGAGCCCGTGGAGAGTCCGAGGAAGACGGTGTCGCTCGCCCGGCGCTTGCCGATCAGTGATCGGGACGGAGAGGTCGTGGTGGTCGCCGCGTCAGCCACGGCTTCCCTCGTCTTCTCGCAGAGGCACGGCGTTCTCCTTCTCGGGTCGGGCGTCGTGTGGAGCTCCGAAGACGACACTAATGCGAACGGCTCGGACTCAGTCACCCCACCGAGCAGGCTCGGGAGGGCAACTCAGTCCGCCCGGATCCGACGAGCGGATCCGGGCGGGCCGAAGGGTGTTACTTGATGGTGGCGAGGGTCGCCTGAACCTTGGTCAGGATCTCGTCCGGAACCGGAGCCGAGCCGGCGTTCTTCGCGGCGACCTGCTGGCCGAGCGTCGAGGCGACGAAGCCGAGGTACGACTTGACGAGCTTGGCCTGCGTGGCGTCCTTGAACGTGGTGCAGGTGATCGCGTACGAGAGCAGCGGGATCGGGTAGGTCTCGGCGGTGAGCTTCGAGTAGTCGAAGACCTGCGACAGGTCGCCGGCCACACCGTTGGACTTCGTGGTCGCCGCAACCTCGAAGGTCTTGGCGACGGCGTCGGCGGAGAACGCGATCGCAGTACCGCTCTGGATGATCGACGCGGCCGTCAGCGAGCCGATGCCCGAGTGGTCGGCGTAGCCGATGGTGCCGTTACCCGACTTGACGGCGCCGACGACGCCCGAGGTGCCCTTCTGGAGCGACACGTTGCCGGTGATCGGCCAGCTCGAGCCCGCCTTGTGCGTCCACACCGACGGGGCGGTGCCCACGAGGTAGTTGGTGAAGTTCTGCGTGGTGCCGGAGCCGTCCGAGCGCGCGACCGTGGTGATCGGGCCGGCGGGAAGTGCGGTGCCGTTGTCAGCGGTGATCGCCGGGTCGGACCAGTCGGTGATCTGCAGTGCGAAGATCTTGGCGATCGTGGTCGCGCTGAGCTTGAGGCTCGTGACGCCGGAAACGTTGAAGATGATCGAAACGCCGTCGAGGTAGATCGGCAGGTTCAGGCCACCCTCGGTGCACAGCGCGGCAGACTTCGTGGTCTCGTCAGCCGACAGCGGGGCGTCGGACCCGGCAAAGTCGTACGCGCCGTTGAGCCAGTTGGTGCGACCGCCACCGGAGCCCTGCGACTTGTCGTAGTTGATCGTGACGTTCTTGTTGGTGGCGTTGTAGGCCGTGATCCACGCGGTCTCCGCGTTGGCCTGCGCGCTCGAGCCACCGGCGGTGATGGTGCCGGAGAGCGTCGTGTCGATGGTCGAGGTGACGCCGGTGGCCGAAGGGGACGCCGAGGCGCCTCCGTTCGAGCCCGACGACGAGCAGCCTGCGAGTGCGATCGCGGCAACGGCGGCGAAGGCGCCGACCTGCGCAATGCGGGTGATCTTCACTGTGGAATCCTCACGTTTATCGGGTGTGCCCGGTGCATGGGCACGCCTGACGGTAAACGTCGGCCCTTAAGCGACGGCGGTGCACAGGTGAACAACGGGTGAACGCGGCCTGTGCGCCCGCCGCCCGCATCAGAGTGCGGGGGTGTGCGTCTCGATTGCCGCGATGCCGGCGCCGGGGTTCGTCGCGGACAGGTGCACGACCGAGAATCCGCCCACGGGGAGCGCCGATGCGCTGCCGAGGTAGGCGCCCCGCAGCGTGCCCGTCGCGAGTGCGAGCTCGGCGAGGATGTCGGGGAGCACGGGGCCGTGGCTGCAGAGCACCGCGGGCTTGCGGGAGCGCACCCGCTTGCCGATGACCGTGCGGGCGTCGCTGCGCCCCTCCTCCCAGAGGTCTTGGCTGATGAGGGGCGTCGTGCGCACGTCGCGCTCGAGGGCGGCGGCGAGCGGCGCGACGGTCGCGAGGCAGCGCACCGCCGGACTCGAGACGATCCGTCGCACCCCGAAGCTGCGCAGCGGCCCCACGAGCGCCTCGGCCTGGCGCGCGCCGCGGTCGGTGAGGGGTCGGTCGGCGTCCTCGCCCTTCCAGCTCTCGCGAGCGACGGCCTTCGCGTGGCGCAGGGCGATGACGGGGAAGGTCTGCAGCACGCCGCGATCGATGAAGTCGAGGAACTTCGTGACGATCTCGACGTCGACCGGGTAGCTGAGGTATCCGAGCGCGCGCTTCGGGGTGACCCACTCGAGCGCCGCGATCTCCTTGTTGGGCACGAACGCGCTCGCGCGGATCGCGGCATCCGTCGCCTCTGCCGCCCAGTAGTGCACGACCTTCTCGCGCCGGCTCGGCAGGTGATAGCGCGAGACGCCGACGGGCACGCCGAGCGCGACCTTGATGCCGGTCTCCTCGAAGATCTCGCGCACGGCCGTCTCCAGCAGGCTCTCTCCGGGGTCGAGCTTGCCCTTGGGCAGGGTCACGTCGCGGTACTGCGTGCGATGGATGAGCAGGATGTGCAGGCGCCCCTCGACGAGGCGCCACACCACGCCGCCGGCCGCGTAGACGGTCGTCGTCATCGGGTCGCGCGCGGACGACGTCGCTTCTGCACGGCGGTCATCGTCGCCTCTTGGAGATCGAGCAGGGGCTTGCCCTCGGCGTCGCGGCTGCGCCGCGTCCAGACGCCGTCCCCGCCGAGCCACCAGGAGCTGGTCGACTCGCTCATGGCGAGGTCGAACAGGTCGGTGAGCTCGGTGAGCTGGGCGGGCGCCGTGACGCGCACGAGCGCTTCGACCCGGCGATCGAGGTTGCGGTGCATCATGTCGGCGCTGCCGATGTACACCTGCGGGTCGCCGCCGTTCGCGAACGCGAAGATGCGGGAGTGCTCGAGGTAACGCCCCAGGATCGATCGGACCGTGATGTTCTCGCTCATCCCCTCGACGCCCGGCTTGATGCTGCAGATGCCGCGCACCCACACCTCCACCGTCACGCCCGCGTTGCTGGCCTGGTAGAGCGCATCGATGATCTGCTCATCGACCATCGAGTTGACCTTGATGCGCACCGACGCGGGCTTGCCCGCGAGGGCGTGCCGACGCTCGCGGTCGATGAGGCGCAGCAGCCCCTTGCGCAGATGCAGGGGTGCGACGAGCAGGCGCTTGAACTTCTTCTCGATCGCGTACCCGCTGAGCTCGTTGAACAGACGCGTGAGGTCGCCGCCGACCTCGTCGCTCGCGGTGAACAGGCCGAAGTCCTCGTAGATGCGGCTGGTCTTCGGGTTGTAGTTGCCGGTGCCGACGTGGCTGTAGCTGCGAAGCACTCCGCCCTCCTCGCGGATGACGTGCACCAGCTTGCTGTGGGTCTTCAGCCCGACGAGACCGTAGACGACGTGCACGCCGGCCTTCTCGAGCTTGCGCGCCCAGATGATGTTGTTCGCCTCGTCGAAGCGCGCCTTGACCTCGACGAGCGCGAGCACCTGCTTGCCCGCCTCCGCCGCGTCGATGAGCGCCTGCACGATGGGGCTGTCGCCCGAGGTGCGGTAGAGCGTCTGCTTGATGGCGAGCACCTGGGGGTCTTTCGCCGCCTGCTCGAGGAAGGCCTGCACGCTCGTCGCGAACGACTCGTAGGGGTGGTGCACCAGCACGTCGCCCTTGCGGATCGCCGCGAAGATGTCGGGGCGCTCGTTGTTGTCACCGGGCTGGAACGCGATCGCGGTCGTCGGCACGTGGGGTGCGTATTTGAGGTCGGGGCGGTCGATCTTGGACAGGTCGAACAGGCCGCGAAGGTCGAGCGGCGCGGGCAGCCGGTAGACCTCCTGCTCGGTGATGTCGAGCTCGCGCAGCAGCAGGTCGAGCGTGACCTCGTCCATGTCGTCGGCGATCTCGAGGCGGATCGGCGGGCCGAAGCGGCGCCGCATCAGCTCGGCCTCGAGGGCCTGGATGAGGTTCTCGGTCTCGTCCTCCTCGATCACCACGTCCTCGTTGCGGGTGAGTCGGAAGGCATGGTGGTCGACGATCTCCATGCCCGGGAAGAGGTCGGCGAGGTGGTTGGCGATGAGGTCTTCGAGAGTGAGGTAGCGCACGCGCTCACCCGGCACCTCGACGAAGCGCGGCAGCATCGGCGGCACCTTCAAGCGCGCGAACTCCTGGCGTCCGGTGCGGGCGTTGCGCACCCGGATGGCGAGGTTGAGGCTGAGGCCGGAGATGTAGGGGAACGGATGCGCCGGGTCGACGGCGAGCGGCATGAGCACCGGGAACACGTGGGCCTGGAAGTACCCGTAGAGCCGGCCCTTGTCGGCGTCGCTGAGATCGTCCCAGCTGACGATGTCGATGCCCGACTCGCTGAGGGCGGGTTTGACGTGGTCGTTCCAGGCGCGGGCGTGCCGCACCTGCAGCGCGTGGGCGGCGGCGGAGATGTCGGCGAGCACGTCGATGGGCGCGCGTCCGACGTTCGTCGGCACGGCGAGCCCGGTCATGATGCGTCGCTTGAGCCCGGCGACGCGCACCATGAAGAACTCGTCGAGGTTCGAGCCGAAGATCGCGAGGAAGTTGCTGCGCTCGAGCACGGGCAGCGCCGGGTCCTCGGCGAGCTCGAGCACACGCTGGTTGAACGAGAGCCAGCTCAGCTCGCGGTCGAGGTAGCGGCCCTCCGGAAGCTCGGCGACGGACTCCTCGACGATCTCGTCGAAGTCGTCGTCATCCGAGTCGCCCAGACCAGCGTCGAGCACATCCTGATCCATCACCTCTTCATCATGTCAGCAGGAGGTGACGCCCGTGTGAACGGTTTTCCGACGGGCCGTCCGAGCGGGACGCGGCGGATCGAGAGCGGATGCCGCGGCTACGCGCGGGCGCCCGGCGCCGTCGCGGGCAGCTGGTCGTCTTCGTACACGTTGAAGCGGTATCCGACGTTGCGCACCGTGCCGATGAGCTGTTCGAGGTCGCCGAGCTTCGCGCGCAGACGTCTCACGTGCACGTCGACGGTGCGGGTGCCGCCGAAGTAGTCGTAGCCCCAGACCTCGCTGAGCAGCTGCTCGCGCGTGAACACCCGCGACGGGTGGGTCGCGAAGAAGTGCAGCAGCTGGAACTCCTTGTAGGTGAGATCGAGCGGCTTGCCGTGCACCTTCGCCGAGTAGGAGGATTCGTCGATCGTGATGCCGGAGGTCTGGATGCGCGAGGAAACCTGATCCTTGGAGAGCCGGCCGATCGCGAGGCGGATGCGCGCATCGACCTCGGCGGGTCCGGCGGTCACGAGGATCACATCATCCACTCCCCAGTCCGTCGAGACGGCGGTGAGTCCGCCCTCGGTCACGATGAGGATGAGCGGAGCGTCGAGTCCGGTCGTCGTCAGGATCTTGCACAGCGACTTCGCGCCGACGAGGTCGGATCGCGCGTCGACGAACACCACGTCCGCGCTCGGGGCGTTCACGAGCTGGGCGGGCTCGGCGGGGATCTGCCGGGTGCGGTGGCTCAGCAGCTCGAGGGACGGCAAGATGGGCGTACTGCCCTGCGCCGAACTCAAGATGAGCAGCTGTGCCATGCAACCTCCCGGCCCTGCGGCCACGTGTGCCCCAATCCTAGGCGCTTCGAGGGCGCGGCTCGCGCGGGCGTCCGCCGTGCGGGATGCGCGCGTGAGCGCGCGTGGGTGAGAATGATCGCGTGAGCTCTCCCGAACTGGCGCCGCCCCGCTCGACCGCGGGCATCGTGACCGTGTGGGTCGTGGCCCTCGTGGCGGGCATCGTGGTGTCCGTCCTCGCGCCGGACGGCTGGCGTTCCGCGGGGATCGCGTTGGTGCTGGCCGGATGCCTCGTGCTGTCGTTCGTCGTGCAGCTCGTCGGCGGACGTCCGCACCGGTTCATCCAGCGCATGGCGATCAGCGTCGCCGGGAGCTTCCTCATCCTGGGCGCGGTAAGCCTGGTCGTCGCGATCGTCGCCGTCTTCCCGTAACCAGGGCGCGGCCGGGCGCGAAGGGGGCGACTAGACTGGGCGGCATGGATCTCGTCGCGCTCGAACTGTTCTTCGTGGGCCTTCTCGGACTCGCGTCGCTGGCCATCGTCTTCGTGTCGGGCGTGGTGCTGAAGAACCTCTTCCGCGGCCAGCGCTGACGGAGTCGGTCGTGATCGACATCCCGACCGAGCTCCCCGCCGACCTGGTGCCGTTGTCGTGGCTCATCGGAGCCTGGCAGGGTACGGGTGTCATCGACTACGAGGCATCCGGTCATCGTTTCGAGGGCGAGTTCGAGCATCGCGTGACGTTCGCCCATGACGGCGGCGATGCGCTGACTTACACCGCGCACGCGTGGCTTCTGCAGGGCGAGACCCGCGTGCCGCTCGTGGCCGAGACCGGGTTCTGGCGGCTCTCGCGACCCGCGACCGACGGCGACGCCGGGCCGGGGCTGCTGCCGCCGACCGCGCTCACCGAGCCCCGAACGGCCGACGACGTGGAGGTCCTGCGCACCCCCGAAGGCGGGTTCCCGATCGAGGTGGTGCTCGCGCACGCCGACGGCATCAGCGAGCTGTACCTCGGACAGATCCGCGGACCGCGCATCGACATCGCGACCGACGCTGTCGTGCGCGGAGCGGGCGCGAAGCACTACGCCGCCGCGACCCGCATGTACGGGCTCGTCGACGGCCACCTGCTGTGGGCATGGGATGTCGCGGCCCTGGGCACCGAGCTGTCCTCGCACGCGTCGGCGCGGCTCGCCAAGGCCGACGCATGAGCGCCGACTGGTCGCAGGTGCCGGCGGCGGTGCTCGACGAGGCGGGCGTGCTGGAGCACGTCGGCAGTCCGCTGCGGGAGCAGCGCATCCTGCGCGACGGCCTCGCCATCGTCCCTCGTGCCGACCGTCGGGTGCTCGCCGTTCCCGGCGAGGACCGCCTCAGCTGGCTCGACTCGATCTCGACGCAGGCGTTGAAGACCCTCGCTCCCGGCGAGAGCAGCGAGCTGCTCGTGCTCGACCCGCAGGGGCACGTGGAGCACGCGGCATCCGTTCTCGACGACGGCGAGACCACGTGGCTCATCGTCGACGCGGCCGATGCCGAGCCCCTGCTGACGTTCCTGCTGCGCATGCGGTTCCGGCTGCGCGTCACGCCCCGTGATGCGAGCGACGAGCTGGCCGTGATCGGATGCCGCGCCCCCGCGCTCGCGCACCTTGAAGCCGCGTCGCCGGCGGGCGTGCCTCTCGTGTGGCGCGATCTGTGGCCGGAGATCGGCATCGGCGGTGTCGGCTACGCGGCCGACGAGGATCATCCGGGCCACGGCTACGGCGCGATGGAGGTGCTCGTCACCCGGGAGACCGAGGCCGCGCTCGTTCGCGCTGCGGCGGCCGGCGAGATCGCCGTCGCGGGCGTGCTCGCCGCCGAGGCGCTGCGCATCGCCGCCTGGCGGCCCCGGTGGGCGGCCGAGATCGACGAGCGCACGATTCCGCACGAGCTCGACTGGCTGCGCACCGCGGTGCATCTCGACAAGGGCTGCTACCGCGGGCAGGAGACGGTCGCGAAGGTGCACAACCTGGGGCATCCTCCCCGCCGGCTCGTCTCCGTGCAGCTCGACGGCAGCGACGCCGTGCTTCCCGCGGCGGGAGCGGAGGTGCGCGTCGGTGACGCCGTCGTCGGGCGTCTCACCTCGGTGGCACAGCACGTCGACGACGGTCCGATCGGGCTCGCGGTGGTGAGCCGTCGCGCCGACGTCGCCACCCCGGCGACGGTGGACACCCCCGACGGACCCGTCGCCGCCGCACTCATCGAGATCGTCCCGCCGGACGCGGGGGCCGCGGCATCCGTGCCCCGCCTCACCCGGCTCTCGCGCCGCACGTGAGCGGCGAGCCGCCGCCGATCACCGCACCGATCGCGGTGGGCTGGCGGGCCCGACTCGATCCCGCTCCCGCGCTTCACCGCGTGCGCGGCTCCCTCGTGCCGATCACCCAGATCGTGGTCGCTGTCGTGGTGTCGTTCTCGGTCGCGCATTTCGGCATCGGGCACGCCGCGCCGCTGCTGGCGGCGACGGTGCCGATCTCGAGCCTCGGCCTCGTGCGCGACGCCCGCCCGCGGCTCGTGCTCGAGACGGTCGTGGGGATGCTGTTCGGCATCCTGGTGTCCGAGCTCATCGTGCTCGTGGCCGGGATCGGCTGGTGGCAGCTGGCGATCGCGATGTTCGTCGCCATGGCGATCGCGCGCTTCATCTCACCGCGGCCGGGGTTCGCGATCGCGGCGGCGACGCAGTCGGCGATCGTGATGATCCTGCCGATCACGGTGCCGTTCACCCGGCTGCTCGATGCGGCGGTCGGCGGCGCGGTGGCGCTGCTCGTGACCGCGCTCGTGCCGCGCAGTACCCGCCGCACCGAGCTCGCCGACGCACAGGCGACGTTCGCGGGGTTCACCGCGGCCGTCGACACGGTCGTCGCGGGACTTCGCGCCGGCAGCCGCGAGCGCGCCGACCGTGGGCTCGAGAAGGCGCGCGCGTTGGGCGGCGCGATCTCCGCCTGGGGCGCCGCACTCGAGTCGAGCGCGGAGATCGCCCGGATCTCGCCGTTCCTGCGACGCCAGCGGGAGGAGATCGCCCGCCATGCGCGGGTGCAGCGCGCCATGGACCTCGCGATCCGCAACCTCCGCGTCGTCGCCCGGCGCTCCGCCTACCTCGTCGACGACGGGATGCCGCGCCCGCTGGCCGCGGACGTGCTCGCCGAGATCTCGACGGCGGCGGGGCTGGTGCGCCTCGCGCTCGACGACATCTCGTACGAGCCGGCCGCGCGCGACGTGCTGCGGGCGGTCGCGGGGCGCCTCGACCCCGCCGCGCTGCTGCCCGACGCGGCCCTGGGCGACCACAACCTGCTGGCGTCGCTGCGCCCGCTGCTGGTCGACCTGCTCGTCGCGACCGGCATGCCCGAGGGTGACGCCCGCGGCGCGATCCCGCGCATCTGACGTCGTCAGCGAGCGGATGCCGCGGGCGCCACAGCCGACCACGGCACCGTGACCTCGCCCAGCCGCCAGCGCGAACGCGCGAGCAGGGGAGTGCCCGAGCGCGCGAGCGCGTCGAGCGCGGCCCGCCAGCGCTGCTCGGCGCTGAAGGTCGCGAGCGGTGCCGCACGCGTCCACTCGCGGTCGAGCGCGGCGAACAGGGCGTGCACCGCCTCGCCGGGAACGTTGTGGTGGATCAGCGCCTTCGGCAGGCGCTCGGCGGCGATCGACGGTGCCTCGAGTCCGGCGAGGCGCAGCGAGATCGTGAGGGTGCGGGGGACGGCGTCCGCGCCGAGCTCGACCCACGTGCACACCCGGCCGATCTCGTCGCACGTGCCGTCGACGACGACGCCGCGCGGGTCGAGCCGGGACGCCATGAGCGACCAGGCGGCCGCGACATCCGCCTCGTCGTACTGCCGCAGCACGTTGAACGCGCGGATGACCGCGGGCGGCCGCGGGGCCCGCGCCTCGAAGCCGCCACGGGCGAACGAGACCCGCGCATCGGCGGGGAACGAGGTGCGTCCCGCCCGCACCGCGGCGAGCTGCGCGTCGGCGCGCGCCACGCGCTCCGGATCGATCTCGATGCCGAGCACCTCGACACCCGGATGCGCCCGCCGCAGCCGCGACTCCAGCTCGAACGCGGTCACCCCGCTCGCCCCGAAGCCGAGGTCGACGACCAGGGGTTCCTCGACCTGCCGCAGCGCCGGATGCCCCGCGATCCAGCGGTCGACGCGCCGCAGCCGGTTCGTGCCGGTCGTGCCGCGCGTCGCGTGCCCCACGGGCTTCGCGGACGGGCTCATCCGACCATGATCGCAGGCCGGGGAGAGGCATCCGCGCTCGATATCATGGGGGTCATGACCGCGCCTTACACGCTGATCCTGCTCCGCCACGGGCAGAGCGAATGGAACGAACTGAACCTCTTCACCGGCTGGGTCGATGTGCGCCTGACCGACCAGGGCAAGGCCGAGGCCGCGCGCGGCGGGCGACTCCTCGCCGAGGCCGGCATCCTCCCCGACGTGCTGCACACGTCGCTGCTGAGCCGCGCCATCCAGACCGCGAACATCGCCCTCGACGCCGCCGACCGCCTCTGGATCCCGGTGACCCGCTCGTGGCGCCTCAACGAGCGTCACTACGGCGCACTGCAGGGCAAGGACAAGGCCGCGACCCTCGCCGAATACGGCCAGGAGCAGTTCATGCTGTGGCGCCGCTCGTTCGACGTGCCGCCGCCCCCGCTCGCCGACGACGACGAGTTCAGCCAGGTTGACGACCCGCGCTACGCCGGTATCGACGGCGACGTGCCCCGCACCGAGTCGCTCAAGCTCGTCATCGACCGCCTGCTGCCGTATTGGCACGAGGCGATCGTCCCCGACCTCCGCGCCGGCAAGACGGTGCTCGTCACCGCCCACGGCAACTCGCTGCGCGGACTCGTGAAGCACCTCGACGGCATCAGCGACGCCGACATCGCCGAGCTCAACATCCCCACCGGCATCCCGCTGGTCTACCGCCTCGACGAGAACCTCGTGCCGCTCGGCCCGGGCGAGTACCTCGACCCCGAGGCCGCCGCCGCCGGCGCCGCCGCGGTCGCGAACCAGGGCAACAAGTAGGCGACACGAAGGGGGCGGATGCCGCGGCATCCGCCCCCTTCGTCGTGTTCGCGCTCAGTCCTCGATGGAGTCCGCGGTCCAGTCGCCCGTGGCGAGGTAGACCATCTTCTTCGCGATCGAGACCGCGTGGTCGCCGAAGCGCTCGTGGTAGCGGCTCGCGAGCGTGGCGTCGATCGTCGCCGACGCCTCACCCTTCCACGAGTCGCTGAGCACCTTCTCGAAGACGCTGACGTGCAGCTCGTCGAGCTTGTCGTCCTCGTTGCGGATGGCCTCCGCGAGGGCGAGGTCGCGCGTCTCGAGCAGGGTCGTGAGCTTGCGCGCCAGGTCGACGTCGATCTCGCCCATCTTGGTGAACGTGCTCTTCAGGCCCTTGGGGATCGCGCGGTCGGGGAAGCGCATGCGGGTCAGCTGCGCGATGTGCTCGGCGATGTCGCCCATGCGCTCGAGCGACGCGCTGATGCGCAAGGCGGAGACGACCATGCGCAGGTCGGTGGCGACCGGCTGCTGGCGGGCGAGGATGTCGATCGCGAGCTCGTCGAGCGCGACCGCCTTCTCGTCGATGATGGTGTCGTTGTCGATGACCTCTTCGGCCAAGGCGACGTCGCTCGTGCCGAACGCCGTCGTGGCCTTCTCGATGGCTTCGCCGACAAGGCCGGAGATCTCGACGAGACGCTCACGCACCTCATCGAGCGACTGCTGGAATACCTCGCGCATGGATGTTGACCTTCCTGTCGGGGAGGGGCGGCGCGGGGCCGCAACCCGCCCGATTGTCGTCACCGAAGGTTAACGATCGGTTCCCGACGCATGAATAATCCCATGTCCTCGCCCGGGACGGCGCGAGACGGGCCGGTGGGATGTTTCCGAGCGTTCTACTCTGGGACACATGCAGGACACGCCGCTGGCGCTGCTCGCGCTCGCCACCGGAGTGGTCATCGGGGGCGTGATCGCCGCGCTCATCGCCGTCGCCATCAGCGCACGTCGCCGTGCGTTCGAACAGGCGTCGCTCGACGTGCCGCCCGGTATCTCCGACGTGCTGGCCGCCATGGACGACGCCGCCGTCGTGGTCGACGGCGGCGGCACCGTGCGCGCTGCGTCGCTCGCGGCCGCGGCGTTCGGCATGCGGGTGGACGACCACCTGGTCGATGAGACCCTCCGCCGCCTCGCGCGCTCGGCCCGCGAGGCCGGGGCGTCCGCGGCATCCACCCTCACGATCCGCCGTGCGGCGCCGCCCGCTGAGGAGCGCCTGGTCTCGGCCCGTGCCACGCAGGTATCGCCCCGGCTCGTGCTGATGGTGATCCGCGACATCACCGAGCGCGAGCGCGTCGAGCAGATGCGCCGCGATTTCGTCGCCAACACGAGTCACGAGCTGAAGACGCCGGTCGGCGCTGTCACGCTGCTCGCAGAGGCCATCGAATCCGCCGCGGAGGACCCGGACCAGGTGCGCAACTTCGCGGGCCGGCTCTCGGCGGAGGCCGCCCGGCTCGCCTCGCTCACCTCGCGCGTCATGAACCTCTCGCGCCTGCAGTCGGCGGACGAACTCAGCGAGCGGCGCGACAGCTCGGTCGACAGCATCATCACCTCGGCGATCGAGGCCAACGCGACGTCGGCGGATGCCGCCAAGGTGACCCTCGTCCGCGGGGGCGAGCGTGGCATCTACGTGCACGGCGACTCGCAGGTGCTCGCCGAGGCCGTCAGCAACCTGATCTCCAATGCGATCGCCTACTCGCCGGCAGGGTCGAGCGTGGGCATCGGCGTCAAACGCGTCGAGGGAACGGTCGAGATCGCCGTCGCCGACCGCGGCATCGGGATGTCGCCCGAGGACCAGGAGCGCATCTTCGAGCGCTTCTTCCGCAGCGACCAGGCGCGCTCCCGCCGCACCGGCGGCTCAGGGCTCGGCCTCGCGATCGTCAAGCACGCCGTGCAGCGCCACGGCGGCGAGGTGCGCGTGTGGTCGCGTCTCGGTCGCGGTTCGACCTTCACCATTCAGCTGCCTGCTGTCGCCCCGCCCGCCGATGCCCCTCTCGATCGCGGAGCCGGCGTCGCCGGGGTGCGCACGCCCGCACGCCCCGAGCCGGTGGCCGCCTGGACACCCCCGTCGAACGGAAAGAAGAAATGACCCACGTGCTTCTCGTCGAGGACGAGCCCGACCTCGCCGACCCGCTCGCGTACCTGCTGCGACGGGAGGGCTTCGAGGTGGAGATCGCCGAGGACGGCCAGGCCGCGCTCACCGCGTTCCGCGAGCGCGCCGCCGACATCGTGCTGCTCGACCTGATGCTGCCGGGCATCCCCGGTACCGAGGTGTGCCGTCAACTGCGCGCGACGACGCAGGTGCCGATCATCATGCTGACCGCGAAGGACAGCGAGGTGGACATCGTCGTGGGGCTCGAGCTCGGCGCGGACGACTACGTCACCAAGCCCTACTCGACGCGCGAGCTGCTCGCCCGCATGCGGGCGGTGCTGCGCCGCTTCGCCCACCTGGAGGCGGACCTCGACGAGCACGTCCTGAGCGGGGGTCGGGTGACCCTCGACATCGACCGGCATACCGTGGCCGTCGACGGGCGGGAGATCGCGATGCCCCTCAAGGAGTTCGAACTCCTCGAGGTGCTGATGCGCAATGCCGGCCGTGTCATGACCCGCGGCCAGCTCATCGACCGGGTGTGGGGCACCGACTACTTCGGCGACACCAAGACGCTCGATGTGCACATCAAGCGCATCCGTTCGCGCATCGAGGCGGCCCCCGGCGACCCGGAGATGCTCGTCACCGTGCGCGGGCTCGGCTACCGATTCGAGGCGTGACAGACCCGGCGCCGCACGTCTGTCGGAACGAGGAAGGGCGGGGAGCTCACGTCCCCCGCCCTTCCTCGTCGTGAGGGCTCAGTTGCTCGCCGACGGCGTCGGAGCCGGGGTCGGCACGAGCGTCGAGAGGTAGCTCAGCTGTCCGGTCAGCACGGGGGTCTCCACGCGGGCGCCCTCGCCCGTGCCGGACTGGAAGTAGATGGACACCGTCGACCCGGGGGCGGAGTCGAGCGGGGAGATCGGCAGCGGCGCGGTCGAGCCGGTGCCGAGGCTGAGGGTGGATCCGGCCGAGACCAGGATGGCCGTCTTCACCGCGCTCGAGCCGTCGCCGACGGTGACGTTCAGCACCTCACCGCTGTCGGTCGGGTTCACGACGGTGGCGACCAGGTTGCCGTTCGCGCCCGACGAGTCGGCGACGACCAGCACGTTGCGCACAGCGAGGGGTCCGCTCGACGCGGGGACGTTCACGCCGCCCGACGGGGCGTAGTCCTTGTCCATCGACTGATTGGTCGTCTCCTGGGGAGTCAGGAACGTGCATCCCGTCGTTCCGAGGACGACGAGTGCGCCCACTGCCAGCGACGCGATCAGGCGCGTTTTCACGGTACCTCCCAGAGTGAAGACAGACGTCAGCATTCTATGCGGTGCGGCGCGTAGCTCCCGACCGTGAGGCGGCACGCGATACGCGGCGGCGAACCTTAGCGCACGATCCCGTGTGGTAGACTGGCCGACGCCGAAAGGACATAACTCCATGCTTTTTGAGGTTGGCGAGACGGTCGTTTACCCCCACCACGGTGCGGCGACGATCGCGGAAGTGAAGACCCGAGTCATCAAAGGCGAAGAAAAGGTCTATCTCAAACTCCGAGTCACCCAGGGCGATCTGACCATCGAGGTTCCGGCCGACAACGTCGACCTCGTCGGCGTTCGCGACGTGATCGGCAAGGAAGGCCTCGAGCGCGTCTTCGACGTGCTGCGTGCCCCCTTCACCGAGGAGCCCACGAACTGGTCCCGCCGTTACAAGGCCAACCTCGAGAAGCTCGCCTCCGGCGACGTCATCAAGGTGAGCGAGGTCGTGCGCGACCTGTGGCGTCGCGACCAGGACCGCGGTCTCTCGGCCGGCGAGAAGCGCATGCTCGCAAAGGCGAAGCAGATCCTCGTCTCCGAGCTCGCGCTCGCCGAGAAGACCGACGAGGAGAAGGCCAGCGTCCTCCTCGAAGAGGTCCTCGCCTCCTGACCTCCGCATCGGGACGCTCGTGATCCATCCTGCGCCCCGTCGGGCGATCATCGTGGTCGCCGCCGGCTCCGGAACGCGGCTCGCCGCAGGCGCTCCGAAGGCCTTCGTGGGCCTCGGTGCGCACACGATCCTCCGACACGCCCTCGACGGGGTGTTCCATGCCCCCGAAGCGCAGGTCGTCGTCGTCGCCCCGGCAGATCGTGTCGGCGAAGCCGAGACCGATGCCCGCCTGGCGGCAGGCGACCGGTCCGATCTCGTGACGGTCGTCGCGGGGGGCGCCACCCGCCAGCAGTCGGTCGCCGCCGGCCTCGCGGCCCTCTGGGGCGATGTGGAGGTCGTGCTCGTGCACGATGCGGCCCGCGCCCTCACGCCGCCCGAGGTGTTCGCCCGCGTGTTCGCCGCGGTGGATGAGACCGGCTGGGGGATCGTTCCCGTGCTTCCGGTCATCGACACGATCAAGCGCGTCGACGGCCCGCACATCACGGGCGGAGTCGATCGTGCCGAGCTCGCGGCCGCGCAGACCCCGCAGGGGTTCCGACGCGACATCCTCACTCAGGCCTACGCCCTGGCCGACCGCGACCACACCGACGACGCCGCGGTGGTCGCCCAGGCCGGCCACCAGGTCGGCGTCGTCGACGGCGACGCGGCGTCGTTCAAGATCACGACGCCCGAAGACCTCGCGCGCGCCGAGCACCTTCTCCGGGGCGCACCGGGGCCCGTGGCGACCGACCTTCCCCGAATCGGACTCGGCACCGACGTGCACGCGTTCGGGGGCGACGGCGAACTCTGGCTCGGCGGCATCGCGTGGCCGGGTGAGCAGGCGCTCGCGGGGCATTCCGACGGCGACGCGGTCGCGCACGCGATCGTCGACGCCCTGCTGGGCGCCGCGGGACTCGGTGACATCGGCACGCACTTCGGCACGTCGCATCCCGAGTACGCGGGCGCCCACGCCGACGTCTTCCTCGCGCGCACCCGTGCCCTGATCGGCGAGGCGGGCTGGCGGGTCGGCAATGTGTCGGTGCAGCTGCAGGCCAACCGCCCGCGCATCGGTGCCCGCCGAGCGGAGGCCGAGACGGCGCTGTCGGCGGCGCTCGGCGGCGCGCCGGTGACGCTGTCGGCAACCACGACCGACGGGCTGGGGTTCCCCGGGCGCGGTGAGGGCGTGCAAGCGATCGCCGTCGCGCTGATCGTGCCGGCGCGCTTCTGAGCGCGCCCACCGGGCGTCAGAGCGTGCGTGTCATGAAGATCGAGAACGGGTCCTCGCGGTAGTCGCCGAACGGCCCGGTGACAGCGAAGCCTTCGCTCTCATAGAGCCGCACCGCCGGGAGGAAGTCCGGGGTGCTTCCGGTCTCGAGCCACAGCGAGGAGAAGCCCCGGCTGCGCGACTCGGCGATCAGGTGCTGCAGCAGCGCGCGCCCGATGCCGCGCCCCAGGAACGCGGGCGCGACCCGCATCGACTTCAGCTCGCCCGAGACGTGGTCGATCGTGCGCAGCGCGCCGATGCCGGCGAGCTCGCCGTCGACGCGCGCCGCGAAGAACGAGATCGACGGATGCCGCAGCGCGCCCAGGTCGAGAGCGTGCACGCTCTCCGCGGGCGAGGTCGCGTGCATACCGTCCAGGTGCGCGACGATGAGCGCCTGCACGTCGGGCGAGGACAGGTCGTCGGGGAGGATGCTCAACGTGGTCACCGTCACGCCTCCGCTGCGAAAGGACGCGGTTCGCGACGGGCGCGCGATCCGGCGCTGAGCAGCACGAGTCCCGCCGCCAGCACGCACAGCCCGATCACGCCGCCGAGCGTGAGGTGCTCGCCGAGTACGAGGATGCCGAGAAGCGTCGCCGTGAGGGGCTCGGCGAGTGTCAGGGTCGCGGCGGTGGCCGCCGACATCCGCTCGAGACCCCAGGTGAACAGCACGTATGCCACCGCGATCGTCGCCACCCCGAGCCAGAGGGCCATCGCGGCGCCCCGGGGATCGGCGAGCCACGCGAACGAGGCGAACGGCACCATCGCGAGAGCCGCGAGCGCCGAGGTGAGTCCCATGGCGCCCGCGACGGTGAACGGATCCCAGCCGTCGTCCATGAGCCGCCGCTGCGCGTTCGCGTACATCGCGAACGCGGCCCCGGCGCCGACGGATCCCACGACGCCGAGCGGGTCGACGGCCCCGGTGCCCTCGCCGCCGAGCGTGATGATCGCGACCCCCGCGAGCGCGAGCACCGTCGCCACCAGCCACACCGGTCGCGGGGCGCGTCGGCGCAGCATCCATTCGAGCAGGCCCGCGAGGACGGGGGCCGACCCGAGGGCGACGACCGTGCCGATCGCGACGCCGTTGCGCGAGGTGCCGAGGAAGAACAGCGGCTGATAGCCGGCGAGGCAGACGCCCGTGACCACCATGAGCAGGACCGCGCGCCGCGAGAGCGGGGGATTGCGGATGCCGCGGCGCGCCCGCGCCCGCGCCGCCAGCGCGAAGCCGGCCACCGCCAGCACGGTGCCGCCGACGAGCAGGCGCATCGCGCCGACGCCGAGCGGGGTGGTCCCCGCCGGGCCGAGCGCCTGCGATGTGCCGGTCGTGCCGAACAGCACGGCGGCGGCGAGGACGGCGAGAATGGCGGGCACGTCATCAGTTCTACCGGCTCCGGGGCGCGCGCCCGTGCGCCGGTAGGCTGGGACGGTGACTGTGAGGCTCTACGACACAAAGGCGCAGGCGTTGCGCGACTTCGTGCCGATCGACCCCTCCCACGTCACGATGTACGTCTGCGGCCCGACCGTGCAGTCCGGCCCCCACATCGGTCACGTGCGCGCGGCGCTGAGCTTCGACATCCTCCGTCGCTGGCTCGCGCACCGCCACGGCCGCGTCACCTTCGTGCGCAACGTCACCGACATCGACGACAAGGTGATCGCCAACGCGTCGGCTGCCGAACCCTGGTGGGCGCTGGCGTACCGCATGGAGCAGGAGTTCGCGGCCGCGTATGCCGCGGTCGGCATCCTCGCGCCGACGTACGAGCCGCGTGCGACCGGCTCGATTCCGCAGATGATCGAGCTCATCGAGACGCTGATCGCGCGGGGGCACGCCTATGTGGCCCCCGACGGCTCGGGCGACGTCTACTTCGACGTGCGCTCGTGGCCGTCGTACGGCAGCCTCACCCGGCAGGGCCTCGACGCGATGGAGGCGGCCGCCGACGCCGACCCGCGCGGCAAGCGCGATCCGCACGACTTCGCTCTGTGGAAGGGCGCGAAGCCCGACGAGCCCGCCGACGCCACCTGGGGTGCGCCTTGGGGCGCGGGTCGCCCCGGGTGGCACATCGAGTGCTCGGCCATGTCGCGCCGCTACCTGGGCGGCGCCTTCGACATCCACGGCGGCGGACTCGACCTGCGCTTCCCCCATCACGAGAACGAACTCGCCCAGTCGACGGCCGCAGGCGACGCGTTCGCGACCTACTGGGTGCACAACGGCCTGGTGACTGTCGAGGGCCAGAAGATGTCGAAGTCGCTCGGCAACTTCGTGCTCGCCGCCGACGTGCTCGCCGAGCGGCCCTCGCTCGTCGTGCGCTACGCGCTCGCCGCCGCGCACTACCGCTCAAGCCTCGACATCTCCGACCGTGCGTTCGACGAGGCCGCCGCCGCGCTCGACCGCATCGGCGCCTTCCGCACGCGGGTGCTGCGCACCCTCGGCGAGGTGCCCGACGCCGTGCTGCCCGCCGCTTTCGGCGCGGCCCTCGACGACGACCTCGGCGTGCCGCAGGCGCTCGCCGTGCTGCACGAGACCGTCCGCACCGGCAACGCCGCACTCGACGAGGGCGATCGGGACGCCGCGGCCACCGCGGCCGGCGCCGTGCTCGCGATGACCGCGGTGCTCGGCCTCGACGCGCCCGCCGACGGCGCCGGTCAGGGGGCCGCGGCATCCGCTCTCGACGTGCTCGTGCGTCAGCTCATCGACCAGCGCGCCCAGGCGCGCACCGACAAGGACTGGGCGGCCGCCGATCGCATCCGCGACGCGATCGCGGGAGCCGGCATCGCCCTCGAAGACACTCCCGACGGAACCCACTGGAGCATCGAATGACCAAGCCAGCAGGACGACCCGGCGCACGCAAGTCGCTGAAGAAGGGCGCCGTCAAGGGATCGGGCGGCCAGGGCCGCAAGGCTCTCGAGGGTAAGGGCCCCACCCCCAAGGCCGAGGACCGCGCCTGGCACGTCGCCGGCAAGCGCAAGGCGGCGCAGGAGCGCTACGCCGCCG
Organism: Microbacterium ginsengisoli; assembly: GCF_000956535.1. Classification (GTDB taxonomy): domain Bacteria; phylum Actinomycetota; class Actinomycetes; order Actinomycetales; family Microbacteriaceae; genus Microbacterium; species Microbacterium ginsengisoli. The sequence continues at coordinate 33,316 of NZ_JYIY01000063.1, read as the reverse complement.
CGGGCGGCAAGGGCAAGCCCGGCCAGCGGATCGCCGGCTCGAACCCCAACCGCGGCGGGCGCCCGAAGCAGAGCGACGACACCGAGACCGTCACCGGCCGCAATTCGGTGCTCGAGGCGCTGCGCGCGCGCATCCCGGCGACCGCGTTCTACATCGCGCAGCGCGTCGAGATGGACGACCGCGTCAAGGAGATGCTGTCGATCGTGTCGCACCGCGGTATCCCCGTGCTCGAGGTCACCCGGCCCGAGCTCGACCGCATGGCGGGCTTCGACGGCGTGCACCAGGGCGTCGCGCTCAAGGTTCCGCCGTACGAGTACGCGCACCCGCAGGACCTCCTTGAGCAGGTCGTCGGCCGCGGCCAGACGCCGCTGTTCGTCGCGCTCGACGGCGTGACCGACCCGCGCAATCTGGGTGCCATCATCCGCTCGACGGCCGCCTTCGGCGGGCACGGCGTCATCATCCCGCAGCGCCGCAGCGCGGGCGTCAACTCGGCCGCATGGAAGACGAGCGCCGGCGCCGCGGCCCGGGTGCCGGTGGCGCTCGCCGGCAACCTGACCGCCACGCTCAAGGAGCTCAAGAAGCAGGGCGTGTTCGTGCTCGGTCTCGACGGGGGCGGCGATGTGGCGCTTCCCGCGCTCGAGCTCGCCGACCGTCCCGTCGTGATCGTCATCGGCTCCGAGGGGGAGGGGCTGTCCCGGCTCGTCACCGAGACCTGCGACCAGATCGTGTCGATCCCGATCTCGGCGGCGACCGAGTCGCTGAACGCCGGCATCGCGGCATCCGTCGCCCTCTACCAGATCGCGACGATGCGAGGCGGGGCGGCCTGACGCGGGGAATTCCTGAGGTCCGCATCCGCTTTCACTGAGCGACATCGCGCACCACACCGAAAGGAACGTCATGGCCCGCATCGCCGTCATCGGAGGAACCGGCTACGCCGGAAGTCACATCGTGCGCGAGGCGGTGAGCCGTGGACACACCGTCATCTCCGTGGCTCGCTCCGTGCCGGCCGAGCGAGTCGAGGGCGCGACCTACGTCGAAGGGACGCTGCTCGACGTGCCGTCGCTCGTCGCCGAGCTGCAGGGCGTCGACGTGGTCGTGTCGGCCGCGGCGCCGCGCGGCGACATGGCGGGCAAGCTCCGGCCCGCGACGGCCGAGCTGCTCGCGGCGCTGCCGGACTCCGTGCGGCTGGGCGTCATCGGCGGCGCGGGCGGCAGCCTCGTCGCCCCGGGTGGCCCGCGCCTGATCGACAGCGGGTTCCCCGAGGAGTACAAGGCGGAGGCGTTCGAGGCGATCGGCATCCTCGAGGACCTCCAGGCGACGGATGCCGCGAAGGACTGGTTCTTCGTGCACCCGGCTGCAGAGTTCGGCGCGTGGGCGCCGGGCGAGCGCACGGGGGCCTACCGCGACGGCGACGACGTGCTCGTCTCGGACGAGAACGGCAAGTCGTACATCTCCGGCGCCGACCTGGGTGTCGCGGTGGTCGATGAGATCGAGACCCCGGCGCACCACCGCGGGCGCTTCACGATCGGGTACTGACCGACGCCTCCGGGTCAGACGAGGTCGCGCCAGTCGATCTCGTCTGACCCGTCGTCATCCTCATCGTCGTCGTTGAGACGGATGACGGGAAGCGACATCGTCTCGGTCGGCGGACCCATCACGGTGGCCTCGTCGCGGCGATGACGCAGCACGTCGTCGATGTACGACGACACGACCTCCGCGAGGGGGACCGACACCCCCCGTGCCTGCGACATGTACCAGCGATGCTCGAGCACCTGGTGGAACACCTCGGCGGGCTCGAGCTTCGCGCGCAGATCGAACGGGATCGAGGTCACGACCGGCTCGAAGATGCGGGTCAGCCATTCGTGGGCGACCATGTCTTCGTCCTGCCCGGGGCGGGCGGCCCGCGCGCGGAACTCGTCGAGGTCGTTCAGGAGTCGCCGTGCCTGGTTCTCCTCGACGTCGAGGCCCGTCAGGCGCAGCAGACGCCGCTGATGGTGTCCCGCGTCCACGACCTTCGGACGGATCGCCACGCGAGTGCCGTCGCCGGTGGTCGAGATCGACATCTCTCCGATGTCGAAGCCGAGCGCGTTGAGCTTGTGCACCCGCTCGGTGATGCGCCAGGACTCGCTCGCGCTGAAGCTCTCCTGATCGGTGAGGGCGGCCCACAGCGACCGGTACGACGAGAGGATGCCATCGGCCACCGCGACCGCGTCGATGCCGCCCTCGAGCCGCCCGCCGGCGGCGAGATCCATGATCTCGCCGGCGATGTTGGTGCGAGCGACGTCGAGGTCGTGCTCGCGCTGTCCGGGGGTGAGGCCACTCTCGTGCAGCTCGCCGGTCTCGGCGTCGACGAGATAGGCCGCGAACGCGCCCGCGTCGCGCCGGAACAGGGTGTTCGAGAGCGACACGTCGCCCCAGAAGAAGCCGACGTTGTGCAGGCGCACGAGCAGCACGGCGAGAGCGTCGACGAGTCGTGTGGCGGTGTGCGGGCGCAGCACCTGCGTGAACAGCGCCCGGTAGGGGAGCGAGAACTTCAGATGCGCGGTCACGAGGGCGGCGGGAAGCGGTGCGCCCGCGGCATCCCGTCGCCCGCCGATCACTGCGACGCGCTCGACACAGGGCACGTCGAGCCGCGCGAGGTTGCCGAGCATGTCGTACTCGCGGCGCGCCATCTCCTCGGTGGTCTCTTTGATGGCCACGACGCGACCGGACAGGTTCGCGAACCTCACCAGGTGCCGTGAGAGCCCCTTGGGGAGGTACACGATCGAGGACGACGGCCAGTCCGACAGCGGCAGGCTCCAGGGCAGCGACAGCAGCCCCGGGTCGATGTCGCTCGCGGTGATGCTCAGGTACTCCGGCACGGATGCCCCTCAGAAACGGCGGCGGCGCGGGAGCACGCCCCCGCGCCGCTGCACTGCGGTGTGATGCGATCAGGCCGCGGCGATGGCCTTGTCGGTCAGGCGCTCGCCGGACTCCAGGTCGAACACGTGCACGTGGCCCGGAACGGGAGCGAGCACGACGGTCTCGCCGGCGTTCGGGTGACGACGTCCGTCGACGCGGGCGACGATGTCGGTGCGCTTGCCGGCGATGTCGGCGTGGCCGTACAGGTAGCCGTCGGCGCCGAGTTCCTCGACGAGGTCGACGGTGACCGACAGGCCCTTCTCGCCGGCGCCGACGATCTGGATGTCCTCGGGGCGCACCCCGATCGTCACCTCGCTGCCGTGAGCCTTGCCGATCGTGTCGGCCTCGACCGGCACCACGAGGTCGCCGAAGCGCACGCCGCCCTCGGTGAGGTCGACGGGGAACAGGTTCATCGCGGGCGAGCCGATGAAGCCGGCCACGAACACGTTGTTCGGCTTCTCGTACAGGTCGCGCGGGGTGCCGACCTGCTGCAGCAGGCCGTCCTTGAGTACGGCGATGCGGTCGCCCATCGTGAGCGCCTCGGTCTGGTCGTGGGTGACGTACACGGTGGTGACGCCGAGGCGCCGCTGCAGCGAGGCGATCTGCGTGCGGGTCTGCACACGCAGCTTCGCGTCGAGGTTCGACAGCGGCTCGTCCATGAGGAACACCTGCGGCTGGCGCACGATCGCACGGCCCATGGCGACGCGCTGACGCTGGCCACCCGAGAGGGCCTTCGGCTTGCGGGTGAGGTACTGCTCGAGGTCGAGCAGCTTCGCGGCCTCGAGCACCCGCTGCGCCCGCTCCTCCTTGCCGACGCCGGCGATCTTGAGCGCGAAGCCCATGTTCTCCGCGACGGTCATGTGGGGGTACAGGGCGTAGTTCTGGAAGACCATCGCGATGTCGCGATCCTTCGGGGGCACGTCGGTGACGTCGCGGTCGCCGATGCGGATGTGACCGGAGTTGACCTCCTCGAGGCCGGCGAGCATGCGCAGCGACGTGGACTTGCCGCATCCCGACGGGCCGACCAGCACGAGGAACTCCCCGTCGCCGATCTCGAGGTTGAGCTTGTCGACCGCGGGGCGGGTGCCTCCGGGGTACAAGCGGGTCGCGTTGTCATAGGTGACGGACGCCATGTTCTCTTCTCCTTCACCGGCAGGCACGTGCCGGACGATCCGTAGTGATGGAATGAGCGGGGGCTTGTCCCGCACGCCCACCGTTGGGCGTGATTCGAGTATGGCACGCGACGCTTCAACCCCGCGAGGTGCGCACATAGTGCAGGATGAGCATTCGTTGGTGTTCCGTCTGGGCATTTCACAGGGTGCCTGACTAGCATCGACGAGGTCGCGAATCCCGCGTGACTGCCCCCGGTTGACGCCGGTTCTTCGTGTGTGCAGAGGTGTGATGTCCAGCAACGATTCTTCGGATGCCGCGGTGCCCGCCGATTCGTCGGTGGACCGTCGCAGCGCAGTCCGTGAGAAGGCGCAGCTGGTCCACGCCCGTCAATCCCGTGCGCGCCGGTGGCGCATCGCACTGCTCAGCGCCCTCGCCGTCGTCGTCGTCGCCGCCATCGGCGCCGGTATCGCGATCGCCCTGGTGACGCCGTCGGGCAAGCCGCAGCTCACTCCGCCGAATGCGACGGACTCCGGGTTCCGGGTGTCCGACGTCAGCGCGCGGGCGGCGATCGCCTCGACGGCCAGCCCCTCGCCCTCCACGGACGCAGCGGCCGCTGCGGCGAGCCCGTCGCCGAGCTCCTCGTCGGCGTCGAACGTCGACATCCGCATCTACATCGACTACCTGGCGCCGGGGTCGAAGGAGTTCCAGCTCGCCAACGCGCAGCAGCTGTCGACCTGGGTCTCGCAGGGGGCGGCCACGCTCACCTACTACCCGGTCGCGATGCTCGCCGCGAAGTCGAACGGCACCAAGTACTCCCTCCGCGCAGCCAGCGCCGCGGTGTGCGTGGCGACGCAGCAGCCGGATTCGCTCTTCAGCTTCACCCAGAGCCTGCTGAGCCAGCAGCCGTCCGTCGACTCCGACGGCCTGAGCGATCAGCAGCTCGCGAGCGTCGCCGTCGGCGCCGGATCCGACGACACCGTCAGCGACTGCATCGAGAACGAGAAGTACATGGCCTGGGTCAAGGACGCGACCGATGCCGCGTTGAAGTCGCTGCCGGCGACCGATGGACTCAAGCTCACCGCCGCGCCGACGATCCTGGTCAACGGCAAGCCGTACACCGGGGCGCTCGACGACCCGAAGGAGTTCGCGCAGTTCGTTCTGACCAGCGCGAGCGAGAAGTACTACAGCACGCCCACGCCGACACCCAGCCCGAGCTCCACGCCGCTCGACTGAGCTCGCCGGCCCCACGGATAGACTGTGGGCTCTGCCGACATGGCGCAATTGGTAGCGCACCCGACTTGTAATCGGGCGGTTGCGGGTTCAAGTCCCGCTGTCGGCTCCATTCCTGATTCCCGCACTGTTTTTCCCTGCTCCTGCGGTGGCTGTCCGTGCGCGGGTGCGCCATCATTCGGAGGGCTATCCTGCGCAGCAGGGGCTTTGTGGGAGAGGGGAACCCGACATGACGCACGACCACGCCCATCCGCGGGGAAAGCAGCCGACCGACGCGACGCTGCGCCGACGCCAAGAGGTGGCGGCACAGCTGCCGTTCGACGACGACCGCGATCTCGCGGAGGCTCGACGCGGGTTCCTCGCCGCTCCCGAGTATCGGCAGATCCTCGCCGAGGCGGGGCACGTGGCATGGAACATCGGGGACTACGACTTCCTGCTCGGCGATGAGGACTTCGCCTCCATCCACCCGTCGCTGCAGCGTCAGGCGCGGCTGAACATGGAGTACGGCCTGTTCGAGGTGGTGCCCGGCCACATCTACCAGGTGCGCGGGTTCGACCTGGCGAACATCTCGTTCATCCGCTCCGACACGGGCTGGATCGTGTTCGACCCGCTGACGGCGAAGGAGACGGCCGCCGCCGCCCTCGCTCTCGTCAACGAGCACCTGGGCGAGCGTCCGGTCGTCGCGGTGGTCTACTCCCACTCGCACGGCGACCACTTCGGCGGCGCTCATGGCGTGGTGGATGTCGCGGACGTGCACAGCGGCGCGGTTCCGGTCATCGCCCCCGTCGGCTTCCTCGAGCACGCGGTCTCGGAGAACGTGTACGCGGGCAACGCCATGGTGCGGCGCATGTTCTACCAGTACGGCACGCTCCTCGAGCGCGGACCGTTCGGTCACGTCGACCAGGCGATCGGGAAGGGCGTCGCCGCGGGCACCGTCGGCCTCATCGCACCCACTGTCGACATCGTCGACGACATCCAGGAGCTCACGATCGACGGCGTGCGCATGGTGTTCCAGAACACGCCGGGCACCGAGGCTCCCGCCGAGATGAACACCTGGTTCCCCGACCTCAAGGCCTTCTGGGCGGCGGAGAACATCGTCGCCACGATCCACAACATCTACACGCTGCGCGGGGCCCTCGTGCGCGATGCGCTGGAGTGGTCGCGTCAGATCAACCGGGCGCTGCACCTGTTCGGGCAGGAGGCGGAGGTGATGTTCGCTTCCCACAGCTGGCCGCGCTGGGGCAACGAGCGCATCCAGGAGGTCATGCGCACCCAGCGCGACACGTACGCGCACCTCAACAACGGGGTCATGCACCTCGCCAACCAGGGCGTGACGATCAACGAGATCCACCGGGTCTACCAGGTGCCCGACTCGCTGCAGCGCAGTTGGGCGGCGCGCAGCTACCACGGCTCGGTGGCGCACAACGCGCGCGCGGTGGTGAACCGCTACCTCGGCTACTGGGACGGCAACCCCTCGACCCTCATCCCGCTCGCGCCCCGCGAGTCCGCGCCGCTGTACGTGGAGCTCATGGGCGGTGCGGAGCGCATCCTCGCGCGCGCCCACGAGCTCATCGCCGCGGGCGACGACCTCCTGGCCGTCGAGATCCTGAACAAGCTCGTCTACGCGGAGCCGGCGAACGAGGCCGCGCGCGATCTCCTCGCCGAGGCGTTCGAGCAGATCGGCTACCAGCAGGAGAGCCCGAGTGTGCGCAACAGCTTCCTGGCGGCGGCGTTCGAGCTGCGCTCGGGCATCCCCGAGGGCCAGACGGCGAACGCGACGAGCCCCGACCTCGTGCGGGCGCTCAGCACGCAGCAGTTCCTCGACTACCTCGCCATCCGACTCGACAGCACCGCGGCGGGCGAGGCTCGCGGCATCCTGAACCTGCGGGTGACCGACATCGGCGAGGAGTTCGTCGTCGAGGTGAGCAACGGCACGCTCACCAGCGTCGAGGGATTCCAGTCGGCGTCGCCGGATGCGACTCTCACGGTCACGCGCGCCGCGCTCGAGGACCTCATGGTCGGTGCCACGACCGCCCCCGAGCTGCTCGCCGCCGGTCGGGCGACGCTCGAGGGCGACCCGAGCGCGTTCCTCGCCCTGGGGGGAGCGCTCGTCGAGTTCGCTCCCGGCTTCCCGATCATGCCGGGCACCACCCCGTCGGGTCCCGCAGTGCCGGCGGACGGGTTCGGCTACCACGCGTGACCGTGCCGTCCGGGGGGACCCGGCCGGCGCAGGCCGTGCGCTCCGCCTCTTGACGGCGACAGGCGTGTCGCGCCATGATCCGAGCACCTGCACACCTCGGAGTCACCTATGCGCGCACGCAACGCCGCGGCATCCGCTGCTCTCGTCCTCATTCTCGGTCTCGCCGGATGCGGAGGGCCGAGCGGGGGCGCCGTGACGCCGACACCGACGACGACGGCATCCGCCGGCACGTCGGCATCCGCGACCCCGAGCGCCTCGCCCACCGCGACCGCGTCCCTGCCGACCGACTGCGCGAAGGTCGGCTCCGATGCCACCCGGTCGTCGACGCTCGACCAGATGTCGCTGCAGGGCGACGGCAAGGGCTTCGTCCGCCCGGCGCCGACGGGCGCGACGCTCGCTCTCGGCTGCAACTGGATCGAGGGCGACGCGACCGGGGTGCTGCTGCTGATCAGCACGGTCGACCCGGATGCCGCCGTCTCGTATGCCCAATCGACCCTTCCGGGGCAGGGCTACACGTGCACGGTCGGGGACGTCGGCGAAGAGGTCTGCCAGCTGTCCAAGGAGAGCACGCAGTTCCCGGTCACCGTCACGCAGACCGCGTATGCGCGCGGAGACGTGTGGATCTACCTCGAGACGTCGAACGTCGTGCCCGAGCAGCTCCTCGACGACCTCGTCGCCGAGATCTGGGGCAGCTGAGCGCACCGCCTACGATCGGAGGGTGAGCGCGACGCAGCCGGTGATCCCCGAACACCGGCGGATGCCGCGGGCCGTCGCCCTCGGCGGAGCGGTGGCGGTCGGCATCCTCACGGCCCTGCAGGCCCGCGTCAACGGCTCGCTCGGTCACGAGATGGGCGACGGTTTCGTCGCCGCGTTCGTCTCGTTCTCGTCGGGGTTCGTGATCCTCGTCGTGCTCTCGCTCGCCCTCCCCGCGGGCCGTGCCGGCCTTCGGCGTCTCGCGACCGGTGTGCGGCACGGTCACGTGCCCATATGGATGCTGCTCGGCGGCCTCGCCGGCGCCCTCACCGTCGCGACGCAGGGCCTCACCGTCGCGATCATCGGAGTGGCGCTGTTCACTGTCGGCGTCGTCGCGGGGCAGACGGTCAACGGACTCGTGCTCGACCGGGTCGGCTACGGTCCCGCCGGGGTCGTCCCCCTGACATGGGGGCGCATCATCGGCGGCGCCGTCGTGCTCGCGGCGGTCGTGGTGCTGGTGAGCTCGGAGGGAACGACGGCCGTCCCCTGGTGGATGCTGCTCCTCCCGTTCGTCTCCGGCGCCGGGATCGCGTGGCAGCAGGCCACGAACGGGCGCCTCCGTCAGGCCGTGGAGTCTCCGCTCACGGCGACGCTGGTGAACTTCGCCGGCGGCACGGCCGCCCTCGCGATCGCGGGCGGCGTGCACGGGGCGATCTCGGGGCTGCACGTCACGGTTCCCGGGGCGGGCTGGCTCTACCTCGGCGGTGCGATCGGCGTCGTCTACATCTTCCTGTCGGCCGCACTCGTGCGGCACACGGGGGTGCTGCTGCTCGGTCTCGGATCGGTCGTGGGACTGCTCGCGACATCCGTCACGCTCGATGCGATCTGGCCCCCGGAGTCGGGTCCGAACCCGGCGATCGCCCTCGCCGGTGTCGTGGTGGCTCTCGCCGGTGTCGTGATCGCCGCCGCGCGCCGCCGTCAGCGGGCCGGAGGCAGCGCGGACAGCACCTCGGCGGGGTCGACGCCCCGCTCGTGACCGGTGCGGTCACTCGCCTCGGGCTTGCCGCCGACGTACAGCCAGCCGAGCAGGTGCTCCTCGGGACCGAGCCCGTGCAGCGCTGCGACCTCCCGGGAGCGCGTGTAGCCGCCCGTGCGCCAGATGACGCCCCAGCCCGCTTCGTCGAGCAGCAGCGAGAGGGCGTGTCCGACACCGGATGCCACGGCCTCCTGCTCCCACGCCGGCACCTTCTCGCTCGCGCGCACGCTCGTCACGACCGCGACCAGCAGCGGCGCGCGCAGGGGCTTCGGCGACGGCTCGTCCGCCCCGGTCGCCGCCGCGATCGCTTCGCCCAGGCGCACACGGTCGTCGCCGCGCAGGGTCACCAGGCGCCACGGCCGCAGGGACGCGTGGTCGGCGACGCGTCCCGCGGCCGACACGAGGGCGGCCAGCTCCTCGTCGGAGGGGGCCGCCTCGGTCAGCTTCGACCAGCTGCGCCGCGCGAGCATCGCCTCGCGCGCGCTCACGCCTCCTCGGCCGGAGTGAAGTCGAGAGCGATGGAGTTCATGCAGTACCGGTCGCCGGTGGGCGTGCCGAACCCGTCGGGGAAGACGTGCCCCAGATGCGATCCGCAGTTCGCGCAGCGCACCTCGGTGCGCACCATGCCGTGGGTGCGGTCCTCGATGAGCTCGACGGCCTCGGGCCGCACGGACTCATAGAAGCTCGGCCACCCGCAGTGCGAGTCGAACTTGGTGCCGCTCTGGAAGAGCTCCGCACCGCAGGCGGCGCAGGTATAGAGGCCGGCGCGGTCCTCGTCGAGCAGCTCGCCGGTCCACGGCCGCTCGGTCGCGGCCTGGCGCAGCACCGCGAACTGGGTGTCGCTGAGCTCCTCGCGCCACTGCGCGTCGGTCTTGTTCACGTTGTACGACATCGGGTTCTCCTTGCGTCACCTCATTCAACCGCGTCGGCGCCAGGGCTGTTCCGCGCGTGCCTGAGAATGTGACCATGTCCGACCAGACCGATGCCGTCGTCGACCGCTACGGTCGGTTCGCCCGTGACGAGGCCCCCGGCCGGTCGGCGCTGTACGAGGAGTGGGCGCGCGGCATCGCGGAGGATCGTCGTGTCGCGGCGCTGATCGCCCGCATCCGTGACACCCGTCGGCAGCCGCCGCTCGTCTTCGCCGTCTCCCGTCTGCTCGGCGCCCCCGAGTCGGGGTTCGCGTCGTGGGCTGAATGGGTGAGGGCGCACATCGAGGACCTCGTCGTGGGCTGCGAGCGCCGCAGCATCCAGACCAACGAGCCGTTGCGCTGCGCGGCGCTGCTCCCGGCCCTCAGCACCGTCGACGGCCCCATCGCGCTTCTGGAAGTGGGGGCGAGCGCCGGGCTCTGCCTCTACCCCGACCGCTACTCCTACCGCTACGAGACGCCCGACGGGGTTGTCGCCGTCGATCCCGCCGGCGGCGAGAGCCCCGTCCTCCTCCGCGCGTCGTGGCGGGGGAACATGCCGCGCCTGCGCCTGCCCGAGGTCGTCTGGCGGGCAGGGATCGACCTGAATCCCCTGGATCCTCGGGATGCCGCCACCCGCCGCTGGCTGACCGCGCTGGTCTGGCCCGGCGAGAGCGGGCGTGCGGAGCGCATCGAACGGGCGCTCGACATCGCCGCCGCCGACCCGCCCCTGCTGCGCGCCGGCGATGCCGCGGACGGCGCCATCGGCGAGCTGGCGGCGCTCGCGCCGACCGGTGCCACCCTCGTCGTCACGACCCCCGGGGTGCTCGCGCACGTGCCGCGCGCTCGCCGAGGTCTCGTCATCGATGCGGCTCGGGCCGCGGGCACCTGGATCACCCTCGACGATCCCGGGCTGCACGACGGCTGGAACGCGCCGATCGATCCCGCCACGTGGCCCGCCGGCCGGTTCGCGCTGTCCCGAGACGGCGAGGTGCTCGCGGCCGTCGACCCGCTCGGCGGGTTCGTGGAGTGGCGGGCGGATGCCGCGGCATCCGCGTCGTAATCTGACGCCGTGCCCCTCTCCGAACGCGACCGGTCGATCCTCGACTTCGAGGCGCGGTGGCTGCGGCACGGAGCCGGCAAAGAGGAGGCGATCCGAGCGGAGCTCTCGCTCGCCCCGGCGCGCTACTACCAACTCCTCGGGCGCCTGATCGACACCGACGACGCGATCGCCGCGGAGCCCATGCTGGTCGCCCGACTGCGGCGCCTGCGCGCAGCCCGGGTCGATGCCCGGGCCCGGCGCACCTCCGGGCTGTCGGCCTGACGTTCGCACGGCGAACGTCGAGCGGAGTGAGGGCACCGTACTTGTACGATGCACTGGTGTCCAGGCAGACCTACCCTCGCGATCGCTTCGACGGCGTCTCCGCCGCGTCCGGCCGCGTCGGCGCTCACCGCGCCGAGAACCCGCGCATGCGCGCCGGCCTCGTGCTCTTCTGGGCCGCGATCGCAACGGTCGTCCTCCTGGTCGCCGGCATCTTCGCGTCGATGGTCTACACGGGCCGCATCGACCTCACGCCGCAGACCGCGCCGAGCTACTCCGACACCCCCGAGGTTCCTGCCGTGCGCGACACGTCGTACTCGATCCTGGTGCTCAACGGCACGGGCAATCCCGCTGCGTCGACGGATGCCGTCGCCCGGCTCGAGGCTGCCGGGTGGACCGCCGACAAGGTGATCGCCGGTGCCGCCTCCACGACGAGCTTCGCCACGACCACCGTCTACTACTCATCCGACGCGGACCTCGGTGCCGCCAAGGGCCTCGCCGATCTCCTCAATGCCGGCTCGATCGTGCAGAGCAACGCCTACACCGGTGCCTCCGGCACGCCGAGTCCCGGTGCGACCTCGGCGAACACCAAGCAGCTCACGATCGTGCTCGGCGCCGATTATCAGCTCGGCACGGCCACACCCGCGCCCTGAGGCCGTCGAGCGGCGGTTCCCGGGCCGTGTTTCCGCGGCGTAAACACTTCGATGCGCGCGTGTAAGCAGTTGCATTCTCCGCGAATCCGCGCCTATCGGCGTGGATACGATGGCCGCGTCACACAGCTTCAGGAGTACGCATCATGGCCCACGGCACTGTCAAATGGTTCAACGCTGAGAAGGGGTACGGCTTCATCACCGTCTCCGACGGCCAGGACGTGTTCGTGCACTACTCCAACATCGAGATGAACGGGTTCCGCGTGCTCGAAGAGGGGCAGGCGGTCGAGTTCACCGTCGGTTCCGGCCAGAAGGGCCCGCAAGCGGAAGCCGTGCGCGTCGTCGCCTGAGCCGCGGCATCCCTGTCACACTTCTCACATCGACGCCGTCCTTCGGGGCGGCGTCGACGCATGTCGGGAGGTGTGACGCCCCGTTCCGACCGGCTTGCACTCCCCGGGGGCGAGTGCCAGAATGATTTAGCACTCGATCAGACTGAGTGCTAAAGACCTAGCCCGTCCGGGAGGGACGACACACAATGGCAAAGATCATTGCTTTCGACGAGGAGGCCCGCCGCGGCCTCGAGCGCGGCCTCAACACCCTGGCCGACGCCGTCAAGGTGACGCTCGGCCCCCGCGGTCGCAACGTCGTGCTCGAGAAGAAGTGGGGCGCCCCCACGATCACGAACGACGGTGTCTCGATCGCCAAGGAGATCGAGCTCGACGACCCGTACGAGAAGATCGGCGCGGAGCTCGTCAAGGAGGTCGCGAAGAAGACCGACGACGTCGCCGGTGACGGTACGACCACCGCGACCGTGCTCGCTCAGGCGCTCGTCAAGGAAGGCCTGCGCAACGTCGCGGCCGGCGCCGACCCCATCAGCCTGAAGAAGGGCATCGAGAAGGCCGTCAAGGCCGTCACCGACGCTCTGCTCGCCTCGGCCAAGGAGGTCGAGTCGAAGGAGGAGATCGCCGCCACCGCGTCGATCTCGGCCGCCGACCCGGCGATCGGCGAGCTCATCGCCGAGGCCATCGACAAGGTGGGCAAGGAGGGCGTGGTCACCGTCGAGGAGTCCAACACCTTCGGCACCGAGCTCGAGCTCACCGAGGGCATGCGCTTCGACAAGGGCTACATCAACCCCTACTTCGTCACGGACCCCGACCGCCAGGAGGCGGTCTTCGAGGACCCGTACATCCTCATCGCGAACCAGAAGATCTCGAACATCAAGGACCTTCTGCCCGTCGTCGACAAGGTGATCCAGGACGGCAAGGAGCTCCTCATCATCGCTGAGGACGTCGAGGGCGAAGCTCTCGCGACGCTCGTGCTGAACAAGATCCGCGGCATCTTCAAGTCGGCCGCCGTCAAGGCCCCCGGCTTCGGCGACCGCCGCAAGGCCCAGCTGCAGGACATCGCCATCCTCACCGGTGGCCAGGTCATCACCGAGGAGGTCGGTCTCAAGCTCGAGAACGCCACCCTCGACCTGCTCGGCCGCGCCCGCAAGGTCATCATCACCAAGGACGAGACCACCATCGTCGAAGGTGCCGGCGACCCCGCGCAGATCGAGGGCCGCGTGACCCAGATCCGTCGCGAGATCGACAACACCGACAGCGACTACGACCGCGAGAAGCTCCAGGAGCGCCTCGCCAAGCTCGCCGGCGGCGTGGCCGTCATCAAGGCGGGTGCGGCGACCGAGGTCGAGCTCAAGGAGCGTAAGCACCGCATCGAGGACGCCGTGCGCAACGCGAAGGCGGCCGGCGAGGAGGGCATCGTCCCCGGCGGCGGCGTCGCGCTCATCCAGGCCGGCAAGATCGCGTTCGCGAGCCTCGAGCTCACGGGCGACGAGGCGACCGGTGCGAACATCGTCAAGGTCGCCATCGAGGCCCCCCTCAAGCAGATCGCGCTCAATGCAGGTCTCGAGCCCGGTGTCGTCGCGAACAAGGTGGCGGAGCTCCCCACCGGTCACGGCCTCAACGCCGCGACCGGCGAGTACGGCGACCTCTTCGCGCAGGGCATCATCGACCCCGCCAAGGTGACCCGCTCGGCTCTGCAGAACGCCGCGTCGATCGCGGGCCTGTTCCTCACGACCGAGGCCGTCGTCGCCGACAAGCCCGAGAAGGTCTCCGCTCCGGCGGGCGACCCGACCGGCGGCATGGACTTCTGAGTCCTGACGCCTGCGAAACGGCGGATGCCCCGGACCTCACGGTCCGGGGCATCCGCCGTTTCGCATCGGTGGCGAGCGAATGTGGCTCGTCGCCCGCTCAGCGGAAGAGTGCGAGGTTGAGCTGTTCGGTCTGGGCGTAGGCCTGGCCGGCCTGCACGAGCGAGGCGTTGATGCCGGCGAGGCTCTCCTCCACCGTGCGGTACGTCGCCTGCCATCCATCGATGCTGCCCTGGAATGCGAGGGCGGCCGATCCCGTCCAGCTGGCCTGCAGGTGCGTGAGCTGGGCGAGAAGGGTGGCCGCCTCGCCCTGCAGCCGGTCGATGGTGCCGCGCACGGCACCGGTGGCGGCGAGGATCTGGTCACTGTCGGCGGAGAACACGGCCATAGGAGGCTCCTTTCGTCTGGTGCCCCCACGCTAGGGCGCCGTGGCAGCGCGGCCGCTGACGGGACGACCACGCGGGGGAGAGCGCTTGCGCACGCCTGCCTGGGGAGGACAGGCGTCAGTCTGCGCGGCTGAGACGGGGGAGAGGTTGGGTCTCGATCAGCAGGTGCGCCGCGACATCCTGATGCACAGCGAGCGGCAGCGACACCCGGAATGTCGCGCCCCCGCCCGCACTGTCGCTCACCTCGACCGAGCCGTGCAGCGCATCGACGATCGACGCGACGATCGACAGTCCGAGACCCGACCCGCCGGTCTCGCGCGCGCGGGAGGTGTCGGCCCGCCAGAACCGCTGGAAGATCTGCTCGCGGATCTGCTCGGGGATGCCCTCGCCGTGGTCGATGACCTCGATCCACCCGAGGCCGGCCGTCTCGTCGGTGCCCACCCGCAGTTCGATCGGCGAGTCAGGGGCGGAGAACCTCTGCGCGTTTCCGAGCAGGTTCGCCACGACCTGTCGCACGCGATTCTCCTCGCCCATCACGATCGGCGGCATCGCGTACACGGGCTCGGCCATCACCGCGAGCTCGCCCGTGCCGACGTCCTCGCCGGTGCGGGGTCGGCGGCGCAGGCGTGCCAGCGTTCCCGCGGCTCGGGTGCGAGCGGATGCCGCAGCCCGCCCGCGCCGCTTGGCGGCGGGAGTCTCCGGCTCGGGCGCCTCGCCCGGCGTCGGATGCGCGGCATCCGGGATCCGCGTGTGCGCCGCCGTCGTGTCGATCACCGTGACCGTGCGCTGGGGGGCCGACGCCCCGACGTCGAGCGCGGCGTCGCGAGCGATCGGGCGCAGGTCGAGTGGCACCACCTCGATGTCGCGGCGCTCGTCGAGCCGGGCGAGCGCGAGGAGATCCTCGACCATGGCGCCCATGCGCATGGCCTCCTTCTCGATGCGTTCCATCGCCTGCGCGGTCGATGCTCCCTCGGGGATCGCTCCCATGCGGTAGAGCTCCGCGTAGCCGCGCACGGTCACCAGCGGAGTGCGCAGCTCATGGCTCGCGTCGCCGATGAAGCGGCGCATCTGCCGCACCGTGGCGTCGCGCTGCGACAGCGACTCGTCGACTCGGCCGAGCATGGCGTTGAGCGCGCGTTTGAGACGCCCGACCTCCGTTGTCTCCGACTCGACGTCCGACATGCGCTGGCTGAAGTCGCCGGCGGCGATGAGCTCGGCCGTGCGCTCCACGGCGCCGAGGCTTCGGAAGGTGAGGGTCACGACCCAGCGCACCAGGAACGCGCTCGCGATCACGATGAAGATCGCGAGCAGGGAGAAGATGCCGAGGTAGGTCGCCACGACACGGTCGGTCGGAGCCAGCGGCATCACGACCATCTGCGTGTAGAAGGCGCTCGTGCCGGGCACCTGGGTGACCGAGACCGTCGCGTGGAAGTGCGTGTCGTCCTCGCCGGTCAGCTCGAAGACCGTCTCCTGCTGCGTGTAGGCCGTGTCGAGCGCGAAGGTCGCCGGGAAATTCGGCTGCGGCGCGCCGGGCTCGCCGCCGGCGGTGATGAGCCGCTCGCCCGTGCCCGGGGCGTAGATGGCGACGAAGTAGTCGGTCGCGACGGCGCTCTTGTTGCGCTCGAAGGTCGCGGCGCCGTCATCCGTCGTGACCGTGATGAGCTGGTTGACGCCGGTGGGCCCGACGAGCTGCAGCAGGGTGGTGTCGAGGTTCGTGAGCAGCGTCGTGCGCAGGAACACCATCGTGCCGAAGCCGGCGGCGACGAGCCCGATGACGAGCACGGCGACGGTGACCCCGGTCACCTTCGCCCGCAGGCTGATGTTCCGCCACCAGGCGGTGAGCGGATCCCTCTTGGCGGCGCTCATCTGTCGATCACGCCGCCGCGTGCGCAGCGCGCACCGGTCAGGCCGACTTGCCGGCCTTCAGCATGTAGCCGAAGCCGCGCTTGGTCTGGATGAGCGGCTCGCTGGCGTGCGGGTCGATCTTGCGGCGCAGGTAGGAGATGTAGCTCTCCACGATGCCGGCGTCGCCGTTGAAGTCGTACTCCCACACGTGATCGAGGATCTGGGCCTTCGAGAGCACGCGGTTGGGGTTGAGCATGAGGTAGCGCAGCAGCTTGAACTCGGTGGGGCTGAGCTCGATGGTGGCGTCGCCGACGAACACGTCGTGGGTGTCCTGGTCCATGGTGATCTCGCCGGCGCGGATGACCGACTCCTCGTCGGCCTGCATCGTACGGCGCAGGATCGCCTGGATGCGCGCGACGATCTCGTCGAGAGAGAACGGCTTCGTGACGTAGTCGTCGCCGCCGACGTTGAGGCCGGTGATCTTGTCCTCGGTGTCGTCCTTGGCGGTCAGGAACAGGATGGGGGCCGTGTAGCCGGCCTCGCGCAGGCGCTTGGTGACGCTGAAGCCGTTCATGTCGGGCAGCATCACGTCGAGCACGATGAGGTCGGGCTCCTCTTCGAGGACGGCCGAGATGGTCTGCGCCCCGTTGGCGACGGCCCGGACCTGGAAGCCCGCGAAGTTCAGGCTCGTGACCAGCAGATCGCGGATGTTGGGCTCATCGTCGACGACGAGGATGCGTGCAGCAGTCATGCCCCCATTATGGTGATCTGCGCCCGTGCGGGGGCTGAGACATCCGGAAACACGCCGATGCGCGCCCCGAACGTCTCAGGCCGCGATGCCGTGGGCGTCGAGGATCGTATAGGCGTAGCCCTGCTCGGCGAGGAAGCGCTGACGGTTCTGGGCGAAGTCCTGGTCGACCGTGTCGCGCGCGATGAGCGTGTAGAAGCTCGCCGTGTGACCGCTGGTCTTCGGGCGCAGCAGGCGGCCGAGCCGTTGGGCCTCCTCCTGGCGGGAGCCGAACGACCCCGACACCTGGATGGCGACGGATGCCTCGGGCAGATCGACCGAGAAGTTGGCGACCTTCGAGACCACGAGGAGCGGGACGCGGCCTTCGCGGAAGTCGGCGTAGAGCCGTTCGCGCTCGTCGACCGGGGTCGCTCCGGTGATCTTCGGGGCGTCGAGCGCCTCGGCGAGGGTGTCGATCTGATCGAGGTACTGACCGATCACGAGGATCTGCTCGCCCACGTGCCGGTCGGCGAGGCGACGCACGACGTCGATCTTGGCGGGCGCGGTCGCCGCGAGACGGTAGCGCTCCTCATCGGCGGCCGCCGCGTACTCGAGCCGGTCGCCTGCCGGAAGGTCGACCCGCACCTCGTAGCAGGCGGCGGGGGAGATGAAGCCCTGCGACTCGATCTCCTTCCACGGCGCGTCGAAGCGCTTGGGGCCGATGAGACTGAAGACGTCGCCCTCACGGCCGTCCTCGCGCACGAGGGTGGCGGTGAGGCCGAGGCGCTTGCGGGCCTGCAGGTCGGCGGTGAGCTTGAAGACCGGGGCCGGCAGCAGGTGCACCTCGTCGTAGACGATGAGGCCCCAGTCGAGCGCATCGAGCAGGGACAGGTGGGCGTACTCGCCCTTCCGCTTCGCGGTGAGGATCTGATAGGTCGCGATCGTGATCGGCTTGACCTCCTTGACCTGCCCGGAGTACTCCCCGATCTCCTCGGCGGTGAGGGTCGTGCGCTTGAGAAGCTCGTCGCGCCACTGCCGGGCGCTGACGGCGTTCGTCACGAGGATGAGGGTGGTGGTCTTGGTCTCGGCCATCGCCGCCGCGCCGACGAGCGTCTTACCCGCGCCGCAGGGGAGCACCACGACGCCCGACCCGCCCTCGGCGAAGGTCGTGACGGCCTTGCGCTGGTAGGGGCGCAGATGCCACGGGCCCTCATCGAGGTCGATGGGATGCGGCGTGCCCGGCGTGTAGCCGGCGCGGTCCTCCGCGGGCCATCCGATCTTCAGCAGCTCCTGCTTGATGTGCCCGCGCGCCCACGCGTCGATCACGTACGTGCCGGCGTCGGGATGGGAGATCAGCAGCGGCTGGATGCGCTTGTTGCGGGCCACCTCGGTGAGCACCGCGGCATCCGTCGACCGAAGCACCAGGGCGTCCTCGTAGCCGGGCACGTCGTCACGCTCGATCACCAGGCGCCCGTAGCGCTCGACGGTCTCGCGGATGTCGGTGGACACCGACGGCGGAACCGGGAACCGCGACCAGCGGTCGAGGGTCGCGAGCATGTCGGATGCCGCGTGCCCCGCGGCGCGCGCGTTCCACAGCCCGAGGCGGGTGATGCGATAGGTGTGGATGTGCTCGGGTGCGCGTTCCAGCTCGGCGAACACCGCGAGCTCGTGCCGCGCGTCCTCCGCGGCGGGATGCGCCACTTCGAGGAGCACGGTGCGGTCGCTCTGCACGATGAGGGGGCCGTCTGACATAGCCGCTCAGTCTACCGCCCGGAGCAGGTGCGGCGGCTGCGTTCAGACGGGGCGGGCGCTGCGGATGCTCGAGACGGGAAGGGTGCGCTCGACGTCGACCGCGCGGTCACGGCCGCGCAGACGACCGCCGCCGAGGCCCGTCGCCTCGATCGTGAACGAGCGCAGGTCGCCACCCGGAAGCTCGACGGCGACCTCGATCGTCGCCCGTGTCTTGACGGCCTGTTCGAGCTCGCGCTCGAGCCACGCGGCATCCGCATTCTCGCTGTGGGCGGCGCGCAGTCGGGCGATGAGGGGCGCGTAGCGCTCGGTCGGCGGGACGGCCGCGACCGGTGCCGGGCTCGCGGTTCGGCGCCGTAGACGTTCGACATCGCCGCCCGCGTCGATCGCGGCGGCGGAGTAGCGGGCGTCGACGAGGGTCCAGAAGACGGCGTCGCGCGAGACGCGGGACACGAGCCGGTCTCCGTCGCGCACGAGGCCGACCGGTCGCACGGCCTGGTCGACGGCGATGGTGGCGAGCAGCTGCGGATCGTCGGCGGAGACGACGGTGTGTCCCGACACGGGGTCGATTCCCACCCGCGCCACCGTGCGACGGTCGGCGGCCTCGTCGATCAGGTAGTCGAGGGGCTGCGGGATGCCGGTCAACGAGATGCCGGCGATGAATGCGCGGAGGCTGTCGGCCGTCTCGCCGGCGGCGACGGCGGCACGCAGCGTCTCGGCGCTGAACCGGTAGGTCGAGGCCTGCGCGCGCGTCTCGCGGTGGGCCATGGCGCGCAGGCGCAGCTCGACGGACGGCACCAGCGTGCCGGGCGCGATCACCGACAGATCGGCTTGCACATAGACCCGGTCGATCTCCGGGGCGAGATGCTGGGCGAGTGCGGCGACGTCGGCGGGAGCGCCGGCGCGCAGCGGCGCGGCCCACGCGGGCTCCGAGCCGTCGGCGGCGATCAGCCCCCATCGGGTGGCCTGCGAGACGAGGGACGCCGCGGCGGCGGGCCAGGCGGTGTCGCGCGGGTAGGCACCCGGCCACACCGTGGATGCCGCGTATCCGCCGTCGGGTGAGCGGATGCCGCGGGGCAGGGCCCGCGCGAACGCCTCCGCCACGCGCCGCCACCGGTCGACGGTGCCGAGCTCGAGCCATTCGGCGCCGTCGGGGGTCGCGAGCCATTCGCGGTCGACGGCCGTGAGGAGACCGGCCGTCGCGCCGAGCGCGACCAGGTCGTCGAGCTCGGCGGCGTCGGTGATCGCGCCCGCCTCGATGAGTCGCTTTCGCTCCGTCGCGGTGACAGCCCCCGTCGCCGTGCGGGCCAAGGGGTTCGACGAGGACCAGACGACGAGGTCGGCGAGGGCGGCTGCGGAGGTCATCGCCTGCTCGGCCGCCGTGCCCGTCGCCAGGGCGCCGCTCGGCGGCGGTGCGTCCGTGAGGGAGAAGGGCGCGGCATCCGTCGCCTCGGCGGCCTTGGCCGCCACGGAGGAGAGCGGGGCGCCGTCGGCGTCGAGAAGGGCCAGCTCCCGCAGGCGCGGTGAGGCGGTGGTCGGCAGCGGGGAGGTGCCCGCCGCGTGGAGGTCGTGCAGTTCGGCACGGGTGAGGGCGGCGAGGGTGCGGGTCACGGCGGCGTCGTCGAGGAGGGTGTCGGCGAGGTCGAAGAAGTCGTCCCAGGACCCCGCGGCAGGCAGCTGCCGGGCGTCGAGCACAACGACCAGCTGGGCATCGGTCAGCTCTGCGAGGGCGCTCGCGAGCGCGCGTTCGTCAGAGGACCGAGGCACGGGTCACTTCCCCCGGTTGGCCCGAGCCCTCCGCACGAACGACATGATGATGACGACCATCATCAGCACGAAGGCGATCGGCAGCCCGATGAGGGGGAGGACCGCGACGACCGGCCATGCGCCCGTCAGGAAATCGGCCTGGTGCATGCCGAGCCACGTGCCGATGATCACGGCGAAGAAACACAGGATCGACAGCACAAGGATGCCGAGCGACATGAACACAAGGACCCGGTCGATCCTGCGGACGGGGACGTCGTTCCCCTGAGTGCGATTGCTCATCGGCATCAGCCTAATGGGTACGCGTGGCCTAGGCTGAGGGGATGGCGCACCGCGCCAGCACACGTTCCCACCCCGCCCTGCGGGGCCGATTCAGCGAGGTTCTTCCATGCCCACCGGCAAGGTCAGGTTCTACGACGAGGAGAAGGGCTTCGGCTTCATCCAGACCGACGACGGTCAGGACGTCTTCCTCCACGCCACGGCGCTGCCGGCGGGTTCCGCGGCGCCCAAGACCGGCACCCGTGTCGAGTTCGGCGTCGCCGACGGCAAGCGCGGACCGCAGGCACTGTCGGTGCGTGTGCTCGAGGCTCCCGTGAGCCTCGCCAAGCGCTCGCGCAAGAACGCCGACGACATGGCGGTCATCGTCGAGGACCTCGTGAAGCTGCTCGACGGCATCGGCGCCGATCTGCGTCACGGCCGCTACCCGAGCGGCTCGCACGGCAAGAAGGTCGCCGCCGTGCTGCGCAAGGTCGCGGACGACCTCGATGCCTGACATCGAGGGCGTCGACGATCGGGATGCCCCGATCCCGACCGATGCGGTGGTCGAGCCGACCGGCGCGGCCGAGCCTGAGCCCGCGGCCGAGCCTGAGCTCGCGGTCGAGCCGGAGCACAGTGCCGAGATGGCCGCGGAGCCGGACGTCGACCCCGATCCCGAACTGCTGAACAGCGTCGAGTTGGCCCGCGCCGCGCTCGCCGAGATCACCCCGGCCGCGAACATCGGCGAGCCTGCGGGATATCGCGCGGAGCCCGGCGGCGTGATCACACTGCTGTTCACGACGACGCAGCCGGGCTATCCGGGCTGGTTCTGGAATGTGTCCCTCGCCCGCGTCGCCGACGCCGAGCCGACCGTGCTCGAAGTCGAGCTGCTTCCGGGCGATGACGCGCTGCTGGCGCCCGACTGGGTGCCGTGGGCGGTGCGCCTCGCCGAGTACAAGGAGCAGCAGGCGCAGCTCGCCGCGGCATCCGATGCCGACGAGCTCGACGAGGCCGATCACGATGCCGATCTCGACGACGACCTGGATGACGACGACGACCTCGATGAGGACGCGGACGACGACGATGAGGACGACGACTTCGACGCCGACGAGTCGTTGCTGCACGCCGGCGACGTCGACGGCGTGGACATCGACGAGGACGATCTCGACACCGACGACCTCGACGGCGGCGACGACCTCGAGGGCGACGATGACCTCGAGGGCGAAGACGACACCGACGACCATCTCGACGACATCGACGACGCGGATGACGCCGACGACCAGGATGACGACGCCGATGCGGCGACGTCCGCCGACGAGGGCCGCGACTAGAACGAGCTGACCCGCGGCGCGAGCGTCGCGAGTAGCCTGCGAGCATGCGGCGCACCGATCGCGCGAGCCTGCTCGTGCATGTCTCCCCGGCCGAGGCGTTCCGGGCGCTCATCGACCCCGATGCACTGCTCACCTGGCTGCCGCCGGCCGGAATGCGCGGCCGGTTCGAGCGCTTCGATCTGCGCGCCGGCGGCGGCTACCGGCTCGTGCTGACCTACGACGATCCGTCCGGCGCGCCGGGCAAGACGACGGCGGATGCCGACGTGAGCGACGTGCGCATCATCGAGGTCGTGCCCGGCGAGCGGATCGTGCAGGCGGTCACCTTCGTCGGAGACGACACGGGGATCGCCGGCGTCATGACCATGGAATGGCGCGTTCGGGACACTCCCGAGGGCGCCGAGGTCACGATCGAGGCGCGCGACGTGCCGCCCGGCATCCGCGCGCGCGACCACGCGACGGGGATCACCTCGTCGCTGGCCAACCTCGCCGCCCACCTCGAACCCTGACGTGCCGTCGGGGCAGGCCCCGGATCAGAGGTGCTCGAGCGTGTAGTCGATGCTGCGGATCAACTGGCGCACGTCGTCCGGCTCGATCGAGACGAACGTCGCGATGCGCAGCTGGTTGCGGCCGAGCTTGCGGTAGGGCTCGGTGTCGACGATGCCGTTGTGGCGCAGGCTGTCGGAGATCGCCGCGGCATCCACCCCCTCGACGAAGTCGATCGTCGCCACCACCGGCGAGCGGTCGGCGGGGTTCGCGACGAACGGGGTTGCGACCTCGGATGCCTCGGCCCAGTCGTAGAGCGCCTGCGACGACTCGTGGGTGCGGGCGTCGGCCCACTGCAGCCCGCCGTTCTCGAGGATCCACTCCAGCTGGGAGTCCAGCAGCAGCAGAGTCGAGACCGCGGGGGTGTTGAGCGTCTGCTGCAGGCGCGAGTTGTCGAGTGCGTTCTTCAGGCTCAGGAACTCCGGGATGTAGCGGCCCGAGGCGGCGATGCGCTCGATGCGCTCGATCGCGGCGGGCGAGACCGCCGCGTACCAGAGCCCACCGTCGGAGCCGAGGTTCTTCTGCGGCGCGAAGTAGTAGACGTCTGCTTCGGCGACGGAGAAGTCAATGCCGCCCGCGGCGCTCGTCGCGTCGATGACGGTGAGCGCGCCCTCGTCGCCATGCACACGACGGATCTCGGTGGCGACGCCCGTGGAGGTCTCATTGTGCGGCCACGCGTAGACGTCGACGCCCGTGACCGCCTCGGCGACGAGCGACGTGCCGGGCTCCGCCTTGCGCACATCGGGCGCCTCGAGCCACGGTGCCGCCGCGGCGCTCGCGAACTTGCCGCCGAACTCGCCAAACACGAGGTTCTGCGCCCGGCGCTCGATCAGACCGAATGCCGCGGCATCCCAGAAGGCGGTCGATCCGCCGTTGCCGAGGATGATCTCGTAGCCGACGGGCAGGCGCAGCAGCTCCGCAAGGCGGGCGCGCGTGCTGCCGACGAGGTTCTTCACCGGCGACTTGCGGTGCGAGGTGCCGAGGATGCTCGCACCGGGGCCCACGAGGTGCTCGAGCTGGGCGGCGCGGATCTTCGACGGCCCGCAGCCGAAGCGTCCGTCGGTGGGCAGGATCTCGCGGGGCAGCACGACATGGGGCATGACACCGATCCTAAAGGCGCGACGGATGCCGCGACGCCCCCATGACGCACGCGATCGCCCCGCCGCGCGGCCCGGTGTCGGTGGGGATTGGATAGGGTTTCCTCATTCCCTTCTTGCGCCCCGAGGACTCCGCATGACCGATCTCATCGACACCACCGAGATGTATCTGCGCACGATCCTCGAGCTCGAGGAGGAGAACATCATCCCGCTGCGTGCCCGCATCTCGGAGCGGCTCGGGCACTCCGGACCCACGGTCTCTCAGACGGTCGGGCGCATGGAGCGCGACGGCCTCGTCGTCGTCGCCGACGACCGGTCGCTCGAGCTCACCGGCGCGGGGCGCCAGAAGGCCGTCGACGTGATGCGCAAGCACCGTCTCGCCGAACGCCTCCTCTCCGACGTGATCGGCCTCGACTGGGCCTATGTGCACGAAGAGGCCTGCCGCTGGGAGCACGTGATGAGCGAGCAGGTCGAGCGTCGACTGGTGCAGCTGCTCGGTCACCCCACCGAGTCGCCCTACGGCAACCCGATCCCCGGCCTCGATCAGCTCGGCGACAGTCCGGCGACCACGTTCGAGCAGGGTGTGGTCGGACTCGTGCGCCGCCTCGGCGACAGCGACGAGCCCGTCACCGGCACCGTGCGCCGACTCGCCGAGCCCGCCCAGGTCGACCCCGAGCTGCTGCAGCAGTTGCGCGGCGCGGGCGTCGTGCCCGGAGCATCCGGAACCTATCGCTACAGCGAGGGCTACGTGCTCGTGCAGATGGACGGCTCCGACGAGGGGCTGGAGCTGCCGATCGAGGTCGCCGCGCACATCTTCCTCGTCGACGACCGCGCCTGATCGTCGGCGCCCGGGGGCGCCGACGCCGCGGGTCGGGATGCCGCGGCATCCGCACGCGTCGTCAGATCGACGTGACATGTTCGTTACCGTCGGGTAGCCTGTCACAGTCCACAGGCGACAATCCCGCCGACGGACCCGGAGTGAATCGCCCCATCGGCTCGTCCTTCCCTCCGCGACCCGCACCACGTGCCCGAAACACACAGTGCCGACGAGCCGGGCGCACGCCGCCAGGGGCGCCGGAGGATTGAGTGACCGACAACGAGATTTCGCCTACCCCCGAGAGCGGTGAGACCGCGACGGCCCCCGCCACGAGGCGCAGCACCCGAGAGGGCGCACGTCTTGCCGCAGAGGCGGCCAAGGGAAAGGTGAAGCAGGTGGCGAGCGCCGTGCGCCCCACTTCCAGCGCTTCCCGCCGCAAGGGCGCGGCCGGCCCCGTGCGCAGCGTCGTCATCCTGACGATGGTCGGCGGTCTGGTCGCGACCGTCGCCCTCCCCGCCTACGGCGCGTTCTCCTCGGGCGATGGAACCCAGACCGTGCAGCAGCTCGCCGCCGAGAACGCCCAGTCGCTCGTGATCGCCTCGGATGCCTCGCAGTCGAGCATCACGCGTGACAGCTACTCGGCCACGACCGCCGATGAGCTCGCGAAGAAGAAGGCCGCCGAGGCGGCCGCTGCCCGCGCGAAGTCGGCGAGCGTCGTCAGCCGCGTCGCGTCGGTCAACCTGAGCCTCGTCGCCCCCGGCAGTGGGATCGTGCGCTGGCCGGTCGACATGGCGGGCACCAGGGTCGGCGACGGCTTCCTCTCGCGCGGCGGCACCCACATGGGCGTCGACCTGCTCAACGCCCAGGGCACCCCGATCTTCGCCGCCGCCGCCGGAACCGTGCGCGTCGCGGCCGCGGGCAACTACTACTACGGCTACGGACACGCGATCGTCATCGACAGCGTGATCAACGGCCAGCAGGTCAGCACCCTCTACGGCCACCTCGAGGACGGCGGCGTGCTCGTGCAGCCCGGCCAGCAGGTGCAGGTGGGACAGATCATCGGCCTCATGGGCTCCACCGGGCAGTCGACCGCCAACCACCTCCACTTCGAGGTGAAGATCAACGGCAACTACGTCGACCCGTACGCCTGGCTGCAGCAGAACGCGGGCTGAGCGAGGCATCCGCTCTCTCGTTCCCCGACACGCAACCTCGTGTTCAGGGCCGTTGTGCGCCCGGGCGTGTCGTGGTGGGTTATTCTCTGACTCGACGCCGAGAGAGATTCGGAGGAAGCCGATGGGCTGCATACCTCGCATCCGCACCACGGACGCGCTCGGTCTGCTCGTCCTTCGGCATCATGTGAGCGGATGCCACGGGGTCGCCGTGCGTCCAAGGCGCTGTCTGTGAGACAGCGCCTTTTTTCATGCCCTGAAGACTCTCCCTCGCGTCACGAATCGAATATCCGCGAAGCCGTCCCGGCGATTCGAGAGGACACGAGATATGCGCACCCTGGTGCTGAACGCCGGCTATGAGCCATTGGCCGTGGTCTCCTTCAAACGAGCCCTCGTGCTCGTGATGAACGAGAAGGCCACGGTCGTCGAACGCGTCGAAGGAGACCCCGTCGTGGGGCTGCGCGGCGCGTGCGACAGACCCGCCGTGATCATCCTGAGCCGCTATGTGCGCGTGCCCGGCGCGCGCCGGGTGCCGGTCACCCGCCGAGGCGTGCTGCGTCGCGACGGCAACCGCTGCGCCTACTGCGGGAAGGCGGCGTCGACGATCGATCACGTGCAGCCGCGGTCGCGCGGGGGTAAGGACACGTGGGAGAACCTCGTGGCCTGCTGCCTGCGGTGCAACAACGTGAAGGGCGACCGCACGCCGCAGGAGATGGCGTGGACGCTGCGCATGGAGCCGGGCGCCCCGCGCGGCGCGCAGTGGACCGTGCGCGGCACCGAGCGGGCCGATCCGCGGTGGGAGCCGTACCTGGCGCTCGCCGCGTAGCCCCGCACGGGCGGGCGCGGCCACCGGGGGTGGCCGCGTCGTCCCGCGCGCTCGGGTCAGCGTGCGCTCGGGTCAGCGTGCCGGGGGAGCGCCCGGGGTGGTCGGATCGTCGCCGCCGAGCGCGGCGAGCCAGTGCGTGAGGGCGGACTCGAGGGCCGCGGCATCCGTGTCGCTCAGCAGCTGCACGAGGCGGCGCTCGTTGTGCATGTGGTCGGTGAAGGCGGCGTCGATGAGGGCGACGCCCGCAGGGGTCAGGCGCACGAGGCGGCGGCGGGCGTCGGCGGCGGAGCCGGTGCGGGCGACGAGGCCGCGCTGCACGAGCCGGTCGACGCGCTTGGTGAGTCCGCCGGTGGTGACCATGGTGTGGGCGGCGAGCTCTCCGGCGGGCAGCTCGTAGGGGGCGCCGATGCGGCGCAGGCTCGCGAGCAGGTCGAACTCGGCCTCGGTGAGGCTGTGGGCGGCGTAGACCGGCACGAGCTCGGCGGTGAGGGCGAGCGCGAGGCGATGCAGGCGTCCGATGACTCCCTGTGGCGACGGGTCGAGATCGGGTCGCTCGCGCCGCCAGTCGGCCTGGATCTGCGCGACGCGGTCGGGGGCGGCATCCATGACGCGACTTTATCTTCCATGGAAGGGGAACGTCGAGATCGCGGTAGATTATCTTCCGTGGAAGATAAAAGATGGCGCTGGATCCTCCTGACCGCGATCGCGCCCATCGCCTGGGGGAGCACCTACGTCGTCACCCGGCATCTGCTGCCGCCCGATATCCCGCTCTGGGGCGGGGTGATCCGATGCCTCCCCGCCGGCTTCGTCGTGCTCGCGTTCGTGCGAGTGCTGCCGCGCGGCTCGTGGTGGTGGCGCTCGCTCGTGCTCGGCACCCTGACCGTCGGCGGCCTGAACGTGCTCGTCTACATCGTCGGCCAACGGCTCCCCTCGAGCCTCGCTGCGACCCTGATGTCGACGTCGGCCGCCTTCATGATCCTGCTGTCGTGGATGCTGCGGGGCCAGCGCCCCCGGGTGATCGCCGTCGTCGGCGCCCTCGTCGGCATCGTCGGCGTCGTGATCATGCTCGGGCCGGGCGGCGGCCCGGTCGACCCCTGGGGTGTGGTCGCCTCGATCGGGGCGATGCTCTCGTCGACCCTCGGATTCGTGCTGACCGCGAAATGGGGTGCGGGGGTGCCGCCGGTCACGATGACCGCCTGGCAGCTCGTGGCGGGATCCATCGTCGTGCTGCCGTTCGCGATCCTCGTCGAGGGGGCGCCGCCGGTGCTCGACCCGCCCGCCATCGCGGGCTTCGCCTACGTCATCGTGGTGGCCACCGTGCTCGCGTACGCCGCATGGTTCACGGGGCTCGCCCGCCTGCCCGGCAGCGTCGTCGGGGTCGTGGGACTGCTCAACCCGGTGACCGGGGTCGTGCTCGGGGTGGCGCTCGCCGGCGAGGCCTTCGGCCTCGCGCAGATCGCCGGTCTCGTGCTCGTGCTGGGCGGGGTCGTGATGGGGTCGCTCCCGCCGAGACGCCGTCGTGTCCCGGCTCTGACGTAGGGTCGAGCCGCCCACTTCGGGGTCTCCTCGGGGCGCGACGCGGTGGGGCGAGCGGATGTCGGTGGTCGCTCATATCTTCGAAAACGACGTTGAAGGAATGGAACATATGTTCTAAACTGTCGGAGTGAAGGTCATCGTGCGAGAAGACGCCGCCGCCGAGGTGCTGCGGCTCCGCGCGCAACTCGACCGCATGCAGGGTCGCTCGCTCGACGCCCCGATCCTGCCCACGCATTCCGCCCTCGCCGGGCTCCTGCCCGGCGGCGGACTCCGTGCCGGCGCAGCCTATGCGCTCGGCCCCTCCACCTCACTCCTGCTCTCCCTGCTGGCCGCGCCCTCGCGGACGGGGTCATGGTGCGCGGTGGTGGGGGTTCCCGAATTGGGGGCGGAGGCGGCATCCGACCTCGGCGTCGACCTGTCGCGACTCGTGCTCGTGCCCGATCCGGGGCCCCGCTGGCTCGCCGTCGCGGCCACCCTCGCCGACGTGCTGCCGGTCGTCGCGGTGCGTCCTGCCGGGAGGGTGTCCGACGCCGACGCGTCGCGGTTCGGCGCCCGGCTGCGCGAACGCAACGCGGTGCTGCTCGTGCAGGGGGTGTGGCCGCAGGCCGCGGCATCCATCGGTCTCGAATCCCCCGAGTGGAGCGGGCTCGGTGCCGGTGACGGCTATCTGCGCTCGCGTGCGCTCACCGTGTCGGTGCAGACCCGGCAGGCGGGCGTGCCGCGGCGGGCGCGGCTGTTGCTGCCCGACCCCGCCGGCGCGCTCGCCGGCATCGCGTCCGAACGGGCGGTGGCCACACCCGACGGGGTGGTCGCAGAGCGGGAGCCGGCGGCGGTGCCGCTGCTGCGGGCGGTGGGATGATGGCGGCCCCCGCGCGCAGCCTCGTCCTGTGGGTCCCCGACTGGCCCGTCGCCGCGCTCGCCCGCGAGGAGGGCACTCCGCCCGGGGAGGAAGGGGCCGTCGCGATCGTCGCCGGCAACCTCGTCGTCGCCTGCTCGGCGGCGGCCCGCGCCGACGGGGTGCGTCGGGGGATGAAGCGGCGCGACGCCCAGGCGCGGTGCCCCGCGCTGCGGGTGGTCGCCGCCGACGACGCCCGCGACAACCGGCTGTTCCTGCCCCTCGTGAGCCGCGTCGAGCAGCTCGCCCCCGGAGTGCAGATCGTGCGGGCGGGGCTGTGCGCGCTGCGCGCCCGGGGCCCCGCACGCTACTACGAAGGCGAGGAGCGGGCCGCGCAGGTGCTGCGCGCGGCCCTCGGTGAGGCGGGCGTCGCCGACGTGCGCGCCGGGGTCGCCGACGGTCCCTTCACCGCTGAGCGGGCGGCCCGCGCGGCGACCACGGCGCGCGACCCGGTGCGGGTGGTCGCCGCCGGGGCCGCCGCCGCCTTCCTCGCCCCGCTGCCCGCGACGGTGCTCGCCGACGCCGCCGACACGGGCGCCGAGATCGTGCACCTGCTCGCACGCCTCGGGGTGCACACGCTCGGAGAGTTCGCCGCGCTCGAGGTCGAGCGGGTCGCGGCACGCCTCGGTCCCGTCGGCGAGAGGCTGCACGCGCTCGCCGACGGGCTCGACTCCCGGGTCGTGCAGCCGCGCACACCGCCCGCCGAGCTGCACGCCGAGATCGCCTTCGACCCGCCGCTCGAGATCGCCGAGCAGGTCGGCTTCGCGCTGCGCCGCACCGCCGACGCGTTCATCGCCCGCCTCGACGACCAGCGTCTCGTCTGCACCGAGCTGCGGGTCGCCCTCACCGGCGACCGCGGCGAGCACGGCGAGCGGGTGTGGCTGCACCCGGGGTCGTTCGACACCGCGGCGGTCATCGACCGGGTGCGCTGGCAGCTCGCCGAAGACGACGCCCTCGCGAGCGGGGTCGCGCTCGTGCGGCTCGAGCCCGCCGCCGTCGAACAGGCCTCCCACCATGCGCCGCGCCTCGCCGGGTTCGGCTCGGGTCCCGACGAACGGGTGCACCACGCGCTCTCGCGCGTGCAGGCCATGCTCGGCCACCGCGGCGTGCTCACCCCGACGCTCGGCGGCGGGCGCTGGCTCGCCGAGCGCGAGGTGCTCGTGCCGTGGGGCGACCGGGTGGTGCTCGCCCGTGAACGGGGGCGCCCCTGGCCGGGGTCGCTGCCCTCGCCGCTGCCGGCGACGGTCTATCGTCCCGAGCGGGCGGCGGCCGTCGTCGACGTCGACGGTGAGACGGTCGGCGTCGACGAGCGCGGCATCCTCTCCGCCGTTCCCCACCAGCTCACGGTCGAGGGGCGCCGACTCGGAGTGACGTCGTGGGCGGGGCCGTGGCCGGTGATCGAACGCGAATGGGATGCCGCACGCCGCCGCATCGCGCACCGGTTCCAGATCGTCGACGCTCGCCAGAGCGCGTGGCTGCTGGTGTGCGAGGCGGGGGTCTGGTCGGTCGAGGGGCGGTACGACTGATGGGCTGGCACAACCCCGCCGTGCCCTGGTCGGAGCTCGAGCGGGCGCTGAGCGACCGGCGGCGCCCCCGCGACACCCCTGCCGGCGCCGACGGCGGTGACAGCCCGGCCTGGTCGCACAAGCACGGGCCCTACGTCGCCCCGCCGATCGAGCGGCCTGAGACGGTCGTGCCCTACGCCGAGCTGCACGCGCACTCCTCCTACTCCTTCCTCGACGGCGCCTCATCGCCCGAGGAGCTCGTCGAGGAGGCGGAGCGGCTGGGGCTGCACGCGCTGGCGATCACCGACCACGACGGCTTCTACGGCATCGTGCGGTTCGCCGAGGCCGCCGAGCAGCGCAGCGTGCGCACCGTGTTCGGGGCCGAGCTGTCGCTCGAGCTCACCGCGGTGCAGAACGGTCGCGCCGACCCCGAGGGCACCCACCTGCTGGTGCTCGCGCGCGGACAGGAGGGCTACCACCGGCTCGCCGCCGCCCTCACCCACGGTCAGCTCACCGGGGCCGAGAAGGGCAAGCCCGTCTACGACCTGCCGACCCTGGCCGAGCAGGCGGACGGCGCCTGGACGATTCTGACCGGATGCCGCAAGGGCGCCGTGCGCTCCGCACTCGCCGCGGGCGGTGCGCGGGCGGCGGCCGACGCCCTCGACACGCTGGTCGACCTGTTCGGCGCCGACCAGGTCGTCGTCGAACTGCTCGACCAGGGCGGGGTGCGCGACAGCGCCGACAACGACCTGCTCGCCGCGCTCGCCGCCGACCGGTCGCTCGCGACGGTCGCGACCGGCAACGTGCACTACGCCGACCCTCGCACCCGCACCCTCGCGGCCGCCGTCGCGGCGGTGCGGGCGAACCGCAGCATGGACGAGCTCGACGGCTGGCTGCCGGCGCACGGCGGCGCGTTCCTGCGGTCGGGCGCCGAGATGGCGACCCGGTTCGCCCGGTACCCCGGTGCGGTCGCCCGCTCGGTCGTGCTCGCCGACGAGCTGGCGTTCCCGCTGCGCCGCGCGAAGCCGGCGCTGCCGAAGCTGCCGGTGCCGCCCGGGCACACCCCCATGTCGTGGCTGCGGCAGCTGGTGTGGGATGCGGTGCCCGTCATCTATCCCCGGCTCGGCGACGACGACCGCCGCCGCATCGAGAACGAGCTGGCGGTCATCGAGCGGAAGGACTTCCCGGGCTACTTCCTCATCGTGCACGGCATCGTGCAGGAGGCGCGTCGCCGCGGCATCCTCTGCCAGGGTCGCGGCTCCGCGGCCAACAGCGCCGTCTGCTATCTGCTCGGCATCACCGCCGTCGACGCGATCTTCTACCGGCTGCCGTTCGAACGGTTCCTGTCGAGCCTGCGCGACGAGGAGCCCGACATCGACGTCGACTTCGACTCCGATCGGCGCGAGGAGATCATCCAGTGGGTCTACGCCACCTACGGGCGTCACAACGCCGCCCAGGTCGCGAACGTCATCCAGTACCGGCCGAAGAACGCGGTGCGCGACATGGCCCGCGCCCTCGGCTACTCGCCGGGGCAGCAGGACGCCTGGTCGAAGCAGGTCGAGCGGTGGGGTGCGTCGCTCGACAGCGGGGAGGGGCACGACATCCCCGATCAGGTCATCGAGTACGCCTCGGCGCTGCTGAAGGCGCCGCGCCATCTCGGCATCCACTCGGGCGGCATGGTGCTCACCGACCGTCCGGTGGGCGAGGTCGTGCCGATCGAGCATGCGCGGATGCCGGGGCGCACCGTCATCCAGTGGGACAAGGATGACGCCGCGTGGATGGGGCTCGTCAAGTTCGACCTGCTGGGGCTCGGCATGCTCGCGGCCCTGCAGTACTGCTTCGATCTGATCCGCGCCTCGACGGGGGAGGAGTGGACGCTCGGGACCCTGCCGAAAGAAGAGGCGGCGGTCTACGACATGCTGTGCCGGGCCGACTCGATCGGAGTGTTCCAGGTGGAGTCGCGGGCGCAGATGGGGCTGCTCCCGCGGCTGCAGCCGCGCTCGTTCTACGACCTCGTCGTCGAGATCGCGCTCATCCGGCCGGGGCCGATCCAGGGCGGGGCGGTGCATCCGTTCGTGCGCCGCAAGCTGGGCCGCGAGAAAGTGACCTACCCGCACCCGAAGCTCGAGCCGGTGCTCGCGCGCACGCTCGGGATCCCGATCTTCCAGGAGCAGCTCATGCAGATGGCCATGGCCGTCGGCGGGCTCACCGGCGAGGACGCCGACCTCATGCGGCGGGCGATGGGGTCGAAGCGGGGTCTCGAGCGCATCGACTCGCTGCGGGAGAAGCTCTACGCCGGCATGGCCGAGCACGGGCTCGTGGGCGACGATGCCGATGCGATCTACGCGAAGATCCAGGCGTTCGCGAACTTCGGGTTCGCCGAGTCGCACTCGCTGTCGTTCGGGCTGCTGGTCTACGCCAGCTCGTGGATCAAGCTGCACTACCCGGGGGCGTTCCTCGCCGGGCTGCTGCGCGCCCAGCCGATGGGGTTCTACTCGCCTGCGACCCTCACCGCCGACGCCCGGCGTCATGGCGTCGAGGTGCGCAAGCCCGACCTGCAGCTCTCGGGCGTCGAGGCAGGGCTCGAGCCGCTCGCCGGGGCGGATGCCGCGCCCGCCGCGCCCCCGGGTGACGCCGGGGCGGATGCCGCGCCCCGGCGTCACCCGGGGG
>NZ_JYIY01000062.1 GCF_000956535.1 Microbacterium ginsengisoli | reverse complement strand
CCCCCGGTGCATGGGGCGGGCCGCCCTGGGCGGGCGGCGGCAGCGGACGCTTCGCGGGGCCGGCGCGCCTTCGTCTGCTCGACGCGGTGGTGGCGGCATCCGAGCCCCTCACCGTCAGCGAGATCGCCGAGGCCGTCGGCGTCGACCAGCCGCGCGCCTCACGGCTGGTGCAGCAGTGCGTCGACCTCGGGCTCGTGCGCCGCGAGGCCGACCCCGACGACGCTCGCCGCACACGCATCGTCGTCACGGAGCAGGGCCGCACCCTCGCGCGCGGATTCCGCATCGACCGGCGGGAGGCCGTCGAGACCGCGCTCGCCGCCTTCACCGACGACGAGCGCGCGGAGCTCGCGCGCCTGCTCGCGAAGCTCGCCGCGGCCTGGCCCGCGTGAGACCCGCCGCAACGCCCGATCCCGCCGGTAGCGTGACGGGGTGACCCTCGCCTTCCACCGGGCCGCCCTGCGCGACATCCCTGCCGAGACCCTCTACCGTCTGCTCTGGCTGCGGGTCGCCGTGTTCGTCGTCGAGCAGGAGGCCGCCTACCCC
This sequence comes from Microbacterium ginsengisoli, assembly GCF_000956535.1. Taxonomy (GTDB): domain Bacteria; phylum Actinomycetota; class Actinomycetes; order Actinomycetales; family Microbacteriaceae; genus Microbacterium; species Microbacterium ginsengisoli. The sequence goes on along the minus strand of NZ_JYIY01000062.1, from coordinate 44,901 downwards.
GAGCTCGACGGCCGCGACATCGAGCCCGGTGCCGAGCTGCTGTGGGCCGAGGAGGACGGTGACGTGCTCGCCACTCTGCGACTGCTCGCCGACGGCGAGGCCGGTCCCGCCCGCATCGGGCGGGTCGCGACCGCGCCGCCCGCCCGCGGCAGGGGGCTCGCCGCGGACCTCATGCGCATGGCCGTCGACCGCGCGGGCGAGCGGTGGCCAGGCCGCGACATCGTGCTCGACGCGCAGGAGCACCTCGCCGGCTGGTACGCGCGGTTCGGCTTCGAGATCAGCGGCCCGGGGTTCGTCGAGGACGACATCCCGCACGTGCCGATGCGCCGCGCGGCATCCGTCTGACCCGGTTCAGCGCGGCGCGCCGGCCGCCCGCACGGGGATGAGCAGTGCGAGGCCCACGAGCAGCACCAGCACGATGCCGAGGATGCCCCACACCTGCGCGCCGCCGATCGTGACGAACAGGCCGAACGCGGTCGGTGCGAGGAACACGGCCGCGCGGCCCGTCGTCGCGTAGAGCCCGAACACCTGCCCCTCGCGCCCCGGTGGGATGAGCCGGGCGAGGTAGGTGCGCGACGCCGACTGCGCCGGGCCGACGAACAGGCACAGGATGAGGCCGAAGATCCAGAAGATCGTCTGCCCGCCGCCGTGGAACACGAACACCGCCAGTCCGCTGATCACGAGACCCACAAGCGAGGTCAGGATGAGCGGCTTGGGCCCGAACCGGTCGTCGAGGGCACCGCTCGCGATGGTCGCGACCCCGGCGACGACGTTCGCCGCGATCGCGAAGATGATGACCTGCCCGGGCGTGAAGCCGAAGGTGCCGGCGGCGAGCACGCCGCCGAACGTGAAGACGCCGGTGAGGCCGTCGCGGAAGATCGCGCTCGCGAACAGGAAGTACACCGTCTGGCGGCTGTGCGTCCACAGATCCCGGATGCTGCGGAACAGCACGCCGTACGACGCGAAGAACCCGACCCGCGGCGCCTCCGGGTCGAGCGGCCGGTTCTCGGGCACCGCGAACAGCACCGGAAGGGCCGAGAGCGCCATCCACACGGCGGCGATCAGCATCGACACGCGCACGGCGAGGCCGTCCTCGCCCGTCACGCCGAACAGGCCCACGTCGGGCTCGATGAAGCCGAAGTAGAGGATCAGCAGCAGCACGATGCCGCCGATGTATCCCATCCCCCACCCGAAGCCCGACACCTTCCCGACGGTGCGGGGAGTGGAGATCTGGGCGAGCATCGCGTTGTAGTTGACGCTCGCCAGCTCGAAGAACACCGTGCCGATCGCGAGCAGCGCGAGCCCGAACCACAGGTAGGCGGGCGACGGGTGCACGAAGAACATGAGCGCGAGGGTCAGGACGACGACCCCGGTGTTGATCGCGAGCCAGCGCTTGCGGTGGGCCGAGGCATCCGATCGCTGCCCGGTGACCGGCGCGATCAGCAGCACGACGATGCCGGCGATCGCGAGCGCCCACGAGAGCGCCGCGGAGTTCGCCGTCTTGTCTCCGAAGCTCGAACCCGTGACGTAGACCGTGAACACGAAGGTCGTCGCGACCGCGTTGAACGCCGCCGACCCCCAGTCCCACAGCGCCCAGGCGAACACGCGGCCGCGCCGCGTGCGGGCGTCGAGGGACGAGACGGATGCCGCGGCTCCGGCGCCTGCGGGCGCGGCGGCCGGGGGCTCGAGTGATGCCATGAGCACACGCTATTGCCGGTGCGTGAACGAACGGTAGCGTTCGTTCACGCAGGGCGATGCAGACGGCGGCGGGCCGGCCGTCCCCCCCGGCCGGCCCGCCGGTCACAGCGAGGGGCGGGTGGCCTCCTCGAGCAGCTCCACCACGTGACGGTAGTCGCGTCCGGTGGCCCGCGTCATTCCGATCTCACAGGTGCGGTTGCACGAGGCGTGCAGGTCGGCGCCGATCGCGCGCACCTCGGCGGCCTCGGCGGCGGTCGCCGACGCGGTGAGCTCGGGGTGCAGCATGCCGCGGTCGCCGGCGAAGGCGCAGCATCCCCAGGCATCCGGCACGGTGACGGTCTCGGCGACCGCCTCGCCGAGCGCGCGCAGTGCGTCGTTGAGACCCATCTGCGTCGACGAGCAGGTGGGGTGCAGCACGAGGGAGGTCGCCACCGGCGACACCTCGCCCAGCCGTGGCAGCACCTCGCGCGCGGTGAAGGCGACGACGTCCTCGGTGCGCACGGCGACGCCCTGGTCGTCGAAGATGTGCGCGAAGCCCTCGGTGCAGCTGGCGGCGTCGCTGAGCACGAGCAGCTCACCGTCGCGGCTCGCCTCGCGCACGATGCGGGACACTCGCTCGGCCATGACGGCCCGGCCCGCCGTGTAGCCCTTCGAGGTCCAGGGGGTGCTGCAGCACATCGACTCGATGCCCGTCGGCACGAGCACGCGCAGCCCCGCGCGCTCGAGCAGGCGCGCGAACGCCTCGGTGACCCCGAGGCCGTCGCCGCCGAACATGCTGTTCACGCACGCCGGCAGGTAGACGGCGACCGGCTCGCCCGATCCGGCACCCAGCTCCCCCTCGCGGCGACGACGTCCCGGCCCGCCGCCGGGGAGGTCGGCGGAGTACTCCGGCACGGTGTCGGCACCGAGCAGCGCCCGGCCGACGGATGTCGCGCCCCGCACGGCGCCGGCGGGCGCCCGGTCGGCGAGGGTGAGCGCGACCGATCCTGCCCGGGTCACCGGACCCCACGCCTGCGCGGCCGCCTTCCACCCGGCGGCCAGTACCGGATTCTGCTGCTCGCGTCGCAGCCGCTTCACGAGCGCACCGGTGTTGATGAGCACCGGGCACGCGGTCAGGCACATGCCGTCGACCGCGCAGGTGTCGACGCCCGCGTAGTCGTAGTCCCGCTCCAGCTCGCGCGCGAGCTGCTCGTCACCCGCCACCCGCGCGCGGGCGATCGCGCGTCGCGTGACGATGCGCTGGCGCGGGGTGAGGGTGACGTCCTTGCTCGGGCACACCGGCTCGCAGTAGCCGCATTCCACGCAGCGGTCGGCCTCCTCCTCGATGGGCTCGGCCAGCTTGATGTCGCGCACGTGCGCGGTCGGGTCGTCGTCGATGATGACCCCGGGGTTCAGGATCCGCCGCGGATCGCACAGCGCCTTCAGCGCGCGCATCACGTCGTAGAGCTCGTCGCCGTACTGCCGGCGCACGTAGGGCGCCATGGCCCGGCCGGTGCCGTGCTCCGCCTTGAGGTTGCCGCCGGCGTCGAGCACGACGTCGACCATCGCCTCGGTGAATCCGGTGAGGCGCCCGAGGGCGGCATCGCCCTCGAAGCGGTCGGTGAGCATGAAGTGGATGTTGCCGTCCTTCGCGTGACCGAAGATCACGCTGTCGCGGTAGTCGTAGCGGGTGAACAGCTCCTGCAGCGACTCGCAGGTGGCGGCGAGGGAGGGCACCGGCACGACGATGTCCTCGAGCAGCGCGGTCGTGCCCGGGGGGCGCGCGCCCGCGACGGTCGTGTAGAGGCCCTTGCGCAGCTTCCACGCCGTGGCGCGCTCGCTGGCATCGGTCGACAGGTGAGCAGGTGCCAGCAGCGGCAGCTCGCCGAGCAGCCGCGCCCCGGCCGCCGTGAGCTCGGCGAGCCGGTCGTCGTCGTCGGCCTGGTACTCGACCAGCAGGGCGGCCTCGCCGGCGACCTCGAAGCCGCGGATCGCGGCGGGCGCATCCGCGAAGGACTGCCCCACGCGGATGCTGGTGGCATCCATCAGCTCGAGGGTCGCCGCTCCCGTCTCGAGCAAGGCCGGCAGGGCTCGGGTCGCGTCGTCGAGCGTCCGGAATACGGTGAGCGCGGTCGCGATGCGCGAGTGGATCGGCACCGTGCGGTAGACCGCCTCGGCGACGAAGGCGAGCGTCCCCTCGCTGCCGATGATCAGGTGCGCAAGCAGCTGCGCCGGGCTCTCGAAGTCGAGGAACGCGTTGATGCCGTAGCCCATCGTGTTCTTCATCGCGAACTGCCGCTCGATGAGCGCGACCGAGGCGGGGTTGCTGCGCACCCGTCGCTGCAGCGCGCGCAGCCCCTCGACGAGGTCGGGCTCGCTGTCGGCCAGGTGCCGGTCGGCGTCGGGGTCGGCGGTGTCGACGATCGTGCCGGAGGGCAGCACGAAGGTCATCGACTCGAGCGTGCGGTAGGTGTTCTCGGTGATGCCGCAGGCCATCCCGCTGGAGTTGTTCGCGATGACGCCGCCGATCGTGCACGCCGCCTCGCTCGCCGGGTCGGGCCCGAGCCGGAAGCCGTGCCGCACGAGCCGCGCGTTGACCTGACGCACGGTCGCTCCCGGCTGCACGCGCACGCGGCGTCCCCCGTCGAGCACCTCGATGTCGCGGAAGCCGCGGCGGGTGTCGATCAGGATGTCGTCGGTCGCCGCCTGCCCCGAGAGGCTCGTGCCGCCCGAGCGGAAGGTGACGTTCGCGCCGCCGGCGCCTGCGGCGGCCATGACGGCGGCGACCTCGCCGGCGCTCTCCGCTGTCACGACCGCTCGCGGGGTCAGCAGGTAATGGGACGCGTCGCTCGCGTACGCGACGCGGTCGATCGCGCGGGTCGTGACGGTGGATGCCGCCGCCAGCGCGTCGTGCAGCGGAACGGGGAGGCCCGCCCCCTCCCGTGCGCCGCGATCGGCACGGGAGGGGGCGGGAGCGTGTGCGGTCATGGTCAGGGAACCATCCATCCGAGGATCGGGGTCGACTGCAGGAAGACGAACACGGTGAACACGGCGAGCAGGCCGAGGCTCCACCAGATGAGCCGGCGGAACAGATCGCCCTCCTTGCCGGTCATCGAGGCGGCGGCTGCCGCGACGGCGAGGTTCTGCGGCGAGAGCATCTTGCCGAGCACACCCGCCGACGAGTTGGTCGCGGCCATGAGCACGGGGCTGAGGTCGGCCTGCTTCGCCGCGGTGGCCTGCAGAAGTCCGAACAGCGCGTTCGAGGACGTGTCGGAGCCGGTGATCGTGACTCCGAGCCATCCGATCACGGGCGAGAGCAGGGCGAAGAAGCCGCCCGTCGCCGCCAGGGCATGGCCGAGGCTCTGCGTCTGGCCCGAGAAGTTCATGACGTAGGCGAGGGCGAGCACGGCGACGACGGTGACGATCGTGAATCGCAGCTGGTGGATGGTGGCGCCGTACGCCCGCACGGCGCGCCGAGCGGAGACCCGGTAGACGATCGCCACGATGATGCCCGAGACCAGCAGGACGGTGCCGCCGGTGCTGGCCCAGGGGAGCTTGACCACGGTCGAGACCGCCTTGCCCGAGGCATCCGTGATCGTGAGGCCCGGCCACGGGAAGACGAGCGTCGCCGACTTCGCGAGGAACTGCGACACGGCCGGGATCTGGGTGATCGAGAAGAGGGCGACGATCACGACGTAGGGCAGCACGGCGAGCCAGGTGAGGGCGGCCTTCGAGCGGGTGGCGGTGTCGATGCGCGTCGCCTCGGGCACCGTGACCACGGCCGTGGCCGTGCGGCCCGACGGTGTCGGGATCGCCCGCGAGACGGTGGGGACACCGGCTGCTCCGCCGTCGTCGGTCGCGACGACGCCCGCGGGCGCCCAGAAGCGGAGCATGATCAGCACGGCCGTGACCGAGACGATCGAGGCGACGACGTCGGTGATCTCGACGGTGATGAAGTTCGAGGTGACGAACTGGGCGAGGCCGAAGGAGACGCCCGCCACGAGGGCGATCGGCCAGGTCTGCCGAAGCCCGCGGCGTCCGTCGACGAGGAACACGAGGATCAGCGGCACGACGGCGGCGAGCACCGGCGTCTGTCGGCCCGCCATTTGGGCGAGCGTGTGCACGTCGATGCCGGTGACGCCGGAGAGCGCGATGATCGGCGCGCCGATCGCGCCGAAGGCGACGGGTGCGGTGTTGGCGATCAGCGACACGATCGCGGCCTTCAGCGGCTTCATGCCGGCGGCGATCAGCATCGCGATCGAGATGGCCACGGGGGCGCCGAAGCCGGCCAGGGACTCGAGGAGGGCGCCGAAGCAGAACGCGATGATGATCGCGAGGATGCGCTGGTCGTCGCTGATCGCGCGGATGCGCTCGCCGAGCACCTCGAACCAGCCGGTGATGACGGTGAGCCGGTAGATCCAGAGGGCGTTCACGAGGATCCACAGGATCGGGATGACGCCGTAGACGGCGCCGTCCGCCGCCGCATTGAGCGCCTGCAGGGCGGGCATCTGCCAGACGGCGATCGCGAGGACGAGGGCGAGGGCGAGGCCGGTGAGTGCGGCCTTCCATGCCTTCACCCGGAACACCCCGAGCAGCACGAACACGGTGGCGAGGGGGATGACGGCGGCGACCGCCGACAGCACGAGCGACCCGAAGACGGGGTCGAGGATCTGATGGAACACGAGCGGAGCTCCTCTTTGAGTCTCTGACGTCTGAACAGGCGACCACTCGCGGCGCGGTCCTTCCGCAGTGATTGTTAGACAAGTGCACATGTAAGTCAAGTGCTCGATAAGGAGTTCTCAGGAATAGACTCGCGCCGTGGTCACCAGAGTCGCCGTCGTCTCGGTGATCGACGCCGTCACCGACGACCTGCGCACCCGCGTCCTCTCCGGCGAGCTCGAGCCCGAAGCGGCCCTCGCCGAGGTGGATGTCGCCGACACCTACGAGGTCGCCCGACCCACCGCGAAGGCCGCGATCGAGAACCTCGTGCGCGAGCGCCTGCTCGTGCGCAGCGCCCACAAGACCGCACGCGTCGTGCGGCTCTCCTCCGACGACGCGCGCGACATCTATCGCACGCGCGCGATCATCGAGGCCGAGGCGCTCCGCGCCCTCGCGCAGACCCGCCGCGTGCCCGACGACGCGCGCGCCGCGAACGCCGAGATCGCGGCGCTCGACGACGCGTCGCCGCGCGACGTGGTCGACCCCGACATGCGCTTCCACCGCAGCCTCATCGACGCGCTCGGCAGCGAGCGTACGAGCCGGGTGTACGCCTCGCTCGCCTCCGAGGTCGTCTTCTGCATGTCGCAGGTGCAGGGGGCGTCGCTGCTGCCGACCGCACTGATCGCCGACGAGCACGAGCGGTTGCTCGCCCTCATCGAGGCGGGCGACGGGGATGCCGCGGCCGCCCTGCTGCGCGAGCATCTCGCCCGCGCGCGCGAGCGCCTCGTCGAGCGTCTGGGCGGCGAGCCCGGTCCCGAGGCGCGCAGCTGACGCTCGCCCAAACTTGAGCCAACTCATATCAAGTTGGGTTGACGTCGTCGCGGCGTCGGCGTACCCTTGAGTCATCGCGACTCAACCCCGTTGATCGCGAGACGACGTGAACACCGGCGGATGGCGACATCCGCCCCTCTGAAGGAGAGACACATGCCCCGTGCAGTGGGAATCGACCTCGGGACGACCAACTCGGTCGTCTCTGTCCTCGAGGGTGGCGAGCCGAAGGTCATCGCCAACGCCGAGGGCTTCCGCACGACCCCCTCGGTCGTCGCATTCACCAAGGACGGCGAGGTGCTCGTCGGCGAGACCGCGAAGCGCCAGGCCGTCACCAACGTCGACCGCACCATCACCTCGGTCAAGCGCCACATGGGCACCGACTGGAAGACGCAGGCGATCGACGGCAAGGCCTACACGCCGCAGGAGGTGTCGGCGCGCATCCTGCAGAAGCTGAAGCGCGACGCCGAGCAGTACCTCGGCGACTCGGTCTCGGACGCGGTCATCACCGTGCCCGCCTACTTCAACGACGCCGAGCGCCAGGCCACGAAGGAGGCCGGTGAGATCGCGGGCCTCAACGTGCTGCGCATCATCAACGAGCCGACCGCCGCGGCCCTCGCCTACGGCCTCGACAAGGGCAAGGAGGACGAGCTCATCCTCGTCTTCGACCTCGGTGGCGGCACGTTCGACGTGTCCCTGCTCGAGGTGGGCAAGGACGACGACTTCTCCACCATCCAGGTGCGCGCCACCGCCGGTGACAACCGGCTCGGCGGCGACGACTGGGACCAGCGGGTCGTCGACTACCTGATCAAGCAGTTCAAGGACACCACCGGCGTGGATGTCTCGGGCGACAAGATCGCGCTGCAGCGCCTCAAGGAGGCCGCGGAGCAGGCCAAGAAGGAGCTGTCGAGCTCGAACTCGACCAGCGTCAACCTGCCCTACCTCTCGCTCACCGACTCGGGCCCCGTGTCGCTGTCGGAGACGCTCTCGCGCGCCAAGTTCGAGGACCTCACGAAGGACCTCCTCGACCGCACCAAGAAGCCGTTCACCGACGTCATCGCCGAGGCGGGCATCAAGGTCGAGGACATCGACCACGTCGTGCTCGTCGGCGGATCGACCCGCATGCCCCAGGTCACCGAGCTCGTCAAGAAGCTCACCGGCGGCCAGGAGCCCAACAAGGGCGTGAACCCGGACGAGGTCGTCGCCGTCGGCGCCGCCCTGCAGGCCGGTGTCCTCAAGGGTGAGCGCAAGGACGTGCTGCTCATCGACGTCACTCCCCTGAGCCTCGGCATCGAGACCAAGGGCGGCATCATGACCAAGCTCATCGAGCGCAACACGGCCATCCCGACCAAGCGCAGCGAGACCTTCACCACCGCCGACGACAACCAGCCGTCGGTGGCGATCCAGGTCTTCCAGGGTGAGCGCGAGTTCACCCGCGACAACAAGCCGCTCGGCACCTTCGAACTCACCGGCATCGCGCCGGCTCCGCGCGGCATCCCGCAGATCGAGGTCACCTTCGACATCGACGCCAACGGCATCGTCCACGTGTCCGCGAAGGACAAGGGCACCGGCAAGGAGCAGTCGATGACGATCACCGGCGGATCGTCGCTGCCGAAGGACGACATCGAGCGCATGGTGCGCGAGGCCGAGGAGCACGCCGCCGAGGACAAGAAGCGTCGCGAGTCGGCCGAGGTGCGCAACCAGGCCGAGACGCTCTCGTACTCGATCGAGAAGCTCATCGCGGAGAACGCCGACAAGCTGCCCGCCGAGGTCAAGGACAGCGTGCAGGCCGACGTCGACGCGCTGAAGGCGGCCCTCGCCGGTGACGACGACGACGCGGTCAAGGCGGCCTTCGACACCCTCAACCAGAGCCAGGGCAAGCTCGGCGAGGCGATCTACCAGGCCTCGCAGGCCGCCGGTGAGACCGCCGACCCGACGGCCACCGACGCCGGCAACGGCGAGGTGCCCAACCCCGACGAAGACGTCATCGACGCCGAGGTGGTCGACGACGAGGACGAGAAGAAGTAAGACGGACACATGACTGAGAACAACGTCGACCGGCCGGAAGGCGACGACGAGGTTCAGCCCGACCGGGTGGAGTCGGAGGCGCAGGCCTCCGACTCCGTCCCGGACGAGGCGGAGCTGACGATCGACGACATCCTGAACGCCGTGCAGTCCGATGAGGCCGCGGTGGCCGAGGCATCCGCCGAAGACCACGACCTGCTGCTCGACCTCAAGCGCGTGCAGGCGGAGTACGCCAACTACCGCCGGCGCACCGAGGAGCAGCGCGAGATCGAGATCGAGCGCGCCAAGGGCTCGGTCGCGAAGGGCTTGTTGCCCGTGCTCGACGACCTCGACCGCGCCGAGAAGCACGGTGATCTCGCCGAGGGCACCCCCTTCGCGCAGATCGCCGAGAAGCTGCGCGGCGTCGCCGAGCGCATCGGCCTCGTCACCTACGGCGCGGCGGGCGAGGTGTTCGACCCGCAGCAGCACGAGGCGATCTTCCAGCAGCCGACCCCCGGCGCGACCGAGACGACGGTCCTCGAGGTCGTCGAGGTGGGTTACCGCCTCGGCTCGATCGAGCTGCGACCCGCCAAGGTCGTCGTCGCCGTTCCGGCGGAGTAGGAGGCACAGGTGGCGAGCCAGGACTGGTTCGACAAGGACTTCTACGCCGTGCTCGGCGTCTCGAAGGACGTGTCGGAGGCCGATCTCAAGAAGACGTACCGCAAGCTCGCGCGCCAGTACCACCCCGACTCGAACCAGGGCGATGCGAAGGCGGAGGCCAAGTTCAAGGAGGTCAGCGAGGCGTACGCCGTGCTGAGCGATCCGGAGCAGCGCGCCGAGTACGACCAGATCCGCGCGATGGGGTCGGGTGCTCGCTTCACCGCGGGCGGCGCCGGCGCCGGCGGCTTCGAGGACGTGTTCTCGATGTTCGGCCAGGGCCGCGGCGCCCCCCGGGGCGGTGCGGGCGGGTTCGACGACTTCTACAGCGTCTTCAACCAGCCCGGCGGCGGCTTCGGCACCGGGTCGTTCGGCCGTTCGTCGGGCGGGTTCCGCGGTTTCGGCGGTCCGACCCGAGGGGCGGATGTCACGGCCCGCACGACGCTCGACTTCGTCACCGCCGCGGCGGGCGACACCATCACCCTGCAGGGTGAGGACGGTGCGCCGTTCAAGGTGAAGATCCCCGCGGGCGTCGCCGACGGCCAGAAGATCCGGCTGCGCGGCCGCGGCCGCCCGTCGCCCGACGGCGGCGAGGCGGGTGACATCGTCGTGCAGGTCACTGTGCGGCCGCATCCGGTCTTCACTCGCGATGGGCTGAACCTGCGCCTCTCGGTGCCGGTGACGTTCACCGAGGCGGCGCTCGGCGCGACGATCGAGGTGCCGACGCTCGGTGGCGAGATCGTGAAGCTGCGGGTCGCGCCCGGCACCCCGTCGGGGCGCGTGCTGCGCGTCAAGGGCCGCGGCATCACGACCGCGAAGGGCACCGGCGACCTGCTCGCCGAGGTGCAGATCGCGGTTCCCGCGCACCTGGATGACGACGCCCGTGCGGCGCTCGAACGCTTCCGCGAGTTCGAGCCGAAGGAGAACCCGCGCGCAGACCTGGTGGCGAAGGCCCGGTCGTGAGCGAGCAGATCGACGAGGATGCCCCGATCTTCGCGATCGCGACTGCTGCCGAGCTGAGCGGCATGCACCCTCAGACGCTGCGCCAGTACGACCGGCTCGGCCTCGTCGTGCCCGACCGCACCAAGGGCGGGTCACGGCGCTACTCGCTGCGTCACGTCGAGCAGCTGCGCGAGGTCGCGCGCCTGTCGGCCGACGGCATGAGCCTGCCCGCGATCGCGCGCATCGTGTCACTCGAGAACCGCGTGCGCGACCTCACGCTGCGGGTGCGCGACCTCGAGCAGGCACTGCGCGCCGAGCTCGACAAGCGCGCCCGGGTCTTCGCGGCCGGCTCCACCGGCTCGGTCGTCACGATCCGCCAGGGCACGCGCGTGCGCCGCGCGACCGACGTCGTGATCTGGCGCCCGCGCCGGGAGCTGCCCCACCGCGACGACGAACGGGACTGACCCTCGCACCCGCAGGGGTGCGATGCTCAGGCGAGTGCGGCGTAGGCGCGGGTGACGTAGTCGATCGAGCGATCGGAGCCGATGACGCTCGCCGCCATGCGGTTCATGACGTACGCGAAGGTCATGCGCCGGTCGAGGTCGCAGATGACGAGCGAGCCGCCCCATCCACCCCAGAAGGCGATGCGGTGATCGCCCGGCAGCCACGGTGTCGACACCGGGTGCGGCAGCGCCCACCCGAGCCCGAACCGCAACGGCAGCCGCAGCACCAGATCGGTGCTGTCGGTGGGGTGCGCGAACACCGCGTCGACCACCGCCGGTGACAGCAGGCGGGTGCCCTCGACGAGGCCGCCCTGCGCGAGCATCTGGTTCATGCGCGCGAGCGCGCGGGCGTTGCCGGTTCCGCCGGCCCCGCCGATGCCGGCGGCCCGCCACTCCCGCGTCCAGCTGTCCCGCGCCCCGAGGATCGGACCGCTGTAGGCCCGGGTCGCGATCGACCCCGGCTCGGGCCGTGACGCCGGGTCGCGCGGCACGCGCGGCGGCGGCACGACGAGGCTCACGCGGTTCTCCTCGCTCTCCGGCAGCCCCAGCCAGAAGTCCGCGCCGAGCGGGTCGGCGAGCTCCTCCGCGACGAACCGGCCGAGAGGCCGCCCGTCGATGCGCCGCACGACCTCGCCGATCAGGTGGCCGAAGCACACGAGTGCGTAGCCGGACTGCGAGGTGCCCGGGGCGAACCAGGGTTCCTGGGCCGCGAGGCGGGCGGCCGCGGCATCCTGATCGAGGATGTCCGACACCGTCACCGGCTGCTCCCAGGCGGGCACACCGGCCGTGTGGTCGAGCAGTTGCCGCACCGTGATGTGCGCCTTGCCGGCCGCCGCGAACTCGGGCCAGTAGTGCGCCACCGGGGCGGCGAGGTCGAGCCGTCCGCGCTCGACGAGCTGCAGCGCCGCGAGGGCGGTGACGGTCTTCGAGTTCGACCAGGTGTTCGTGATCGTGTCGGCGCCCCACGGCACCGTGCCGGCGGGGTCGGACCAGCCGCCCCAGAGGTCGACGACCACCTCGTCGTCGACGATGACGCATAGCGAGCCGCCGAGCTCCTCGCCCGAGGCCAGGTTGCGGGCGAAGGCGTCCCGCACGACGGAGAAGGATGCCGCCGCGAACCCGTCGATCTCGCCGGGAGGTGCTGCGGGGGTTCCGGCGGTGTCGCTCACCCGGTCAGTCTTCCACGCCGCCGGCGGCGACCCGGTGCTGCAGCTGGGCGATCAGGTCGAGCTTGTCGAGCACCGGCTCGGGGATGACGAACGGGTAGAGGTCGTGCTTGCCCATCGCGCGGTTCATCATGTTCAGTGCGGTGGCCAGCGGCATCCAGATGAGCCTCACGACCTCGCTGAACCGCGGTGCCGAGCGGATGTCGCCGACCGCGGCGAGCGCGTAGGCGCGGGCCGTCTCGACACTGTCGCAGATGTGGAGGAAGTGCGCCCACGTCTCAGCGAAGTCCTCGAAGGGGTGCATGGTCGCGTAGGCGGAGATGAACGAGGCCTCCCACCCGGCAGGCGCACCGTCGGCGTAGTGACGGTCGAGGGCCTCGCCGTAGTCGGCGCGCTCATCGCCGAACAGCTCGCGAGAGCGGGCGACGAGGTCGTCGTCCCGCAGGAACCGCCACTGGATGTAGTGCCCGACCTCGTGCCGCAGGTGCCCGAGCATCGTGCGGTAGGTCTCGCCGAGCTGCGCGCGCACGCTCTCGCGGTGCGCGTCGTCGGCCTCGGCCAGGTCGATCGTGACGACCCCGTCGTCGTGCCCCGTGACCACCGGCGCCGTCTCGCTCGAGAGCAGGTCGAAGCAGAGCCCGTCGATCGCGTCCGCGCTCTTCGGCACCACCGGCACCCCGAGGCGGTCGAGCTCGAACACGAGGTAGCGCTTCGCGCGCTCGGCGTCCACGAGGTAGGCCAGGCCCGCGGCATCCGCATCGTTCGGACGCGTGCGCGTCAGATCGCACGCCGCGCACTGCCCGCCCTCGAGAGGGGCGAGCCAGGTGCATCCGGTGAGCGCGAGGTTGCGGCACACGTGCCAGACGAGCCCCGCCGCGTCGACGTAGCGGCCCGCCGCGTCGACGGGCACGATGTCGGCCTCGCCGCGGGAGAAGCCGAGGCCCGTGCCGCAGGTCACGCAAACAGAGTTCTCGAAGAACAGACGGGAGCCGCACACGCGGCAGGCGAAGGCCTTCACGCGACGATGGTGTCACATCCGGATGCCGTGGCCCGGGGCTTGCGCCCGGCCCCCGTCTGCGGCAGTCCGTCGCCCTGTGCCGTGGCTGCTGCCCCTCTCCCGCCGGAAGGCACGTTGCGCGGCGCGGCGCGCGTGGCTGCCGCCGCTCTCCGCGCCGGAAGGCACGTTGCGCGGCGCCCCGTGGGTCGCGCAGCGTGCCTTTTCGTGGGTGCGGGGCGGCGGCGCGGCGGTGGGTGCGGCGGCGCGGTGGCGACGCCGCGGGCTCAGGCCGGGGAGAACTCGGTCTCGGGGATGACGTCGACCGCGACCTTGAGGGTCGACTTCTTCGCCTCGGTGTAGATGATGCCCTTCACCGGGGTGACGTCGCCGTAGTCGCGACCCCACGCGACGGTGACATAGCGCTCGCCCGCCCACTGGTCGTTCGTCGGGTCGATCGCGAGCCACGCGTCGGAGCCGGGCACCCAGACTGCGAGCCACGCGTGCGAGGCATCCGCACCCAGCACCCTGGTCTTGCCGGGCGGAGGCGTCGTCGACAGGTAGCCGCTGACGTAGCGCCCGGCGAGGCCGTGGCTGCGCACGCACGAGAGGGCGAGGTGCGCGAAGTCCTGGCAGACGCCCGCCCGCTTGGCGAAGACGTCGGCAACGGTGCTCGTGACCGTCGTCGCCTTGCTGTCGTAGTCGAAGTCGGCCTTGATGCGGTGCATCAGGTCGGTGACCGCCTCGCCGATCGGCCGGCCCGGGGTGAAGCTGACCGTCGCGTAGTCGCGCACCTCGGGCAGCATCGCGACCTTCGGCGACGGAATCGCGAACTCGGTCGCCGTCCACACGTCGGCGCCGATCGCGCCGTGCAGGGGGCGCGCCGACTCCCACGGGCGCGCGAGGGCGTCGACGTCGTAGGCCGTGTCGACGACCTCGACCTCGGTGCGCGCCTCGACCACCAGCCGCTCGTGCGGGTCGGTCACGTGGAAGTAGGTCAGGTGGTTGCCGTAGACGTCCGCATCCAGGCGCCGATCGCCCGGCACGGGGTCGATCGTCAGCTCGTGCTCGCCCACCCGCTGCCACGGCAGCGCCCGCGGGGCGAGGTGCGCGAGTCCGAGGCTGTTCTCGACCTCCGAGCTGTACGTGTACTCGGTGCGGTGCCTCACGCGGTACTTCACGACGCCACCGCCAGCAGCTCGGTGAGCGACAGCGCGGTGATCGGCTGCGCGGTCGGGCCGCTTGCGAAGTGCAGGTCGGCGACCGCCTCGGCCAGCAGCCGTAGCTGGGCGATCGTGTCGTCCAGCAGGCGCTCGAGCCCGTCACGGTGACCGTCCGAGGTCGATGCGAGGGCTGCGGCATCCGTCTCTGCCAGTGTCTGCTCGAGCTGCTCCAGCAGACGCTCGGGGCGCGTGGAACCCGTCGATCGGGGGAGCGCCGTGAGGCGCGCGCGCAGCTCGCCCAGCGCGAAGGCCACCGAGCGCGGGTTGCGGGCGTCGAGCAGCAGCAGCTCGAGCACGCCGTACACGCGCACGTTGCCGCGGTAACGGCGACGCTGGGTCACGGCGCTCTCGGCCGAGGCGAGCACCATCTCCAGCACCGACAGCTCGACGAACCGCTCGCGCTTCTCGACGACCGTGGACCGCAGCAGCAGGCACACCTGCAGCGACCGCTCGATCCAGCGGCCCGCCTCGATCGCCAACCAGCCGTCGTCGCGGATCATGTTCGCCGTCACCGCCTGCAGCGACAGGATGCCGGTGAGCATGCGGCCCGCGCCGTCGGCGATCTGACGCTGGCCGGAGGCGCGCAGCTCGCCGAGCGCACGGTCGCTCGCCGCGACGCTGCGCCACACGTCGTTCGAGAGCTGGTCGCGCACCGCCTCGAGCGCGAAGCGCAGCTGCGCGAGCGACTGCGCCGCGGTGCCGGGTCGGGATGCCTCGACGATCGCCGACCGCAGCTCCTGGTGCACCGTGCCCGGCCGTCGCCCGATGAGGCGTTCGATCGCGGCCATCGCGACCAGCACGGCGTCGTCGGCGGCCGCGTCGCCCGCCGGCAGCCGGTCGGCGTGCGTGTGCACCGCCACGACGAGGCGCAGCAGGTCCTCCGCCCGCTCGGCGTAGCGGCCGATCCACCACATGTCCTCGATCGCGCGGGGTCCGAGCGCGGGGATGACCCCGGAGACCGACACCGGCTCGAGCTCGAGCAGACCCTGGTCGGGATCGCCCGGCGTGCTCTTCATGACCCAGACGTCCTTCGAGACCCGGCCCGGACGCTGCGCGTGCGCGACGTTGGCCAGCCCCCCGACGAGGGGGCGATAGGTCGAGCCATGCCGCAGCGTGAAGGTGCGCAGCGTCACGGGGGCGGCCAGCGCCTGCCCATCAGCACCGCACACCGGCGCCTGCGACAGGGTGAGCACCTCGTGCCCGGCCCAGCGCCACGGGTTCTCGCGGATCAGCGCACGCACCGCGTCGGGCGAGGCATCCGCGTCGGGCATGCCGGCGCCGTCGATCGTGCGCACCGCGAACGACTCGTCGTCGAGGCGGGCGAGCAGCACCTCGAGGCCAGTCGCGTCGCCGCCCCACCAGGTCGCCGGTGTCGACAGCCGCAGCTGCTCGCCGAGCAGACGCTCACAGAGCTCCGGCAGCACGGGCGACAGCGCCGGGTTCTCGAGCACGCTCGCGCCCAGTCCGTTCACGACCCGCACGCGACCGCGGCGGATGACCTCGACGAGACCGGCGACCCCCAGCCGCGAGTCGGAGCGCTGCGTGAGCGGGTCGCACCACGCGGCATCCACCCGTCGCAGGATGACGTCGACGCGCTCGGTCGGGCGCACCTCGGGCCAGCCCGACGGCTTGACCCAGAGCCAGCCCTCCCAGACGACCAGATCGCTGCCCTGCACGAGCGGGAAGCCGAGGGCTCCGGCGAGGTAGGCCTGGTCGTACGCGGTCTCCGACAGGGCGCCCGGGGTGAGGATCACCACCCGCGGGTCGGCGACCCCCTCGGCCGCGCTCAGCAGGCTCTGCCGCAGCGCCGCGAAGTAGGGGTCCATGCGGTGCAGCCGGTGCTCCTGGTAGAGCTCGGGCAGCACCTGCGAGATGACGCGCCGGTTCTCCCGCGCATAGCCGAGGCCCGACGGCGCCTGGGTGCGGTCGGTGAGCACGCACCACTCGCCGGACGCGTCGCGACCGAGATCGGAGGCGAGCAGGAACAGGGATGTCTCGCCGGTGCCCGCGCGCACGGCGGAGCGCACGTAGCCCGCGTGCCCGAACACCGCCGCCGCCGGGATCGAACCGTCGGCGAGCAGCGTCTGCGGGCCGTAGAGGTCGGCGAGGATCGCATCGAACAGCTCGGCGCGCTGCGCCAGGCCCGCCTCGATGCGCGTCCACTCGTCGGGGGCGAGCACGAGCGGGACCGGGTCGAGCTGCCACGGCTGCGCGTCACCGCCCGCGGGGGCGTACGTCACTCCGTCGTCGACGAGGAACTGCCGCACCTCCGCCTCGGCCCGCTGAAGCTCCGCGGGCGTGAGCGCGACGACGCTCTCTGCCATCGCCTTCCACGCCTCGCGCAGCGTGCCGTCGGGGGCGATCACCTCGTCGTACCGCACGCGCGCGAAACCGCTCCCGCCCAGCGGCAGGGCCGGCTGGGCGAGGGTGGCGGCGTAGTCGCGGATGACCGTCACGGGCGGGGCGCCCTCCTCAGGTCGAGGGTGTGCGGGTAGTCGGCGGTCGCGGCGGCGCGCCCGCGCTCGCGCACGGCGGCGACGTCGACGGCGCCCGCCGTGAGGCCGCGCGGCTCGAAGCGGCTCGCGCGCCGCGCCTCGGCCTCGTTCGCGTTGATCGGGGGCTGATGGTAGGCCCGGCCGCCCGGGTGCACGACGTGATACGTCGCGCCGCCGAGGCTGACCGCGGCATCCGTGTCGATCACCTCGACCGTCAGCGGCGCCTGCACCTCGATCGTCGGGTGCAGCGCCGACCACGGCTGCCAGGCGCGATAGCGCACACCCGCGTAGTGCGTGTCGGGCGCGCGGCCGGCGGTGAGGGGCACCGACACACCATTGCACGCGACGAGGTGTCGGCGCACATCGAGGCCCGTCACCCGCACCTGGATGCGCTCGAGCGACGAGTCCACGTAACGGGCGGTTCCGCCGGAGCTGGCCTCCTCGCCCAGCACGTGCCACGGCTCGATCGCCTGGCGCAGCTCGAGTTCGATGCCGCCGGGAAGGGTCACCTGGCCGATGCGGGGGAAGCGGAACTCGGTGAACGCGTCAAGCCAGCCGTGCTCGAACGCGATGCCCGCCGCGCGCAGGTCGTCGATGACGGCCGCGATGTCGGCGGCCGCGCCCTCGGGCAGCAGGGCGTCCTCGTGGAGGCGGGTGCCCCAGCGTACGAGGGGGCCGGCGTCGGGCCGATCCCAGAGCATGGCGACGAGGGAGCGCACCAGCAGCGCCTGCACGAGGGCGAGCTGAGGATGCGGCGGCATCTCGAATCCGCGCAGCTCGAGCAGCCCCAGCCGGCCGCGTGACGAGTCGGGGCTGTAGAGCTTGTCGATGCAGAACTCGGCCCGGTGCGTGTTGCCGGTGAGGTCGGTCAGCAGGTGGCGGAATGCGCGGTCGACGACCCACGGGCTCGGATCCTCGCCGGCGGTCGCGGCGGCCCGTGACATCCGCTCGATCTCGCGCAGCGCGATCTCCATCTCGTAGACCGCCTCAGGACGCCCCTCGTCGAAGCGCGGCGCCTGGCTCGTCGGGCCGATGAACCGGCCCGAGAACAGGTACGACAGGCTCGGGTGGCGCTGCCAGTAGGCGATGAGGTTGGCGAGCAGCTGCGGGCGCCGCAGCAGCGGCGAGTCGACCGGCTGCGCGCCGCCGAGCGTGAGGTGGTTGCCGCCGCCGGTGCCGGTGTGGAGGCCGTCGAGATCGAACTTCTCGGTGGTGAGGCGGGCCTGCCGGGCGTGCTCGTACAGGGTGGTGGTCAGCTCCCGCTGCTCCGCCCACGACGAGGTCGGCTGCACGTTCACCTCGATCACACCCGGGTCGGGGGTGACGACGAGCTGGCGCAGCCGGGCGTCCGGCGGCGGGCCGTAGCCCTCGATCACCACGCGCACCTCGGTCTGGGCGGCGGCGAGCTCGATCACCCGCAGCACGGCGGCGTAGGCCTCGAGCGTGTCGGTCGGGGGCAGGAACACGTGCACCTGCCCGTCGCGCGCCTCGATCGAGAGCGCCGTGGTCGGCGCGCCGTCGACCGGCACGACCGTCACCTCGGGGATCTCCACCCGCACCCGCGGGCCGGCCTCGAGATACGACGGCTCGCCGGTGCCCTCCGGGTCGACCCACGACAGCTGGTCGAGCGGCAGCCGGAGCCCTGCCGGGCTCGACCCCGCCGCCAGCACGAGCCGACCGCGGCGGAACCGCCAGCGCGGACTCGTCCACTCCTCGCCCGTCACGAGCGGCACCACCCATCCGACCGGCACGTCGGTGGCGGCGTCCAACGCGGCGACGTCGGCGACACCGCCCGGTTCCTCAGCGGGTGCACCCACCGGCTGCCGCACCTCGGCGGCGAGCGGCACGAGCGGATCCTCGTAGGCGGCCAGCAGCTGTGTGCGCGGCAGCCCCAGCACCTCGATCACGCGCTGCGCGAGCGCGTCGGCATGAGCGGATGCCGCGGCATCCGGTTCGTCCCCCCAGGGGTCGGCGAACAGGGCGGGGTCGCGCCACAGGGGTTCGCCGTCGGCGCGCCACTGCAGGGCGATGTTCCAGCGCGGCAGTGGCTCGCCGGGGTACCACTTGCCCTGGCCGCGATGCACGACGCCTCCGGTGGCGTACTCGCGCCGGAGGCGCTCGGCCAGATCGTTCGCGAGGGCGCGCTTGTGCGGCCCGTCGGCGGCGGTGTTCCACTCGGCCGCGGTCGCGTCGTCGAGGGCGACGAAGGTGGGCTCCCCGCCCATCGTGAGCCGCACGTCGGCGTCCGCCAGACGCCGGTCGACGGCCTCGCCGAGCGCGTCGATGCGCTCCCACGCGGCATCCGGGTAGGGCTTCGTGGTGCGGGGGTCCTCGTGCACCCGGCGCACCTCGTTCGCGAAGTCGAACGTCACCTCGACCGGCTCGGTGGCGCCCGCGATCGGGGCGGCCGACGAGGGGTGCGGCGTCGCGGAGAGCGGGATGTGCCCCTCGCCGGCGAACAGGGCGCTCGTCGGATCCAGGCCGATCCAGCCGGCGCCGGGCACGAACACCTCGGCCCACGCGTGCAGGTCGGTGAAGTCGGCGGCGGCGCCGCTCGGCCCGTCGAGCGACTCGCGGTCGGGCGCGAGCTGCACCAGGTAGCCCGACACGAACCGGGCGGCGAGGCCGTAGCCGCGCAGCAGGCTCACGAGCAGCCACGCGCTGTCGCGGCACGAGCCGATGCCGCGGGCGAGGGTCTCGTCGGGGGTCTGCACGCCCGCCTCCATGCGCACCGAGTAGGCGACATCGCCGTAGACAGCCCGGTTCAGGTCGGCGAGGAACGTCACCGTCGGCACGCCGTCGGCGGGGAGCGGGGGCAGCTTCTCCCGCCACGCGAGCGCCGCGGCGCTGTCGTCGACCTGCCGAAGGTAGGGCGCGAGGTCGGCGGCGAGGGCGTCGTCGTAGGCGAACGGGAACCGCTCGGCGTACTCCTCGATGAAGAAGTCGAGCGGGTTGATGACCATGAGGTCGGCGACGAGCCCGACCGTCACCTCGAGGTGGTCGATCTTCTCGGGGAACACGATGCGCGCCAGCCAGTTGCCGAACGGATCCTGCTGCCAGTTCAGGAAGTGACCCGCCGGCGACACCGTCAGCGAGTACGCCTCGATGGGCGTGCGCGCGTGCGGCGCCGGCCGCAGCCGGATCGTGTGGGGCCACGCCTTGACGGGGTGGGCGAACCGGTAGCTCGTGCGGTGCTCGAGCGCGACCTTGATCGACATGAGCACAGCATGGCCCACGGCTGTTGCGCCGTCGTTACGTCACACCGAGTGAGACGGATGCCGCGGCATCCGCTCTCAGGCGGCGACCGGGTCGCTCGGGGCCGCGTTCGCGGACACGAAGTCGCGGAAGTCGGCGGCCGAGAGGTTCGCGTACGCGAGCGACCACTCGAGGATCGCGTCGGTCACCTGGCGGCCGTTGCCCGCGTAGCCGACGATCTCCGCCGCCACCGGGTCCTGCGCGTGGGCGCGGGCGAGCACCCCGCCGCACGCCTGGGCGTACTCCACGAACGACACGTCCTCGAGGGTGTCGGTGTCGATGCTGCCCTTCAGGTCGTGGAACTGGCGCACGTAGTAGTCGCCGGCCGGCGCCTGCACGTACCCGAGGAACGGGTCGCTGAAGGCCTGCTGGATGCGCTGCAGCGACACCACACGGGCACCCTGGCCTCCGTCGGCGATGCTCGCGCGCAGGGTGAACGGCTGCTCGATGCGGCCGTACTGCTCGAGCACGCTGGGACCTGCCTGCTTCATCTGCAGGAGCATGACGCGGCCGTCGCCGTCCTCGAGCGCGGCGAGGTAGCAGCGCGTGCCGACGGAGCCGACGCCGACCACGCGGCGGGCGACGTCGGCGACCGCGTAGTGCTGCAGCAGCAGCGCGATGTCGACGCTCGCCGAGCGCTGGTAGGCGCCGTACAGGCTCCGTGCGCGCTCCTCGATCTCGTCGTCGACGTGGGTCATGGTGGGCGGGGCCTCGACGAACACCGCGCGGCCCGCGGCATCCGTCGTCGTCCAGCGGCGCGCGGCGCGGTCGCCGGTGCGCCGCAGCGCGTCGGACATCGCCGCCGCCAGCGCCTTCCGCGACGTCTTGGCGAGAGCGCCCATGCCCTTCTTCGGGTCGAGGTGCAGCGAATACCGCTCACGGGCGCTGAGTGCGGTGAGTCGGCGCAGCGTCGCGAGGTAGGCGCCGACGGCGGCGCGCGCGGCCCGCTCGGTCACGGCGGCGTCGCGCGAGGTGTGGCGACCGCCGACGACGATGCTCGTCACCAGGCGCTTCACATCCCACTCCCACGGCGCCCACGCGGCCTCGTCGAAGTCGTTCAGGTCGAACACGAGCGTGCGTTGGGGCGAGGCGTAGAAGCCGAAGTTCGCCACATGCGCGTCGCCGCAGGAGGCGACCACGATGCCCGAGTGGGGGTCGTCGGCGAGATCTGCCGCCATGAGTGCGGCCGTGCCCCGGTAGAAGGCGAACGGGTCGGTCGACATGCGCTCGGCCCGTAGCCCGATGAGATCGGGGATGCGGGTCTCGTTCTGCGCCGCGAGGATGCCCAGCGGATCACGGGTCGCGACCGTGAGTGTCGCGAGGTCGCGACGGGCGGTGGCGCGCCGCTCCTCGACGCCCCGGGCGTGGAGGTCGGCGGTGGACGGCAGGGGTGCATCGAGCGGCATGCGCACATCTTGGCACCACAGGGCCTCCTTTAGTCTGGATCGACGAGAGGGGCTTGGGGCGCATGCGATTCTTCTTCGACGCGCGGTACATCCGCCCGCACGGACACGACGGCATCAGCCGCTACTCCGCGGGGCTGGCGACCGCGATCGCCGAGCTCGCCGACGTGACGTTCCTCGTGCACGACCCGGAGCAGCTCGCCGTGCTCCCCGACGGCGTCGAGCACCTGTTCCTGCACGCGCCGACCTCGGCGAAGGAGCCGTTCACCGCCCGCATCCTCAACGCTTACGAGCCCGACGTGGTGTTCTCGCCGATGCAGACGATGGGCACGATCGGCCGGCGGTTCCGGCTCATCCTGACCCTCCACGACACGATCTACTATCGGCACCGCACGCCGCCCGCCGAGTTCTCTCCGCTCGTGCGGCTCGGGTGGCGGCTGTTCCACCTCTCCTACGTGCCGCAGCGGGTGACGCTCAACGCCGCCGACGTCGTCGCGACGGTGAGCGAGACCAGCCGCGACGAGTTCGCGCGGGTGCGGCTCACGAAGCGTCCGGTCGTGGTCATCCCGAACGCCCCCGACGACCTGGGCGCGTTCCTCGACACCGAGGCGGATGCCGCGGCCACTCCGTCGCACCTCGTCTACATGGGCTCGTTCATGGGCTACAAGAACGTCGAGACGCTCATCGCGGCGATGGCCCACCTGCCCGACAAGACGCTGCAGCTGCTGAGCCGCATCGGCCCGGCGCGCCGCGCCGAGCTCGAGGCGCTCGTGCCGCCCGGCGCGCGGGTCGAGTTCGCCGGCGGCGTGAGCGACGAGCAGTACGCCCGTGCGCTCGCCGACGGCTCCGTGCTCGTCTCGGCGAGCCTCGACGAGGGCTTCGGGCTGCCGCTCGCCGAAGCACTCGGGATCGGCGTGCCGGTCGCGGCATCCGATCTGCCGATCTTCCGCGAGGTCGCCGGCCCCGGTGCGGAGTACTTCGACCCTCACGATCCGGGGTCGGTCGCGCGCGCCGTGCGGCGACTCGACGATCCTGCGCACCGCGCCGAGGTCATCGCCGCGGGCCGCGCGCATGTCGCCCGCTATTCGTGGCGGCGCTCGGCTGAGACACTCCTGGACGTCGCGTCTTCCCTCGTCGATCACCCGGGATCCGTCCGGGGCGCCAGGTAGGCTCGACTTCCGTGTCCGACAGACCCCTGACGATCCTCATCGGCTGCGACACCTTCTCACCCGATGTGAACGGTGCGGCCCGGTTCGCCGAGCGCCTCGCCGCGGGCCTTGTCGCGCGTGGACACGACGTGCACGTGATGGCCCCCAGCATCACCCACCGCGATCACGGCCCCCGGGTCGAGGTCATCGAGGGGGAGAACGTCACCGTGCACCGACTGCCGTCCTGGCGCTGGTACCCGCACGACTGGCTGCGCTTCGTATGGCCGTGGCTGGCGAAGCACTACGCCCGTCAGGTGCTCGACGCGGTGAAGCCTGACGTGGTGCACATCCAGTCGCACATCGTGATCGGGCGGGGGCTTGCGCGCATCGCGTCGCAGCGCGGCATCCCCGTGATCGCGACGAACCACGTGATGGCCGAGAACATCCTCGACTTCACGACCCTGCCCCCGCTGCTCGACAGGCTCTTCGTGAAGCTGGCCTGGGATGACGCCCGCCGCACCTTCGACCTGGCGCGCGCGGTGACGACCCCCACGAAGCGCGCGGCGGACTTCCTGGTGGCCGCGATCGACCTGCAGGGGGTCATCCCGATCAGCTGCGGCATCGACGCCGGCAACTACACCGCCGACCTCGAGCCGCGCACCGAGAACCGGGTGCTGTTCGTGGGTCGCCTCACCCGCGAGAAGCAGATCGACCTGCTGTTCAAAGCGGTCGCGTTGCTCGACCCGGCCCTCGACGTGCACGTCGACATCGTCGGCGGCGGCGACCAGCGCAAGCAGCTCGAGCTCGTCGCGCACGAGCAGGGCCTCGACGGGCGGGTGCACTTCTACGGCCGCGTCGACGACGACGAGCTGCGGCGCATCTACACGCGCGCCAGCGTGTTCGCCATGCCCTCGATCGCCGAGCTGCAGTCGATCGCGACGATGGAGGCCATGGCCTCGGGCCTGCCCGTCGTGGCCGCCGACGCGATGGCGCTGCCGCATCTCGTGCACGACGGCGAGAACGGCTATCTGTTCGATCCGACGAGCGCGGAGGACTTCGCCGCGAAGCTCACGACGGTGCTCACGGCGGATGCCGCCGAGCGCCGCCGGCTGCAGCAGGCCTCGCTCGACGGGGTGAAGGTGCACGACATCCAGCGCACCCTCTCGACGTTCGAGAAGCTCTACCGCGGCGAGCCCGTCGAAGCCTGAGCACGCCGCGCGCCCCGGCGCGGACGCCGTGCACGCGGGATGACCGCGGCCCTGTCATCGCGGTCGGGCAGGCGCGACCAGTCGGTGCGCACCGGGCGGCTGTCGCCGCGGATCACCTCGACGACCGTCCAGAGGGCGGCCGCGAGGCCGAGGAGCGCGAGCAGCACGAGGAGGATCATGGCTCTCACGCTACGGTCGTCGTGATCACGCCAAAAGTGGCAGAATGGACAGAGAGCGTATGCTTTCTGCCACAGCCGCGCGGGTCGCGGCGCCCGAGAGGATGCCCCATGAGAACCGTCGCCGTGATCGTGCAGCCCGGCTTCGCGCCGTTCGAGTTCGGACTCGCCTGCGAGGCGTTCGGCCTCGACCGCAGTGACGACGGCATCGAGCCGTTCGAGTTCCGCATCTGCGCCCCCGACCCCGGGGCGATCCCGTCGAATCTCGGCTTCAGCATCAACGTCGTCGACGACCTCACCTTCGCCGAGACCGCCGACCTCGTCGTCGTCACCCCTGTGCCGCGCGCATCCTGGTCCCGCATCGACCCGCGGGTCGCCGCCGTGGTGCAGGCGGCCGCCGCCCGTCGTGCGTGGCTCCTGAGCGTCTGCTCGGGCGCGTTCGTGCTCGCCGCCGCGGGCGTGCTCGACGGTCGGCGGGCCACCACCCACTGGAAGTACGCGACCGAGATGACCCGGCTCTACCCGGCCGTCGACCTCGACCCCGACGTGCTCTACGTCCAGGACGACACGATCATCACGAGCGCGGGCACCGCGGCCGGCCTCGACGCCTGCCTGCACCTGTTGCGTATCGAGCTCGGTGCCGAGGTCACCAACACCATCGCCCGCCGGATGGTCGTGCCCCCGCAGCGCGACGGCGGCCAGGCGCAGTTCATCTCGCAGCCGCTGCCCGCCGTCGCCTCGCTCTCGCTCGCGCCAGTCACCGACTGGATGCTCGCGAACCTGCACCTCGACCTGACCGTCGATCAGCTCGCCGCGCGTGCCCACATGTCGACCCGCACGTTCGCGCGGCGCTTCAAGCAGGACCTCGGTGCGACGCCGGCGGCCTGGCTCGCCCGGCAGCGGGTGCTGCACGCGCAGCGGCTGCTCGAGCGCACCGACCACGGCATCGACCGCATCGCCGACGAGAGCGGCTTCGGCTCGGCGGCCGTGCTGCGCCAGAACTTCGTGCGCACGCTCGGACTCAGCCCGAGCGCCTACCGATCGCGCTTCTCGTGCCCCGACGAGAGGGCGGATGCCGCGGCATCCGCCGCCTGATCAGGATGCCCCGAGCACCTCGTCGATCGTCTGCCACGCCGTGGCGAGCGCCCCGTCGGGAGCCGTGAGCGAGGCGCGCAGGAAGCCGTCCTCGGGGGAGTAGACGGTGCCGGCGGAGACGAGCACGCCGCGGGCGGCGAGCTCGTCGGCGAGGGCCGCACCCGAGCGGCCGGTGTCGCGGACGTCGAGCCAGAGGTAGAAGCCGCCGAGGCCCGACGGAGTGACCGACGCGAGGCGGCCGGGCAGTGCCGCTGCGGCGTTCTCGTACCGAGCCCGGTAGATCGCGGAGAGCTCTGTGCCGCGGTCGGGGAGTCGCTCGAGAGCCGTGGCGCCGACGATCTGCGCGGTGATCGGCGCGCACCCGACCGTCGTGCCGTGCACCGCCGCGACGGCGAGCCGCGCCTCCGCGGGCGCGACCAACGAGCCGAGCCGCAGTCCCGTCATCGAGAACCGCTTCGAGAAGGTGCGCGCGGCGAACGTGACATCGCGGCCGCCGACGTCGAGCGGCGACGCGGCGCGACCCCCGTCGAACACGATCGACTCGTAGGCCTCGTCGGAGAGGATGCGCGCGTCGTAGCGCTCGACGAGAGCGACCAGCGCCGCCATCGCGGCGGCCGACGCGACCGCGCCCGTCGGGTTCGAGGGCGAGTTGGCGACGACGAGCCGGAAGCCGGCGCGCAGCGCCTGCTCGATCTCGTCGAGGGCGAAGAAGTCGTCACCGGACGGTCCCTGGCGGTAGCGGGCGACGGGGAGTCCGAGCTGCTCGGCGAGCACCAGGTCGTTCGGCCACGCCGGGTCGGGGATGACCACACCTGCCGTGCCCCCGACGATCAGGGCGACGGCCACCGCACCCGTGCCGCCCACCGTGACCACCACGTCCTCGACCGGGACGCGACCGGAGGAACTGGTCGTGTCGGCCGCGATGAGGGCCCGAAGCTCAGGGAGTCCGAGCTTCGGGGTGTAGCCGGTGCGGCCGTCGCGGAAGGCGCGGGCCGCGGCATCCGCCAGTTCCTGCGGGAGCGGCTGGTCCGGCTCGCCGATCGCCAGATCGATCGCCCCGGCCACCGTCGACGTCGTCATCATGCGGGCGACGGCATCGGAACCGCTCGTGGGCGTGGGTGAGGTCATGGGGTGCCTTCGATCATCGTGAGGGCCGCGGCGACAGTCGGGAACGTGTCGGGGAGGCTCGGATATCGACATCGTAGGAGCCGCTCCATGTCGTCTCCGTGTCGGTATCGCGCTCGGAAACCGGAAAGCGACTGCCACGGACATCTGGACGAAACATTCACGGGTTCTCCTGTCATCACGCCCTTCGTCGACCCGGACCGGGCGGGCACCGCTTCCCACATCCACCGCCTCATGACTCGAGGAGCACCCGTGAGATCCACCATCCGCCGCGGCATCCCGGCACTCGCCGTCGCCGCCCTGTCGGCCCTCGCGCTGTCGGCCTGCGCCGCCGGCTCGCCTCAGGCCACGTCCTCCACCACCTCCGGCGACGTCATCATCGCCGCCGCCGACCCGTCGCTGCTGCCCTACAACTTCACCGGCAGCGACGGTTCGACGTGGGAGGGCATCAACGTCGACCTGGCCGCCGCCCTCTCGACCAAGCTCGGCCGCACGATTCAGTTCCAGAGCGCCGGATTCGACACGATCATCCCCGGCCTCACCTCGGGACGCTTCGACATGGCTCTCACCGGCATGTTCGACACCAAGGAACGCCAGAAGAGCGTCGACTTCGTCGACTACCTCAAGGCGGAGAACAACTTCCTCACCCGGTCGGACTACCGCGACATCACCGACATGAACGACCTCTGCGGCGTGACCGTCGGCATCCCGTCGGGCGCCATCGAAGGCTCGCTCCTCGCGACCGCCTCCGAGAAGTGCACCTCCGAGGGCAAGGCGGCGATCACCGTCAACGAGTACTCGGACCTCAACGCCGTCGTGCTCGCCCTCACCTCCAAGCGTATCGACGTCACCCCGAACGACTCCGCCGCCAACGCCTACATCATGAAGAGCGCCAGCGGACTCAAGGTCTCGGGCGGCTACCAGAACGAGGGCTACTTCGCCGCGGCGTTCCCGAAGGGCAGCGCGCTGACCGCCGAGGTCGAGACGGCGTTCACCGAGATCATGGCTGACGGCACGTACGCCTCGATCCTCGACAAGTGGGGCGTTCCGTCCCGTGGCCTGACCGCCCCGATCGTCAACGGGTCGCCCTTCTGATGAGCGACACCCCTCGCACGGCGGCCGATGCCGACGTCATCGTCCCCCGCCCTCGGCGGTGGCGATGGCTCGGCATCGCCGTCGTGGCGGTCGTCGTCCTCTCGGTCGCGTGGTCGTTCCTCACAAACCCGCACTACGAGTGGAACGTCGTCCTGCAGTACCTGTTCGACCCTCGCATCCTCTCGGGGCTCGGCACCACGCTGCTGCTGACCCTCGTCGGCATGGTCATCGCGCTGGTCATCGGCCTCGCACTCGCCGTCATGCGGCTCTCCTCCAGCGGTCTGCTGGGCGGGGCTGCGGGCGTCTACATCTGGTTCTTCCGAGGCACGCCCGTTCTCGTGCAGATCATCCTCTGGTACAACCTGGCGATCATCATCCCCGACGTCGTGATCGGGGTGCCGTTCGGCCCGACCCTCTGGTCGATCGACACCAACACCCTCATCACGCCGTGGACCGCCGCGATCCTCGGCCTCTCCCTGAACGAGGCCGCCTACCTCGCGGAGATCATCCGGTCGGGCATCGTGTCGGTCGACAAAGGCCAGTCGGAGGCCGCGGACGCGCTCGCGATCGGTCGCGCCACCGCGTTCCGCCGCATCATCCTGCCGCAGGCCATGCGCGTGATCGTGCCGCCCGCCGCGAATGAGGCGATCGGGCTGCTGAAGTACTCGTCGGTCGTGAGCGTCATCGCGCTGCCCGAGCTGCTCTACAGCGGTCAGCTGATCTACGCCCGCACCTATCAGACGATCCCCGTGCTGATCGTCGTCTGCATCTGGTACCTCGTCGTCGTGACGATCCTGACCGGGCTCGAGCATCTGCTCGAGCGACGCCTCGGCGTCGGGTTCCGCTCCGTCGGCGCCCACGGCACATCCTCGAGGAGGTGGTCGCGATGGCTGATCGCGAAGCGCTAGTCCGCCTGCGCAACATCCACAAGTCGTTCGGCCACGTCGAGGTGCTCTCGGGCATCGACCTCGACGTCGCCGCGGGCGAGGTCGTCTGCCTGATCGGGGCGTCGGGGTCGGGCAAGTCGACCCTGCTGCGGTGCGTCAACCACCTCGAACGCCCCGATCGCGGTCGCGTGTACGTCGGCGACCACCTCATCGGCTACGAGGAGCGCGCCGACGGCCGCTTGCACGAGCTGTCGCCGCGGCGCATCAATGCCCAGCGCACCGACATCGGCATGGTGTTCCAGCACTTCAACCTGTTCCCGCACCTGACCGTTCTCGAGAACGTCATCGAGGCGCCGATGCGCGTGCGCCGGCTCGACCGTGCCACGGCCACGGCGACCGCGCGCGATCTGCTCGACCGGGTCGGGATGGCGCACAAAGAGGATGCGTACCCGCGCACGCTCTCCGGCGGGCAGCAGCAGCGCGTCGCCATCGCCCGCGGCCTCGCCATGCGCCCGAAGCTCATGCTCTTCGACGAGCCCACCTCGGCGCTTGACCCCGAGCTCGTCGGCGAGGTGCTCGACGTCATGCGCGACCTCGCCCGCAGCGGCATGACGATGATCGTCGTCACCCACGAGATGGCCTTCGCCCGCGAAGTGGCCGGGCGCATCGCGTTCATGTCGGGCGGCGAGATCGTCGAGATCGGCACGCCGGCCGAGGTGCTCGGCAACCCGCAGCACGAGCGCACGCGTGCCTTCCTGTCGAAGGTGCTCTGACCATGGCTCCCTCGCCGACTCTCGCCTCCCTCGTCACCGGCGGCCTGACCGCCCGTGACGCCGAGCTGCTCGGACCCGTCGTGCTCTGCGCCGAACCGGGGAGTCCCGCGGCGGCGTTGCGGGTGAAGATCGGTCGCGCCGCGTGGCCGACGGTCGCGGTCGGTGCGCCGGTGCCGGCCGCGCATGCCGCGACCGAGCGGGATGCGCGGCTCATCCTCGTCAGCGGATCGAGCATCGACTGGATCGCCGCGGCCGTGAACGTGCTCCGCACCGCGGGGCAGACACCCATCGCCGTCGTCGACGTCGACGTGCGCGACGACGTCGAGCTCGTGCTGCTCGACGCCGGCGCGAACATCGTGGTCGGGAGGACCGTCTCGCCGCGGGAGTTCAGTGCGCGCCTCCTCGCCCTCGTGCGCGCCCGTTCGGGCGAGGAGAGCCTGCGCGTGCGGTGGCTCCAGGCCGAGGGTCTCGCGCTCGACGTCGCTACCCGCAGCTGCACCCTCGATGGCGACGACCTCGCTCTCAGCCGGCACGAGTTCGAGCTGCTCACCGCGCTCATGTCGAACAGCGGCCGCGTCGTCTCCCACGAGGAACTCGTGCAGCAGCTGTGGGAGTGGGGCGACGACGACGCCCAGAACGCACTGCGTCTCGCGATCACCCGCCTGCGCAAGAAGCTCGGCGACCCGTCCGGCGACCCCCGGTGGATCGCGTCCGTGCGCGGGGTCGGCTACCGCTTCCTCCCCGCGACCGCCGAGATCGGCGACAACCGCAACGAGGATCGCATGCGCGCCGCCCTGGCCCGCCTGACCTCCCAGACCGACGCGCTCGGCGCCCTCGCCGACGCGCTCGCTGCGGCCGGCAGTGTCGATGCGGTCGCCGACACGACGGTCACCTGGGCCGTGTCGCGCGGATTCGCCGACGCCTCGACCGTCTTCCGCCTCGACGGCGGGACGAGCGACGACCCCCGGGCGACCCTCATCGCGAGCGCCGGGATGTCGGCCCGTTGGCGGCAGACGATCGCCACGGGCCATCCGGTCAACAACGCGTTCATCGGATCGCACGTGTACCGCAGCGGGCAGACCGTGCAGCTCAGCGACATGTCGAACCTGTCGGGGCGCTTCCCGGTGACCGCCCGCATGTCGACCGCCGAGGACCTGCACGCGTGCGTGCTCTTCCCCCTGCACACCGGCGGCCGCATCTGGGGCGATCTCGCGTTCCTCAGCCGCTCGCCGAAGGCCTTCAGCCCGGCGGTGGCGGGCTTCTTCCGCACGGTGGCGACGATCGTGTCGCTCGCGCTCGGGGCGGTCTCGCCCACAGCCGCCGTCGGACTCGACCCCCGGGAGGCGTCGCGTGCGTGAGGTGACCGACGCCGAGGTGCGTGCCGCGGTCGACGACCGCGCGCTCGTGGACGCCTGCACGGCAGCCCTCGCCGCCCTCGGGCGCGGTGAGGCGTCGCAGGCCGCGAAGCAGATGCTCCCCGCCGCGGGCGGCGGCTTCTTCCTGTCGATCTCGGCGGTGGTCCCGGCGCTCGGCTGGGCGATCTCGAAGTGGGCGTCGTACGTTCCCGCCGAGGGCGGCGCCGGACGCTCGACGTCGACGATCCTCGCGGGTCCCGCCGACGGCTCGGCGCCGACCGCGGTGCTGCGCGGCATGCTGCCGACGCGGCTGCGCACCGCGGCGGCGGCCGTCGCCGCGATCGAGGCGCTGGGTCGCGCGGATGCCGCCTCCCCCGTCGCGCTCCTCGGGTTCGGTCCGACCAACCGGGCCGTCGCCGACATGCTCGCCACCCTCCACGGCGTGCGGTCGTGGCGGGTGCTCGTGCGCTCGGACGCCGCAGGCGACCGTGCGCGTGCGGCGCTCCCGGGTGAGGTCGTCGTCGGAGGCAGGGACGCCCTGGCCGACGCCGTGCTCGCGGTGAGCGCGACGGGCGCCGGCGGCGCCGTGGCATCCGTCGCAGATCTCGCCCCGGGCGCGGCCGTCGTCTGCCTCGACGGCGCCCGCGTGTGGGAGACCGCTCACGCGACTCTGATCGACGACCGCAGCACCGCGCACGAGGTGGGCGGGCTCGCGCGCCTCGTCGCGGGACTCGATCCGGCGCCCGACGGGGCGGTGCTGATCGATCAGGCCGGTTCGGCGGTCACCGACGTGGCGCTGGCGAGCGTGGCCCTCGGCGAGCCGCAGAACGTGAGGGACCGATGGTGAGCCGCACCGGGTGGACCGCGACGGCGCTCACCGTCGTCGGCGCGTTCTCGGCGCTGCCGAGCGCGTTCTACACGCACATCGTCTCGGCGACCGGCACGCCCTGGGCGACCGCGCTGCTCTTCTCCGGCCACGGACTCGCGTCGATCGGCGGCATGACCGTCGCCGCGCGCGCCGCCCGACGGCGGAGCCTGGTGGCGATCGTGGTCGTGGGTGTCGTGCTGGATGCCGCGGGCGCCGCGCTGCTGGTGATCGCGCCGCTCGACCAGCTCGGGGTGCTTCTCGCGGCGCGCGTTGTCTGCGGGGCCGCGCTCGGGGTCGTGGTGGCGGCGGCATCCCTGGTCGTCGTGTCCTCCCGCGCCGGATCGGCCGGGGTGACGGCCGCGGTGTTCGGCGGCGTCGGGCTCGGATCGCTCTCGGCCGGGCTGCTGGCCGCTGCGGGCCTCTCCGCCTCGCAGGTCTTCCTCGTCGGGGCGCTCGCGCTCGCCGCCGTCGTCGCGGCCGCTGCGCTGCTCACGCCCGGCGACGCCGGCTCGGCCGCACCCGCCGCGTCGGCGTCGACGATCGCTGTGCCGGTCTCCGTGACGCCGTCCGCCGGCCGCGTGGTGACGCTGGCCGCCGCCGTCTTCGCCGCCAACGGCATCTTGGCCCTGTTCACGTCCACGCTCCCCGGCGAGATCGCGAGGCTCGCGGGCGGCGCGAGCCTCGTCGCCGGCCTCTCGGCGGGCACCGTGATGCTCTCGGCCGGTGCCGCCCGCCTGCTCGTCGGCGCCGGCCGTGCCCGCCGGCTTCCCACCGCCCTCGCGGTGCTGCTCGCGATC
This sequence comes from Microbacterium ginsengisoli, assembly GCF_000956535.1. Taxonomy (GTDB): domain Bacteria; phylum Actinomycetota; class Actinomycetes; order Actinomycetales; family Microbacteriaceae; genus Microbacterium; species Microbacterium ginsengisoli. The sequence goes on along the minus strand of NZ_JYIY01000062.1, from coordinate 12,568 downwards.
GGTGCCGGTGGCATCGTCGCCGCCGTCGCGGGGCCCGCGCCGATCGCGATCGCCGCTGCCCTCGTCGCGGGGATCGCCCTCGGCGCCGCCGCCGGACTCGTGTACGACCTCGCCGTGCGGCGCAGCGCCGCCGTGGGCGCCCTCGTCACCGTGCAGCGCGCCGGACAGCTCGGCCTGGTCGTGCCGCCGGTGCTCATGACCGCGGCGGTGACCCTGTGACATCCGTGATCGAGATCGCGACGATCCTCATCCCCGCGCGACCCCCGACAGCGTCGATGCGCCCCCGACACATCGACCCCTCTCCGACCGAAAGACACTCATGAAAGCCAGCTTCGACATCGGCGGGACGTTCACCGACATCGTCCTGCTCGACGAGACCACCGGGCGCACCTGGCTCGGCAAGGCCCTCACCACCTACGACGACTTCAGCCGCGCCATCGCCGCGGGCATCTCCCAGGTGCTCGCCGACGCCGACCACCACACCGACGCGATCGACTCCGCCGTCGTGGGTGCCACCACCCTCGTGACCAACGCGCTCATCGAGCGTCGCGGCGCGAAGACGGCGCTCGTGACGACCCGGGGCTTCGGCGACGTGCTCGAGATCGGACGCGAATGGCGCTACGACCTCTACGACCCGCGCCTGCAGCTGCCCGACCCCCTCGTGGCGCCGACCGAGCGGTTCGAGGTCACCGAGCGCCGCGGCCCCCGCGGCGAGGTGCTCACCCCGCTCGACCGCGCCGACGTCGAGCGCATCGCCGACGAGCTCGCCGCGGCCGGCGTGGAGTCGATCGCGGTGTGCCTGCTGCACTCCTACGTCGACGCCGCCCATGAGGAGACGATCGCCGAGATCCTCGCCGAGCGGCTCCCCGATGTCCCCGTCACGCTCTCGGGACATCTCGTGCCCGTGATCCGCGAGTATGAGCGCACCGTCACGACGCTCGCCAACGCCTACGTGCGCCCGATCGCCGGCGAGCACTTCGAGGACATCGAGCGTGCGCTCACGACGCTCGGCATCGACCAGTCGCTCATGCTCATGCAGTCCAACGGCGGTGTCGTCACCACCGCGACCGCCCGCGCCTACCCGATCCGCCTGCTCGAATCGGGCCCGGCGGCCGGAGCGATCGGCGCCGCCTATGTCGGCGCCCAGCTCGGCATGGACCGCCTCATCGCCTTCGACATGGGCGGCACCACCGCGAAGGTCTGCATCGTGGAGGGCGGCGAGCCGACCGTGCGCAACGGCTTCGAGGTCGGGCGCGTGCACCGGCTGAAGCAGGGCTCGGGGCTCCCGGTGTCGATGCCCGTCGTCGACATGATCGAGATCGGCGCGGGTGGCGGCTCGATCGCCGCGCTCGACGGGCTCGGCCTGCTGAAGGTCGGCCCCCACTCGGCAGGCTCACGCCCCGGACCCGCCGGCTACGGACTCGGCGGCGAGGAACCCACCGTCACCGACGCCGACATCGTGCTCGGCTACCTCGACCCCGACTACTTCCTCGGCGGTCGCATGACACTGGATGCCGCGGCATCCCGTCAGGCGATGGTGTCGCGACTCGGCTCCGCGTTCGGTCACGACCCGGTGGCCGCGGCGGCCGGCATCGCCCGGGTCGTCGACGAGCACATGGCTCTCGCCGTGCAGGTGCACGCGACCGAGCACGGGCACGACCCGCGCACCTTCCCGATGGTCGCCTTCGGCGGTGCCGCCCCGGTGCATGCGGCGCGCATCGCCCGCATCCTCGGGGTGTCCCACGTGGTGATCCCGGCCGCCGCGGGCGTGCTCTCGGCGACCGGTCTTCTCGTGGCCCCGCCGATGGTCGAGGAGTCGCGCACGCGCCTGCTCGAGCTGCGCGACTGGGACGCCGCGGCGGTCGAGGCGATCTACGCCGACCTCGTCGCCCAGGCCCAGCGCGAACTCGGCACCGATGTCGCCCGCATCGACCGGTTCGTCGAGATGCGCTTCCTCGGGCAGGGCTTCGAGATCGAGGTGGCCGTCGGCGACGGCGACGACCCCGCGGGCTACCGGGATCGCTTCGTGCGCGAGTACGAGCACATCTACGGCGTCACACCCGACTACGAACGCATCGAGATCGTCACCTGGCGCGTGCGGGTCTACGGGCCGTTCACCGTGCCGACCCTCACCCGCACGGTGAGCCCCGACGCCAGCGAGGAGCGCACCCGCACCCGCACCGCCTGGTTCGCCGAGACGGGTCTGGTCGAGGTGCCGGTGCGGCGCATGCTCTCACTCCCGCCCGAGGAGCGGGTGACGGGCCCCGCGATCCTCCAGCTGCCCGAGAGCACCGCGGTCGTCGGCCCCGACGACATCGCCTGGCTCGATCAGCACGGCAACCTGCACGTCGAGATCGCGGTGCGACGCCCCGAGACGGCGGATGCCGCGGCGCTGAGCGGGGCGCTCTCATGAGCCTCGAGCGGGCCGAGGGCCTGCTCGCCGGACTCGGGATCTCCACCGGTCGCGGTGGTGAGCCCGCCACGAGCACCGAACGCTTCGCCGACGGCGGCTGGTACAAGTGGGAGGTCGCGGGCGCGCTCGATGCCGCGGCCGTCGCCGCGATCGACGACGCGCTGCGCCGCGACGGGGCGCGTCTCCACCAGGCGACGAACACCGTCGGCACGATGCGCTACCTCGTTCACGAGATCGTCGACCTCGTGAACGAGGCGGCGGGGCGCGGCATCCAACTGCGGATGGCCGTGGGGCCGCGCGGCACCTACGACATCGGCGGCCAGAAGTTCGCCGCCGGTCCGGTGGCGGCGGCCAGCGCCTACCGCCTGCGCGGCGGGGAACAGCTCGCGCAGGGCCTCGAGGACGTGCTGCACGCGGTCGAGCTGGGCGTGCGCGGGTTCCTCGTGTTCGACGAGGGGCTGCTGCATGTGCTCGCGCGGCTGCGCGCGGCGGGGGAGCTTCCCGCCGAGGTGCGGCTGAAGGCATCCTCGAACATGGGTGCCGCCAACCCCGCCCATGCGCTGCTGCTTGCCGATGCGGGTGCCGACTCGGTCAACCTGCAGCGCGATCTGGATGTCGCGATGCTCGCCGCCGTGCGCGCGACGACCGCGGTCGCACTCGACCTGCACACCGACAACCCCCGTTCGACCGGCGGCTTCGTGCGCGGCTACGACGTGCCCGAGTTCGTGCGGGTCGCCGCCCCGGTCTATCTGAAGGCCGGTAACGCCGCCCAGGACTTCTCGGACGACGCGCCCACCCCGGCCGTCGTCGCGGGCATCGTCCGACAGATCCTGCTCGATCGCCAGCTGCTCGAGCGCCATTTCCCCGAGGCGACAGCCTCCGACACGCCTGAGTTCTAGGAGTACACACCATGACCCAGTGGGATGCAGCGACGCTGCAGATCGTCTGGCAGCGACTCATCTCCGTCGCCGATGAGATGGCGGCGGTGCTGCTGCGCACCGCCTTCAGCTCGGTGGTGCGGGAGTCGAACGACCTGGCCTGCGCCGTGCTCACCGCGCGCGGCGACCTGCTCGTCGAGTACGGGCGCTCGGTGCCCGTGTTCACCGGAACCGTCGCGGGCACCGTGCGCGCGATGGTGGCGGAGCTCGGCGAGCACAACCTGCGGCCGGGCGACGTGATCGCCACCAACTCGCCGCGCTACGGCAACACGCACCTGCCCGACCTGACCGCGGCCACCCCCGTCTTCCGCGACGGTCGCATCGTGGCCTACGTCGCCTCGATCTGCCATCTCTCCGACATCGGCGGCACCTCAGAGGGCGCGTTCGCGCAGGATGCGTTCGAAGAGGGCTTCTGCCTGCCGCCCGTGAAGCTTGTGGAAGCGGGCGTGCCGAACGCCCTCGTGCGCCGCATCCTCGCCGCGAACGTGCGGGTTCCCGCGCAGGTGCTTGGCGACGTCGACGCGCTCATCGCCGCGAACGCGCTGGGCGAGCGCCGCGTGACGGCGCTGCTCGACAGCGACGCGGGGCTCGATCTCGACGAGGCCGCGGCCCACATCTGCGACGCCACCGAGCGCGCGGTGCGCGCCTCGATCGCCGAGATCCCCGACGGCCACTACGCGGCCTCGATCGATCTCGACGGCTTCGAGGAGCCGAAGACGATCGTGGTCTCGGTCGAGGTGCACGGCGATTCGATGACCGTCGACTACGAGGGCACCTCGCGCCAGTCGACGTTCGGCATCAACTCCGCCTCGCCGACGTTCGGCTACACCCGGTACGGGCTCGCGTGCCTGCTGGCACCCGAGCTGCCGAACAACGAGGGCGCCCTGCGCCCCATCGCGATCCGCGTGCCGGAAGGGTCGCTGCTGAACCCGCGAACGAACGCGGCGGTGAGCGCCAACTTCCCCGCGCACGCCATCCCCTCGGTGCTCTCCCGCGCGCTCGCCGACGTGCTGCCCGACCGGGTCTCGGCGGCCGCCGGCACGCCCTTCTGGGTGGTCGGCATCCGCGGCGAGAAGGAGACCGGTCCGTTCGCCTCGCTGCTGTGCTTCAACGGCGGTCAGGGCGCCGCGCGCGGCCAGGCCGGCTACGCGACGCTGTCGACGCCGAGCAACGTGTCGAACACGCCCGTCGAGATCGTCGAGAGCCAGGCTCCCGTGCTCGTCGAGTCGAAGTCGATCGTGCGCGGCTCGGGCGGCGAGGGCGCGTGGCGCGGCGGCGACGGCCAGGAGGTCGCGCTGGTGTCTCGGCACGACGCCCCGCTCGACGTGATCTTCCTGACGGAGCGCATCGAGCACGCCGCGCCGGGTCTCGCCGGCGGCGGCGACGGCGCCCCGGGAGTGCTGCGGGTCGACGGCGGCGATGTCGCGGAACCCAAGGGGCGCATCCGCTGGGCGCCGGGATCCCGCATCCTCATGCGCACTCCGGGCGGCGGCGGATACGGCGCCCGATGACAGACCTGTTGACGACGACGGACGAAGGAACACACATGACTGACGCACACGACACGACCACGATCGCCTGGGCGGAGCCGGGCTCCACCGTGCTCGCTCCCAAGGAGCGCCTCGCGCTGGCCCTCCGCAGGGGGCAGACCCTCACGATCACCGACCTCGAGGGGCAGCAGGTCATGGACTTCATCGCCTCGATGGTCTCCGACCCCGACGAGCGCCTGTCGGCGATGTTCACGCGCGTGAGCTCGGGCAAGTGGGACCTCAACGAGGGGTACACGATCTACTCCGACCGCTGCCGCCCGATGTTCCGCGTGGTGCGCGACGACAACGGCATCCACAACATGACCGGCGGCTACTGCTCGAAGTACTCGAACTCGATCCGCTACGGGGTCGAGGAGACCTGGGGATGCCTCGACAACCTCGTCGGCGACTGGCGCGAGCTGGGTCTGGACGAGACGAAGATCAACCCCGACCAGTGCATCTCGCTCTTCATGAACATCATCCATCACGCCGACGGACGCATGGAGATCGTCGAGCCGACGACGAAGGCCGGCGACTGCATCGTGCTCGAAGCGCTCGACGACCTCTACGTGGGTCTGTCGAACTGCCCGGAGGAGCACAACCCGTGCAACGCGTTCCACGTGACGCCGATGCAGGTGACGGTGGCCTGACGCGCCGCACGCCGATGGGGCGGGCCGTGCCGGGCGACCGGCGCGCCCGCCCCATCCGCGTCAGAGCGCGGGCGTGCGCGGCGGCGCCACGCGCCGCGGCCGGATCGCCTCGAACGCGGCGGCGAGGCGCAGCATCCGCTCGTCGTCGTAGGCGCGGCCGGCGAACGTGAGTCCGACGGGCATGCGGATGTCGGCGAGCAGCCCCATCGGCACGGTGACGGTCGGGATGCCGAGGTGCCGGATCGCCAGGTTGCCGTTCGCGACCCAGACGCCGTTGGCCCAGCCGGCGTCGGCCGAGGCGGGGTTCACGTCCATGTCGGCGCGTGCGATGTCGGCGACGGCGGGGAAGGCGAGCACGTCGAGGCCCTGGGCGTCCATCCACTGCTCGAGGTCGATGCGTCGGGTCTCCTCGAGTCCGCGCAGGCCGTCCTCGAGCTCGGGCATGCCCTCCCACCCGGCGCCGGGGTGCGCGCGCACCCAGTCGGGGTAGGTGACGAGGTCGTCCTCGAACCCGTCGTAGCGGTCGGGCAGCGCGCCGGGCGGGGCCGGGAAGATGCGGTGGCCGTCGACGCCGGCGAGCGAGTGCAGCGCCGGGTCGCCGTTCGCCGCGAGGAACTCCTCCATCGCCCACGCCGACAGGTCGACGATCTCGCGCCGCAGATAGGCGGGCGACACGAGTCCGCGGGTGGCGATGGTGGATGCCCCGGGCCGGTCGCCCTCGTAGTTGCTGACGACGGGCAGGTCGACCTCGACGACCCGCGCGCCGTGCGCCTCGAGGTCGGCGCGCGCCGCCTGCCACAGCGCGATCACGCTGTCGCGGGTGACGATGCGGCGCCCGGTGGAGCCGCCGATCCCCGGGGATGCGGCGGTGCCGGCATCGGGGTCGGCGTTGATGTACATGCGGGGCACGCCGACGGTGACTCCCTGCAGGACGTCGGTGCCGTGGGCGAGAGCGGGGTAGGAGGCGGGGCGCACGGCGGATGCCGCGGGGATCGTCACCCATCTCTGGGTGCGCCACAGGTCGCCGCGCGTCTCGGGGTCGTCGGCGACGATGACGTCGAGCACCTCGAGCAGGTCGGCCATCGTGCGGGTGTGGGGGACGACGACGTCCATCGTGGGCACGAGCGGCCAGTTGCCGCGCACCGAGATCACCCCGCGCGAGGGTGTGTAGGCGCAGAGCGCGTTGTGGGAGGCCGGGCCGCGCCCGCTCGACCAGGTCTCCTCGCCGAGCCCGAACGCGGCGAAGCTCGCGGCGGTCGCCGTGCCGGAGCCGTTCGACGAGCCGGAGCCGAACGGCGCCGTCAGGTGGTCGGCGTCATACGGGCTCTCGGCCCGCCCGTAGACCCCGCGCTGCATGCCGCCGTTGGCCATCGGCGGCATGTTGGTCAGGCCGAGGCAGATCGCGCCCGCACCCCGCAGCCGCTCGATCGTGAACGCGTCACGCTGCGCGACGAGGTCGGCGAACGCGGGGCTGCCTGCCGCCGCGGTGAGGCCGCGCACCAGGTAGCTGTCCTTCGCGGTGTACGGGATGCCCTCGAGCGGCCCGCGTCCCTCGCCGCGGGCGCGTCGGGCATCGGATGCCGCGGCCTCCGCCCGCGCGTCGGGGTTCGCCACGACGAGGGCGTTGAGTGCGGTGGGGGTGCCGGGGGCGTCGTAGGCGGCGATGCGCGCGAGGTAGGCGTCGACGAGCGCGACGCTCGTCGTGCGGCCGTCCTCGAGGGCCGACCGCAGCTCGGCGATCGACGCCTCGACGACGTCGATCATGCCGACGCGCCGAGGGAGGGCTGCTGCTGCGTGATGCAGTGGATGCCGCCGCCCCGATCGAAGATCGGACGCGACTCTACCGAGACGACGCGGCGGCCCGGGTAGGCCTCGGCGAGGATCGCCCGCGCGTCGGCGTCCGCGCGCTCGTCGCCGAAGCCGCACGCGATCACGCCGCCGTTGACGACGAGGTGGTTGACGTAGCTCCAGTCGACGACGCCGTGCGCGTCGCGGAGCGTCGACGGGGCGGGAAGGCGCACGATCTCGAAGGGGCGGCCCGCGGCATCCGTCTCCTGCGACAGCAGGTCGACGAGGTCGCGGGTGACCGCGTGGTCGGGGTGCCCCGCATCCCGCTGGTCGTGCAGCAGCAGGCGGCCGGGCGAGGGGATCGTGGCGACGATGTCGACGTGGCCCTTCGTGCCGAAGCGGTCGTAGTCGCGGGTGAGGCCGCAGGGCAGCCACACCGTGCGGGTGGTGCCGAGGGTGCGCGCGAACTCCGCCTCGACGCGCTCGCGGGTCGCGAACGGGTTTCGCTCCGCGCCGAGCTGCACGGTGTCGGTCGCGAGCACGGTGCCCTCGCCGTCGACGTGGATGCCGCCGCCCTCGTTCACCAGCAGCGACGGGATGCGCTCGGCGCCGACGAGGGCGGCGACGATGCCGGCGATCTCGTTCGAGAGCGCCGCGTTCGCCCAGTCGGGGGAGCCCCAGCCGTTGAACACCCAGTCGACGGCGCCGAGCGCGCCGGGTCGGTCGGCGTCGACGACGAAAGTGGGGCCGAAGTCGCGGATCCAGAACTCGTCGAGCGGGGCCTCGACGATCTCGACCGCGCCGCCCAGCAGGCGCCGCGCCCGCGCGGTCTCGGACGGGTCGACGACCATCGTGACCGGCTCGAACTCGGCGATGGCGAGTGCGACGTCGGTCCACGCGCGGTAGCCCTCCTCGCGCAGCGCGTCGGTGTCGCCCAGGGTGACGCCCTCGACCGGGAAGGCCATCCAGGTGCGGTCGTGCGGGGCGGTTTCGGAGGGCATGCGCCAGGCCATGGGCGTCCGTTCGTTCGCGTGGGCGCGCGGGTCGACGCACCCCTCGGGGCACGATACCTCCGGCCCGCCCCGTAGCGCTCGACATCCGCGAGTGCTAAACTTGAGCGCGTAAGACTCAACTTTGAGCAGCGAACTTCAGGAGCATCGTGAACGCCACACAGCAGCCGGGCCAGGAGGAGGCGCAGAGCGCCCTCGAGCAGTTCGGCATCAACCTCACCGAGCGCGCCCGCCAGGGCAAGCTCGACCCCGTCATCGGACGCGACAGCGAGATCCGCCGCGTCAGCCAGGTGCTCACCCGACGCACCAAGAACAACCCTGTCCTCATCGGCGAGCCCGGCGTCGGCAAGACCGCGGTCGTCGAAGGCCTCGCCCAGCGCATCGTCGCGGGCGACGTCGCCGAGTCGCTCAAGAACAAGGAGCTCGTCTCCCTCGACATCTCCGCCCTCGTCGCCGGCGCGATGTACCGCGGTCAGTTCGAGGAGCGCCTCAAGAGCGTGCTGAAGGAGATCACCGAGTCCGAGGGACGCGTCATCACCTTCATCGACGAGCTGCATGTGCTCATGGGTGCCGGCGGCGGCGAAGGGTCGGTCGCGGCATCCAACATGCTCAAGCCCATGCTCGCCCGCGGTGAGCTGCGCCTCATCGGCGCCACCACCCTCGACGAGTACCGCGAGTTCATCGAGAAGGATGCCGCACTCGAGCGCCGCTTCCAGCAGGTCTACGTCGGCGAGCCGAGCGTCGAGGACACGATCGCGATCCTGCGCGGACTCAAGGAGCGCTACGAGGCCCACCACAAGGTGGCCATCGCCGACGGGGCGCTGGTGGCCGCGGCATCCCTCTCGAACCGCTACCTGCCCTCGCGCCAGCTGCCCGACAAGGCCATCTACCTGATCGACGAGGCCGCGTCGCGGCTGCGCATGGAGATCGACTCCGCTCCGCTCGAGATCGACGAGCTGCGCCGCCACGTCGACCGGCTCAAGCTCGAAGAGCTCGCCCTCAAGAAGGAGAAGGACGCGGCCTCGAAGGAGCGTCTCGAGAAGCTGCGCACCGACCTCGCCGCCGAGGAGTCCCGACTCACCGAGCTGCAGGCCCGGTGGGAGCGCGAGCGCGCCTCGCTCAACCGCGTCGGCGACCTCAAGACCCGCCTCGACGCCGCCCGCGTCGAGGCGGAGCGCGCCCAGCGCGAGGGCAACCTCGAGAAGGCGTCGCGGCTGCTGTACGCCGAGATCCCGGCGCTCGAGCGCGAGCTCGTCGCCGCCGAGCAGGCCGAGTCGACCGATGAGCGCATGGTCGGCGACCAGGTGACCGACGAGGACATCGCTGCCGTGATCGCCGCGTGGACGGGCATCCCGGTGGGGCGCCTGCTGCAGGGCGAGACCGAGAAGCTCGTGCACCTCGAGGCCGAGCTCGGCCGGCGGCTCATCGGCCAGAAGCCGGCCGTGCGCACGGTGTCCGACGCGGTGCGCCGCTCGCGCGCCGGCATCAGCGACCCGAACCGCCCGACCGGATCGTTCCTGTTCCTCGGGCCGACCGGTGTCGGCAAGACCGAGCTCGCGAAGGCGCTCGCCGAGTTCCTCTTCGACGACGAGCGCGCCATGGTGCGCATCGACATGTCGGAGTACGGCGAGAAGCACTCGGTGTCGCGCCTGGTCGGCGCCCCTCCGGGATACGTCGGCTACGAGCAGGGCGGTCAGCTCACCGAGGCCGTGCGTCGGCGCCCCTACAGCGTCGTGCTGCTCGACGAGGTCGAGAAGGCGCACCCCGAGGTGTTCGACGTGCTGCTGCAGGTCATGGACGACGGCCGCCTCACCGACGGCCAGGGCCGCACCGTCGACTTCACGAACGTGATCCTGATCCTGACGTCGAACCTCGGCTCGCCGATCCTGATCGACCCGCTGCTCACCCCCGACGAGAAGCGGGAGCAGGTGCAGGCGCTCGTGCGCCAGGCGTTCCGTCCCGAGTTCGTCAACCGTCTCGATGACGTCGTGATCTTCCAGGCGCTCACCGAGGACGACCTCGCCCAGATCGTCGAACTGTCGGTCGACGCCCTGCAGCGCAGGCTGAAGGAGCGGCGCCTCACCCTCGCCGTGACCCCCGACGCCCGCACCTGGCTGGCCGAGCGCGGATACGACCCGGTGTTCGGCGCGCGTCCGCTGCGCCGCCTCATCCAGTCGGAGATCCAGGACCGCCTCGCGATGGCGATCCTCTCCGGACGCGTGCACGACGGTGACGTGGTACGTGTCGACGTGGATGCCGCGGGCTCGCAGCTCGTGCTGACGAGCGACGGCCAGGCGCCCGCCGCCGACGACGAGGGCGACGTCATCGAGGCGATCATCGAGGACTGAGCGCCCGGCCTCCGCGCCCCCGCCGCCCGCTCTGCGGGCGACGGGGGCGTCGTCCTTCCGAACGTCGAGACCCCCGCGCGCCGCGTCGGCGCCGGGGGTCTCGGGTGTCGTGCGACGGATGCCGCGGCTCAGTCGTTCGCGATGAGGATGCCCTCGAGCGAGTTGCGCACACGCGGCGCGGCCTCGCGCTCGCGCAACTGCTCGGAGGCGAGCTGCGGGTCGCCGAGCGTGCCGACCGCCATGATCGAGACGGGCTCGTAGGTCGCGGGCAGGTCGAACGCCGCCCGCAGCTTGGCGCGGTCGATGCCGCCCATCTGGTGGGTGGCGAGTCCCTCCGCGTGGGCCTGCACGGTGAGGAACGCGGCGGACTGGCCGAGGTCGTACTCGCTCCACGGCAGCGCCCTGCCGTCGCGCTCGGTCTCGGTGACGAACGCGATCAGCACCGAGGCGGTGCCCGCCCAGGCCTGGTTGAAGTCGAGCAGCCCGTCGAAGAGCTTGGCGTGGGTGTCGGTGCCGCGGCGGCCCACGATGAAGTGCCACGGCTGCGTGTTCGACGCGGACGGCGCCCAGCGCGCGGCCTCGAGCACGCTGCGCAGGGCGTCCTCGTCGATGACGGCGGTGGCGTCGAAGATGCGGGTGCTCCAGCGCTCGGCGAAGACGTCGAGCACGGGGGCCTCGATGAGCGCAGGATGCGCGATGGACTGAGACATGTCTGCTCCTCGGAATCGGATGGCGCGGGACATCGTCGGCCCAGTGCATCCAACAGCATGGCGCGATGAGGTGTTCCCAGGTACGCACAGGTCGTCATTGACCGATACAGAAGGATCGACGATCTTCCCCGCGCAACAGAGCGGATGCCGCGGCATCCGGCCCGTACCGTGGGCGCATGACCATCGCGACAGCCGACCTCTACGACGAGCGCGGCGACGACCTTGATTCGCTGTCGGTGCCGTTCCAGGACATCGGCGGGCGCACCGCGTTCGACGGGCCCGTGCGCACGATCCGCTGCCACCGCGACAACGCCCTCGTGAAGGCGACGCTCGCGACGCCCGGCGACGGGGCGGTGCTCGTCGTCGACGGGGGAGGGTCGCTGGAGTCGGCGCTCGTCGGCGACCTCATTGCGGCATCCGCCGTTGCGAACGGGTGGGCGGGCATCATCGTGTTCGGCGCGATCCGTGACCGTGAGGCGATCGGCGGCCTCGACCTGGGCGTCAAGGCGCTCGGCTCGAACCCGCGAAAGTCCGCGAAGGACGGCGTCGGCGAGGTCGACGTGCCGATCGTGATCGGCGGGGTCGTGTTCGAGCCGGGACTGCACGTCTGGGCCGACGCCGACGGCGTGCTCGTCGAGCGCTGAGGGGGGCCGCGGCATTCCCCGCCCTTTACAGCGCGGCCGGCGCGGAGCAGTGTGGAGGCGTTCGAGTTCCCCGCGCGCGAAGGAGGCGGCCGTGTTCACGACCGAAGGGGCGTTCAGCGGATTCAGCGTCGACGACGTCGAGGCGGCTCGGGTCTTCTACGGCGACACGCTGGGGCTCGACGTCGAGGTGAACGCGATGGGCTTCCTCGACATCACGCTGCCCTCCGGCGGCCGGGTGCTCGCGTACTCGAAACCCAACCACGAGCCGGCGAGCTTCACGATCATGAACTTCTCGGTCGACGACGTGGATGCCGCGGTCGACGACCTGCGTGCCCGCGGCGTCGAGACGAAGATCTATCCCGACGACCAGGTGCCGTCCGATGCGAAGGGCATCGTGCGGGGCTGGGGCCCCGACATCGCCTGGTTCCGCGACCCCGCCGGCAACGTGCTGGCCGTGCTCTCGCGCAGCTAGCGCTCGCTGGCGCTTCGGCGCTCTGCGAGCGATCGCCCCACTCGCTCCCCCTCTTCCCGCCGCCTT
>NZ_JYIY01000061.1 GCF_000956535.1 Microbacterium ginsengisoli | reverse complement strand
GACCTCCCGGACGCCGTCGGCATCAACGGCTCCATCACGGCCCACACCTCGTCAGAGATCTCCTGTCGCGTCACCGCTTAAGACTCACCCAGCCGGGAGCGAAACCTCTTGATCAACACGGCCTAGGCGGCCGGGTCGGCGGGCAGCGGAATCAGCGCGTCGATCTCGGCGAGATCCGCGGCAGTCGGGTGCCACGCGGTGGATGCCGCCGCGTTCTGCGCGATCTGTTCGGCAGACGTCGCCCCGGCGATGACGCTCGAGGTCGCGGGGCGCGCGAGGAGCCAGCCGAACGTCGCCTCGAGCATGGTGATGCCGCGCGCGTCGCAGAAGCGCTGATACCCCTCGAGCGCATCCCAGGGCGCGTCGCGCCACAGGTGCGGGCGCACGTTCATGATGCGGCTGTCGGCCGGCCCGCCGGCGCGCGTGAACTTGCCGGTGAGCAGTCCGTTGTAGAGGGGGAAGAAGGGGAAGAACCCGAGGCCGAGGTGCTCGACGGCCGGCAGCGCCTCGCGCTCGGAGCCGCGAGCCAGCAGGCTGTAGTGGTTCTGTGCCGAGATGAAGGGCACATCGGATGCCGCGGCATCCGCGGCGACCATCTGCCATCCTGCGAAGTTGGAGTGCCCGAGATAGCGCACCTTCCCCTCCCGCACCAGATCGCGGAGGGCATCGAGCGTCTCCTCGATGGGGGTGTCGGGATCGGGGGTGTGCAGCTGATAGAGGTCGATGTGGTCAGTGCGCAGCCGCCGCAGCGATCCCTCGACCGCCCAGCGGATGTAGGAGCGCGACCCCTTCGACGCACCGAGGCGCGCGGGTGCCAGCGCCGCGTGGCCGAACTTCGTCGCGAGGAGAACCTCGTCCCGGCGACCGTCGAGGGCCTCCCCCATCAGCGTCTCGCTGAGCCCGAACTCCCGGCCGTACACATCGGCGGTGTCGAACAGCGTGACGCCCGCGTCGATCGCCGCATCGATCACCGCACGCGTTCCCTCGATCGACTCGGTGCGGGTGCCGGCACGGCCGAAATTATTGCAGCCGAGCCCGGCGGCGGAGACGAGCAGACCGGAGGCGCCGACACGGCGCTGAGCGGGAGACGTGGCCACGGGTCCACGCTAACCCCTGCGCCTGACACGGGGAACGCTCCCGGCCCCTGAGGGAAACGGCGGGATTGCGACCCGGAGATGGCGCTGAGTGACGGCTCGGCGTGGATGATGATTGCACCGAGAACAGCCTTCCCAGTACCTTTTCAGGTAAGCCGCCAGCCGCGGCCGGGCCGATGACGTCCATCGCCCGTCCTTAGCCTTCCGAAAGGCCATCCCATGAGCGACTCCACCCCCACTCCCGAACAGCCGACGCCTCCGCCGGCCTACTCCGCTGCTCCCGCACAGCCCCTCAGCCCCGAGTCCGACAAGACGGCCGCGATGTGGGCCCACATCGGTGGCATCGTCGGCTTCCTGCCCTCGCTGATCATCTGGCTGATCCTCAAGGACCGCGGACCCCGCACCAACGTCGAGGCCAAGGAAGCCCTGAACTGGCAGATCACGTGGGAGCTCGTCTACATCGCCGGGATCATCGTGAACACGATCATCGGCTTCACGCCGCTGTGGTTCCTCGGCATCCTCATCGGGTTCGTGCTCTTCGCCCTCTGGGTCGTGAACATCATCTTCTCGATCATGGGTGGTGTGCGTGTGAACGCCGGCGGCAGCTACCGCTACCCGGTGAACTTCCGCTTCATCAAGTAATCGTCATGACGGAGGGGTCGGGATGCCGCGGCATCCCGACCCCTCCGTCATGTGCGCGCTCAGTGGAGCGCGTGCACCCGCCACTCGGCGGCGTCGGTCGTGTCGACCCGCACGTCGTGCGCGCGCAACCATGATGCCAAGCCCGCGAGCGAGCGCACCGGCGGACGACCCGTGGCGAGCAGACGCACCAGCAGACCCTTGGTGCGTTTGTTGAAGTGGTTGAGGGCCCTCACCTCGCCGTCGCCCGAGTCGGCGACGACCCGCACGTAGGTGCTCGGCACCCCGCTCGGCACCGGCCCGAGGGCGGCGTAGGCCTCAGAGCGCAGGTCGAGCACGAATGATCGGGATGCCGCGACCAGCGCGGCGGTCGTCGGCGCGCCCCAGTGCCGTGGCTGAGCGGGGATGCCCGGCAACGAGACACCCGCGGACAAGCGGTAGTCGGGGATGCGGTCCGTCGCACCGACCAGCCCGAACGGCGCCGTCTGGATGGCGACGTGACCGCCGAGCCACCGCCGCGCCGAGGCGTCGAGGCTGTGGGCGTCGAGCGCATCGAAGAGAACCCCCGTGTACCGATCGATGGCCGGCAGCGTCGGCGCGTGCGGCATCGCCGCGTTGACGGCGACGAGGTCTCGCTGACGGGCGCTCAGCCCCAGCACGGACGCTGCACGTTCAGGGTCCAGAGACAGTGCAGCGAGCGCGGCGATCGCCTCCCTGCGCGGAAGGTCGAGCTCGGGAAACGACAGCCGCTCAAGGGCGAACGTGCCGAGTCCTCCGGGACGCTTGGTCTCGGACGGCGGAAGCAGCACCAGCATGCAGACCCTCCGGGTCAGACGGCGACGCGCCGCCCGTGGATCACGGACGGCGCGTCGAACGAGGAATCGACGTCAGGCGACCAGCGTCGCGTGACCGGCGAAGATCGTCACCACGTCCTCCTCGACGGAGATGAACCCGTCCGAGGCATCCGCGACGACCTTCGCGCCGTCGGCGCCGGTGATGCGCACCTGGCCGCTGGCGAGGATCGCGAGCACCGGCTCGTGTCCGGCCATGAAACCGATCTCGCCCTCGACGGTCTTGGCGACGACGAGGCTGGCCTCGCCGGTCCACAGCTCCGCCTCGGCCGACACCAGGGTGACGTTGAGCGGCATGATCAGCCGTTCTCCTTCTGGATCTGCGCCCACTTGGCCTCGACGTCGGAGATGCCGCCGACGTTGAAGAACGCCTGCTCGGCGACGTGGTCGAACTCGCCCTTCACGATCGCGTCGAACGACTCGATGGTCTCCTTGATCGGGACGGTCGAGCCCTCGACACCGGTGAACTTCTTCGCCATGTAGGTGTTCTGCGAGAGGAACTGCTGGATGCGACGTGCACGCGACACGACGATCTTGTCCTCTTCGGAGAGCTCGTCGACACCGAGGATCGCGATGATCTCCTGCAGTTCCTTGTTCTTCTGCAGGATCTGCTTCACGGCGGTGGCCACACGGTAGTGGTCCGCACCGATGTAGCGCGGGTCGAGGATGCGGCTCGTCGAAGTGAGCGGGTCGATCGCCGGGTACAGACCCTTCGATGCGATCTCACGGGAGAGCTCGGTCGTGGCGTCGAGGTGGGCGAACGTCGTCGCCGGGGCCGGGTCGGTGTAGTCGTCGGCGGGCACGTAGATGGCCTGGAGCGACGTGATCGAGTGGCCGCGGGTCGAGGTGATGCGCTCCTGCAGCACACCCATCTCGTCGGCGAGGTTCGGCTGGTAGCCCACCGCGGACGGCATGCGACCGAGAAGGGTCGACACCTCGGAACCGGCCTGCGTGAAGCGGAAGATGTTGTCGATGAACAGCAGCACGTCCTGCTTCTGCACGTCGCGGAAGTACTCGGCCATGGTGAGGGCCGAGAGGGCGACGCGCAGACGCGTCCCCGGCGGCTCGTCCATCTGGCCGAACACGAGCGCCGTCTTGTCGAAGACGCCCGCCTCCTCCATCTCGCCGATGAGGTCGTTGCCCTCACGGGTGCGCTCGCCGACACCGGCGAACACGGACACACCGCCGTGGTCCTGCGCGACGCGCTGGATCATCTCCTGGATGAGGACCGTCTTGCCGACGCCCGCACCACCGAACAGGCCGATCTTGCCGCCCTGCACGTAGGGAGTGAGCAGGTCGATGCTCTTGATACCCGTCTCGAACATCTCGGTCTTGGACTCGAGCTGGTCGAAGCTCGGCGCCTTGCGGTGGATGCCCCAGCGCTCGGTGATCTCGACGGTCTCCCCCGGAGCGCCGTTGAGGATGTCGCCCGTGACGTTGAAGACCTTGCCCTTGGTGATGTCGCCGACCGGCACCGAGATGGGGCCGCCGGTGTCGCGCACCTCCTGGCCGCGCACGAGGCCGTCGGTCGGCTTCAGAGCGATGGCGCGGATGAGGTCATCACCCAGGTGCTGGGCGACCTCGAGGGTCAGCGGGGTGCTCTCGCCGTCGATCGTGATCGAGGTGGTGAGCGCGTTGTAGATGTCGGGGATCGAGTCGTGCGGGAACTCGATGTCGACCACAGGGCCGGTCACGCGTGCGACGCGCCCGACGACCTCGGTGGGGGCCTTCTCGGCGGTGGCGGAGGGAGTCATTGTCCTGTCTTCCTGTCTCTACTTGCCCGACGAGAGAGCGTCGGCGCCGCCGACGATCTCTGCGATCTGCTGAGTGATCTCGGCCTGACGCGCGTTGTTGCGCAGGCGGGTGTAGTCGGTGATGAGCTTGTCGGCGTTGTCGCTCGCCGCCTTCATCGCCTTCTGAGTGGCCGCGTGCTTCGCGGCCGACGACTGCAGGAGCGCGTTGAACACGCGGCTCTGGATGTAGACCGGCAGCAGCGCGTCGAGCACCGTCTCGGCGTCGGGCTCGAACTCGTACAGCGGGTACACCGCGTGCGAGGCCGAATCCTCCGCCTCGACGACCGCCAGCGGAAGCAGGCGGACCGTCTCGGGCGACTGGGTCATCATGCTGACGAAGCGGTTGTAGACGAGGTGGATCTCGTCGACGCCGCCGTTGTCGCCACCGAGCGCGAACGCGTCGAGCAGCGCCGCCGCGATCTCCTCGGCCGTCGAGAACTGCGGGGTGTCGGTGTCACCGGTCCACTCGGCCGCGCTCGCGATGCGCCGGAACTGGAAGTACCCCACCGCCTTGCGCCCCACGAGGTAGAACACCGGCTCGCGGCCCTCGTCGCGCAGCAGCTGCGCGAGCTCGAGTCCCTCACGGAGGATCTGTGAGTTGAACGCGCCCGCGAGACCGCGGTCGGACGAGAAGATGACCACCGCCGAGCGGCGGACGACCTCGCGCTCCCGGGTCAGCGGGTGATCGATGTTGGAGTGGGTGGCCACGGCGGAGACGGCGCTCGTCACGGCCCGCGAGAAGGGCGAGGACGCGCGCACGCGCGCCATCGCCTTCTGGATGCGCGAAGCCGCGATGAGTTCCATCGCCTTCGTGATCTTCTTGGTCGTCTGAGCAGAGGAGATCTTCTGCTTGTAGACCCGGAGTTGTGCGCCCATAGTTGCTCTTCCCGCGGCTCAGCCGCGGCGACCCTTGACGATCTTCTCCTGGTTCACGTCATCGGCGTCCGCGGCGTCGAACTCCTCGCGACCGACCGAGCCGATGCCCGCTCCCGTGCCCGCCTGGAACTCGAGCGTGAACGCGTCGACCGCGCTCTCGAGCTCCGTGACGAGCTCGTCGCTGAGCACGTTCGTCTCACGCAGGGTGTCGAGGATCGTGGTCGAGCGGCGGAGGTGGTCGAGCAGCTCGCGCTCGAAGCGCAGGATGTCGGCGACCTCGATCGTGTCGAGCTTGCCGTTGGTGCCGGCCCAGATCGAGACGACCTGCTCTTCCACCGGGTACGGCGAGTACTGCGGCTGCTTGAGGAGCTCGGTGAGGCGCGCGCCACGGGCGAGCTGACGGCGGGACGCGGCATCCAGGTCGCTCGCGAACATCGCGAACGCCTCGAGCGAGCGGTACTGCGCCAGCTCGAGCTTCAACGTGCCCGAGACCTTCTTGATCGACTTGACCTGCGCGTCACCACCGACGCGGGACACCGAGATGCCCACGTCGACAGCCGGACGCTGGTTCGCGTTGAACAGGTCGGACTGCAGGAAGATCTGACCGTCGGTGATCGAGATCACGTTGGTCGGGATGTAGGCCGACACGTCGTTCGCCTTGGTCTCGATGATCGGGAGACCCGTCATCGACCCCGCGCCGAGCTCGTCGCTCAGCTTCGCGCAACGCTCCAGCAGACGCGAGTGCAGGTAGAAGACGTCGCCGGGGTAGGCCTCGCGGCCCGGCGGACGACGCAGCAGCAGCGACACGGCGCGGTAGGCCTCAGCCTGCTTCGACAGGTCGTCGAAGATGATCAGGACGTGCTTGCCGCCGTACATCCAGTGCTGGCCGATGGCCGAGCCGGTGTAGGGAGCGAGGTACTTGAAGCCGGCCGGGTCGGACGCGGGGGCCGCGACGATGGTCGTGTACTCCAGCGCACCGGCGTCCTCGAGCGCACCCTTGACGGCCGCGATCGTGGAGCCCTTCTGGCCGATGGCGACGTAGATGCAGCGCACCTGCTTGGTCGGGTCGCCCGACTCCCAGTTCGCCTTCTGGTTGATGATCGTGTCGATCGCGATCGCCGTCTTGCCGGTCTGGCGGTCGCCGATGATCAGCTGGCGCTGACCGCGCCCGATCGGGATCATCGCGTCGATCGCCTTGATGCCGGTCTGCATCGGCTCGTGCACGCTCTTGCGCTGCATGACGCCGGGAGCCTGCAGTTCGAGCGCGCGACGGCCCTCGGTCGCGATCTCACCGAGACCGTCGATCGGGTTGCCGAGCGGGTCGACCACGCGACCGAGGTAGCCGTCGCCGACGGCGACCGAGAGCACCTCGCCGGTGCGGGTGACCTCCTGGCCCGCCTCGATGCCGGCGAACTCGCCGAGCACCACGACACCGACCTCGTGCTCGTCGAGGTTCAGGGCGAGGCCCTGCGTGCCATCGGCGAACGTGACGAGCTCGTTGGCCATCACGCCCGGCAGGCCCTCGACGTGGGCGATGCCGTCGGCCGCGTCGATGACGGTGCCGACCTCGGTGGCCGCGGCCCCCGTGGGCTCGTACGCTGCGACGAAGTCTTTCAGCGCGTCACGGATGACGTCGGGGCTGATGGAGAGTTCTGCCATTGTCTTCCTTCGTTCATGGGGCCATCGCCCCGAAGTCTCATCGTCGGGAGGGAGGTCCCGTTAGCCCGCCAGCCGGTGGCGGAGATCCGCAAGACGGGTGGACACGCTCGCGTCGATCACGTCGTTCGCGATCTGGATGCGCAGGCCGCCGACGATCGACTCGTCGATGACCGTGTTGATCGAGACCTGCGTGCCGTAACGCGCGGCCAGCGCCGCGCCCAGTCGCTCGGTCTGCGCGTCGGTCAGCGCCACAGCGCTCACGACCGTCGCGACGGTGCGCTCGCGTTCCGCGGCGACCACGCGCATGGCGCGCGAGAGAACCTCGCGTACCCGGCGCTCGCCCGGCTGGCGCACCAGCGACGACACGATCAGCGTCGTCGCCTCGGACGCACGTCCGCCGAGAAGCGTCTCGACGAGCTCGCCTTTCGCTTCGGCGTCGCCGAGCCGGCTGCCGAGCGCGAGCTCGAGCTGCGGGTTGTCGGCGATCGTTCGCGACACCCGGAACAGCTCACCCTCGACGTCGGCGGACGGCGCGGCCTTGGAGGCGGCACGAACGGCCAGTTCCTCCACGCCGAACACGAAGTCGTGCGCCGACGACCAACGCTCGACGGCTGCGGCCGCGAGCACCTGACGGGTGACGGGCGACACGGCGGCGCCGAAGACGTCCTCGACCACCTTCGCGCGCGACTCCGGGGTCGCCGCCCAGTCGGCGAGTGCGCCGGCAAGGGTCGGACGGTGCGCGAGCGCGCGCGCTGCCTGGAACAGCTCGGTGGCGACCGTGAGGTCGACACCCGCCGTCGTCGACAGTGCCGCGTTCGCGGCCTCCTGTGCGTGAGTGGTCGCGGCGCCCATTACTTCGTCGCCTTCTCGGATGCCTCGAGGTCGGCGAGGAAGCGGTCGACGACGCCCTGCGCGGACGCGTCGTCCTTCAGCTTCTCGCCGATCACGCCGCCGGCGAGATCGAGCGCGAGCGCACCGACCTCACCCCGGAGGGAGACGAGGGCCGCCTGGCGCTCGGCCTCGATCTGTGCGTGGGCCTGTGCGGTGACGCGCGCGGCCTCGGAGGTCGCGGCATCCTTCGCCTCGGCGACGATCTGCTTGCCCTCCTCGCGGGCGGACTCGCGGATCTCACCGGCCTCCTTGCGGGCGGCGGCGAGCTGCGCGGTGTACTCCTCGAGCGCGGCCTCGGCCTGGCGCTGGGCCTCGTCGGCCTTCGCGATGTTGCCCTCGATCGCTGCGGAGCGCTCGTCGAGCAGCTTCTGCATGCGCGGCAGGATCACACGCCAGAACACCAGGAGGATGACGACGAAGCAGACCGCGGACCACACGATGTCGTAGACCGCGGGCAGCAGCGGGTTCTGCCCCGCCTCCGTGGCGGCGCGGGTGACAAGAGCGGGAAGCATCCTGTCTCCTTACTTGAAGTCGTTCGCGATCAGAAGCCGAAGATGAAGCCGGTCGCGATACCGATGAACGCGAGGGCCTCGGTGAAGGCGATACCGATGAACATCAGCACCTGGAGGCGGCCTGCGAGCTCGGGCTGGCGGGCGACGCCCTCGATGGTCTTGCCGACCACGATGCCCACGCCGATGGCGGGGCCGATGGCGGCGAGACCGTAGCCGACCGTCGCGAGCGAACCGGAGACGTCGGCGAGAACCGTAGTTGCGTCCACGGGGTTATTCCTTTCGGTTGTGGGCGGCGGATGCCGACCGGATCAGTGCTCTTCCGCGACCGCGAGCTGGATGTAGACCGCGGTGAGGATCGTGAAGACGTACGCCTGGAGGAAGGCGACGAAGAGTTCGAAGAGGGTGAAGACGAAGCCGAAGGCCAGGGTGCCGAGACCGAGGGCCGTCCACCAGCCGCTGAGCTCGACCGTGAAGAACCAGGTGGCCGAGAAGAAGAGCACCAGCATCAGGTGCCCGACGATCATGTTCATCAGCAGACGGAGGGTGAGCGTCACCGGGCGGATGATGAAGGTCGAGAGAAACTCGAGCGGGACGATGATGAAGTAGAGCGGCCACGGCACGCCCGACGGGAGCAGCGCGTTCTTGAAGAAGTTCTTCGGGCTCTTCTTGACACCGGCGTAGATGAACGTGATGTAGGAGACGATCGCGAGCAGCAGCGGCACCGCGATGATGCTCGTACCGGCGATGTTCAGGAACGGCACGACACCCGTGAGGTTCATGAACAGCACCATGAAGAAGATGGTGGTCAGGATCGGCAGGAAGCGGTTGCCGTCCTTCTTGCCGAGCAGGTCGTGGGCGATGCCGTTGCGCACGAAGTCGAGACCGAGTTCGGCGACGCTCTGGAACCGGGTCGGCACGAGGCGCATGCGGCGGGTCGCGAGCAGGAACAGCGTGATGAGCACGACGGTCGCGAGGATCTGGATCAGGTTGATCCGCGTGAGGGCGAAGGGCGTTCCCGCGAACAGCACCGCGTCAGGGAAGAACTCTCCGATGGAGGGGGCGTGGAAACCACCGTCGCCCGTGGACTCGGCATTCGCGATCACAGTCGCAGCGTGATGAAACAGCACAGGCTCCAGCTCCGGGGCACCGAAAGAAATCGGTACGACGATGGGTCGGGGTGCACCCCAGGGCCGGCACTCAGGCGCTCGCGGTCGGGTGCGTGTCCAACCCTATCAAACCGCTGGAGGTTCAGGTGCCGCTCGGAGGTTGCGGGTCCTTGCGCTCCCCCGCTTCCGGGTCGGTCGGGAGCGTCGTGTCGCTGACATGGGGCAGCCGCATCCTCGCCAGCACGACCACGTCCACGACGAGGGACCCGATCACAGCCGCGACCAGCGCGAGGAAGAAGGCCTGCGGAGCGATCCACGGCTGCCCCCGCAGCACGAGCATCGCGACCACGAACAGCACGATCTTCAGCAGCCAGCCGCCCAGCACGATCGCGAAGAAGATCGGCACATAGAGCGCGTCGCCGAACCAGCGGTTCGCGATGAGGATGCTGCCCGAGGTGATCGAGAGGAACACCGCGCCGACGACGACACCGGCCAGCCCGCTGACGAGGCCGGAGGGGCCGGCGGCGATGAACCCGGCCACGCCCGCGATGACCGCGAGCGCGAGGGCGGCCCATGCCGACCACTGGAGCGTGGCCCGCAGGACGGGAGTGCTGGAAACGGGAGACGACATCATGCGGGGTCTTTCGCTCGGGGGTCGGGGCGGCGGCGCCGGGACGGCAGGGCGGTGACGATCACGCAGGCCGCGCCACCGAGGACGCCGAAGCCCACGCCGATCCAGTACTGGCCGGGCCAGTTCTCACGGGTGGCGATGTACATGAGCAGCACGGCGAGCCCGACGATGGCGGCCCATGCGTAGAAGATCAGCACGGCCGAGCGGTCGGAGTGACCGAGGTCGAGCAGCCGGTGGTGCAGGTGCTTGCGGTCGGGCGAGAAGGGCGAGCGCCCCGCCCCCGTGCGCCGGATCACGGCGAGACCGAAGTCGAGCAGCGGCAGGATGACGACGGCCACCGGGAGCAGCACCGGGATGAAGGCACCGAGCAGCTGCGAGCGTCCGAGGGTCTCGGGGTCGAGCGTCGCGGGGTTGAGCTGACCCGTGACGGCGATGCCGCTGGTGGCCATGAGGAGTCCCAGCATGAGCGCGCCCGAGTCGCCCATGAACATCTTCGCGGGGCTCCAGTTCCACGGGAGGAACCCGACGCACGCGCCGACGAGCACGACGGCGATGAGGGAGGCGAGGTTCGAGTACGTGCTCTGGCCGGTGTCGCGCACCAGAAGGTACGACCACGCGAAGAAGACGCCGTTCGCGATGAGCGCGACGCCGGCGACGAGGCCGTCGAGCCCGTCGATGAAGTTGACCGCGTTCATGACCACCACGATCGACAGGATCGTGAGGACGACGCTCATCCAGCTCGACCCCACCGTGAGGCCGCCGACGGGGAGCGAGTAGATCTGGATGCCCCCGAACCACGCGATGATCGCGGCCGCGCCGACCTGCGCCGCGAGCTTGATCATCCAGTCGAGGTCCCACAGGTCGTCGGCTATGCCGACAGCGACGATGAGCACGGTCGCGGCGAGGATCGCGAGGACCGGCTGCGGGTCGATCCACACCCGGTGGAAGAAGTCGTTCTGCGCGGTGAATCCGAAGGCCACGACGATGCCGAGGAACATGGCGATGCCCCCCAGGCGCGGCGTCGGCCGCGTGTGCACGTCGCGTTCGCGGATGGCCGGGTAGAGCTTGAAGCGCAGCGCGAGGCGCCACACCGCCCCGGCGAGCACGAACGTGAGCACCGCGGTGACCAGCGCGGTGAACAGGTACTGCTTCACGTCCCCGGGTCTGGTTCGAGCGCATCGCCCAGCACGGAGCGCAGTTCGGCGCGGGACACGACCCCGTCGCGCAGGACGCGCACGGTTCCCTGACGACCGGCGCAGAGCCCGGTGGCGTCGATGATCGTCGAGGCGAAGCCCGCGGTGGCCGGGCCGTCATCGAGATAGACGGCGACGCTGTCGCGCAGCATCCGCTCCGCCTCCTTCGCGACGATCGCGGCCGGGGCGCCGGTCAGGTTGGCGCTCGAGACCGCGAGCGGTCCGGTCTCCTCCAGCAGCTCGATCGCCAGACGATGGGCGGGCATGCGCACGGCCACGGTGCCGCGGGTGTCACCGAGGTCCCAGGCGAGCGAGGGCTGGGCCGGCAGCACGATCGTGAGCCCGCCGGGCCAGTGCGAGCCGATGAGGCGGTCGATGGGCTCGGGCACCTCGCTCACGAGCGCCCGCAGCGTGTTCACGCCGGGCACGAGCACAGGCGGGGGCTGCTGACGGCCACGGCCCTTCGCCGCCAGCAGACGCGCGACGGCAGCCGGGGAGAACGCGTCGGCGGCCACGCCGTAGACGGTGTCGGTGGGGAGGACGATGAGCTCGCCGCGACCGATGGCCTGGCGCGCCTGACGCATGCCCGCGAGAAGCTCGGCCTCGTCGCGGCAATCGAAGAGGGAAGACATGACTGGGCCAGTCTAGTTCGGCCCGGCTGGGCGGTCAGGGCCGCAGCGCCGTGGTGACCCGGTCGCGCAGCGTCAGGTCGCGGTGGGTCGCCGCGGAGTGCCAGCCGGCCTCGGCGAGCGCGTCCCTCACGCCCGCTCCCTGCAGCTCGCCGTGCTCGATGGCGATGAGTCCGCCGGAGTGCACGAGTCGCAGCCCGACCTGCGCGAGGGTGCGCACGACGTCGAGGCCGTCCTCGCCTCCGTAGAGGGCCGCGGGCGGATCGAACAGCCGCACCTCGGGGTCGCGGGGGGTCGCGGCATCCGGCACGTAGGGAGGGTTCGACACCAGCACCGAGACGGTGCCGTCGAGCTCGGGGAATGCGACGGCCAGGTCGATGAACGCGAGACGTGCGTTCTCGGCGCCGACCTCGGCGAAGTTCTCCTTCGTCCACACGAAGGCGTCGACGGAGTTCTCGGCCGCGTGCACCCGAGCGTGCGGCACCTCGGTCGCCAGCGACAGGGCGATGGCACCGGATCCGGTGCCGAGATCGACGGCGATCGGCGAAGGGGATGCCGCGGCGCGCAGCGCATCGATCGCGATCTGCGCGAGCAGCTCGGTCTCGGGGCGGGGCACGAACACCCCCGGGCCGACCCTCAGCTCCAGGTGACGGAACGGCGCGCGGCCGGTGATGTGCTGCAGCGGCTCGCGCGCAGCGCGGCGCTCGACGAGGGACGCGAAGGACGCGGCATCCGGTTCGGAGATCGCGTCGCCGCGCAGCGCAGCCGCCTGCACCTCGCCGCGCCCGCCGCCGCGCACGTGTGCCGCGAGCAGCTCGGCGTCGACGGTCGCGTCTGCCACTCCCGCACGCGCGAGGGTCGCCGCAGCGGCGCGCAGCGCGTCGGCGAGCGTCTCAGGACGCTCGGACGCGACGACGTCGGGCAGATCGCCGGGGTGCAGTGCGGTCTCGGGCATGGGCGCCTCCCAGTTTATCGGCCGCACCGCCGACCCGGCTCCCGTCACACAGCCTCCTCATCGCATCCGCTCGCATAGGCTGGGCGCGGTGCGCGCGCAGACGCGCGACGACAGGGAACCAGCGAGAGAAGGCAGCCCCGACATGCCCGCGATCCACGACGACATCACCAGCGCGTTCGGCAACACGCCGCTCGTGCGGTTCAGCCGCATCGGCGAAGGCCTCGGCGGCCACATCCTCGGCAAGCTCGAGTTCTACAACCCCGCATCCAGCGTGAAGGACCGCCTCGGCATCGCGATCGTCGACGCCGCCGAGGCCTCCGGCGAACTCACGCCCGGCGGAACGATCGTCGAGTCCACGAGCGGCAACACCGGCATCGCCCTCGCCATGGTCGGCGCCGCCCGCGGCTACCGCGTCATCATCACGATGCCCGCGTCGATGTCGAAGGAGCGCCGCCTGCTGCTCAAGGCGTTCGGCGCCGAGCTCGTGCTCACCGACCCCACCAAGGGCATGTCGTTCGCCGTCGAAGAGGCGAAGCGCATCGTCGCCGAGACCCCCGGCGCCGTGTGGGCCCGCCAGTTCGAGAACGAGGCGAACCCCGCGATCCACCGCAAGACCACCGCGGAGGAGATCCTGCGCGACACCGACGGCCAGGTCGACTACTTCGTCGCCGGCATCGGCACCGGCGGCACCATCACCGGCGTCGGCGAGGTGCTCAAGGAGCGCGTGCCCGGCGCGAAGGTCATCGCCGTCGAGCCGGCCGACTCCCCCATCCTCACCAAGGGCCACCCGGGACCGCACAAGATCCAGGGCATCGGCCCGAACTTCGTGCCCGCGATCCTCAACCGCGAGATCATCGACGAGGTCATCGACGTCGAGTTCGACGATGCGATCCGTGTCGCCCGCGAGGCCGGTGCCCGCGAGGGCATCCTCGTCGGCATGTCGTCGGGTGCGGCGCTCTGGGCCGCCCAGCAGATCGCTGCGCGCCCCGAGGCCGCCGGCAAGAACATCGTCGTGATCATCCCGTCCAACGGCGAGCGCTACCTCTCGACCGCGCTCTACGAGCACCTGCGCGAGGAGTGAGATGACGGGCGGCGGGATGCTGCGGCGGCTGCGGGAGGATCTCGCGGCCGCCCGCCTCCGCGACCCCGCCGCCCGCTCCTCCCTCGAGATCGCGCTGCTCTATCCCGGGCTGCACGCGGTGTGGTCGCACCGCGTGTGGCATGCGCTGTGGGTGCGCCGGGTGCGCTTCCTCGCCCGCGCCGGCTCGCAGCTGACCCGCTGGCTCACCGGCATCGAGATCCACCCGGGCGCCACGATCGGCCGGCGCCTGTTCATCGACCACGGCATGGGCGTCGTCATCGGCGAGACGGCCGAGGTCGGCGACGACGTGCTGCTCTACCACGGGGTCACCCTCGGCGGTCGCACGCGCGACGCCGGCAAGCGACACCCCACGATCGGCGACGGAGTGGCGATCGGCGCGGGCGCGAAGGTGCTCGGGCCGGTGCGCATCGGTGCGGGATCCGTGATCGGCGCGAACGCCGTCGTGACGCGCGACGCGCCCGACGACTCCGTGATCGTCGGCATCCCCGCCAAGGCGCGCCCGCGCCGCGACGGCGACGACACGCGCAGCATCCTGACCACGCCCGAGTACCACATCTGACACGGCCCGCGGGGACGGCGACGAGGTCGCGGATGACGCGGCCCGAGGTGGGGCGCGGCGTGACCGCGCACGGCGCGAGGTGCGCATGGGTGCGCAGCGGGCGCGGTCGGCGCGGCGTGTGATCAGTCCGCGGCGAGGGCCGCGAGACGCTCTTCCTCGTCCGCGGCGATGCACGCGTCGATGACCGGCGCGAGGGCGCCGTCCATCACCTGGTCGAGGTTGTACGCCTTGTAGCCGGTGCGGTGATCGGCGATGCGGTTCTCGGGGAAGTTGTACGTGCGGATGCGCTCCGAGCGGTCCATGCCGCGGATCTGCGATCGACGCGCGTCGGAGGCGGCCGCCGCAAGCTCCTCCTGCTGCTGGGCGAGCAGGCGTGCCCGCAGCACGCGCATTCCCGCCTCGCGGTTCTGCAGCTGGCTCTTCTCGTTCTGCATCGAGACGACGATGCCTGTCGGGAGGTGGGTGATGCGTACCGCTGAGTCGGTCGTGTTCACCGACTGACCCCCCGGCCCCGACGACCGGA
Source organism: Microbacterium ginsengisoli (assembly GCF_000956535.1). GTDB lineage: Bacteria > Actinomycetota > Actinomycetes > Actinomycetales > Microbacteriaceae > Microbacterium > Microbacterium ginsengisoli. Next base: position 29,162 of record NZ_JYIY01000061.1, on the reverse strand, counting down.
AGACGTCGATCTTCAGGTCGTTCGCGTCGATGTGGATCTCTTCGGGCTCGTCGACCTCAGGGAACACCAGCACCCCGGTCGTCGAGGTGTGGATGCGTCCCTGTGACTCGGTCGCCGGAACCCGCTGGACGCGGTGCACCCCGCCCTCGTACTTCAGATGCGCCCACACGCCCTGCGACGGGTCGCCGGCCGCGCCCTTGATCGCGACCTGCACGTCCTTGTAACCGCCGAGGTCGGACTCGTTGCGCTCGAGCAGTTCGGTCTTCCACCCCATCGAGGCGGCGTACTGCAGGTACATACGCAGCAGGTCGGCGGCGAACAGCGCGCTCTCCGCGCCGCCCTCGCCCTGCTTGATCTCCATGATCACGTCGCGCGCATCGTCGGGATCACGCGGAATCAGCAGGCGTCGCAGGCGCTCCTGCAGGGTCGCCAGGCGCTCCTGCAGCGCCGGGACCTCCGCCGCGAAGGCGTCGTCCTCGCGGGCGAGCTCGCGCGCGGCATCCAGATCATCGGATGCCGCGCCCCACGCCTCGTAGGCGTGCACGATCTTCGACAGCTCGGCGTAGCGCCGGTTGACGCGCTTCGCGCGCGCCGCATCGGCGTGCACGGCCGGGTCGGAGAGCTCCTCCTGGACGGCCTTGTGCTCGTCGATCAGCTGGCGGACCGAGTCGAACATCGCGGGTTCAGCCACGGCGAACCCGGATCAGCGGATGTTGTTCTCGTGTCCGTGCGAGTGGCCGCCACCGGCGGGCGCCGGGATCGACTTCTGCATCTGCACGAGGAACTCGACGTTCGACTGCGTCTCCTTGAGCTTGCCGAGCACGACCTCGAGCGCCTGCTGGGCGTCGAGGCCGGCGAGTGCGCGGCGCAGCTTCCACGTGATCTTGACCTCGTCGGCCGACAGCAGCATCTCCTCGCGGCGCGTGCTCGACGCGTTCACGTCGACGGCCGGGAAGATGCGCTTGTCGGCGAGCTGGCGCGAGAGGCGCAGCTCGCTGTTGCCGGTGCCCTTGAACTCCTCGAAGATGACGTCGTCCATCTTGGAGCCGGTCTCGACGAGCGCCGTCGCGAGGATCGTCAGCGAGCCGCCGTTCTCGATGTTGCGCGCCGCGCCGAAGAAGCGCTTGGGCGGGTACAGCGCCGAGGCGTCCACACCGCCCGAGAGCACGCGGCCGCTCGTGGGCGCTGAGACGTTGTAGGCGCGGCCGAGACGGGTGATCGAGTCGAGCAGAACGACGACGTCGCGACCGAGCTCGACGAGGCGCTTGGCGCGCTCGATGGCGAGCTCGGCGACGGTGGTGTGGTCTTCGGCGGGACGGTCGAAGGTCGAGGCGATGACCTCGCCGCGGACCGTCCGCTGCATGTCGGTGACCTCTTCGGGCCGCTCGTCGACGAGCACGACCATGAGGTGGACCTCGGGGTTGTTGGTCGCGATCGCGTTCGCGATCTGCTGCAGCACGATCGTCTTGCCCGCCTTCGGGGGCGCGACGATCAGGCCGCGCTGACCCTTGCCGATGGGGGCGACCAGGTCGATGATGCGCTGCGTGAGCTTCTCCGGCGCCGTCTCGAGACGCAGGCGCTCCTGCGGATAGAGCGGGGTGAGCTTGCCGAACTCGACGCGGTTCTCGGCGTCGTCGGGGGCGAGGCCGTTGACCGAGTCCACCTTGACGAGGGCGTTGTACTTCTGGCGGCTGGGTGCCTCGTTCTCGCGCGGCTGCTTGATCGCGCCGACGATCGCGTCACCCTTGCGCAGGTTGTACTTCTTGACCTGGCCGAGCGAGACGTAGACGTCGCTCGGGCCGGGAAGGTAGCCGGTCGTGCGCACGAAGGCGTAGTTGTCGAGCACGTCGAGGATGCCGGCGATCGGCAGCAGCACGTCGTCTTCGCCGATCTCGGTCTCGAACTCGTCACCGGTCTGGCCCTGACCGCGGCGCTTGTTGCGCTGGCGGTTGCGGCTCTGGGCGGGGGTCTGCGCGCCGCCGGCGATCGCCGGGGCGGCCTGCGCGTCGTCCGAGGACTCGCTCGCGGCGGGCGCCTGGCCCTGCTCGCCGCCGTTGGCGTTGCGGTTGCGGTTGCGGTTCCGGTTGCGGCTACGGCTGCGACGGCTGCCGGTGGGCTGCTCGCCCTCGGCGGGCTCGCCGTCGGCCTGCTCGGCGCCCTCGGTCTCACCGGCCGCGGCGGCGTCGGCCGGCGCCTCGTCGGCGGCGGATGCCGCGGCATCCCCCTCGGTGGCCAGGTCACCCTCGACGGTGTCGACCGCTGCCGGCTCGACCGCGGCGGCGTCAGCGGGCTCGGCGAAGGATGCGGTGAGCTGCGCAGCGAGGTCGTCGTCGACGGCCGACTGCGCGCTCTTCAGGCTCGCACCGAGCTCGGCGGCGCGAGCGATGACGGTCTTGGCGTCGACGCCGAGGTCGGCGGCGAGTGCCGAGACGCGGCGGCGGGCGGGCTTACGGGCCGTCTTGCGCGCGGGTGCGTCGGCCTCGGCAGCGGGCGCGTCGGCCTCCGCGGGGGTGGCATCGGCCGGCGCCGGCTGGTCGCTCGGCACCTCGATGTCGGGGCCCTCGAACGGCAGCGCCGCGTCGGCCGGGGTGGTGTTGTCTTCGGTCTGGATCTCGGAGATGGACTCCACGAGTACTCCCTTGTAGAGGATGGGGCGCGCGACGACTACGGACATCGACAGAGAGACATCCGCCCACCCGAAGAGGATCCTCGGGACCGATCGAGCGTGGCTCGGAAATCGGATTTCAGGGATCGCGCGGTTTCGCAGATTGCGACGGAGGCCGTGTAAACGACGTTACGAGGCACCCTCCGCGTCGGTGTTCACTGTACCACCCCTCACATCGACGGCCAGCATGAGCGCCTCCCACGGCGTTTCGGTGCGCGTCGCGGCGAGGGCCGCCGCTTCGAGGCGACGGCCCGGGCCGTCGGCGAGCACGAGCACGCTCGGGCCCGCCCCCGACACGACGGCGGGGAACCCCGCCGCGCGCAGCTCGCGCACGAGGAGATCGGTCTCCGGCATCGCTGCGGCCCGGTAGTTCTGGTGCAGCTTGTCCTCGGTGGCGGCCATCAGCAGCTCGGGGCTCTGGGTCAGCGCGGCGATCAGCAGCGCCGAGCGGGACACGTTGAACACCGCGTCCTCGCGCGACACCTGCAGCGGCTGCAGGGAGCGCGCCACGGACGTCGACATGGTGAACTCGGGCACGAACACGATCGGCGAGACGCCGCGGTGCACGAGCAGCTTCTTGTGCTGCGGACCGAGCTCGTCGACCCAGGCGATCGTGAGGCCGCCGAACAACGCCGGCGCGACGTTGTCGGGGTGCCCCTCGAGCTCGGTCGCGAGGCGCAGCAGCAGGTCGGGGCCGAGCTCGACGTCACCCTCGAGCAGGCCCTTCGCGGCGAGCAGGCCCGACACCACCGCGGCGCCGGAGGACCCCATGCCGCGGCCGTGGGGGATGACGTTGTGGGCCTCGAGCCGGATGCCGGGCAGCGTGCGCGACACGGCCTCGAACGCGTAGGCCATCGCACGCACGACGAGATGCGAGGCATCCCGCGGCACGCCGTCCGCGCCCGCGCCGGTGACCTCGATCTCGAGGCGGTCGTCGGCGAGAGCTGTGACCGTCACCTCGTCGTAGACGCTCAGCGCGAGGCCGAGCGTGTCGAAGCCCGGGCCGAGGTTCGCGCTCGTCGCCGGCACGCGGACGACGGCGCGACGGCCCGGGGGCACGCTCACGCGGATGCCTCGGCGGGCGCGAGGCCGAGCACCGAGGCGACCTCGCTGGTCGCCGCGTCGACGACCGTGGGGGTCACGTCGACGCCGTCCGCGCCCTTGAGCACCCACTGGGGGTCCTTGAGCCCGTGGCCGGTGACGGTGAGCACGACACGCGCGCCGGCGGGGATGACGCCCGCCTCGGCACGGTCGAGCAGGCCCGCGACGCTGATCGCGGAGGCCGGCTCGACGAACACGCCCGCGGTCTCGGCGAGGAGCTTCTGCGCCGCGAGGATCCGTGCGTCGTCGATCGCGCCGAAGTAGCCGTCGGTGGCCTCTCGCGCCTCGATCGCGAAGTCCCAGGAGGCGGGGTTGCCGATGCGGATGGCGCTCGCCACCGTCTCGGGGTTCTTCACGACCTCGCCCCGCACGAGCGGCGCAGAGCCCTCGGCCTGGAACCCGAACATGCGCGGCACGCGGGTCGAGACACCGCGGTCGGCCTCCTCACGGTAGCCGCGGGTGTAGGCCGTGTAGTTTCCGGCGTTGCCGACCGGGATGAAGTGGAAGTCCGGGGCGTCGCCGAGCTGCGAGACGACCTCGTAGGCCGCGGTCTTCTGGCCGTCGATGCGGTCGGGGTTGACGGAGTTCACGAGGTGCACCGGGTAGTGCGCTGCGAGCTCGCGGGCGATCTCGAGGCAGTCGTCGAAGTTGCCGCGCACCTGGATGAGGCGCCCGCCGTGGGCGACCGCCTGGCTGAGCTTGCCCATCGCGATCTTGCCCTCGGGCACGAGCACGGCGGCGGTGATGCCGGCGTGCGCCGCGTAGGCCGCGGCCGACGCGGACGTGTTCCCCGTCGACGCGCAGATGACGGCCTTCGCGCCGTGCTCGACGGCGCGGGAGAGCGCGACGGTCATGCCGCGGTCCTTGAAGGAGCCGGTCGGGTTCATGCCCTCGAACTTCACCCAGACGTCGGCGCCCGTGCGCTGGGACAGCGCCTGGGCCGGGATGAGCGGCGTGCCGCCTTCCCCGAGCGTGACGACGGTGGATGCCTCGGTCACCCCGAGGCGGTCGGCGTATTCGCGCAGGACTCCGCGCCAGACGTGTGCCATGTCAGTTCCCTTCGACGCGCAGCACCGAGACCACCCGTGCGACGACCTCGCTCGCGGCGAGTCGTTCGACGGTGGCGCTCAGGTCCTGCTCCTTGGCCTTGTGCGTGCCGATGACCAGACGCGCGGTGGCCGCGGCATCCGATTCACCGATGGTGGTGGTCTGCTCGACCGTGGCGATCGAGACGTGGCCGTCGCTGAGGAGTCCGGCGACGGTGGAGAGGACGCCCGGCTGGTCGACGACCTCGAGCGTGATCTGGTAGCGGGTCACGACGCGGCCGACCTCGACGACGGGGAGGTTGGCGCGCGTGGACTCCCCCACGCCGACACCGCCGGCGATGTGACGGCGTGCGGCCGACACGACGTCGCCGAGCACGGCGGACGCGGTCTGCACGCCGCCGGCGCCGGCGCCGTAGAACATGAGAGGGCCGGCGGCCTCGGCCTCGACGAACACGGCGTTGTTGGCGCCGTGGACGCTCGCGAGGGGGTGGCTGCGGGGAACGAGCGCCGGGTAGACGCGCACCGAGATCGCCTCACCGGTCGGGCTGTCGTCCTGTCCGTCGAGGCGCTCGCACACCGCGAGCAGCTTCACGACGTAGCCGGCGTGACGCGCGGCATCCATGATCGACTTGTCGATGGCGGTGATGCCCTCACGGTGCACGGCCTCGAGCGGCACGGCGGTGTGGAAGGCGAGGCTTGCGAGGATCGCGGCCTTCTGCGCGGCGTCGTAGCCCTCGACGTCGGCGGTCGGGTCGGCTTCGGCGTAGCCCAAGCGCTGCGCGTCGGCGAGCACGTCGGAGAATTCGGCACCCTCGGTGTCCATGCGATCGAGGATGTAGTTCGTCGTGCCGTTGACGATGCCCATGATGCGTCGCACGCGATCGCCCGCGAGCGAGTCGCGCAGCGGACGGATGATGGGGATGGCGCCGGCGGCGGCGGCCTCGTAGTAGACCGAGGCGCCCACGCGGTCGGCGGCCTCGAAGATCTCGGGGCCGTGGGTGGCCAGCAGCGCCTTGTTCGCGGTGACGACGTCCGCGCCCGAGCCGATCGCGCTCAGGATGTGTTCACGGGCCGGCTCGATGCCGCCGATGAGCTCGATGACGATGTCGCTCGAGGCGATGAGGCTCGCCGCGTCGGTCGTGAACAACTCGCGAGGGAGCTCCGTGTCGCGCGGGGCGTCGAGGCTGCGCACGGCGATCCCTGCGAGCTGGAGACGGGCGCCCGCGCGGTCGGCGAGCTCGTCGGCGTGCTTGAGCAGCAGGGCGGCCACCTGGCTGCCCACCGCGCCGGCGCCCAACAGGGCGACGCGCAGCAGTCGGTAGTCGGTCATGCGTTCCTTTCGAGGGCGACCCCGGCATCGCGCGCCAGGAGGTCATCGATGGTCTCTCCGCGCACGATCACGCGCGCCTCGCCGCCGCGCACGGCGACGACGGGCGGGCGGGGCACGTAGTTGTAGTTGCTCGCGAGCGAGAAGCAGTAGGCACCTGTCGCGGGCACGGCCAGCAGGTCGTCGGCGGCGACGTCCCCGGGAAGGTATTCGGCGTCGACGACGATGTCGCCGGACTCGCAGTGCATGCCCACCACACGTACGAGTGCCGCATCGGCGCTGCTCACACGGCTCGCGAGTCGCGCGGAGTAGTGGGCGCCGTACAGCGCGGGGCGGGCGTTGTCGCTCATCCCGCCGTCGACGCTCACGTAGGTGCGGGTGAGGTCGTCGGAGACCCGCACGGGCTTGACCGTGCCGACCGTGTACAGCGTGACGCCGGCGGGCCCGACGATCGCGCGTCCGGGCTCGAAGGCCAGGTGGGGGATCGGGATGCCGCGCTCGGCGCACGCCAGCGCGACACCGTCGACGATCTGCTCCGCGAGCTCGTCGATCGGGCTCGGCACGTCGACCCGGGTGTAGGCGATGCCGAACCCGCCACCGAGGTTCAGCACGGGCACGGCACCGGCGGCGAGCAGCTCGGCGTGCACGGCCACGAGACGGCGGGCCGACTCGGCGAAGCCGGCCGACCCGAAGATCTGGGAGCCGATGTGGCAGTGCAGTCCGATGAACTGCAGGCCCACAGTCGCACGGATGCGGGCGACGACCGCCGGCGCATCGGCGAGGGCGAAGCCGAACTTCTGGTCCTCGTGGGCGGTCGCGAGGAAGTCGTGGGTCTCGGCGTGCACACCGCTCACGACCCGCACGAGCACCGGCTGGGTCGCCCCGGTGCGAGCGACGATCGCGCTGAGCCGATCAAGCTCCTCGAGACTGTCGAGGACGATCGAGCCGACGCCCGCGGCGACGGCGCGCTCCAGCTGCGCGACGGACTTGTTGTTGCCGTGCACGCCGATGCGGGACGGGTCCGCGCCGGCCGCGAGCGCGACGGCGAGCTCACCCTCGCTCGCCACGTCGACGGCAAGACCCTCCTGGGTCACCCAGCGCACGACCTCGGTCGACAGGAACGCCTTGCCGGCGTAGTAGACGCGCGCCGACACCCCGTGTCGTGCGGCCGCCGCCGTGAAAGCCGCGAGCGTGCGGGAAGCACGGCCCCGCACCTCGTCCTCGTCGATCACGTAGAGAGGGGTGCCGAAGCGGGCCGCGAGCGCCGGTGCGGTGACGCCCGCGAGCTGCAGCGCGCCCGCGGCATCCCGTGTCGTCGACGCCGGCCACACACGCTCAGCCAGGTCATTGGCGTCGCGCGGCACCTCGAGCCAGGTCGGCACGGTGGGGCGGTCGGGCGAGGCGGACACGGACGGGAACCAATCGACGGATGCTGCGGCGCGGTGAAACCCACGCGCCCGCACCGTGCGGCGCGGTGACACAACGGGACGGCACGAGTCTAGGGCACCGGGCATACAGCGCCGCCGATGGGCGGCTAGCCGCACGAGCCCTTCTGACGCAGCGAGGCATCGGTGAGGATCCTGCCGTCGATCGAGAACGTCGCCGCGAGATCGGATGCCTCGACCGAGACCCCCGTGAGGGTGATGCCACGGGGGATGCTGCCGGCCACGCAGATCGTCCACGACTGGGTGAGCGGCGCGGCCAGCGCCCCGAATCGTGCCCGCACGTGGTCGGCGGTGGCCGTCGCGCCCGCGATCTGGAGCGAGGCCGGGGTGAGCACGAGTGCACCGTCCTTCGCGGACGGCGTGAGCGCGATCGACACCGGGATCTGCGCGCCGAGGAAGGACAGCTGGCTCGAGGCCGTCACGTTCGGCGCGGCCAGCCCGACCGATTCCGCAGGGAATCCCTGCTGTGCGGCGAGCAGGGTGCGCAGCTGCTGCTCGTCGAGGCGGATGGTGCCCTCGCCGCCGGTCATGGCGTGATCGTTCCACAGGTCGAGGCCGTGCAACGTGACGTCGGCCGCGCCCGTCACCCCTCCGGCGCTCACCTGTGACGAGGAGACGCGCACCTCGTCGAGACGCCCGCCGATGAGCTGCGGGATGACCTGACCCGACAACTGCACGTCGACCTGCTGATCTGCCGGCAGCGCCAGCTGACTCTTGACCTGCTGCTGGATGACCGAGGTCACGATCGCACGGGCGATCCCGTCGCCGGCGAACCAGGCAGCCACCGCGAGCACCGCCACGATGACGATCGCGACGACCCACACGACCCACCGGCGCCGGCGGCGCGGCGCGGCATCCTGCTCGGGGATCTCGAACGGGAACGTCGATCGGGCGTCGTCGGTCACGGATGCCTCACATGCGATCGGGGGCGCTCACACCCAGTAGATCGAGGCCGTTGCGCAGCACCTGGCCGGTGGCGTCGTTGAGCCACAGGCGGGTGCGGTGCACGTCGTCGATCGTGTCGTCGCCGAGTGGGATGACGCGGCAGTTGTCGTACCAGCGGTGATAGAGACCGGCGAGCTCCTCGAGGTAGCGCGCGACGCGGTGCGGCTCGCGCACCTCGGCGGCGAACGCCACGATGCGCGGGAACTCCTGCAGCGCCCCGAGCAGCGCGCTCTCGGTCTCGTGCGTGAGCAGCTCGGGTGCGAAGGCCGAGCGGTCGACCCCGGAGTCGGCCGCGTTGCGGGCGACGTTGTGCGTGCGCGCGTGGGCGTACTGCACGTAGAAGACCGGGTTGTCGTTCGTGCGCTTCTGCAGGATCTCGGGGTCGAGCGTCAGCGGCGAGTCGGCCGGGTAGCGCGCGAGGGAGTAGCGCAGCGCGTCGGTGCCAAGCCAGTCCCGCAGGTCGTCGAGCTCGATGATGTTGCCCGCGCGCTTGCTGAGGCGTGCACCGTTGACCGAGACGAGCTGGCCGATGAGCACCTCGATGTCGCGTTCGGGGTCGTCGCCCGCCGCGCCCGCGAGCGCCTTGAGTCGGTGCACGTAGCCGTGATGGTCGGCGCCGAGCAGGTAGATCTTGTGCGCGAAGCCGCGGTCGCCCTTGTTCAGGTAGTAGGCGGCGTCGGCGGCGAAGTAGGTGTACTCGCCGTTCGAGCGTCGGATGACGCGATCCTTGTCGTCGCCGAACGCGGTCGTGCGCACCCACACCGCGTCGTCCTGGTCGAACACGTGTCCCTGGGCGCGCAGCCGGTCGACCGCCTCGTCGACGAGGCTCGGCCCGCCGTCCTCGGGCTGTGCGTGCAGCACGCGCTCGGAGAACCACACGTCGAAGTGCACGTTGAAGCGCGCGAGCGAGGCCTGGATCTCGCCCAGCTGGTACTCGTAGGCGAGATCGCGCGCGACGATCACCGCCTCGTCGGCGTCGAGGTCGGCGATGTCGGGGCGGGCGGCGAGCACCCGGCGGCCGAGGTCGTCGATGTAGGCGCCCGCGTAGCCGTCCTCGGGTGCCTCTCCCCCGGTGGCCGCGGCGAGCACCGAGCGGCCGAAGCGCTCCATCTGCGCGCCGGCGTCGTTGATGTAGAACTCGCGCACGAGCGTCGCACCGCTGGCGAGGAGCAGTCGCGCCACCGCGTCGCCGAGCGCCGCCCAGCGCGTGTGGCCGATGTGCAGCGGACCGGTCGGGTTCGCGCTGACGAACTCCAGGTTGATCGTGTTGCCGTGCTGGCTCTCGTTCGTGCCGAACGCGGCGCCCGCCTCGACGATGACCTTCGCGAGTGCGCCGGCGGCCGCGGCATCCAGTCGGATGTTGATGAAGCCGGGGCCTGCCACCTCGACGCTCGCGACACCGGGCGCCGCCGTCAGGGCGTCGGCGATCTCGGTCGCGAGCTCGCGCGGGTTCGCCCCGAGGCCCTTGGCGAGCTTGAGCGCGATGTTCGAGGCCCAGTCGCCGTGGTCGCGGTTCTTGGGACGCTCGAGGACGATGTCGGATGCCGCGAGCTCGCCGCCCGCGCCCTCGCGTCGCCGCTCGGCGGCGGGACGGACGACATCGAGCAGGAGCGTAGAGAGGGCTTCGGGATCCATAGCCCGACAAGTCTACGGGCGGGCGCGGCGCATCCTTCCGCGTCAGACGAGCTGCACGAGCGACTCGTGGTCGTCGACGGCCGGGTCGACGAGCTCCTCGGCGGGCTGCCCCTCGGGGACGTCGGTCACCCACGCGTCGACGTTCATGCGGGCGAGCCGCACGTTGCCGCCGTAATAGCTGAGGAACGCGCAGTCGGCCGCGTCGCGCCCCGTGGCGATGCGCACGAGCGAGCGGCGGTTCGCCAGGCGGGTCGCGTCGATGACGTACCAGGCGCCGTCGTGATAGGCCTCGGCGACGGCGTGGAAGTCCATCGGGCGAAGGCCCGGGGCGAAGCACGCGGTGTAGCGGGCGGGCATGTCCATCGCGCGCAGCAGCGCGATCACCACATGCGCGTAGTCACGGCAGACACCCTGCCCGGTCATGAGGGTGGTCACCGCACTGTCGGTGCCGAGGCTGAGTCCCGGGGTGTAGGTCGTGCTCGTCGAGACGAAGGAGGTCACCGCGGCGATGAGGTCGTGGCCGGTGAGGCCCTTGAACTGGCGTCGGGCCTGCGTGAACACCTCGTCGGACTGGCAGTAGCGGCTCGGCCGCAGGTAGGTGATCGCCTCGAGGTCGCTCGTGTGACCGTTGGAGGACTGCCCCTCCACGATCGCGTCGTAGCGCACCTCGAGGGCGCCCGCCTCGGCCGTGAGACGGTGCAGGCGGCTGCCGGACTGATCGACGATCTCCGTCGGGGTGTAGATGCGCTCACCCTGACGGAACGTCAGATTCTCACTCGAGGTCTGCACGTTCTGGGCGGCCGAGATCTGGAAGATCAGGTCGGTCGTCGAGGTGAGATCGAGGTCGAGTTCGGCGAGGACGGAGCGTTGCACCGAGGTATCCTCGCACGGGTTTGTGACGCCCGGATGACGGCGGTGGAATCCGCCCCGGATGCCGCTAGCGACGCGCCTTCGCCGACCGCAGGCGAAGGCTGTTCCAGACCACCAGCACCGACGACAGCGACATCGCCGCGGCCGAGATCAGCGGGTTCAACAGGCCCGCCGCAGCCAGGGGGATCGCGGCAACGTTGTAGCCGAAGGCCCACACCAGGTTGCCGCGGATGGTCCGCAGCGTGCGCCGCGACAGCGCGATCGCATCGGCGATCACCCGCAGATCGTCGCGCACCAGGATGATGTCGGCCGACTTCAGCGCGATGTCGGTTCCGGAGACCACCGCCATGCCGAGATCGGCGGTGCCGAGGGCGGCGGCGTCGTTGATGCCGTCACCGACCATCGCGACCCGGTGCCCGTCGGCCTGCAGCGCCGCGATGACCCCGGCCTTGTCGGCGGGCATGACTTCGGCGCGCACCTCGGAGATGCCGAGCTCGTCGGCCACGCGGCGCGCGGCGGCCGCGGTGTCGCCGGTGAGCAACACGGTCGAGAGCCCCATGCGCTGCAGCTGGGAGACGGCGGCCTTCGCGCTCGGGCGCACCTCGTCCGCGACAGTGAAGACCGCCTCCACGACACCGTCGGCGGCCAGCACGACGCTCGAACGGCCGGATGCCGTCGCGTCGTCGACGGCGTCGCGCACGTCGGCGGGGAGCGGCATCCGCTCGTCGATCGCGTGGGGCACGCTCGCGACGACGACCTCGCGGCCGTCGATGACGCCCGCGGCGCCCCGGCCAGGGATGGTGCGGAAGTCGGTGACGGTCGGCAGATCTGCGACGGATGCCGCGGCGTACCGGGCGATCGCGGCGGCCACCGGGTGCTCGGACCCCTGCTCGACGGCGGCGGCCCATTGCAGCACGCGCACCCGGTCGGCTCCCGGCGCGAGGGTCAGCTGCTCGATCACGAGGGTGGAGAGCGTGAGGGTTCCGGTCTTGTCGAGCACGACGGTGTCGATGCGGCCGGAGGCCTCGAGCGCGCTCTGCCCCTTGATGAGGATGCCGAGCTGGGCGCCGCGCCCGATGCCGACCATGAGGGCGGTGGGGGTCGCGAGCCCGAGGGCGCACGGGCAGGCGATGATGAGCACCGAGATGCCGACGCCGATCGCGTGGGCGGGCTGGGCGCCGGCCCAGAGCCACGCGACGCCGACGGCGATGGCGAGCGCGATCACGACCGGAACGAAGACGCGCACGATGCGGTCGACGAGCGCTTCGACGCGGGCCTTGGAGGCCTGCGCGCGCTCGGCGATCGCGGTCATCTGAGCGAGCTGGGTGTGGGCGCCGACCGCGACTGCGCGCAGCACGAGCCGCCCGTCGGCGCTCGTCGTGCCGGTGACGGCGAGGTCGCCGACGGTCGTCTCGCGGGGCACGGGCTCGCCGGTGACGGTGCTCGTGTCGACGAACGCACGCCCCTCGACGACCTGTCCGTCGACGGGGATGGTCTCCCCCGCCCGCACGACGACGAGCTCGCCGACGCGCACCTGACCCGAGGGCACGACGACCTCGACCCCGTCGCGCACGACGCGCGCCCGGTCGGGCGCGAGGGCGGCGAGCGCGTCGAGCACGTCGCCCGCCTTGCGCCGCGAACGCGACTCGAAGTAGCGGCCCGCGAGCTGGAACGTGGTCATGCCCGCGGCGACATCGAGATAGATGGCGCTCGCGCCCGCGGGGGTCTGACCGTAGCCGATCCAGTACGACGACCCGCCCTCGCCCATGAGGATGGTCGCGACGGCCCACCCGAACGAGGCGAGGATGCCGAGCGAGACGAGCGTGTCCATGGTCACCGAGCCGTGACGCAGGTTGCGGGCGGTCGCGCGATGGAATGGCCACGCCGCCCACGTCACGACCGGCAGCGACAGCAGCACGCACAGCAGCTCCCATCCCGGGAAGCGCAGGCCCGGCACGAGCGCCAGCACGAGGGTGATGTCCATCAGCGGCACGGTGAGGATCGCCGACACCAGCAGGCGTCGACGCAGGCTCGTGACGCGGTCGACCGCGGCACGTCGACTCCACTCGTCGTCTCCGTCGACCCGCACGGATGCCTCGTACCCGGCCTTCTTGACCGCCGCGACCGCCTGATCGGCGTCCGACGGCGCGAGGCCCGTCACGACGGCGCGCTCGGTCGCGAAGTTGACCGATGCGGTGACGCCGTCGAGCTTTCCCAGGGCGCGTTCGACCCGGCCCGCGCAGGCGGCGCAGGTCATCCCGCCGATCGAGAGCTCGACACGGTCGAGGTCGGCGAGCGGCAGCGTGTCGACGGGCGTGGTCACGGGCGGGTCTCCCCCGGGTCGGCGGCGGCGCTCGGAGCGGCGGGGCCGGTGGACGCCGCAACGGCGGGTGCGGCATCCGTCACCGGAGCAGTCCCCCCGCGGGCCTGCAGCCGTGCGAGCATGCGGTTGTAGGCGTCGAAGTCGTCGTCGAGCCCGCTGTCGAGGTGGCGGTCCTTGCGGGCGGCCTCGCGCTGGTCCTGGCGGGCCCACTGGATGCCGAGCGCCACCACGACGATGATCAGCGGGATCTCTCCCCCCGCCCACGCGACGCCGCCACCGAGGTACTGCGCGGCCATGAGGTCCTGGTTCCAGGGCAGGTCGAGGGTCGCGTAGAAGTTCTCGGCGACCGGCACCGAGGCGGTCATCAGGATGATGCCGAAGAAGGCATGGAATGGCATCGCGGCGAGCACGAAGCCCAGCTTGCCGATCGGCGGCAGCGGCCTCGGCGGGCGGTCCACGCCGATGACGAGCCCGTAGAAGAGGTACCCGGCGATCAGGAAGTGGATGTTCATCGCCTGGTGGGCCCAGTGGTATCGGATGATCGCCTCGAACAGGCCCGACAGGTACAGCCCGTAGTACGAGGCGATGTACAGCACGAACACGACGAGCGGGTTGTAGAGGATGCGCAGCCCCGGCCAGTGCAGCAGCTCGGTGAGCCATTCATGCGGACCGGCCGGCTCGCCGCGGCGATGCGGCGTCGTCGCACGCAGCAGCAGGGTCACGACGCCGCCCATGACCAGCAGCAGCGGCCCGAGCATGTTCAGCGTCATGTGCACGATCATGTGAATGCCGAAGTGGGCACCGGAGTACTGGCCGAACCCCGAGGAGGTCGCGACCACGATGGTGACCCATCCGAGGGTCCACGCGATCGTGCGGCCGAGCGGCCAGTGGTCGCCGCGACGCCGCAGGCGCCACAGCGCCCCGTAATACAGGGAGAGGCCCGCCGCCGCGATCACCAGGAACAGGATGTTCGGCCGCCAGTTCGTCGCCAGCACGAGGAAGTTCGGCGCGATCGGCAGGTCGAAGCCGAGATACACCTCGGTGATGTCGCTCGGCAGGAAGTACTGCGGCGGAGGCACCCGCATCATCGCCTCGGCGATGGCGAAGAACGCGACGCCGCACGCGGCGATGGAGGTCGCGAGGATCGTCACCCGGCGGCTCGTCAGGGAACCCGCCCGGAAGGCGCGGAACCCCGCGAACAGCAGCACGCCGGTCGCCGCGAGCACGACACCCTGCGCGATCACGAAGTACCAGGTCGGGTTCACCCAGGCGCCGGGACCGGCGAGCTTGAAGAACGCGAGCACGATCGCCGCTCCTGCGACAAGGGCCCAGGCGACGACGCCCAGCAGCCAGAAGCGTCGCAGCGTGGCGGGCCGCAGCAGTCGGCCCCGCCAGACGCGGAGCGCGAGCAGGATGCCGCTTCCGAACAGTGCCGCCGCGGCGATGGTCTGCACGGTTCCGGCATCGGTGCCGAAGTCGTGACCGGGACCCACGAGGATCTGACCGACCACGACCGGGGCCAGCAGAGCGATCGCACTGCACCAGAGCGGGATCAGAAGTCCCACCCAGGTGACGGCGAAGTTGATGACGACGGCCGCGATGGTGGCGAGCACGGCGACCACGATCCACGCGACCGGCAGGTACGAGATCTGCAGCAGGTAGCCGAGCGCCGGCGATCCGATCGCGTCGAACACGTTGAGTCCGTTGGCATCCGCCGCATCGATCACGATCATCGCGGCGGCGAGCACCGCCCAGGCGATCGACGCCCAGCGGGCGACGTGCCATTCGGGCTGGTCGTCGATGATCACGCGGTCCTTGCCGGGTCGCGCGAGCAGGAACATCAGCACCGCGAGCGAGCCGGCTGTGAGCCAGCCGGCGAGGTCGACGAGCGCACGCCCGAGAGTCGCGGCGATCGCGGTGAGCTGACCCGGATAGCTCCGGAACAGCTGCGTGTAGCTCGTGTCGCCGCGCACGATCGCGACGACGACCGGCGTGCCGAGCATGATCACCAGCGCGACGACGATGAGCGCGGGAAGCACCGCGCCGCGCCGCGTGTCACGGGCGGTCTCGTAGGCCGGCAGCTCGTCGGCGGATGCCGCGGCCACCGCGGCGGCGGAGCTCACCGCACCAGGCGGTATCCGGCTTCGGTCACCGCCGCGTCGATCCGGTCGAGGTCGAGGGCGCCGACGGCCTCGATGCGCGCCGTGCCGGCGGCGGCGTCGGCGGTGACGGCGGCGATCTCGGGAAGGGCGACGAGCGCCTCGGTGACGGAGTGCTCGCAGTGGGAGCAGGTCATGCCGTCGATGCGCAGCAGCTGGATGTCGGCCAGGTCCTGGGTCATGATTCGCCTCGTTCTCGTGCCGACCGCGCCGCGCGCGCCCATCGGCGATGTGTCGGAGACAACTCTACGTCTTGTCTAGCGCGTTGAGGCGCGGCATCCTTGTCTCCACATCTCGTAGAATCACGCACGGAGGTACGCAGATGGCAGGTGTGCGCACGCGCGGCAGGGGCGAGCTCGAGGCCGCGATCCTCACGGTGCTGCGCGCCCACGACGAACCCGTCGGGGCCGCGCAGATCCAGGAGGAGATCGTCGGAGATGAACCCGCCTACACGACGGTGCTCACCGCCCTCGAGCGACTGACCGAGAAGGGCGAGGTCGTGCGATCGGGCGACTCGCCGCGCAAGCAGCGCTTCGCCGCGACCTTCACCGCCGCCGAGAGCGCCAGCCGCACCATGGTCGACGCGCTGAGCCAGAACGAGGACCGCCGCGCCGTGCTCCTCAAGTTCGTCGGCGACCTCAGCGAGACCGACGCCGACCTGCTGCGGTCGGCCCTCGCCCCCCGCAAGCGCTGACCGTGGTCGCGCTCCTCGTCCTGCTCGCCGCGGCCGTCGCCGTGGTGCTGCTCGCTCCCCGCACCCTCGCGGCCGGTCGCTGGCAGGTGCGGATGCCGCGCCTCGCCCTCGGGCTCTGGCTCACCGCGGTGCTCGGCGGCATCGCGTGCCTGATCGGTGCCGGCATCGTCGGCCTGGTGCTGGCGATCGCCGGGTCAGGATCGGAGTCCGGCGCGGCCGGGGTCATCATGACGGTCTTCGCATGGATGTCGCTCCTCGCCGTCGGCGGCACGGTGGTCATCGTGGCGTCGGGGTCGGCGGAGGTGCTCGACGCGGTGCGCCGCAATCGCGGCTCGGTGCTGACCCTGCCGCACACGGTGCACGTGGCGGCATCCGACTGGCAGCTGCTGGTGTGCGACACCGACGAGGTGTTCGCCTGCGCGATCCCGGGGAAGCCCCACACCGTGGCCGTGTCGGCGGGGCTCGTGCGCGAACTCACCCCGGCACAGCTGCGCGCGGTCGTCGCGCACGAGCGGGCGCATCTGTCGGCGCACCACGAGCTCGTGCTGCGGTTGGCCGACCTCAACCTCGCCTGCATGCCGCGCAGCGGCGCCGCGCAGCGTCTGCGCCGATCGACGAGCCTGCTGATCGAGCTCGCGGCCGATGACGCGGCTTCCCGCCGTGCGGGTGCCGTGCACCTCGCGAACGCGCTGGTGCGGGTCGGTCGCGCGACCGGCGACGTGACTGTCGAGCTGCGCGCCGAGCGCCTCGCCCAGCGTCCCTGCCGGCTGGCCGGTCGCCTCACCCCGGTCGCGCCGGTCTACGAGCGCGCGGTCGCGTCGCTGCGCTGACCCGCGCTCACCACGCCCGGAAGGTCGTCGCGGTCGCGTAGGCGTGCGCCTGATCGATCGTGACGGTCAGCTGCAGCGTCCAGGCCCCGGCGATCGGTACGACGGCGTCGGTGCTGACCCACGACGCCCCGTCGTGGGTCAGGGTGACATCGATGCCGGCGACCCCGTTGTCGGGCGACGAGAGCACGCCGGTGACGAGTTCGGGATCGACCCGGGTGCCGTTGCGATCGGTGACGTGCACGGTGATCACGAGCGGGCCGTGGCGGGTCGTGGAGAGCTCCGCGACGGCGGTCGCACCGGTGTCGCCGACCGGGGCTGTCACGGTCGCCGCGGGCCCGTAGGTACCGGAGGCAGGCGGCAGGGCGGTGAGCACGCTCGTCACCACGATGGCCGCGGCCACGGCGACCGCCTCGATCCGCAGCGACCGGCGCACGCGCACGACCGAGACGGATGCCGCATCGGCGCCGGCGCCGGAACGTCGGCGAGCGACCATCCGTTGGGCGGCGAGCGCGCCGGCGAGCGCGATCGCGACGAACGCGAGTTTGACGAGCAGCGTCACACCGTAGGGGGTCGACCAGAGCGAGGCGACCGGCTGCACTTCGCGCCACGCCTGGTACTCCCCCGACACGACGAGTACGGCGACCGAGACGAACGCGATGATCGACCAGGTGCCGAGGCGCAGGCGGTCGAGGTCAGGCGCGCCCGTCACGCCGGGGAGAACGGCGACCAGAAGGAGGAGCAGCCCCCCGGCCCACGCAGCCATGGCGGCCAGGTGGGCGACGGCCGCGGTGGCCGCGAGCACGACGTCGGCGCCGACACCCGCGTGCCCGGCGAGGGCGATGGTGACGAGCACCCCGAACTGCGCGACCGAGTACGCGGCGAACCCAGCGCGGCGCGCGAGCGACCGGGCGAGCACGACGCCGACGGCGGCGAGCACGATGCGGGCGACGAGCAACTGCCCGTACGAGCCGGCGAGCGTCTCGCCCAGACCGTCGAGCCGCAGCACGCCGTGCCAGCCGGTCTCATCGGCGCGGGGTCCTTGCAGCAGCAGGTCGACGAGCGCCCCGACGAGCAGCGCCGCCCCTCCCGCCCGAACGAGCAGCCGCACGCGGCGACGGCGCCAGGTGTCCGGCCACAGCAGGCGCGCGAGCAGGGCGACCCCGAGCGCGAGAACGACGCCGACGTACCCGAGTCCGGTCGCGGTCTGCGCGACGACGTCGAGCGAGGTGGGCGCGGCGGAACCGGTCGCCGCGGCGGACGCGGCATCCTGCTGCACGCCGAACGAGATCGAGCCCGACACGACGTGGGTGTCGGCCGAGATGACGCGCCAGCTGACGGTGTAGCTGCCCCGGGGAAGATCGGGCGTCAGCGGGACGACGACCTGCGTGTCACCGCCGCTGCGGGAGATGTCTCCCGTGTCGACGCGCGTACCCGAGGACGAGAAGGCCCGCGTCATGCCGTCGACGAGCTGCACGGGCTCGTCGAAGGTCAGGACGACCCGCGCCGGAGCCGCGGCGAGCCGACTGCCGTCGACCGGGCTCGATCGCACGAGCACGGCGTGCGCGTCGGCAGGAACGGCGCCGAGCAGCACGGTCGCGGCGGCGAGCAGCGCGCCGAGCGCGAACAGGAGCGCCCGGACCCGGCGGGGACGCCGGGTCCGGGCGGGAAGGTTCGTCACGCGGACGGGGTCTCCTTGCGAGAGGTGCGGGCGATCGCGACGATCGCGATCACCAGCGCGACGCCGCCGGCGATCAGACCGACGATACCGGGCCACGCGGGCGCCGATGCGGTCGAGCCGCCGTCGACCGAGGCAGCTTCTGCAGTCGGCGTCGGGGGGGAGCGTCCGACTGCGCCGCGAGTGTCAGGGTGGGCGCGGGGTGCTCGGGCTCGACGCCGCCGGTGGCCTGTTCGTTCCAGTTCACCTGCGAGCCGTCGCTGTAGGTCTGCAGCGCCGGGAACGAGACGGATGCCACGGCCCGCAGCGGTCCGACCGCTACGGCGAAGGTGTCGAACTCGCCGGGCGCGATGCCCGCCGCCGCGCTGTCGGCCTTCCACGTCACCTGCGTGACGTAGCTGTCGACGGGTCCGTCATCGGTCTGGATGGGGGTCGATGCCTTGGCGGTCGTGATCGTGGCGGTCCAGCCCGGCTTCGGCTGCGTGGAGGCACCGGCGATCGGGGTATCGGTGGGGAAGGTGATCTGCACACCCACCGTCGACGCGGTGTCGGACTCGCTGGGCACGCGGAACGTGAGCACGCCCTCGCCGCCCCGGGTCGCGTCGGTGCCGTCGACGTGGATGTGCGCGGACGCGGCGGTCGCGGTCAGCAGCACGCCGGCGAGGCCGACGGCGGCACCGGCGGCGATGCGGAAGAAGAGCCGCGCCGGTCGACGGGTGGAACGTGATCGCATGAGGGGTCCTTTCGGGGTACGAGGTCGGCGCGGGCCGTCACGTCATGAGGAGGAGGAGGGAGCAGGCCATGCCGGCCGCCATGAGAGCGGTCGCGAGCGTGTCGAGAATCACGATCCCGGCATGCCCGGACAGGCGGGTGGCGGTGATCGCGCGTCGCAGTGCGGCGACGAGAAACCAGAGCGCGGCGACGACGAACAGGAGCCCGAACGCCCACGTGATCACGAGCGCCCAGTCGGCCGAGCCGGTCATCGGCATGCTGTCCACGCCGTGGCCCATCGACATGCCGCCCATGTCGTCCATCCCGGATGCCGCGGCCACCGGCGTCATCGCGACGGCCATCCACACCATCGCGAGCATCATGACGGCGTGGTACACGAGCACGGCCGGGTGACGGTGGTGGTCGGTGGCTGGGGCCGCGGCGACGGAGGGGCGGAAGAGCGCGAGGTAGAGATACCAGAACGTCGCCGCGGTGAAGAACGCGATCTGGGCGGCGACGGGGAACACGGCGTACCACGACCACGGCATCGCGAGCATCACGACCGCCATGACGGCGTGCACGAGGTTGGAGACGCGGTCGACCCAGCCGAAGGCGACGACAGCCCGCACCACGGCGTGCACGAGCACGAGGGCGAAGATGACGGTGACGGCGGTCGCGGCGGCGGGATCGGACATCACGAGCGCACACATTACTCCACGAACTGTAGAGAAATTTCCCGTCGGGCGGGGGGCGTCATTTTCACGGCGATCTGTCCCCGCCCGGAATACCTCGATGGGGTATCGTCGGTCGCATGGAGACCACGCATCCGGGCTACATCGATGACAAGCCGTCGCTGGAGCGACGACTCAAGCGCATCGAGGGTCAGGTGCGCGGCATCGGAAAGATGATCGACGAAGACCGCTACTGCATCGACATCCTCACCCAGGTGTCGGCCGTGACGAGCGCGCTCGAATCGGTCGCCTTGTCGCTGCTCGACGATCACCTCCACCACTGCGTCGCCCACGCGGGCGAGCACGGTGACCTGGAGGAGAAGCTCACCGAGGCCAGCGCCGCCATCGCCCGACTCGTGCGCTCCTGACGCACGACCCACCACCGAGAGGACACGCCCATGACAGAGACCACGACGCTTCCCGTCGCCCAGCACGCCTGCAACTGCACCGCCAACGGCGACACCTGCAACTGCGGCGACAGCTGCACCTGCGGCAAGTAATCACCGCAGACACCACGACGCCCGCCTCTTCGGAGGCGGGCGTCGTCATTCTCAGATCGCGGCGATGCGCGCGGTGAGCGCGTCGAGCGAGCCGTCGACGAGTCGGTAGTAGGCCCAGGTGCCGCGCTTCGTGCGCTCGAGGAATCCGGCATCGGTGAGCACGCGCAGGTGGTGCGACACCGTGGGCTGACTCAGACCCACCGGTTCGGTCAGGTCGCAGACGCAGGCCTCGCCGGCCTCCGCCGCGGCGACGATCGACAGCAGGCGCAGACGGGTCGGATCGGCGAGCGCCTTGACCCGCAGCGCGAGCGCCTCTGCGGCGTCCGCCTCGATGGCAGGTCGGGCGAGCTCGAGGCCGCAGGCATCCTGCCCGAGCAGGGGAAGCATGGTCGGCATGCATAGATGCTAGTCGATATTGACAGTCATCGATAGATGTCCGCATACTGAGCATCGATCGTCATCGATGAAAGGATGCCGCGTGCCGCTCCTCGACCTCACGCCCCGCCCTCGCGGCGCCACGGCCGCGTCGACGCATCCCGTCGTCGTGATCGGTGCGGGCCCGGTCGGGCTCGCCGCCGCCGCGCATCTGCTCGAGAGATCGATCGACACGATCGTGTTCGAGGCGGGCGAGTCGGCCGGGGCCGCGGTGCGGTCGTGGGGCCACGTGGCCCTCTTCTCGCCCTGGCGCTACCTCGTCGATCCGGCCGCAGGGCGTCTGCTCGCGCCGACCGGATGGCTCGCGCCCGACCCCGACGAGGTGCCCACCGGAGCCGACGTCGTCACCCGCTACCTCGAACCGCTCGCGCAGACCGCGGCACTCTCCCCTCGCATCACCACGGGCGCGCGCGTCGTCGCCGTCACCCGTCTCGGCCGCGACCGCACCCGCAGCGACTGCCGTGGCGACGCCCCGTTCGTCGTGCGGGTGCGGCGAGCGACCGGTGAGGTCGAGTCCGTGCTCGCCCGCGCCGTGATCGACGCCTCCGGAACCCTCGACACCCCCAACCCCATCGGCGGCGACGGGCTGCCTCCGCTGGGCCTCGACGAGGTGGGCTCGTTCGTGCTCCCGCCCCTGCCCGACGTGCTCGGTCGCGACCGGGCACGGCTCGCCGGACGCTCGGTCGCCGTGGTCGGAACCGGCCACTCGGCCGCGCACACTCTTCTCGCCCTCGCGGAACTCTCAGAAGACGCCCCGGGCACCCGCGCGGTCTGGGTGCGTCGACGGCCGCCGCTGCGCCCGTCGACCGCCGACGACCTCCCCGAACGCGAGCGGCTCGGCTCCCGCCTCGACGCACTCGTCGACGCCGGCGTCGTCGAGGTGCGCGACGGGTTTCTCATCGAGCGGGTGTCCTCGGCGGGCGACGGCGTGCGGGTCAGTGGCGTCACCGCAGATGCGCCCGCCGCGTTCGACGTCGATCTCGTGGTCGCCGCCACCGGATTCCGACCCGACCTCACGATCACGCGCGAGCTCCGACTTGACTTCGACGAGGTGAGCGAAGCGCCCCGTCGACTCGCGCCGCTCATCGACCCGAACCTGCACAGCTGCGGAACGGTCGCACCCCACGGCTTCGCCGAGTTGCGGCATCCGGAGCCCGGCTTCTTCACGGTCGGCATGAAGTCCTACGGTCGCGCCCCCACCTTCCTGCTCGCCACGGGCTACGAGCAGGTGCGGTCGGTCGCGGCGTGGCTCGCCGGCGACCTCGCCGCCGCGCGGGCCGTCGTGCTCGACCTGCCGGCCACCGGCGTGTGCTCGACCGACCGGGCCGATGCGGGAGGATGTTGCGCGTGACCGAGATCCGACCGCTCGTCGCGGCCGACTGGCCGGCCGTCGAGCAGATCTTCGCGGCCGGCATCGCGGGCGGCGACGCCACGTTCGAGACGGCGACGCCGGACTGGGCGACCTTCGATCGCGGACGCCTCGCCGCACCCCGACTCGTCGCGACCCTCGACGACGAGGTCGTGGGGTGGGTGGCGGCATCCGCCGTCTCGGCTCGTCCCGTCTACCGCGGGGTCATCGAGCATTCGATCTACGTCTCCCCCGCCCACCGGGGGCGCGGGATCGGTCGCACCCTGCTCGCACGCTTCCTCGACGCGACGGATGCCGCAGGCTACTGGACCGTGCAGTCGGCGATCTTCCCCGAGAACGCCGCGAGCCTGCGCCTGCACGAGTCCGCCGGTTTCCGCGTCGTCGGCCGCCGCGAGCGCATCGCACGATCGACCCTTGGACCCCGCGCCGGCACGTGGCGCGACACCCTACTCATCGAGCGGCGATCAGCGATCGCCGGAACAGGAGCCGACTCATGACCACCCCCACCGTGCTGTTCGTGTGCGTGCACAACGCCGGCCGCTCGCAGATGGCCGCCGGATACCTCGAATCCATCGCGGGCGATCGGGTCGACGTGCGCTCGGCGGGGTCCGAGCCGCGGGAGACGATCAACCCGGTCGCCGTCGAGGCGATGGCCGAGCTCGGCATCGACCTCGGCGCCCGCCAGCCGAAGCTGCTGACGACCGACGCCGTGCGCGAGGCCGATGTGGTCATCACCATGGGGTGCGGCGACGCCTGCCCGATCTTCCCCGGCAAGCGCTACGAGGACTGGGAGCTCACCGACCCCGCCGGCCAGCCGATCGAGGTCGTGCGGCAGGTGCGCGACGAGATCCGGGCGCGCGTGGACGCGCTGGTCGCCGAGCTCTACGGGCGCGCCGCGGCATCCGACTGAGTGGCCCGCTGCGCGCACCCCGAGCGCGCGCAGACCGCTAATCTGGTGCCACCCGACGGGAGGGCCCGACCTTGTCGACTGCACACGACGTCACGCGCCGCCAGACGATCGCTGACTACGAGCTGCTCGACGACCCGCCCGAAGCAGACCTGCAGGGTCTCGTGCAACTGGCCGCGACCATCTGCGGCGTGCCGACGGCCGTGATCAACATCATCGACGACCGCTTCCAGCATCAGATCGCCGCGGTGGGCTTCACCGCCGCCGTCTGCTCGCGGGAGGACTCGATGTGCGCGGTCGTGCTCGAGCAGCCCGGACGCGTGATCGTGTCGGATGCCCGCCTCGACGACCGGTTCTCCGCCAATCCGTTCGTGACGGGCGTCATCGGCAACGTGCGCTTCTACGCGTCGAGCCCGCTCATCACGCCCGCCGGCATCGCCATCGGCACGCTCTGCATCTTCGACGAAGAGGTCGGCGAGCTCTCCCCCGAGCACGCGGCGACCCTCGACATCCTCGCCCACCAGGTCGTCGACGTGCTCGAGCTGCGCCGCGTCACCCGTGAGCTGCAGACCTCGAACCACGAGCTCGAACAGTTCGCCGGCCGCATCAGCCACGACCTGCGCAACCCGCTCATGGCGCTGTCGGGGTTCATCGAGCTCGCCGCCGACAGCCCCGAGCTCGCGGATGCCCCGCAGGCGAGCCGTGCGCTCGCGCGCGCCGAGGCCGCCGCCGACCGCATGTCGACGATGATCAGCGACCTGCTCGACTTCGCCCGCGTGGGCGGCGAGGTGCCGCGGGTCGCCGCCGTCGACGTCGAGGACGTCATGGCCGCCGTCATCGACGACCTCGACACCCCGCTCGCACAGACGGGCGCCACGATCGAGGTCGACGCCCCGGCGCCGGTCGTCGCCGACCCGACCCTGCTGCGCGGACTGCTGCAGAACCTCGTCGCGAACGCGGTGAAGTTCAGTGCGACCACCTCCGACGCGCCGCACATCATCGTGCGCGTCGAACCCCTCCCCGACGGGTCGCGCATCACCGTCGACGACAACGGTCCGGGCATCCCCGAGCCGCAGCGCGAGAAGGTGTTCGGACTCATGGAGCGCGGTGACCAGACGGATGTCGCGGGCCTCGGCATCGGTCTGTCGACCTGCCGTCGCATCGTCGAAGGACACCACGGCCGCATCGGCATCGCCGAATCGCCAGCCGGCGGCGCGAGTGTCTGGGTGGTGCTGCCGCACGCGGCGTGACGCGGCATCCGATTACGCTGAGCGGCGATGTCTCGACGCACCCTGACCCTGTGGGGATGGTTCCTCGCCGCCCACGCCCTCGTGATCGTGCTCGGCTGGACGCTGCCGAGCCAGCCGATGGGCGACGTGTACAACGTCTACGAACCGTGGTCGTCGCAGGCGCTCACCGGCGGCCCGATCGTCGGGGTGACCGAGCCGTGGGTGTACCCGCAGCTCGCCCTCGTGCCGATGATCGCCGCGTGGGCGTTCGCGTGGATCGCGGGCTACACGTTTGGCTGGGCGGTGCTCATCACGCTGCTGAACGGGCTCGTGTTCGCCCTGATCGTGCACGGCGGCAAGGCCCCCTGGCGCGCCCGCGCGGCGCTGACCTGGCTGGCGTTCATCGCCTGCCTCGGCCCGGTCGGCATGTTCCGCATCGACGCGGTGACGGTGCCGCTCGCGATCATCGCGCTGCTGCTCGCATTCCGCGTGCCGACCGTGTCGTCTGCCCTGCTGACCGCTGGCGCCTGGATCAAGATCTGGCCGGCCGCCCTCGTCGGCGCGCTCGTGGTGGCCCGGCGCGGCACGCGGGTGCGCGTCGTGGCGGCGGCGCTCGGCGTGACCGTCGTCGTGATCGCGACGCTGTTCGCGTTGGGAGGAGCGGGCAACGTGTTCGGCTTCCTGTCGTCGCAGTTCGGGCGCGGGCTGCAGGTCGAATCGACCGCGGCGACACCGTTCACCTGGCTCGCGGCGCTGCACGTCGGCGGCTTCCACGTCGCCTACAACGCCGACATCATCACGTTCGAGGTGACCGGCCCCGGCGTGACCTTCGTGGCGGCACTGCTCACGCCGCTGCTCGCCATCGCCGCCCTCGCCGTGCTCGCCCTCGGCGCGTGGAAGAGCGTGCGCGGCGCGCATCTCGTGCAGCTGCTGCCGCCGCTCGCCCTCGCGCTCGTGCTGGTACTCATCGTCACCAACAAGGTCGGCTCGCCGCAGTTCCTCGACTGGATCATCGCGCCGTTCGTGCTGTGGGCCGCCGTCGACGGCACCCGCCTGCGCACCGGACTGCGCCTCGGCGGCGCCGTGCTGCTGCTCACCCAGCTGATCTACCCGATCATCTACGACCTGATCTGGTCGGCGCACCCGCTCGGCATCGCCGTGCTCAGCGTGCGCAACATCCTGCTCGTGACGCTGCTCGTCTGGAGCGTGCGGAGGGTGGCGCGGGTGCCGGTACGGGTGACGTCCTACGCCGCATAGAGCGTGTGACGCGGCGGGCGGCACCCGCCCCGTGAACTGTGCCCCCGACAGGAATCGAACCTGCGACCTTTGGTACCGGAAACCAACGCTCTATCCCCTGAGCTACGGAGGCGTACCGGTCGAGATTACCAGTCCGCCGCGGCATCCGCCGACAGCGACGGCGACCTCACGACGCTGAACGGGGGCTTTACGGGAACCCGATCGTCCACAGCAGCAACACCGCGAGCACCTGGCCGACGAGCGCCGCGACGAGGCTGATGATGCGGCGGCGGCGGGTCGATGAGAGCCGCTCGTCGCCGAGCATCGGGGTCATCGGCAGCAGCAGCCGGAAGATGCTCTGCTGCGGCAGGAACACTGCGAACAGGTAGACGCCATAGCCGAACCCGTAGGTCGCGACGACCATGCCGAGCCTGCGCACCGGGCGGGAGAAGATCCACAGCAGGAACGCCGCGATCAGCGCGGCGACGAGCACGACGCCGATGATGCCCGTGAACGTCCACGCCATGCGGAACCACGGGGTGAAGGGTGCGAAATGCCCCTCCCCGACAAACGGCACCCACCAGCTCGTCTCGGTGAGCAGGTACGCGTGGGGCGTGCCGGTGACGGCGTCGGCGATCCACGACCACGACAGGCCGGCACCGGCGAGCACGAGACCCGTGATCATCAGGCTCACGAGCTGCGACGGCGGGAACGGATCGACCTTGCGACGGAACCATCGCGTCACGAACACGATCCCGAGACCGAGCGCGAACGCCAGGATGCCCGGCCGCGTGTACGACGCGACGAGCCCGATCGGGATGATCCACAGATAGCGCCGCTTGACGGCGAGGAGCATCGCAGCGAACAGCAGGAAGAGGTAGAGCGACTCCGCGTAGCCGACGACGAAGATGAACGACATCGGGCCGAAGCTGAAGAGCACCGCACCCCACCAGGCCGCCGTCGGCGAGGTGACAGCCCGCAGCAGCAGGAAGAGCATGATGGTCGCACCGCCGCTGGCGAGCACGGCGATCGAGATGCCGACGATCTGCCACGGGATGCCCGTGGCATCCGAGATGATGCGCTCGAGCCAGGGGAAAACCGGCAGGAACGCCCAGTCGTTCGGCACGACCGCGCCGTACGCGTCGAGTGGCAGCTGCGTCGGATAGCCGATCTGCGAGACGCGGCCGTAGCGGGCGCCGTCCCAGTCGGAGAGGAACTGCAGGAACGTCGTCACCCGCTGCGCGTTGGGGCCGAACGCCCAACCGAAGGCGTGCGCGAGCTCGTACATGACGAACATCAGCAGGAAGTTGACCCCACGCCCCAGCGCCCACACGCCGACGACGGCGCGCACCGCGCGGGCCGTGACCGGGCGCACCGCCGGGTTCGGCTGAGAGGTCTCCTCGAACCAGTCGAGCAGCCCCTGCCAGGCGCGCACGGCGCGCCGACGCAGCGGGGACGCCACGGTCGCGGCCGGCGGGAGAGAGCCCGCAGCGCCGCGCAGGTCGTGGTCGCCAGAAGTCGTCACGACGTCCCTTCCGCCGCCGCAGCGCGGCAAGACGAGTCCGTTGTGGGGCGCGCGACGAGCGCGCCGGTGGAGCCGATGGTGTCAATGGATGATGGCATGATTCCGCCGCGAACGCCTCTTCAGCACGCCCTCAGGCGGCATCCCGTATGCGCCGACGGTCGCCACTCAGACCGCGCGGTAGACCAGATCGCGGATGTCGCGTCCCGCCCGTGCGCCCTTGCGCTCGAAGGCCGTCTCGACACGGCCGTCGAACCGCTCCGCCCACTCCCCCGGGAAGCCGCGTTCGAACCCGTCTGCGGCGTCGAGCACCTCGCGCATCTGCAATGCGTAGTCCTCCCAGTCGGTCGCGAGGCGCAGCGCACCCCCGGGGGCGAGCGCGGCGCGCACGATCTCGGGGAAGCCGGGCGCCACGAGCCGCCGCTTGTGGTGCTTGACCTTGTGCCACGGGTCGGGGAAGAACACCCACACCTCGGCGACGGATGCCGCGGGCAGCAGATGCTCGAGCACCTCGGGCGCGTTCGCCTCGACCAGGCGCAGATTGGTGAGGGAGGCGGCATCCGCGTCGAGCATTGTGCGCGCGAGCCCCGCCTTGAACACCTCGACGGCGAGGAAGTCGTCGGCCGGCCGGGTGCGGGCGGCGTGCACGATCGCGTGCCCCTGACCGGAGCCGATCTCGACGATGAGCGACGCCCGTCGACCGTAGACCTCGGCCGGATCGACGGCGCTGCCGGCGGCGACGCTCGTCGTGGCGACAACGCGCTCGACCGGAAGCACGTAGCGCGGTGCGAGCTCGTTCCAGGCGCGGGTCTGGGCGTCGGACATGCGGCCGCCGCGACGCACGAACGAGACGGGCGAGTCACGGAACACGGGCGCCGGATCGGTCATCCGTCCAGGCTAACGACTGCTCTCCCCCGCCTCACGCCGTGACGAAGTCGATGAGCTCCTCGACGCGGCCGAGCAGCGCGGGCTCCAGATCGCGGTAGGTGTGCACGCCCGCCAGGATGCGCTGCCACGCCGCGGCGATGTCGGCCTGGTCGTCGGCGGGCCAGCCGAGCGCCCGGCACACGCCGACCTTCCACTCGATGCCGCGCGGCACTTCGGGCCAGCGGGCGATGCCGACGGCGGCGGGCTTCACGCACTGCCACACGTCGATGAACGGGTGCCCGACGATTC
This sequence comes from Microbacterium ginsengisoli, assembly GCF_000956535.1. Lineage (GTDB taxonomy): Bacteria > Actinomycetota > Actinomycetes > Actinomycetales > Microbacteriaceae > Microbacterium > Microbacterium ginsengisoli. Next base: position 631 of record NZ_JYIY01000061.1, on the reverse strand, counting down.
GCACATGCGCGCCGTGCCGGCCGCGGGCCACGCCCTCGGCGATGCGCGACTCCTTCGATCCCGCGACGAGGTGGTCGACGAGCACGCCGTACCGGCGATCGGATGCCGGAGGCTCCGCGTCGAGCAGGGCGGCGAGGTGGTCGACGCCCTCGAGGTACTCGACGACGACGCCGTCGACTCGGAGGTCATGCCCCCACACCTTCTCGACGAGCTCGGCGTCGTGGCGGCCCTCGACGAGGATGCGACTCGGTCGTGCGACGCGCGCCTGATGGTTCTCGACCGCGATCGATCCCGACGCCGACCGGCGGGGTGCCGTGGGGGCGGCGGCGACCGGGGCGACGAGCCGCACGGGCTCGCCGTCGATGAGGAAGCCGCTGCCGAGCGGGAAGACCCGTACCGCGCCGCGGCGGTCTTCGAGCTCGACCATGCCGCTGCGCACCGCGACGACCGCGCCGCAGAAGCCGTCGGCGGCGACCTCGACGACGAGATCGCGTGCCGCGGGCACGTCGGGGACGACCCGCCGGCCGCGCTCGCGCCAGCCCGCCGCCAGCACATCGCCGCCGTACCTGTCGTCCATCGTCGCCTCCGACGAGCGAGCCTAGGCCGGTGCGGCGACACCGAGCCCGCGACC
>NZ_JYIY01000060.1 GCF_000956535.1 Microbacterium ginsengisoli | reverse complement strand
TACCCGCGGTGACGCATGGAATCGACGCGCAGACGTTGATTCGGCCCGCCGCCTATCGCCCCGCCCAGGCAACCCCCTGTCTCACCCGCCGCACGAACGCTAGCGTCGGGGCATGGGACTGCTCCGACGACGACGCTCCGCTCCGCCGACCGCGCGCGCCATCACCGCGCCCGACCTTCCGCCCCTCTCGCCACGCTCCCGCCTCGCCGCGCTGTGGACCGACGGCTTCGGCACGCTCGCGACGCGGGCGCTGCAGATCATCGTCGTGGTGGCGCTGCTCGCGGGGGCGATCTGGGGCATCCGCTCGTTGACGGTGGTGGTCATCCCGCTGCTGCTGGCACTGATCCTCGCGTCGGCGTTCGCGCCGGTGATGGGCGCGATGCGGCGCCGAGGGGTGCCGGATGTCGCGGCCACCCTGATCACGCTGTTCACGATCCTCGTGCTGCTCAGCCTCGTCGGTTGGCTGATCGTCTGGGCCGTGCGGGACCAGTTCGACGAACTGTCGACGCAGGCGCAGAGCGGGTTCGAGCACTTCCTGGAGTGGATCGCGACACTGCCGATCGCGATCGACGCCGCGCAGATCGATGACTGGCTGACCGCCGCGCGCGGATTCGTGACGAGCGCGCAGTTCGGCTCGGGCGCGCTCGCGGGCGTGAGCGCGGTGGCGACGTTCCTCACCTCGCTCGTGCTGCTGGTCGTCGTGCTGTTCTTCTTCCTGAAGGACGGCGCACGCATGTGGAGCTTCCTGCTGCGCCCCTTCGAGGGAGCGCACTACGCGCGGGCGCGCCGCATCGGCACCAAGACGGTGTCGGTGCTCGGGTCGTACGTGCGCGGCACGGCGGCGGTCGCGGCGGTCGATGCGGTCGGTATCCTCATCGGCCTCCTGATCCTGCAGGTGCCCCTCGCGATCCCGCTGGCGGTGCTCGTCTTCCTGCTCGCGTTCATCCCGATCGTGGGAGCGACGGTCGCGGGCATCCTCGCGGCACTCGTCGCACTCGTCGCGAACGGCTGGGTCAACGCCCTGCTCGTCGTCGGCGTGGTGGTGCTCGTGAACCAGCTGGAGGGCAACTTCCTGCAGCCGGTGCTCATGGGGCGCTCCATGAGGCTGCACGCGTTCGTCGTCCTCATCGCGTTGACGGTCGGAACGGTGCTCGGCGGCGTGATCGGGGCTGTGCTCGCCGTGCCGATCACGGCGGTCGTGTGGGGGGCGGTGCAGGTCTGGGACGGCCCGCAGCTGCCCGCCCGGTGGGCGCGGGCGAAGGCGAGGTGACTATGCGCTACGACGTGCCGGCGCCGATGCTCGCCAAGGGTGTCGATGCGATCCCGGATGCCGCGGGCCTCTCGTTCGAGCCGAAGTGGGATGGTTTCCGCGTGCTCGCCGCGTGGGACGGCACCGAGGTCGAGCTGGCGTCACGTGGCGCGAAGCCGCTGACCCGCTACTTCCCCGAGATCGTCGATGCGCTCCCCCGGGTGCTGCCCGGCCCGTGCGTGATCGACGGCGAGCTGGTCGTCGCGACCGGGGAGCCGGGTGCACAGCGGCTCGACTGGGAGGCGCTGAGCGCCCGCATCCATCCGGCGGCGTCGCGTGTCACGCGCCTCGCCACGGAGACCCCCGCGATGCTGATCGCGTTCGACCTGATCGCGGAGGGCGACGACCCGCTGGTCGATGCGCCCTTCCGTGAGCGCCGCGCGCGGCTCGAACGGATGCTGGCCGGGGTGGGGCATCCGGTTCATCTGACCCGTACCACCCTCGACGCCGATGTCGCCGGTCGCTGGCTGGCCGAGTTCGAGGGGGCGGGGCTCGACGGTGTCGTCGCGAAGCGGCTCGATGAGCCGTATGCGCCGGGCAAGCGCACGATGCTGAAGATCAAGCATGCGCGCACGGCCGATGTCGTCGCGCTCGGCTACCGCGTGCATGCGTCGGGCGCGGGCGTCGGGTCGCTGCTGGTCGGACTGTACGGCGATGACGGCGAGCTGCGGCAGGTCGGCGGGGTGTCGGCGTTCACCGCGGCGCGCCGGCTCGAGCTCGTCGACGAGCTTGCCCCGCTCGTCGAGCGCGACGCCGACGGAGAGGTCGTGACGGGTGCGGGCGAACGGTCGAGGTTCACCGGTTCGAAGGATGTCTCGTTCGTGCGCCTGCGGCCCGAGCGCGTGCTCGAGGTGCGCTACGACCAGCTCGAGGGAGCTCGGTTCCGGCATACGGTGCAGTTCGAGAGATGGCGTCCCGATCGGGATGCCGCGTCGTGCACCTTCGCGCAGCTCGAGCAGATCGCGGCGTACGATCTCGCCGCCGTTCTCGACTGAGCGCCGCGCGGGCGCTGCCCCCGTTACCGCCGAATCCACGGGTGGGCGTCGAGTCCACGTCATCCCGTCGCAGGTGAAGCAGGGATTCGGCTCGCGCGAGTGGATTCGGCGATAGGGGGCGGGGTGCGCCCGCGGGTCAGTCCTTCTTCGCGCGGCTGGGCTGCACGCGCGGCGGCTCGCCGGGCATCTTGGGGAACTCGGGCGGGAACGGAAGCTCGCCAAGCCCGGCCTCGAGGTCGCGCTGCCACCAGTCGAGAAGCACGTCGATGCGACCCGGCGCGGCCGCGAACCCTTCCCAGGGGTCGCCGACCGCGGCGAGGCGCTCGGGCACGCTCTGCACGGTGAAGGTGTGCGGGTCGAGACCATCGAGCTCGTCCCACCGCAGCGGCGTCGACACCGTCGCGGCCGCCGTCGCGCGCGGGCTGTAGGCACCCGCCATCGTGCGGTCGCGGTTGGCCTGGTTGAAGTCGACGAAGATGCGCTGCCCGCGCTCTTCCTTCCACCACGCTGTCGTGACCTGGTCGGGGAGCCGTCGTTCCAGCTCGCGCGCCACCGCGATGACGGCGTGGCGCACATCCAGGAACTCATGCGTCGGCTCGATGGGACAGAAGACATGGATGCCGCGGTTCCCGCTCGTCTTCAGCCACGCCGTCAACCCGGCGTCCGCGAGCAGCTCGCGCAGCACGGGCGCGACGGCCGCGGCCTCGCGGAAGCCGGTGCCTGACTGCGGGTCGAGGTCGATGCGCAGCTCGACGGGGAGGTCGGGCGCCGCGGCGAGCGAGGCCCACGGGTGGAAGACGACGGTGTTCATCTGCGCCGCCCACACGACGGCCGCGGGCTCGGTGAGCACGAGCTGCGGGTGCACCCGTCCGCTCGGGTAGGTGACGTCGACCGCTTCCACGTACGCGGGGGCGCCCTTGGGCGGATTCTTGGAGAAGAAGCTGTCGCCGTCGATGCCGCCGGGAAACCGCTCGAGCGACACCGGGCGCTGCCCGTTCGCCTCAAGGAAAGGCCCCGCCACGGCGATGAGGTATTCGGCGAGCTCCCGCTTGGTGATGCCCGATTCCGCCCAGATGACGCGGTCGGGGCTCGACAGCGAGATCTCCCGATCGCCGTGGGGCCCCGGGACGATGAGGGTCAGTCTGTCGCCGGACATGGCCTCACCTTAGGGCGCATCGCGCGGGAGCGCCGGGACCTTAGGGCGCATCGAGCGCGAGTACGGCGGCGAGGTCGGTGCGGGTGAGGGAGATCCACGGTCCGGCCGGATCCACAATGACTCCGGTGATGCCGTCGTCACTGCGCAGCGCGGCGCCGAGCTGCGGGCCCGTGATCTGCACGGGCTCGTCGCCGCGGCCGAGCGCGATGAGCTCGAGCGGGTGCGAGAACACCTCGATGTAGCGGGTGCCGTCTTCGGTGTGCACCTCCGCGATGCCCATGTCGCCCGACTCGGTGGTGCGGGCGGCGAGCCACAGGGGCGCGCTGACGAGCACACCGGCGACGGCGGCGGGGGTGGCGGCATCCCGAGCACCGAGCAGCAGGGTCTTGACGGCGAGCTCGGGGTCGAGGTCGACCAGCGCACGCTCGAGCAGCTGCCGCGGCAGGATCGCGGAATGCGGAGTGGAGGCGTGGTCGATCGCGATGCCCGCGAAGTCATCGGTGAGCACCTCGTTCAGCACCTCGATCGCGGGCTTCGAGACGGCGGATGTGTCGGTGTCGCCGTCGGCATTCACGGCGTCTCGCAGCGCCTCGCCGCCTGAGAAGACGAGCGCGAACCGCTCGTCGCCGCGGGTCGCGATCGACAGCGGCAACTCCTTGCCCGCGTCGACGAGGGCGCGGGCGTCGCCCTTGACCCGCAGGTAGAGGTGCCCCTGCAGCAGCTGACGGGCGACGTTCATGAGCTGGGGCGCCGGCGCGTCGGCGACCAGGGCGGCGAGCGCCGCCTTGAGCAGCACGTTGTCGGGCATGCCGGGCACGGCCTCGGTGACGGCGGGCATCTCGGGCGAGGGCAGCGTGAAGGGTGCCGGCGCCGGAACGGCGGCCGGCGCGGCGCCCGGCCCACCGAACGTGGAGATCGAGATCGACACTTCGGGAACGGCGTCGGCGATGGAGGCTGCTGCGGCGGCCGCGGTGATGTCGCCCTCACCGGAAGCGGTGCCGTCGGTGGTGTTGCCGGCAGCAGTGCCGACAGCCGATGCGGCGGCGATCTCGCCCGTCGGCGCGGGGGCCGCGACATCCGTCGATTCGGAAGCGGCGTTCGGCGCGGGGCGTCGGGAGAAGAGGGCCATGGGCACAGCCTACGTCGGGGCTCGGACGGGCCCTATCGGTGGTGTGGACAGTTGTGGGCGCGGCGGCCGACGGCCGGTGAACGCGTCAGATCTTCTCGATCGGCGCGATCTTGACGAGCAGCTTCTTGGCCGCCCCCGAGTCGAAGCGCACGTGCGCGATGCGCTTCGCGCCCTCACCGGTGACCGCGTCGACGCGTCCCTCGCCGAAGTCGTCGTGACGGATGCGGTCGCCCGCCGCGAGTTCCATGTCGCCGTTGTCACGCACTTTCGCGGGCACCTTGTTCGCGAAGCGGTCGAGCGAGGTGGACTTCGGCAGGAGCGCGGGGGTGTCGTTGCGGAATCCGCCGCGGGAGCCCGAGCCGCCGCCGAACCGGGGCGGAGCCTGGCGCACGAGGTCGGCGGGCGATTGGCGCCAGTCGACGAGGTCGGCGGGGATCTCCTGCAGGAAGCGGCTCGGCACGGCGGAGGCGATCTCGCCGAACTGCGCGCGGGTCATGGCGAGGGAGAGGTAGAGCCGCTTGCGCGCGCGGGTGACGCCGACGTAGAAGAGGCGGCGCTCTTCGGCGGGGCCGCCGGGCTCGCCGGCCGAGATGCGGTGCGGCAGCAGGTCTTCCTCGACGCCGGTGATGAAGACGGCGTCGTACTCGAGACCCTTGGCGGTGTGCAGGGTCATGAGCGAGACCGAGCCGGAGGCGTCGTCGAGGTCGTCGGCGTCGGAGACGAGGGCGACCTCGGCGAGGAAGTCGATGACGGTGCCGTCGGGGTTGTTGCGCGCGAACTCGCGGGCGACGGCGACGAACTCGTCGAGGTTCTCGACGCGCGCCTCGTCTTGCGGGTCGCGGCTCATGCGCAGCGCGTCGAGGTAGCCGCTGCGTCCCAGCAGCAGCGAGAGCCCGTCGGCGACGGCGGTGGGCGGGGCCACTTCGCCGGTGGCGGGCAGCATGATCTCGGATGCCGCACCCAGCACGCCGTGCAGATGGGTGATGGCGGTCTGCAGCTTGGGGCCGACGCCGAGGTCGCCGGCGTGGCCGAGTGCCTCGCGGAAGGTGATGCCGCGGTCGGCGGCGAAGCGGCTGATGGTCTCGATGGAGACGTCGCCGATGCCGCGCTTGGGCTTGTTGACGATGCGGCGCAGCGCCATCTCGTCGGCCGGGTTGGCGACGGCGGTGAGGTAGGCGAGGGCGTCCTTGATCTCGGCGCGCTCGTAGAACTTGGTGCCGCCCATGATCTTGTAGGGCACGGCAGCGCGGATGAGGATCTCTTCGAGCGCACGCGACTGGGCGTTGGTGCGGTAGAAGACGGCGACCTGGGAGTAGTCGACGCCGCTGCGGTGGATGGCCTCGATCTCGTCCGCGACGAACTGGGCCTCGTCGTGCTGCGAGTAGCCGGTGTATCCGACGATGCGCTCGCCGGCGCCGGAGTCGGTCCAGAGGTTCTTCGCCTTGCGGTCGAAGTTGTGGCCGATGACCGCGTTGGCGGCGGAGAGGATGTTCTGCGTCGACCGGTAGTTCTGCTCGAGCAGCACGACGCGGGCGCCGGGGAAGTCGCGTTCGAACTCGCTGATGTTGCGGATGTCGGCGCCGCGGAACGCGTAGATCGACTGGTCGGAGTCGCCCACGACCGTCAGCGACGCGCCCTCGAGCTCGGGCGCGTGCTCGGGTTCGAAGATCATCATGCCGCCACTGGAATACGCCTCGGCGGCGCCGACGACGGGGCGGGTGAGCTCGTGGATGAGTGCGTACTGGGCCGCGTTGGTGTCCTGGTACTCGTCGACGAGGATGTGCCGGAACCGCTTGCGGTAGGCGTCGGCGACCGCCGGGAACGCGCGGAAGAGGTAAACGGTCTGCGCGATCAGGTCGTCGAAGTCGAAGGCGTTTGCCCGCTGCAGCGCGCGCTCGTAGTCGCCGAAGAGCTCGGAGAAGAGGCGTTCGGCGGGGTCGGAGAGGTTGGCCTGGCGGGCGAAAGCCGCGGCATCCGTCAGTTCGTTCTTGAGGCGGGAGATGCGGCCCTGCACGCCCGCGGGGCTGAGTCCGAAGCGCTCGGCCTCGCGGTCTTTCACAAGGCGCTTGATGAGCGCGCGGGAGTCGCCGGAGTCGTAGATCGTGAACGACGAGGTGAAGCCGAAGTTCTCGGCCTCGCGCCGCAGGATGCGCACGCACGCCGAGTGGAAGGTCGAGATCCACATGCCGCGGGCGCTCTCGCCGACCAGCTGGCCGACGCGTTCGCGCATCTCGCCGGCGGCCTTGTTCGTGAACGTGATCGCGAGGATCTGACTCGGCCACGCCTCGCGGCGACGCAGCAGCGACGCGATGCGGTGCGTGAGCACGCGGGTCTTGCCCGACCCTGCCCCTGCCACGATCAGCAGCGCCGGTCCGCGGTAGGTCACGGCCTCGCGCTGCGGGGGGTTGAGCCCCTCGAGCAGGTCGTCGTCGACGCCGCCGGTGCCGCCGGGAACGACGACGGGAACGGATGACTCGACCATGGGCTCCCAGTTTAGAGGGGGCGGCGGACAGGCGATCCGGTCACGCAGGGTCATCCTCGGCAATAGTGCGAGACACGCCTTCCGGATGTCGCGGCCCCGGGTTAGCGTGAGGTCATCGCGGCGATCCGGGCGGTCCCGGGCACCGGCTCATACCCGGTCGTGTTGCGGGTTCGACTCCCGCCGTCGCGTCCACGTCGTCATGCACTATGCGCTTTCCGCATATCGGTGGTCGGCGCTCCCCGCTAGCCCCGCGCGAACCCGACCCCGAGCTCCGCGTGGTCGACGAACACCCCGTCGACCCCGCTCCCCCAGATCTCGCGCCACTCGCCGCGCCAGTCGCCGAACGCCGCGTCGCCGCCGCCGCGCCGGAACCGCTCCGACAGGAACGCGTTCTCGGGCCGCGCGGTCCAGGTGAACACGGCGAGGCCGCGGGCGTGTGCGTCGGCGACGACGCGACGGCGCGCGGGGTCGAGCAGCAGCGCCTTGTCGACGCTGATGCCGTCGACCTGACCGGCGAGCGCGTCGAGACCGTCGGGGGTCAGCTGCGACGCGTAGGTGGCGGCATCCTCACCGTCGGCGGCGATGAGATCGGCGGCGGCGCCCTCTGCCTCGACGAGGTACACGTACGACGCGGCGACACCCCGTTGCTGCAGCGCCGTGAGCACTCCCTGCTCGAACGACTCGATGACGACCGGGCCGGAGAACCCCGCCGCGGCGAGATCGCGGGCGACGAGCGCGGCGAGGTCCCACCCGCGCGCGGCGAAGTGGGCGGCGTGCTTGACCTCGATCACGATGCCGACCTCGCGACCGACACGATCGGATGCCGCGGCCACCAGCGCGAGCAGATCAGGCAGCCGCAGCATCGGCTCGGCGCCGTCGAACCGCGCCGACGCCTCGCGCAGCGCGGGGATCCGCTCGCGGCACCGCAGCGTCGCCAGCTCCGCCCAGGTGAAGTCGTCGGTGAACCAGCCGTCGAGCTCGATGCCGTCGATCACCCGCCGGGTGCGGCGGTCGGCGAACTCAGGGCGGGTGGCGACATCCGTCGTCTCACCGATCTCGGCGTCGTGACGCACCACGAGCACGCCGTCGCGCGAGACCACCACGTCGGGCTCGACCGCGTCGACGCCCGACTCGATCGCGAGCAGGTACGACGAGCGGGTGTGCTCGGGGCGATAGCCGGGGGCGCCGCGGTGCCCGATGACGATCGGCCCGTCGTCCGGAGTGCGGTCGAAGGCGGCGAGCAGGCGTTCCCGGGGTGACACGCGCTCAGGGTACTCGTCGCACGTGTCGCGCGAGCGCTCAAAGCGCACTCACAGGGTCTCCCTTCGACCCGCGAGATTCCGGGCGTTATCGTGGAAGTGCGGCACCGTGCCGCCACCTGACATTGGAGTGTGATCCGGCGATGGCCTCGTCCAACCCCGCGTTCAACAACCCCGCCTTCCAAGACCAGAGCGCCGTGCGCGCTCGCGGCGGACAGCCCGCCGGCGGCGTGGGTCTGACCCCGCCCCCCGCGACGACGGATGCCGCGACCACCGCGCACCTCGAGGGCGTCTACGCCTCCCCGTCCGCCGACGCGGTCGCGACCGGGCGCATGACGATCGAGGACACCGTCCTCAAGACGCTCTCGCTCTTCGCGATCCTGCTGGTCGCCGCCGTCGCCGGCTGGATCTGGACGATGGCCCCCGTCACCGCCGCGAACCCGGCGCCCTCGATGGCCCCGTGGCTCATCGGCGCGATCGGCGGCTTCATCCTCTCGATGGTCGTCATCTTCACCTCGCGCAAGAAGGTGCGTCCGGCGCTGATCTTCGCCTACGCGGCGTTCGAGGGCCTGTTCGTCGGCGGCATCTCGGCCTACTTCGAGTTCATCTGGCCCGGCATCGTGCTGCAGGCGACCCTCGCCACCCTCGCGGTGGTCGGCGTCACCCTGGCGCTGTTCGCGAGCGGCAAGATCCGCGCCTCGGCCCGCGCCACCAAGATCTTCCTGATCGCGATGGTCGGCTACCTGGTCTTCTCGCTGCTGAACGTGCTGCTCATGGCGTTCGGCGTGCTGAACTCCTCGAACGGCGGCGGCTTCGGACTGCTCTCGAGCGTGCACATCGCGGGCATCCCGCTCGGCCTCATCATCGGTGTGTTCGTCGTGATCCTCGCGGCCTACTCGCTCGTGCTCGACTTCGACTCCATCCAGCAGGGTGTGCGCAACGGCGCCCCCCGCCAGTTCGGATGGCTCGGCGGCTTCGGCATCATGGTCACGGTCGTCTGGCTCTACCTCGAGATCCTGCGCATGCTCGCGATCCTGCGCGGCAACAACTGACGCGAGTCTCCACGAAGGGGTCGTCCTGCGGGACGGCCCCTTCGTCATGTCCGGATGCCGCGCCGCGTCGCCTCTCCGCCGGCCTCGGCGTGAGCCCGCGGTGGCCTCGGCCCGCCCAGCCGTCACGCTGCCTCGGCGTCAGCCCGCGGCACGCTCCAGCGCGTGCCGCACGACGTCCGCCCAGCGCGGCATGACCGCCTCGGGCGTGTAGTCCGCCGCGACCTCGCGCCCGCGGGCGGACAGCGCGGCGCGGCGCGCGGGGTCGCGCAGCAGCGACGCGACGGCCTCACCGAGAGCCGCGGCATCCGCATCGTCGACGAGCACCCCGGCACCCGTGCCGAGCAGCTCCCGCGGCCCGTACCGCACGTCGTAGCTGACCACCGGGCAGCCGTGTCCGAGGGCCTCGAGAGCCGCGAGCCCCTGCCCCTCGAACGCCGTGGCCTGCACGAGCAGCGCGGCCCGCTCGAGCACCGCGCCGGGTTCGGTCGTCGCACCGTGGAAGACGACGGATGCCCCGTGCCCGAGCTCATGCGCGAGGGCCTCGAGCTCGGCGCGCAGCGGGCCGTCGCCGACGACGTCGAGCACCGCGGCCGGCACCGCCTCGCGCACGATCGTCCAGGCGCGCAGGATGTCGGCGACCCGCTTGCCGGGCGCCAGCCGCCCGAGCACGACGACGTGGTCGCCGGCGCGGTCGGCGTCGGAGGCATCCGCCACCGGCACGGCGTTCGGCACCACCGCGTCGCCCGGCCGCGACCCGAACCGGGCCGTCACGTCGGCGAGCTGGCGGGCTGTCGGCCAGACGACCGCGGCGAAGCGCGGGGCGACGGCGAGCCAGCGTCGCCACAGCGCGTTGACCGGGGCGTCGGCGTCGTAGGGCGGCTCGAGATGGGCGGTGTGCACCGTGTGCACGAGCGCGACACCCGCCGGCAGCCGGTCGACCAGCAGCTCGCCGAGCTGCCGGGACTCGCACACCAGCACGACGGGCAGCCCGTCGGCGGGTCGCACGCCGGCGACGACATGGGCGATCCACGCCGCGTACAGCGCGCCGAACCCGTCGACGATGCCGGCGCCCGGCACCACGATGGGCGCGGTGCTCAGGTGCCAGTCCGGGTCGTGCACGACGGGCAGCTCGGTGACGACGGCGCCGTCGGGGGCCGTCACCGCCCGGTACTCGAGCACGTCGTCGCGTTCACCGGGGCGTGCCGCGGCGCGCAGCCACGCGGCATCCGCCACGACATCGTCGAACAGGTTACGGAACAGATCCGCGGATGCCGCATCCCCCCGAGCCACGAACGTCGCCCGCTGCGCGGCGTGGTCGGCCACCGCGCCGGGATCGACGGTGAGCAGCAGCGGCTGCCGCGCACCGGCGGCCGCGAACTGCCGGGCCCGGGCGAGCGTCGCCACCGTGTACCCGCCGTCGAGCCCGGGGATCAGGCGCGACGACAGCACGAGGTAGTGCGCGTCGGGGAACTCGGCCACGGCTCAGCCCGCGGCGGTCAGCCGGAACACGGGGAACCCGGTCGCGATCTGCGCCAGCTGCGCGTCGGTGGCGTTCTTGTCGACGCCCTCGAAGAACCGGCCGACCTCCCAGCCCCACGCCCGCAGGTACTCCCGCAGGACGGGGGTCTTGTCGGCGTCGGCGACCTCGCTCGCCGTGAACGGCTCGACCCGCCGGCCGTGACGCAGCTCGCCGGTGCCGGCGACCCGCAGGTTGCGCACCCACTGCGCCTCGCCGCGCGGCGCGACGAGGTAGCGCTCACCGCCGACGCGCAGCGGGTTCACAGGGGTCGTGCGCCACTCGCCCGACGAGCGCCCGCGCACCGCGAGCACGCGGGAGCCCGCGAGCGGCAGCCCGATGCGCGTGAAGAAGCCGACGGTGCGGTTGAAGACCTCGTCCGACGCGGTCGGCTTCACATAGCGCACGAGCCCACTCCCCTTCAGCCGCCGACGCGTCGGGCGGCCACACGGCGCACGCCCGCAGGCGCGCGCCTCACTCCCACTCGATGGTCCCCGGCGGCTTCGACGTCACGTCGAGCACGACGCGGTTCACGTCGCGCACCTCGTTGGTGATGCGGTTCGAGATGCGGCTGAGCACGTCGTACGGCAGACGCGTCCAGTCGGCGGTCATCGCGTCCTCGCTCGAGACGGGTCGCAGCACGATCGGGTGGCCGTAGGTGCGGCCGTCGCCCTGCACGCCCACCGAGCGCACGTCGGCGAGCAGCACCACCGGGCACTGCCAGATCTCGCCGTCGAGGCCCGCGCGCGTGAGCTCCTCGCGAGCGATCGCGTCGGCGTCCCGCAGGATCTCCAGACGCTCGCGCGTCACCGACCCGACGATGCGGATGCCGAGCCCGGGGCCCGGGAACGGTTGACGACCGACGATGACCTCGGGCAGTCCCAGCTCGCGCCCGATCGCGCGCACCTCGTCCTTGAAGAGGGTGCGCAGCGGCTCGACCAGCTCGAACTCGAGGTCGTCGGGAAGCCCGCCCACGTTGTGGTGGCTCTTGATGTTCGCGGTGCCGGTGCCGCCGCCCGACTCGACCACGTCGGGGTAGAGCGTGCCCTGCACGAGGAACTTCACCGGCTCGCCCGACGACTCGGCCTCGGCGACGAGCGCCGCCGCGGCCTGCTCGAAGGTGCGGATGAACTCGCGCCCGATGATCTTCCGCTTCTGCTCGGGGTCGCTCACGCCGTCGAGCGCCGCGAGGAACGTGTCGGCCGCGTCGACCGTCACGAGCCGCACGCCGGTCGCCGCGACGTAGTCGGTCTCGACCTGCTCGCGCTCGTTCTTGCGCAGGAGGCCGTGGTCGACGAACACGCACACGAGCTGCTCGCCGACGGCGCGCTGCACGAGCGCCGCCGCCACGGCCGAGTCGACACCGCCCGACAGGCCGCAGATCACGCGGGCCGAGCCCACCTGGGCGCGGATCTTCTCGACCTGCTCGGCGATGACGTTTCCGCTGTTCCAGTCGGCGGGTAGGCCCGCCGCGGTGTGCAGGAAGTTCTCGATGACCCGCTGGCCGTAGTCGGAGTGCTTGACCTCGGGATGCCACTGCACACCGTAGAAGCGGCGCTCGTCGCTGCCGAACGCGGCCACCGGCGTCGCCGACGTCGAGGCGAGCACCGTGAAGCCCTCGGGGGCGCGGGAGACCTGGTCGCCGTGGCTCATCCACACGTTCTGCTCGACCGGCTGACCGGCCAGCAGCACGCCGCCGTCACCCGTGACCGCGGCATCCGTCGCGCCGTACTCGCGCAGTCCCGTGTTCGCGACCTCGCCGCCGAGCGCCTGAGCCATCACCTGGAAGCCGTAGCAGATGCCGAGCGTCGGCACCCCGAGGTCGAACACGCCCGCGTCGAGGCTCGGCGCCCCCGGCTCGTACACCGACGACGGGCCGCCCGACAGGATGATGCCGACCGGGTTCTTCGCCGCGATCTCGGCCGCCGACGCGGTATGCGGCACGATCTCGCTGTAGACCCCGGCCTCCCGCACGCGGCGGGCGATGAGCTGGGCGTACTGGGCGCCGAAGTCGACGACCAGCACGGGGCGCTGGTCGGTGGTGGTCGAGTCGGTCACACGGTGCCTTCCGGAAGGGGCGAGGATGCGTCGGCGGCGGCCTTCTTCGCGGCGGCGGCGTCTTCGCGGGCGACGAGATAGTGCTTCACATCACGGGCGACGATGGCCTCCATGATGAACGAGAGGAACGGCACCACACCGCCCGCGGCGAGCATGAGGAAGCGCCAGAACGGCCACCGCATGAGGCTCCACACGCGGAAGCAGCTGAAGAGATAGACGACGTAGAACCAGCCATGGGCGATGAGGATGCCCAGCGACAGGTTGAGTCCGGTGCCGGTCGACTTTCCGAAGGCGTCGAGCGGCTGGAAGGAGAGGAAGCCGGCGTTGCCGCCGGCGAACAACTCGAGGCCGAATCCGTACTTGATGATCATCTCGGTCACCAGCAGCAGCAGCATCACACCGGTGATGGCCGAGCAGACCTGGTAGAACACGAGCGAGCCGCGGATGGCCGGGAACGAGGCGAGCTTGGGTCCGGCGGGCATGAGCCCATCCTACCCGGGCGGGATCAGGCCTCCGCGGGCAGCTCGTCGCCGTCTTCGCCGCCGCCGGTGAGCTCCTCGACCTCGCGCTCCCAGGCATCCTTCGCGAGGCGATACCAGAGGTAGAACGCGAAGCCGGCGAAGATCGCCCACTCGGCGGCGTAGAAGATGTTGAGCCAGTTCACCGAGGTGCCGCTGTCGACGGCGGGCGAGTGGATGGCATCCAGCCCCGCCGACGGCGTCTGGGCCGTGATGTAGGCGCGATACACGTTCAGGCCCGCGACGTCGTGCCAGCGCCCGAGCAGGGCCGCCGGCGACATACGGCTCAGCTCGAATGGGTCGCTCTTGGTCGCCGAGACGACCGGTCCCTCGTCGGCGATCACGCGCCCGATGACATCCACGCGCGCCGTCGGGTCGGCGGTCGCCTGGGCGTTGAGAGCGGATGCCGCGGCATCCGCCTGATCCTTCGACGTCGTGAAGCCGAGTGCCACTGCGACCGACGTGGGCTGGGCGACGTCGGCGATGCGGAGCTGCCCGGAGACCCAGTAGCCCTCGGTCTGGTCGTTCAGCCGTGAGGTGATGACGATGAAGTCATCCGGCACGTACGAGCCCGATACCTCGACGCGCTGACCCGCGAGTGGGTCGGGCAGGGCGATGCCCGGCTTCGTCACATCGGCGAGGGGCTGCACCTGCTCGCTCGCGCCCGGTGCGACCGGGCTGGTCGACAGGGCCCGTCCGAGCTGCCACTGCCCGAGCCACGCGAACACGCCCGCCACGACGAGGCACAGCAGGAGCATCGCGATCCACCGCGGGCGCAGCATGACCTCCCGCAGCGTCGGCGGGAAGACCTGCGGCGCATCGGCCTCGGCGGACGGGGTGACGGGTGCGCTCATCAGCTGCCGTACGGCGCGACCACGACCTCGACGCGCTGGAACTCCTTGAGGTCGGAGTAGCCGGTGGTCGCCATGGACTTCCGGAGCGCTCCGATGAGGTTCGTGGTGCCGTCGGCGACCGAGGCCGGGCCGTAGAGGATCTCCTCGAGGGTGCCGACCTGCGCGACCTTCACGCGGTGGCCGCGCGGGAGCTTCGGGTGGTGCGCCTCGGGTCCCCAGTGGAAGCCGAGCCCCGGGGCATCTGTCGCGCGCGCCAGCGCGACCCCGAGCATGACCGCGTCGGCGCCCATCGCGAGCGCCTTGACGATGTCGCCCGAGGTGCCGACACCGCCGTCGGCGATGACGTGCACGTAGCGGCCGCCCGACTCGTCGAGGTAGTCGCGACGGGCGGCGGCCACGTCGGAGACCGCGGTCGCCATGGGCGCGTGGATTCCCAGGGTCGCCCGGGTGGTGGATGCCGCGCCGCCGCCGAAGCCGACGAGCACGCCGGCCGCGCCCGTGCGCATGAGGTGCAGGGCCGCTGTGTAGGTCGCGGCGCCGCCGACGATGACCGGCACGTCGAGGTCGTAGATGAACTTCTTGAGGTTCAGCGGCTCGGCGACGCTCGAGACGTGCTCGGCGGAGACCGTCGTGCCGCGGATGACGAAGAGGTCGACACCGGCCGCGACCACGGTCTCGTAGAGGTCCTGCGTGCGCTGCGGGGTGAGGGCTCCGGCGACCGTGACGCCGGCCGCCCGGACCTCGGCCAGTCGCGCGCTCACGAGCTCGGGCTTGATGGGCTCGGAGTAGAGCTCCTGCATGCGGCGGGTGGCGTCGCACTCGTCGAGCGCCGCGATCTCGGCCAGCAGCGGCTCCGGGTCGTCGTAGCGCGTCCACAGACCTTCGAGGTCGAGCACGCCCAGCCCGCCGAGCTGTCCGAGCATGATCGCCGTGCGGGGGCTGACCACCGAGTCCATTGGGGCGCCGAGCACCGGCACCGTGAAGGGGAAGGCGTCGATCGTCCAGGCGGTCGAGACATCCTCAGGGTTGCGGGTGCGCCGCGACGGCACCACCGCGATGTCGTCGAAGGTGTAGGCGCGACGCGCACGCTTGGAGCGACCCAGCTCGATGTCCATGCTCACCCCCACAGCCTACCGGCGACGCCCGCGAGCGCCGATGCCGGTGCGCGCGCTGTCGCCGGGCAGAACGGATGCCGCGGCCACCTCGGCCGCGACGGCATCGACGAAGACGCGGGCCGCACGGCTCGCACCGGGGCGCACCGCGATCAGCAGGCGCCACTCGATGCGCTCGTCGAGCGGGCGCAGGGCGAACCCCGCGCCGCGCGGCGCGTCGGGGACGAGGTAGCGCGGCATGGCGGCGACGCCGAGCCCGGCCGCCACGAACTCGGGGATCTGCGCGACGTCTCCCACCTCGACGATCGTGCGACGCGCGAGACCGCGGGCGGCGAGCGCGGCGTCGAAGACCGACCGCTGGCCGAACCCTGCGGGCGAGTCGACGAAGTCCTCCTCGGCGAGGCGCGCGAGCGGCACGGTGCGGGACGCGGCGAGGGGGTGGTCGGCGGGCAGCACGGCGACGAACTCGGACGCGATGAGGCAGGCCCGGTCGGCCACAGCCTCGGTCGGCTCGGCGCCGAGGAAGGCGACGTCGATGCGCCCTGCGGCGAGGTCGGCTCCGAGACCGGCGGAACCGGTCGCCGACGGCGAGAGGTGCAGCTGCACGCCGGGGTGTCGGGCGCGGAACGTACCGAGCACGCGGGGCAGCGCCCCACGTACGAGCACGTTGGTGAGGATGCCGATGCGGAGCGTCCCGCGCAGCTCGCCGTCGTCGGCGACCTCATCGCGCAGCAGCGCCCACTCGTCGAGCAGGCGGCGGGCGCGCGGCAGGGCGACCTCGCCCGCCGGGGTCAGCGCGACCCGATGGGTGTCCCGCTCGAACAGGCTCGCGCCGACCTCGCGTTCGAGGGCGCGCACCCCCGCCGACACCGTCGACTGCGCGGCGAACAGGCGTGCCGCCGCCCGACCGAACCCGCCCTCGTCGACGACGGTGACGAAGTACTCGAGCTGACGCAGGTCCATGGCGGGAGCCTAGCGCCGTCATCGTTCAGAACGATCGCCCTCATCGGGAACGTTCGTTTCCATCGATGTCCGATCGCGGTCACACTGGAGTCATGACCACGACCGCCGACATCCCCGTCATCCGCCTGCGCACGCCCGGCGTCTCGCACCGCACCGGGTTCTGGGTCGTGGCGCTCGGGTTCCTCGCGACGATGGCCTTCACGACCATCCCCACCCCGATCTACGCGTTCTACGCACGCGCCGACGGCTTCGCGACCTGGGTCGTGACCGTCATCTTCGCCGCCTACGCCGTGGGCGTCCTCGCCGCCCTCTTCCTCGTCGGGCACATCTCCGACTGGGTGGGACGGCGCCGGATGCTGCTCCTCGGCGTCGCGCTGCAGCTCGTCGCCGCGGGGCTCTTCCTCGTCTTCCCGCACGTGGCGGGCCTGATCATCGCCCGCGTGCTGTCGGGCTTCGGGATCGGCGCGATCACCGCGACAGCCTCGGCCCACCTCGTCGAGCTCGACGCGGCCGCCCGGCCCGGAGCCGGCCCCGCGCGAGCCACGACCGTCGCCACGGTGCTCAACACCGGCGGCCTGGCGCTCGGCCCGCTCATCTCAGGCGCCCTGGTCACCTGGCTTCCGGGCCCGACCGTGACGCCCTACCTGCTCTTCGCCGGCCTCCTCGTGCTCGCCGTGCTCGGCATCGCGCTCGTGCCCGAGACCGTTGTGCGCCAGAGGGAGCGTCCCGCGTACCGCCCGCAGCGGGTCGCCGTGCCGCCGGAGGGACGCCGCGACTACACGGCCGCCGCCATCGCGGGCTT
Source organism: Microbacterium ginsengisoli (assembly GCF_000956535.1). Classification (GTDB taxonomy): domain Bacteria; phylum Actinomycetota; class Actinomycetes; order Actinomycetales; family Microbacteriaceae; genus Microbacterium; species Microbacterium ginsengisoli. The sequence goes on along the minus strand of NZ_JYIY01000060.1, from coordinate 22,989 downwards.
CGCCGGCTTCTCGGTGTTCGGGCTGTTCACCTCGCTCGCCCCCGTCGTGATGACCCAGGTCATGCACGAGCCCGCGCCGCTCGCGGGGGGAGCCGTGACCTTCGCGGTGCTCGCGGCATCCGCTCTCGCCCAGCTGGTGTTCGGACGCCTGAGCTCGCTGCGTCAGCTGGTGCTCGCCCTCGTGCTCGTCGTCGCCGGGCTCGCCGCCCTCGCGGTCGGCGTGCTCACTGCGACACTCGCGGTCTTCGCGGTCGGCGGCGTCGCCGCGGGCGCGGGCGTCGGACTCGTGTTCCGCGCCTCGATGATGACGGCGGGGCACCTCGCCGCCCCGGAGCGCCGCGGGGAGGCGCTCGCAGGCATGTTCCTGGCGTCGTACCTCGGACTCGCGGTGCCCGTGCTCGCGATCGGCGCCGCGCTCGTCTTCGCCCCGATGACGCCCGTGCTCGTGGTGTTCGCCGCGGCCGTGGCCGTGCTGGTCGTGGTGGCCTCGTTGCCGCTCGTGCGGCGCGCGGCTCAGGCCTGACGACCCGCGCGGGTCACCAGGCCTCGTCGACGCGCGGGGCGAGGCCCAGCACCCGGGCCTTGTCGGCCGGGAAGCACGCGTCGAACAGCTCGGTCACCCGCGAGTCCACGTCGTAGTCGTCGGCGAGGCGCATGCCGATCATCGTGTTGATGAGCATGCCGTGCGCGAGGAACCCCTGCGCCTGCTCGGCGGTGAACCCGAGCGAGCGCAGGTACTCCCACACCTGGGCGAAGCCGTCGCGGGCGACCGGCCCGATGACCGGGTGCGCGCCCAGGAGGAACGCGTGCGTGAGGGTCTGGTGCAGGCCCCGCACCTCGAGCAGGTCGATGTAGGCACGGCCGAGCCGGTGCTCGAGCGTGTCGTTGGTGACCTCGGCCGCCGCCCGGAACCCCGCCAGAAGCTGGTCGAGCGCGGCCGTGCAGGCAGCGACGAACAGATTCTCCTTGCTGCCGAAGAGCCGCACGACATAGGGCTGAGAGACGGATGCCGCGCGCGCGACATCGTCGGTCGTGGCACCGACGTATCCCTTGGCACCGAAGACGGCGAGCGCCGCGACGATGATCTGCGAGCGCCGCTCGTCAGAGCTCAGGCGCCGTTCGGGCTCGTCTGTGGGGGTCACGCTTGACAGGTTATCAGTCGATTACTACAGTCGGCCATGTCAAAGTAATCATTCGATTACAAACACGCGCTGCCTTGCCGGGTCGCGCGTCGATACAGACACCCTCGCTCCGCATCCCGCCACTCCTCCTCCGACCAGAAAGGCCGCACCATGAGCCTCGCCACCGCCGCGCGCCGCCGCCCCGCCGCACTCGTCATCGCCGCGGCATCCCTGCCCATGTTCATGGCGACCCTCGACAACCTCGTCATGACCAACGCCCTGCCGGTGCTGCACAAGGACCTCGGCGCCAGCGTCGAGCAGCTGCAGTGGTTCGTGAACGCGTACACCCTCGCATTCGCCTCGACGATCCTGCTGGCCTCCGCGCTCGGCGACCGCTACGGCCGTCGCACCGTCTTCACGATCGGCATCGCGGTGTTCGGCATCGGCTCGATCTTCGCCGCCCTCTCGCAGGACCCCGGTCAGCTCATCGCCGCGCGAGCCCTGCAGGGATTCGGCGGCGCGGGCGTCATGCCGCTCTCGCTCGCCCTCATCACCGGCGGCGTCGCCGATCGGCTGCGCCCGCTCGCGATCGGCATCTGGGGCGGGATCGCCGGCCTCGGCGTCGCGGTCGGCCCGCTCGTCGGCGGGGCGGTCATCGAGGGCTGGAACTGGCAGACGATCTTCTGGATCAACATCCCGGTCGCCGTCATCGCCCTGCCGCTCGCGATCTGGGCACTGCCGAACCAGCGCGGCGCCCGCGCCCGCATCGACGTCGTGGGCACCGTGCTCGCCGGCGCCGGGGTTCTCGCCCTCGTGCACGCCATCGTGCGCGGCAACGACGACGGCTGGTCGACGTTCTCCGTCATCGGCGAGATCGTGCTCGGCTCGCTGCTGGTGATCGCCTTCCTGGCGTGGCAGTGGCGCTCGCGCAGCCCGCTCGTGCCGCTGCGACTGTTCCGCGACCGCTCGTTTTCCCTCACCAACGCGGTCGGCTTCGCGTTCAGCTTCGGCACGTTCGGGTCGATCTTCATCCTCATCCAGTACATGCAGGTCGTGCGCGGCTCGACCCCGCTGGAGGCGGCGGTGCAGACCACGCCGTGGACGCTCGCCCCGATGGTCGTCGCACCCCTCGCCGGGCTCATCGCCCCGCGGGTCGGCACCCGCATCCTGCTCGTCACCGGACTCGCAGCGCAAGGCATCGCCCTCGGCTGGCTCGCGCTGATGATCTCCACCACGACGCCCTACATCGACATGGTCGCGCCGTTCGTGCTCGCCGGCGTCGGCATGGGGCTCGTGTTCGCGCCGTCGGCGACAGCCCTGCTGTCGACACTCGGCATCGCCGACCACGCCAAGGCGTCGGGCGTCAACTCCACCGTGCGCGAGATCGGCGTCGCCCTCGGCACCGCCGTCATGACGGCGATCTTCGTCGGCGCCGGAGGTCAGCTGCGCCCGGACATGTATGTGGATGCCGCGCGCCCCGCTGTCCTCACCGGGGCGGCCGTGCTGCTGGTCACCGCCGTGCTCGCCCTGTTCCTGCCCGCCGGCCGCGGCACGCCGACGACGGCCGCGGACACCGAACGGGAACTCGCGCACGCGGCCTGAGCCGCGGCATCCAGCCCCTCATCGAGGCGCCGGACGACAGGGATCACTTCTTGTAGTTCGGCGCCTCGACGACGATCTGCACGTCGTGCGGGTGCGATTCCTTCAGGCCCGCCGCCGTGATGCGCACGAAGCGACCCTTCGTCTTGAGCTCCTCGATCGTGCGCGCCCCGACGTAGAACATCGACTGACGCAGACCACCGACGAGCTGATAGGCGACGGCGGCGACCGGGCCGCGGTAGGCGACCTGGCCCTCGATGCCCTCGGGGATCAGCTTGTCGTCGCTGGGCACGTCGGCCTGGAAGTAGCGGTCCTTCGAGTACGACGTCTTCTTGCCGCGGGTCTGCAGCGCGCCGAGCGAGCCCATGCCGCGGTACTGCTTGAACTGCTTGCCGCCCTGGAAGACGATCTCGCCCGGCGACTCGTCGGTGCCGGCGAACAGCGACCCGATCATGACGGTGTCGGCGCCCGCGACGAGCGCCTTGGCGATGTCGCCCGAGTACTGCAGACCGCCGTCGGCGATCACCGGCACGCCCGCCTCGCGGGCGGCGAGGGACGCCTCGTAGACGGCCGTCACCTGCGGCACGCCCACACCCGCCACGACGCGGGTGGTGCAGATCGAGCCCGGCCCGACGCCGACCTTCACGGCGTCGACACCGGCGTCGATGAGCGCCTGAGCGCCCTCGCGGGTCGCGACGTTGCCGCCGATCACGTCGATGTGCGCGAACGTCGGGTCGGCCTTGATGCGCCGCACGATGTCGATGACGCCCGCCGACTGGCCGTTGGCCGTGTCGACCACGAGCACGTCGACGCCCGCGTCGCGCAGGGCCTCGGCGCGCTCCCACGCGTCGCCGAAGAAACCGATCGCGGCGCCCACGCGGAGGCGACCCTGCTCGTCCTTGGTGGCGAGCGGGTACTTCTCGCTCTTGTCGAAGTCCTTGATGGTGATCAGACCCGCAAGACGTCCGTCGGCGTCGATGAGGGGCAGCTTCTCGACGCGGTGCTTGGCGAAGGCGGCGATCACGTCGCCCGCACTCACGCCCACCGGGGCCGTGATGAGGCCCTCGCTGGTCATCACGTCGCGCACGAGGGTCGAACGGCGCTCGAAGCCCGACACGAACCGCATGTCGCGGTTGGTGACGATGCCCACGAGGCGGCGGTCCTCGTCCACGACCGGAAGGCCCGAGATGCGGTAGGTCGCGCAGAGCGCGTCGACCTCCTCGATCGTGGCGTCGGGAGTGGTGGTCACCGGGTCGCTGATCATGCCCGACTCGCTGCGCTTGACCCGGTCGACCATGGCCGCCTGGTCCTCGATCGAGATGTTGCGATGCAGAATGCCGAGACCCCCCTCGCGGGCGACCGCGATCGCCATGCGGGCTTCGGTGACGGTGTCCATCGCGCTCGAGATGAGCGGGGTGGCGACCGTGATGCGGCGCGTGACCCGCGAGGACGTGTCGGCCTCGCTCGGGATGACGTCGGTGTGCCCGGGCAGCAGCAGGACGTCGTCGTAGGTGAGTCCGACGAAACCGAAGGGGTCGTGCTGCTCCATGCGTGCTCCCATGCGGCGCCCGGTCGGGGCGCGATCGTGGCGGCGAGGGCGGAGGGTCATCCCGCCTGATGATTCTAAGCGGCGCGGGACGGGCTGTATTCCGCTCGCGCGCGTGTACGCGCCCGCTCGCGCGCGCGAGCGGCGACGGCACTCGGGTGTCGCGAGTCGCGCGATCGGCCAACGCGAGTCATACTGGGCGGCACGCGACGACGAGGCCGCGTGGACGGAGATATCGGTTCGGTGACGATGCCGGACCGAAACACCCCTGACATATGCGACTCCTAGTCTCTCGGACGTGCATCCGCGCCACCCGGCGCGCCTGCCCAGCTACGACCCGTGGAGGACGATGACCGTGCAGTTCGCGCACAGGTTGCTCTCATCGCGACGACGACTCGCCGGCATCGGCGCGCTCGTGCTCGCGCTCGGGGTGCTTCTCACCCTGCTGATGCCCGCCCCGGCCGCCCACGCTGCGACCACCTGCTCCGCCGATGCGACGACAGCCTGCATCCAGGGCACGATCCGCACCAGCGACGGCAAGCCCGCGAGCGGTGTGAAGCTGTCGATCGCCGGGCCCGCGGCATCCACCCCCGACACGACCACGGATGACTCGGGCCGCTGGGTGTTCGAGGTGACCGCCGCCGGTTCCTACACGGTGACCCTCGACAAGACCTCGCTGCCCGACGGCCAGTACGTCTCCGGCGCCGACACCCGCACGGTGCAGGTGTCGCTGCACTCGGACTTCTCGGCGATCTTCTCGCTGAGCGATTCTGCGGACGGCGCGACCACGACCGACACCGGGTTCGACTGGCAGCGGTTCTGGCAGCAGTTCGTGCAGGGCGTGCGCCTGGGCCTCCTCCTCGCCCTCGCCTCCCTCGGCCTGTCACTCATCTTCGGCACGACCGGCCTCAGCAACTTCGCCCAGGGCGAGATGGTGAGCCTCGGCGGCGTGCTGGCCTGGTTCTTCATGTCGATCCTCGGCAACAACCTGTGGCTCGCGGGGCTCGCGGCCGTCGTGGTGATGGCCCTGTTCGGCTGGGCGCAGGACGTCGTGCTGTGGAAGCCGCTGCGACGCAAGCGGCTCAGCCTCACACAGCTCATGATCGTGTCGATCGGTCTGTCGATCGCCCTGCAGTACGTGCTGCAGCTGTGGATCGGCGCCGGCACCGTGCGCATCGACCTCGCCACGCCGGCGACCGTCACGATCTGGGGCATCACCCTCACGATCCAGTCCTACGTGTCGATGGGCATCGCGATCGTCGCGATCGCCGCGGTCGGGCTCGGCCTCATGTACACCCGCTTCGGCCGCGCGACCCGCGCGGTGTCCGACAACCCGGCGCTGGCGTCGGCGTCGGGCATCGACGTCGACCGCGTCATCCGGGGCGTGTGGATAATGGGATCCGGACTCGCGGGTCTCGCGGGCGTGCTGCTCGGCCTCGTGCTCAACGGCGTGAACTGGCAGACCGGCGGCCAGCTGCTGCTCCTCCTGTTCGCCGCTGTCACCCTCGGCGGACTCGGCACCGCGTTCGGCGCCTTCGCGGGTGCCATGGTCATCGGCCTCATCGTCGAGCTGACCAACATCTGGCTGCCCGGCGACCTGAAGTACGCGACCGCCCTGGCGCTGCTCATCATCATCCTGCTGTTCCGGCCGCAGGGCATCTTCGGCCGCCGCGAGCGGATCGGCTAAGGAGGGTTCTGATGGACTTCTGGGTTTCCCTGCTGCAGCAGCTCACCGAGAACGCGATCGCGCCGGTCACCGCGGCGTACGTCATCGCGGCGATCGGTCTCAACATCCACTTCGGCTTCACCGGTCTCATGAACATGGGCCAGGCGGGCTTCATGCTCCTCGGCGCCTACGGGTTCGCGCTGACGATCATCTACGGCGGCGGGTTCTGGCTCGCGGTGCTCGTCTCGATCCTCGCGTGCGTCGTGTTCGCGGCGATCCTCGGCATCCCGACGCTGAGGCTGCGCGGCGACTACCTCGCCATCGTCACGATCTGCGCGGCCGAGATCGTGCGCATGGTGGGCCGCCTCGCTGCGCTCGCGCCCATCACGGGTGGCTCGACGGGCCTCGTCGGACCCACCTACCGCGGGCCGTTCACCGACCTGTCTCCGCTGGGGACCGGGTCGACCACCATCCTGTGGTTCACGTACCCGAACACCGACCCGGGGTCGGGCAACGACTGGTGGACGCGCATCGTCTCCTGGGGCCTCGTCGTCGTGCTGCTCGCGCTGACCTGGCTCGCGATGCGCAGCCCGTGGGGTCGCGTGCTCAAGGGCATCCGCGAGGACGAGGACGCTGTGCGCAGCCTCGGCAAGAGCTCCTACGCCTACAAGATGCAGGCGCTCATCATCGGCGGTGTGCTCGGCGGGCTCGGCGGCATCCTGACCGTGCTCCCCGCCTCCGTGCAGCCCGACGGCTTCAGCCGCACCCTCACATTCAACCTGTGGACGATCATGCTGCTCGGCGGCGCCGCGACGATCTTCGGTCCGCTGCTCGGCGCGATCATCTTCTTCGTCGTGCGCATCGCGATCGTGCAGATCATGGGCGAGTTCATCCCGACCTCCATCCTCAACACGCAGCAGACGCAGGCGCTGTCGTGGGTGTTCATCGGCGTCGCGCTCATGCTCATCGTGATCTTCAGACCACAGGGCATCCTCGGAAAGAAGAAGGAGTTGAGCTTCAATGCCTGACCTCGGCCCCGTCACCACCGCGATCCGCACGCAGCTCGGCGGCGTCGAGGAGACCCCCGGCGCCACGAAGCCCGACCCGATCCTCGTCGTCGACAACATCGTGCGCCGATTCGGCGGCATGACCGCCGTCAACGTCGACCACCTCGAGGTGCAGCGAGGCGCCATCACGGCCCTCATCGGTCCGAACGGCGCGGGCAAGACGACGTTCTTCAACCTGATCACCGGGTTCGACCGCCCCTCCAGCGCCAAGCGGCTCATCGGAGGTCCGTCCTCGGATGCCGCGGCCCGCTGGTCGTTCGACGGCCGCACCCTCGGCAACACCGCGGCATCCAAGGTCGCCCGTGCCGGCATGGTGCGCACCTTCCAGCTCACCAAGGCGCTCTCGCGCATGACGGTGCTGGAGAACATGCTGATCGGCGCGAAGGGCAACCCCGGCGAGAACCTCGCCGTCGGGCTCATCCCGGCGCTGTGGTCGAAGGCCGAGAAGGCGAACATCGCCAAGGCCGACGAGCTGCTCTCCCGCTTCAAGCTCGACGCGAAGCGCGACGACATGGCCGGCAGCCTCTCCGGCGGCCAGAAGAAGCTGCTCGAGATGGCGCGGGCGCTGATGAGCGACCCGCAGATGATCATGCTCGACGAGCCGATGGCGGGCGTGAATCCCGCACTCACCCAGAGTCTGCTCGAGCACATCCAGGCGCTGCGTGAGGACGGCACGACGGTACTGTTCGTCGAGCACGACATGCACATGGTGCGCCACATCTCCGACTGGGTCGTCGTCATGGCCCAGGGCGAGGTCGTCGCCGAGGGCGCGCCCGACAAGGTCATGAAGAACCCCGCCGTGATCGACGCCTACCTCGGCGCGCACCACGACACGGACCTGGGCGACGACGACGCGCTCACGACCGGACTCATCGAACAGATCGAGCAGGCCGCCGAAGCCGAGGCCGAGGCCGAGGAGGAGTCGCGATGAGCGAGACCACCGCCACCCCCGTCGTCAAGGCGGACAACCTCATCGCCGGCTACCTGCCGGGGGTGAACATCCTCAACGGATGCACCCTCGAGGCCTACCAGGGGGAGCTGATCGGCATCATCGGCCCGAACGGCGCCGGCAAGTCGACCCTGCTGAAGGCGCTGTTCGGACTCGTGAACGTGCGCAGCGGCTCGGTGACCCTCGAGGGTCGCGACATCACCAACAACAAGGCCAATCAGCTCGTGCAGGCCGGCATCGGGTTCGTGCCGCAGACGAACAACGTGTTTCCCTCGCTCACGATCGAGGAGAACATGCAGATGGGCATGTTCCTGCGCCCGAAGCAGTTCGCGAAGCGCGTGGCCGAGATCTGGGAGCTCTTCCCGGTGCTCGGCGAGCGCCGCAAGCAGCGCGCCGGGTCGCTCTCGGGCGGTGAGCGCCAGTCGGTCGCCATGGCCCGGGCGCTCATGATGAACCCGAAGGTGCTTCTGCTCGACGAGCCGAGCGCCGGACTGTCGCCGGTGCGTCAGGACGAGACGTTCATCCGCACCCGCGAGATCAACAAGACGGGCGTCACGATCATCATGGTCGAGCAGAACGCCCGCCGCTGCCTGCAGATCTGCGACCGCGGCTACGTGCTCGATCAGGGCCGCAACGCCTATGAGGGGACGGGTCGTGAGCTCGCGAAGGACCCGAAGGTGATCGAGCTGTACCTCGGCACCCTCGCCACCGATGTCGAGGCCGCCGGCAAGTAGGCGAGTCGACTCAGCGCGGGGTCGCGCGGCGGATCACCAGATAGCCGCCGAACGCGCAGGCGAGGGCAAGACCCAGCAGAAGCGTGAACTGCCCGACGATCCCGATCGCGGCGAGCCAGCCGAACAGCTCGGCCCAGCCCTGCACGAGGGTGACGACCGTTCCGGCCACGAGCAGCGCCGACGTCGCGCCGAACGCGAGCACCACCATCCCCGGGATGCGCCAGCGCATGTAGACGGTCGTCGCGCCGGCGCCGATCGACAGGACGAGGAGCTGGAGCGCGAAGGTCGTGTAGAAGTCGGTCAGCCAGCCGTTCTGCCCGTACCAGAGCGCGTCGAACATGTGGACGCCGAGCCACCAGCCGCCCGTCGCCTTCTCGACCTGTACGAGTGCGGCCGTGAGCGCCGCCATCTCCGCGGACACGAGCACGAACATGACGAGGGTGCCCATCCAGTAGTCCCGCCGGGTCGAGCCGATGCCGAGTGCGAAGGAGAACGTGAGCCCGACGGCCTGCACCCCGACCACCACCAGGTACCACTGGGGCGACAGCACGGCCCAGCTGTAGCGCATCCCCTCGATGTCGATCCCACCGGCCACGCTCCGGATGATCAGGCCGACGACCATCGAGACCACCCAGGCGCTGCCCGCGATGACCCATGGCATGCCGAAGAAAACGGCGGGGTTCACGGCGTGCAGACGTACGGTGCGCCAGATCGGATTGCGCCGCATGCGACCGGCGCGAGGCACCGCCGATCCGACGACGGTGAGCGCGTTCATGCGGCTTCCCTCCGGTTCGGGGCGTCGGGGTTCGCGAGATCGTCTCCGGTGAGGTGCACGACGAGCTGCTGGAGCGACACCGGGGCGAGCTCGAGGCCGGAGTGCGCGGCACGGGCTCGCGCGGCCGCGTCGAGGCGGCCGTCGATCGTGACCGACGCGAGCCCGCCGAGACGCTCCCGTCCGATGATCGTGTAGTCGGCGGCGAACGCGTCGACCGCGGCGGCCGGCCCCGCCACCGCCGTCGCGGAGCCGCGCAGCTCATCCGCGTCCTGGTCGAGCAGGATACGCCCGCGATCGATGAGGACGACGTGTTCGAGCATGCCGGCGACCTCGTCGATCAGATGGGTGGAGAGCACGACGGTTCGCGGGTGCTCGGCGTAGTCCGTCAGCAGCCGGTCGTAGAAGATCTGTCGCGCCACCGCGTCGAGACCCAGATACGGCTCGTCGAAGAACGTCAGGTCGGCACGGGAGGCCAGCCCGACGACGACGCCGACGACGGACAGCTGCCCCCGCGACAGCTTCTTGATGGGCCGGCGGAGGGGAAGCGCGAAATCGGCGATGAGGCGGCTCGCGAAGTCCGCGTCCCAGTTCTCGAAGTACCAGGGAGCGACAGAGAAGACATGCGCCGGCGTGAAGCCCTCGGGGTACCGCTGCGATTCGGCGATGAAGCACAGGCGACGCAGGACGTCGCCGCGTTCGACCGGCGAGCGGCCGAAGACCTCGACCGAGCCGCCGTCGGCGAAGATCTGCCCCGTGAGCAGTTGCATGAGCGTCGTCTTGCCGGCGCCGTTGCGGCCGAGGAGGCCGTAGATGCGATTCTCGGCGAACTCGACGTCGACGCCGTCGATCGCCGCGAGCTTTCCGTAGCGCTTCACCAGCCCGCGGGTGCGGGCGACTGCGGCGGTCATGAGGCGATCCTTACGTCGGTGTTCGCGGCGGCGGCGCACTCGGCGCGCACCAGGTCGATGAGCTGGTCGGCGTCGATGCCGAGTGTCGAGGCCTCGACGATCAGGGGGCGCACGAATTCGTCGGCGAACGACCTCCGCCGACGGTCCGCGACCCGTTCGCGGGCTCCGCTCGTCACGAACATCCCGATCCCGCGACGCTTCTCCACGATCCCGGCGTCGACGAGCATGTTCACTCCTTTGAGCGCGGTGGCCGGATTGATGCGAAGGAACCCGGCGAGCTCGTTCGTCGACGGGATCTGCGCGTCCTCCGCGAGCAGGCCGGCGAGGATCTGGTTCTCGATCTGCTCGGCGACCTGCACGAAGATCGGGCGCGTCTCATCCATCCGGTTCCCGCCCTCCCGACGTGCTCACATGGTTCATTACTTGAGTAACTAACCAATCATGCAGAGCTCCGCGTGTCAAGCGTGGCGCGGCGACGGCGGGCACGCGAAAGGGGCGGGTGCTCGCGCACCCGCCCCTTCGCTGTGATCAGGAGATCAGTTGGTCGAACCCTGGATCGACTTCTGGAACACCGGGACGTTGGTCGCGTCGAACTTGTAGATGCCGATGAAGGCGCTCGACGGGTCGTTCTCGGAGTTGAACGGGCCGATGCCCGCCTTGCCCGTGTACTGGATGTCCTTGCCGGAGTTCAGCAGGGCGAGGCACGAGGCGTAGTCGGCGCACTTCTCGCCACCGTTGACACCCGAGACCGCGGCGAGGTTCGCCTGGATCGAGGGGCCGTCGGTGCCCTTGCCCTTGTCGGCGGCGAGCGCGGCGAGCACGATCGCGTCGTAGGACTCGGGAGCGTAGGAGAAGTCCTTCAGGTCGGCGTTCGCCGAGGTCTTGTAGAAGTCCACGAGACGCTGCTTGAAGGTGGCGTCGGGCTGAGCACCGGGGATCGTGCCCTGCGCACCCGTCAGGGTGTCGGCCGCGAAGGTGGTGCTGTAGTCAGCCGTGTTGCCGTCGACCATGTAGACCTTCGACATGTCCCAGCCCTGAGCCTTGAGCTCGGGGACGATCGACTTGGTCTCGTCGAACGCGAGGATGGCGATCGCGTCGGGCTTGGCGGCCAGAACCGCCGAGACCTCCGACGAGAAGGTCGTCTGACCGGGAGCGAACTCCTGGCCCTTGCCCTTGGCGCCATAGACGATCGAGCCGCCCGCCTTGGTGACGGTGTCCTCGACGACGTCACGCAGGCCGGTGCCGTACGCGTCGTTGAAGACGAGGAAGCCGAGCTTCTGCACGCCGTCGCCGACGATCAGGTTGCCCAGCGCGGAGCCCTGCACGGTGTCCGGCGGAGCGGTGCGGAAGTAGTAGCTCGAGTAGCCGGACAGCGCCGTCGCGGTGTTCGCGGGCGAGAGCTGCACCTTGCACTTGGAGGTGATGGTGTCGACGAAGTTCAGCGTGACGCTGGACGACTCGGCACCGAGCACGACCTGCGCGTCGGAGCTGGCGATCTGGGCGGCCGAAGCGGTCGAGACGGAGAGGTCGCTCGACGCGCCCGAGTCGGTGATCGGGCCGACCTGGACAGGCTGGCCGAGCACGCCACCGGCGGCGTTGATGTCCTGCACGGCCAGGCCGTAGCCGGCCTCGGCGGGCGGGTTGAGGTACGCCAGCGAACCCGTCTGGGGCAGGATCGTCGCGATCTTGAGCGGGCCGGTGCTCGGGGTGCCCGGCTTGCACGCCGCAGCGGGGTCGGCGTGCGTGGAGGCCGAGGCGCTGGCGCTGGAGGTCGGCGTGCTCGAGCTCGAGCACCCCGCCAGCACGAGCGTCGCGGCACCCGCGAGGGCCGCAGCCGCCACGAGGGCCTTCTTGGGATGAACCATGGTGGCTCTGTCCTTTCGTGTGGGCGCGGCGCACGGGAGCCTCTCCCCCGCGTCCGCTTGCGCGAAAACGTATCCCCGTTGTGTCACGAACATGTTTCACTCATGAAGACGTGATCTTTCCGCGACGAAATCGTTATGAAAGGCGTGTGAGAGGCACGATCTCGTCGGTGAAGAGCCGCGGGGATGCGGCATCCGCTCGTCTGCGGGATGCCGCCGTTCAGGTGAGCTCGGCGACGTCCGAGGCGCCGCGAGCCCGCCGCGAACGGCGTCCCGCCACGACGGAGTCGACCGAGAGCACGGCGAGTGCGAGCCACACGATGCCGAACCCGACCCAGCGCTGCGACGTCATCTGCTCGCCCATGAGCAGCCACCCCGTGAGGAACTGCAGGATCGGCGCGATGAACTGCAGGAGGCCGACGAGAGTGAGGGTCGCACGACGGGTGCCGGCGGCGAACAGGAGCAGCGGCACGGCCGTGACGATGCCCGCCGAGACGAGGAGCAGGGTGTGACCGACACTCGCCGTGCCGATCGTCAGACCCGACGTCGCGGACACGATCGCGAGCTCGACGACGGCGATCGGCACGAGCCAGAGCGACTCGAAGGTGAGTCCGCTGACGGCGTCGACGCTCGGGCCGATGCGCTTCTTCACGAGGCCGTAGACGCCGAAGGACAGCGCGAGCGTCACGGCGATCCAGGGGAACTCGCCGTAGCCGGCGACGATCACGCCGACGGCCACGACCGCCAGACCGATCGCCGCCCACTGCACCGGACGCAGCCGCTCGCGCAGCACGATGACGCCGAGCAGCACCGTCACGATCGGGTTGATGAAATAGCCCAGGCTCGTCTCGATGATGTGGTGGCTGAGGGTGCCGATCAGGAACACCTGCCAGTTCACGAAGATCAGCAGACCCGCGAGGGCGGTCAGGGCGAGCAGGCGCGGCTGGCGGGCGATCGCGACGATGCGACCCCACGACCGCGTGACGAGGATGAGCAGCGCGCAGAAGATCAGCGAGAAGACGATGCGCCAGCCGACGACCTCCCACGCCGACGCGGGTGCGAGCGCCGCGAAGTACAGCGGCAGGAAGCCCCACATGAGGTAGGCCGCGGCCGCGTAGAGGCCGCCCACGGTGTTGCGGCGGGCGGCGTCGGCGGGGCTCTCGGGGGTCACCGATCCACCCTATTCCCGCCCCTCGACGTGGCGACCGCGCCGGCCGCGCGCAGGGCGCCAGGCTCCGCACGATTCCCGCCACGGTTCACCACGCGTGCGGCGGGAACGACGAAGGGTCCGGATGCCGCGGCATCCGGACCCTTCGGAAAGTCGATCAGCGAACGACGACGGCGAGGACGTCGCGAGCCGAGAGCACGAGGTACTCGTCGGCGCCGAACTTGACCTCGGTGCCGCCGTACTTGCTGTAGATCACGCGGTCGCCGACGGCGACGTCGAGCGGGATGCGGTTGCCGTTGTCGTCGATGCGACCCGGGCCCACAGCCACGACCTGGCCCTCCTGGGGCTTCTCCTTGGCGGTGTCGGGGATGACGAGCCCGCTGGCCGTGGTCTGCTCGGCCTCGACCTGCTGGATGACGATGCGGTCCTCGAGCGGCTTGATGGAAACCGACACGGTGTACCTCTTTCTTGGACGGAAGACTCGTTAGCACCCACATACCGAGAGTGCTAACGCCAGTGTAGGCAAGTGCTGGCACTCATGCAACGCGAGTGCCAGAAGACGTCATACGCCGTCGCGCTCGTCGCGGGACGCTCCGGCCTAGGCTGGCGGGATGCGGATGGACCAGCTGCGCGCCGTGCTCACCCCCGAGGGGCTGCGCCGGCTCGACGAGCTGGGGCCCCTCGCCACGACCGACCACACCGCCCGCGCGGTGAGTCGCCTGCGGACCGAGGGCCTCGACCCCGACACCGTGACCGCGCTCGTCTCGCAGGCGCACCTGCGCGCCCGGGGCGCCGCCAAGTTCGGCGACCTCGCCGCCGGCATGCTCTTCACCCGCGCGGGCCTGGAGCAGTCGACACGCCCGGTCGTCGCCGCCCGCCATGCCGCCCGATTCCGCGACGCCGGCATCGGGCGCGTCGCGGACCTCGGCTGCGGCATCGGGGGCGACAGCCTCGGCTTCGCCGGGCTCGGGATGTCGGTCCTCGCCGTCGACGCCGACGAGGTCACCGCCGCGGTCGCCGCGTACAACCTCGCCCCGTTCGGCGATGCCGTCGAGGTGCGTCACGCCCGCGCCGAAGACGTAGACCTCGGCGGCGTGGACGCCGTGTGGCTCGACCCGGCCCGCCGCGTCGCCGGTCACGACGCGCAGGCGCGGGTCGCGGCATCCGAGTACACCCCCTCGCTGGAGTGGGTGTTCCCGCTCGCGGCGCGCACGAGCGCCGGCATCAAGCTCGGGCCCGCGTTCGATCGGGCCGAGATCCCCGCGGATGCGGAGGCGCAATGGATCTCGGTGGACGGATCGACCGTCGAGCTCGTGCTCTTCACCGGCACGCTCGCCCGCGACGGCGTGCGCCGGGCGGCACTCGTGATCCGCGGGGAGCGCGTGCACGAGATCACGGCGGCCGGGGACGCTCCCGACGTCGACGCGCGCCCGATGGGCGCCTACCTCCATGAACCCGAGGGGGCCGTGATCCGTGCGCGCCTCATCGGCGACGTCGCACGGGCGCTGGAGGCGGGCACGATCGACCCGCACATCGCCTATCTGACCTCGGATGCCGCGCTCACGAGCCCGTTCGTGCAGAGCTTCCGCGTGCGGGACGAGCTCCCCGTTGCGACGAAACCGCTCGCGAAGGCGCTGCGCGCCCGCGGCATCGGCCGCCTCGAGATCAAGAAGCGGGGCGTCGACGTCGACCCGGCAGCGCTGCGTCGCGCGCTCGCGCTGCGAGGCGATGAATCGGCAACTCTGTTCGTCACCCGCATCGGCGACCGGCGGGTGGCGCTGCTCGCCGACCGCGTCGACGACTGAGCCGCGGGCGCCGGTCGCGACGTCGGCGGGCGAGGGGACCCTCGGCGAGGGACCGTCAGCCGAGCGCGCCGGAGGCGACGACCGCCCAGGTCAGCCACGCCGCGCTGTAGAGGATCGACCCGGCGCCGAGCGCGATCGCCCAGATCGCCATCGCACGTCCCGGGGACGGACGCCGCCGGGCCGCGATGCCGAATCCGACCGCGAGCACGCCGAGCGGCAGCATCCATCCGACGACCAGGGAGGCGCCGAGCGCGATGATCGCGGTGCCCAGGCCGAGCGCCGACAGCGGCACCGGATGACGCACCGCCGGCGCCGGCGCCGGCACGTCGAAGACCGTCTGCTCGTGCACGGGCTGCAGGGCGGCGACATCGACGGGCGCCGTGAGCTCACGCGAGAAGCCGCCACGGTGAGCGCCCGGAAGCGCCGCACTCGCCGGCGGTGTCACCACATCGGGCGAGGGCGGTTCGACCGCGTCGGCACCGTGTGCCGGGAGCGGCCACGCCCCGCCGGCCGTCGCGGCGGACCGGTCCTCCGGGGCCCCCGCGCGCTCGCCGCTCACGCGGGCACCCCCTCGGCCACCTGGATCTCGGTCACCGGCAGCGTCGAATCCGCGCCGAAAGCGAAGGTCGAGGGTGCGCGGCCCGAGGCGATGAGCTCGGCGGCCAGCGCCGCGATCATCGCGCCGTTGTCGGTGCAGAGGCTGAGCGGGGGGATGCGCACGGTGACCCCGGCAGCCTCGGCCCGCGCCGTCGCGACCTCGCGCAGCCGCCGGTTGGCGATCACCCCCCCGCCGAGCAGGAGCCGGGGCACGTCGAACCGGGCGCAGGCGTCGAGGGCCTTCGTCACGAGGACATCGACCACCGCTTCGCGGAAGGATGCCGCGATGTCGGGCACCGAGGCATCCGCTCCCTGCTGCTCGACATAGCGCGCGACGGCCGTCTTCAGCCCCGAGAACGAGAAGTCGTAGCGGTGCTCGTGCAGATCGGACGCCCGCGACAGCCCGCGCGGGAAGCGGATGGCGTCCGGGTCTCCGGATACCGCGGCCCTATCGATCTCGGGACCGCCGGGGTAGGGCAGCCCGAGGATGCGGGCGATCTTGTCGAACGCCTCGCCGGCCGCGTCGTCCATCGTCTCGCCGAGAAGCTCGACGTCGCTCGTGAGGTCGCGCACGAGCAGCAGCGAGGTGTGCCCACCGCTGACCAGCAGCGCGACCGTGGGGTACTCCAGCGGGGCCGCGTCTTCGGCGAGGATGTCGGCGGCGATGTGCCCGACCAGATGGTTCACGGCGTACAGCGGCACGCCGAGCCCGGTCGCGAGCCCCTTCGCGGCCCCGATGCCGACCATCAGCGCACCCGCGAGGCCCGGGCCGCTCGTGACGGCGACCGCGTCGAGGTCGGCGAGCGTCACGCCCGCCTCGGCGAGCGCGGCGGCGATCGAGGGCTGCAGCGCCTCGAGGTGGGCGCGGGCCGCGACCTCGGGCACGACGCCGCCATAGCGGGCGTGCTCGGCCATCGAGCTCGCGATCGTGTTGCTCAGCAGGGTGCGGCCGCGCACGATGCCGATGCCGGTCTCGTCGCAGCTCGTCTCGATGCCGAGCACGAGGGGCTGGTCCCGGTTCACGTGCACCACGCTCCCCGGGCGGTATCGGCGGGGCCCTCACCGGCGGCGGGGCTCTGTGCGGCGGCCGTGTCCTCTGCGGCGCCGCGCCAGGCGGCGACATCCAGGCTCATCACGATCGCGTCGACGTCATCGGGCTGGTAGTAGCGGGGGCGCCGACCGACCTCGACGAAGCCCTCCGAGCGGTACAGCGCCTGTGCGACCGGGTTGTCGTCACGCACCTCGAGGAACACCTCGGCGACGCACCGCGCGGCGGCCTCCGCGAGCAGGTGCCGCAGCAGCGCCCGCCCCTGACCCCGCCCGCGCGCCGCGCTCTCGAGCGCGATGGTCTGGATGTCGCCGTCGCGCCCGCCCTTCGGCGCGCGCAGCCCCGCGTACCCGACCAGACGGCCCGCCTGCTCCACCACGTAGTAGCGCCCGTGCGGCGAGCGCAGCTCCTCGCGCATCATCGGCTCGCTCCACGCGTCGGTGGGGAACGCCGCATGCTCGAGCGCCATGATGGCGGCGAGGTCGTCGAGGGTCGCGTCGCGGATCACGCCGTCACCCGCTTCGGGGCGCCCGGCAGGGTCACGTCGGGCGAGCGCAGGTAGAGCGGCTCGTCGCCGGTGAGCACGCGCGACGCGGCGACCGCCCGGGAACCGGCGAGCGCGAGCAGCGCCGCCGGGATGGATGCCGCGTCCTCGCGTCGCGCGCCCCGCTCGACGAGGATCGCGTCGAGGTCGTCGCGCGGCGCGAGCGCCGCGTCGCCGATCCGCACCGGCAGCCCGTCGTCGTCGAGTCCCTCGTAGACCGAGTAGGCGAACTCGCGGCGGCGCGCGTCGGTGACGACGGCGAAGCGACCGGCGTCGTCGCCCGCGATGGCGGCGCGCAGCAGGATCGACAGGGCGACCGCGTCGTGGCTGGGAACCGCGATCACGGGGAGGTCGCGGGCGAGCGCGAACGCGCGCGCGGCGGCGATGCCGATGCGCAGGCCGGTGAACGGCCCCGGTCCCATGCCGGCAACGACATGCGTGAGGGCGGTCGGCGCGGGCGCGTCGACCGGCGCGCCGATCGCGGCGGTCACGGATGCCGCGGCCAGCGCTCCCGCGATCAGATCGCCGATCACCTCGGCGTGGCCGAGCGGATTCGCACTCGTCGCCTCGGAGCGCACCACCCCGTCGGCGTCGACGACGGCGACGGCCGTGCCGAGCGAGGTGTCGATGCCGAGGATCACCTCTCTAGGGTATGCCGCCACCGGCACGCCCGGGGGATCGCGGCCCGTCGCACGGCCTGCGGGCGCGGGCGTGCGCCGCGATCAGGGACGGCGGGAGATCGTCACGGTGCGCGGGGCGTCGGCGTCGAGCTCGTCGGTGCGCCGCGACACGTCGCCGCACATCGTGTCGGCGCCGCGGCCGCCGGTCGGACGCTCGATCTCGACCTCCCACCAGGCGTCCGTGAGGGCCTCGACCATCCCGCGACCCCACTCCACGATCGTCACCGACGAGGCGAGGTCGAGGTCGAGGTCGTCGAGCTCGGCCGCGGAGCCCAGCCGGTAGGCGTCGACGTGCACGAGCGGGGCACCGCCGACGAGGGAGGGGTGCGTGCGGGCGACGACGAATGTCGGCGACTGCACGGGACCGCGCACGCCGAGGCCTGCGCCGATCCCGCGGGTGAGGGTCGTCTTGCCGGCGCCGAGGGGGCCGGTGAGCACGACCACGTCGCCGGGGCGCAGCGCCTCGCCGAGCGCGCGGCCGAGCGCTTCCATGTCGGCGGGCGCCTCGATGCGGCGTGCACCCAGGAGTGCGTCGGGAACGCTCATCGCGTCGCCGTTCGCCGCGGAACGCGCGGGCCGATGCGGGTCACGACCTCGTAGTTGATCGTGCCGGCGGCCTGCGCCCAGTCGTCGGCGAGCGGGGCGCCGTAGGTCGGATCCCCGAACAGCACCGCCTCGTCGCCCACCACGACCGGGTGGTCGCCGACATCCACGACGAACTGATCCATCGCGATACGCCCGGCCACCGGGAAACGGCGGGCGCCGATGACGACGGGACCGACGCCGCTCGCCTGACGCGGCACCCCGTCGGCGTAGCCGAGGGGCACGAGGGCGAGGGTCGTCTCGCGGTCGGTGCGGTAGGTGTAGCCGTAAGAGACGCCGTGCCCCGCCGGCACCCGCCGCACGGCCGCGATCGCGGCGCGCAGCGTCATCGCGGGCCGCAGCCCCAGCTCGGCGGGCGAGCGGTAGCTGAAGGGCGAGAGTCCGTAGATCCCGAGCCCGATGCGCACGGCGTCGTAGCGCGACTCGGGGAGATCGATCGCCGCCTGCGTCGCCGCGAGGTGGCGCACGCGGGGGGTGAGACCGGATGCCGCGGCCACCGCGAGCGACTCGTCGAACCGCGCGATGGCCTCGCGGTCGTCGTCGGGCGACGTGTTGGAGAGGTGGCTGAAGATGCCGACGACGTGCACGCGCCCGATGCGCTCGAGGCGCGCGGCCTCGGCGAACACGCTGCGCTGCGCCTCGGGCGGGATGCCGTTGCGGGCGAGTCCTGTCTCGACCTTCAGGTGCAGGCGGGCGGGGCGCTCGCCGGTCGCCGCGGCCGCGGCCCGGTTCAACTGGTCGAGATCGGAGATGCCGAGCTCGATGTGCGCCTCGACCGCGCGGCCGAACGACAGTCCTGGGGCGTGCAGCCACGCAATGAGCGGCGCATCGATGCCACCGCGACGCAGGGCGAGCGCCTCGTCGACGTCGACGACGCCGAGACGGGTCGCCCCGCCGTCGAGCGCGCCCTGGGCGGCGCGGACGGCGCCGTGCCCGTAGCCGTCGGCCTTCACGACCGCGATCACGTCGACGCCGGTGCGGCGCCGGAACGCCCTCACATTGTCGGCGATCGCCTCGGTGTCGATCACCGCCTCCCGCATGGTTCCCGCCGGCAGCGTCATGATGCCCCCTCCCCCGGCTCTCCCCGGCCCTCCGCGACCACGTACGCGGTCGCGAGTCCCGCGTCGTGCGACATCGACAGGTGCACCGCGGTGATGCCGCGTGCGGCCACCCTCCGCGCGGTGTCGCCGGTGAGCGCGAACACGGGTTTGCCGGAGGTCTCCGACGCCACCTCGATCTCGGTCCAGTGCACCCCGTCCGAGCCGCCGAGCGCCTTGATCAGCGCCTCCTTCGCGGCGTACCGTGCCGCGAGCGAACGCGGCTTCAACGCCCGCTCGGCGGGCGAGAAGAGCCGCTCGAGCAGCCGCGGGGTGCGCGAGAGGGATGCCTCGAACCGCGGCACGTCGACCAGGTCGACGCCGATCCCCACGATCATCCCCCGCGCCTCGCGCTCACTCGACCGTGACGGACTTCGCGAGGTTGCGCGGCTGGTCGACGTCCAGTCCCTTGGCGCTCGCGAGCCCCATCGCGAAGATGTGGAGCGGGACCACGGCGAGCAGCGGCTCGAACAGCGGACCCGCCAGCGGGATGTGCAGCACCTCGTCGGCGAACGGGAGGACCGCGGCATCCCCTTCTTCGGCGATGACGATGACCCGGGCACCGCGGGCGCGGATCTCCTGGATGTTGGAGACCACCTTGTCGTGGATGACCGACGAGCCGCGCGGGGAGGGCACCAGCACGAACACGGGCTGGCCGGGCTCGATGAGCGCGATCGGGCCGTGCTTGAGCTCGCCGGCGGCGAAGCCCTCCGCGTGGATGTAGGAGATCTCCTTGAGCTTGAGAGCGCCTTCGAGGGCGATCGGGTAGCCGACGTTGCGGCCGAGGAACAGCACCGAACGGGTGTCGGCCATCCAGCGGGCAAGCTGCGTGGTGCGGTCGTGCTCACGGTCGAGCACCCGCTGGATCTTCTCGGGGATCGCCTCGAGCTCGAGGACGTGCTGGGCGATCTCGGTCGGCGAGAGCGACCCGCGCACGCGCGCGACGTGGAGGGCCAGCAGGTAGAGGGCCGTGATCTGGGCGGTGAACGCCTTCGTCGAGGCGACGGCGACCTCGGGGCCGGCGTGCGTGTAGACGATCGCGTCGGACTCGCGCGGGATCGTCGCGCCCTGCGTGTTGCAGATCGACAGGGTCTTCGCCCCGCGCTCGCGGGCGTACTTGACCGCCATGAGGGTGTCCATCGTCTCGCCGGACTGGCTGATCGAGACGACGAGCGTGTTCGCGTCGAGCACGGGGTCGCGATAACGGAACTCGTGCGACAGCTCGACTTCGACCGGCACGTTCGCCCACTTCTCGAGCGCGTACTTGCCGACCTGCCCGGCATAGGCGGCCGTGCCGCAGGCGATCACGACGATGCGCGACACCGAGGCGAACAGCTCATCGAGACCGTCGAGCTCGGGGATCTCCACCGCGCCGTGACGGATGCGGCCGCGGAGCGTGTTGGCGACGGCCTCCGGCTCCTCGGAGACCTCCTTGGCCATGAACGACGACCAGCCGCCCTTCTCGGCGGCCGAGGCGTCCCAGGTGACCTCGAACGGCTCCACCTCGACCGGCTCGCCGTGGAAGTCGGTGACAGTGACGCCCTCGGGCGTGATCGCGACGATCTCGTCCTGGCCGATCGCGAGGGCGTGACGGGTGTGCTCGACGAAGGCCGCGACATCCGACCCGAGGAAGTTCTCGCCCTCGCCGAGTCCGATGACGAGCGGGGAGTTGCGGCGGGCGCCGACGACGAGCCCGGGCTGGTCCTGGTGCATCGCGAGGAGGGTGAAGGCGCCGTCGAGCTTGGCGACCGTCGCGCGGAACGCCTCGACGAGGTCGCCGGTGGCGCGGTATTCGCGGCCGAGCAGCACCGCGGCGACCTCGGTGTCCGTCTCGCTGCGGAACGTGTAGCCGTCGGAGAGGAGGTCGGCCTTGAGGGCGGCGAAGTTCTCGATGATGCCGTTGTGGATGACGGCGAGCTTGTCGTCGTCGGCGAGATGCGGGTGTGCGTTCGCGTCGGTCGGGCCGCCGTGGGTCGCCCACCGGGTGTGGCCGATTCCGGTCGTGCCGTCGGGCAGCGCATGAGCGGTGAGGTCGTCGCGCAGCACGCTGAGCTTGCCGGCCCGCTTGCGCATGCCGAGTGTGCCGTCCTCACCGATCACGGCGACGCCGGCGGAGTCGTAGCCGCGGTATTCGAGGCGGGCGAGACCCGCGATCAGGATGTCCTGGCTCGGCCGCGGGCCGACATAACCGACGATTCCACACATGCCGACAATCCTAGGGTCGCCGGCATGTGCGGAATCCGTCAGCGCGGCTCAGCCGCCGGTGCGCGAGGACGACCCGCCGGTGGTGCCGCCCGTGCGGGTTCCGCCCGTGAACGAGCCGCCGCCGAATCCGCCGCCCGAACCGAAACGGCCGGTCGAAGTGCTCGAGTTGCTGGGCAGCGTCGCCTGGTTGTCGGCGAGGACGACCTGCTGTCCGATCTGCAGCCCGCTGACGATCTGCGCCCAGCCGTCGCCCACGGCGCCGACCTGCACCGATACCGACGAGGTCGAGTCGGATCCGCTGAGCACGATCGCCGTGGCCGTGTTGCCGGCCAGACCGCTCAGCGCCGACGTCGGCACCCGCAGCGCGTTGGTGGCGGATGCCACGGTCAGCGCGACGACCGCCTGGGATCCGGTCGCCAGCGCGATCGGAGGGTTGGCGACCGTCACGACGGCGGGATAGGACGGCGTGGAGGCCGTGGACGAGACGGGGAGAAGGCTCACGGTCGCGACGCTGCCCGTGAGGGCCGTCTGGGCACCGTCGGGCGTGACCTGCGCGGCGAGACCCGACTTCACGAGCGACATGTCGGAGATCGGCACGTCGACGGTGATGTCGGCGTCGCCCGCCGCCGAGATGATGACCGCCTCGCTGGTGGTGGCGGTGTCGCCGACCGAGAACGGGATGCTGGCGACCACGCCGCCGACCGGGGCGACCAGAGTCGCATCGGCGAGGTTGGCCTGCGCCGTCGAGACGGCCGACTGATCCTGCAGCACGGCGACGGCGGCGGACGCGACGCGACTCGCCTGCGCGGCGGCCTGCGACGTGGTCGACGTGGTCGACGTGCTCGAGCCTGTCGAGCCGTGGCTGGACGTCGAGGACGTCCCGGCGCTCTTCGACGCCTGCACGATCGTCGCGGCGGCCTGGGAGATCGCCGCGCTCGCCTTCGCGATGGCGGTCGTGCACTGCTGGATCTCCGCCGGCGTCGGGGCCGAGGGCGATGCCGAGGGGCTCGGGGTG
>NZ_JYIY01000059.1 GCF_000956535.1 Microbacterium ginsengisoli | reverse complement strand
CGCGAGCACGATCCGCGTCTTCTTCTCCGGCGGGATCACCGGCGGCCTTCCCATCAACAGCCTCCCGGCATCTCAGACGCCGATCATGCCCTCACAACCGGCCTGCCAGAAATCTTGACGCGGGACAGGCCGAACTACCCATCACCGCGTGGACTGCTCGACATCCCCGACTGGCAACACCTCGACCCCGGCGAGGCGGCGCAGGCGGTCGAGGTCTCGGCCTACCCCGACCGCTATCAGAACTACCAGCCGGTCGCCGAAGCGATCCTCACTGCGCTCACCCGGCGCGCTGAGACCACGCCGAGCGGTACGCCGCTCGGCGACGTACCCGAGACGACCGCAATCGTCTTCCCCCTGCCGGGTGGGACGTGGGTGAACACCAGCGACTTCGGGTGGCGCGAAGACCCCTTCACTGGTGAGCGAGCGTTCCACTCAGGAACCGACTGGGCTGCCGACGACGGCACGGCGATCCTTGCGCTCGCCGACGGCGTGGTCAGCTTCGCCGGGCCGTCGGGCGGCTACGGCAACCTCATCATCATCGAGCACACGATCGATGGAGAGCGCATCGCCTCCGCCTATGCACACATGTGGCAGAGCGGCGTCCTCGTCAGCGTCGGGGATCGGGTCGTTGCCGGGCAGCACATCGGCAACGTCGGTTCGGCGGGCAAGTCGACCGGAGCCCACCTGCATTTCGAGATCCGGCCGGGCGGGTCGAACGCCGCGGCAGTCGATGCCGAGCCGTGGCTTGCCGCCCACGGAGTGCAGAACCTCGATGCCGCAAGCACCGAGGCGCTCTGCTCAGCACAGATCGCGGCATGACATGGACGTATTCCCCGACTTCGGAGCCGTCGGCGGTCAGGCAGAACTGCGCGCCATCGTTGGCGCGCTGCTGACCATCGTGCTCATCTTCGCCGTGCTCATGCTCGTCATCTGCGCCGCAGTGTGGGCGATCTCGTCGGCGAACGGCAACATCTCTTCGGCTGTCCGCGCGCGCGTCGGGTTCCTCGTCTCCATCGGAGCTGCCGCACTCGCCGGCCTCGGCGTCACCTGGATCAACTTCCTGCTTGGGGTCGGAGCAAGCATCTGACGCCGTCGAACTGGGACAGCGTGCGCACCTACCGGGTAAAGGCGTTCCTCGCCTGCTGAAGGAGCACACTGTGATCGACATCGACCCCAATACCGACGGGTTGCCCGGCATCGAGCAGCTCCGCGTCATCGTCGGCGCGGCTATGACAGTGGGCCTCATCCTCGCCGTCCTCGCCCTCATCATCTCGGCCGTGGTCTGGGGGTACGGGGCGAACAGCTCGAACCCGCACCTCGCCAGCCGGGGCAAGGTCGGCGTACTCGTCTCGTGCGGCGCGGCGATCATCTGCGGTGCGTCGGTGACGCTCGTGAACTTCTTTTGGAACGTCGGCCAGTCGGTCTGACTCCACGACCGAGTTGAGATGGCTGAGCCGATGAGTATCTGTGATGTGCCCGTCATCGCCTCGGTGTGCGATGCCGTGGGTGAGGGAACTGCGTCGCTCATCTCCGCGCCGTTCGACTGGCTCGCGCAGGCAATGGGGCAGGCCGCCGCCTGGCTGTTCGAGAGCGTGTGGGCGGTGTTCGACTCGACAACGCTCGTCGACGTCACTGGAAGTCAGTACGTCTCGGTCTACAACGTGCTGTTCGGGGTGGCGATCTTCGTCATGCTCGTCTTCTTCTGCCTCCAACTCATCACCGGGCTCGTGCATCGAGATCCGATGGCACTGTCGCGCGCGGGCGTGGGACTCGCCAAGTCGGTGCTCGGATCGTTCGTCGCCATCACCCTCACCGCGACCCTGTTGGAGGTCACCGATCAGCTCACCATCGGCATCGTGCAGGCGACTGGCAACACGATGGAAGGCATCGGCGACCGCATGGCCCTGCTCGCCGCTGGGCTGACGACGATCAACATCGCCTCGCCCGGCGTGGGTGCGATCATCACGATCTTCCTTGCCGGGCTCGGCATCGCGGGTGCGGGCATCGTGTGGTTCACGCTGCTCATCCGCAAGGCGCTGCTGCTAGTCGCCATTGTCTTCGCGCCCATTGCCCTCGCCGGGTTCACCTGGGATGCCGCGAAGGGATGGTTCGGACGCTGGGCGGCGTTCGTCGTGGCGCTCATCTTCTCGAAGCTCGTCATCGTCGTCGTGTTCCTCGTCGCCATTGGGCAGATCAGCGCGCCCATCGACCTCGACCTCGCCTCGATCAGTGACCCGATCTCGGGCGTCGTGCTGATGTTCATCGCCGCGTTCGCGCCATACCTGACATACAAGTTCATCTCGTTCGTGGGCTTCGACATGTACCACGCGATGTCGAGCGAGCAGGAAGCGAAGTCGGCGCTCAACCGGCCCGTCCCGCTGCCGGTCAAGGCCCAGCCGAACGCGGCGAAGTCCGTCCTCGGAGGGCAAAACGGTGCGAGGGCCGGGACTTCTCCCGCGCCGAGCACGGCTCCCGCTGCAAGTGACGTAGCAGGCGGCGCGGCGGGCGCGGGTGGCGGGGCGGCTGCTTCCGGTGGCGGGGCTGCGGCCTCGGGAGGCGCGGCAGGTGCTGGGGCAGCAGCGGCCGGCCCCGCGGCCGCCGCCGTCGTCGGGGCGCAGGTGGTCAAAGCCGCAGCGACGACTGGGCCGAAAGTCGGTGCCGCGGTCGGCGGCGCAGCAGCCGGGCAGGCAGAGACATCCACGCCGCCGATACCCGTAACGCCGAGGAAAGGGTAGAACATGGCCACCCAGCACCCTCCCGTTCCCGACCAGCAGCTCTCCCCCGTGCAGTTCTCCCGACTCGCGCACCGTGGCGTCCTGCTCGGACTGTCGATCTCGCAGTTGATCGCGCTGGGCATCGGCGTGGTTACCGTCGTCGCCACCATCTACACGGGCGGTGGCATGGGGCTGGTCTGGACATCCCCGATCTGGCTCACCTGCCTGCTGCTCGCGGTCGCCCCCGCGAGCGGGCGAAAGCTCGTGGACTGGCTGCCCATCGTCTCGCGCTGGATGTGGCGGAGCACCGCAGAGCAGTTGATCTTCCGTCACCGCGTCATCAAGCCGCGTCCTGTCGGCACGCTCGCGCTCCCCGGCGATGCGACGGCGATGCGCGAATGGGTCGATCCCGAGACGGGCACGGCGATGGTGCACGACCCCCACGCGCAGACCCTGACCGCGGTGCTGGGGGTGACGCACCCGGCGTTCGTGCTGCTCGATCCGGGCGAGCAGGAGCGGCGGATCAACGGCTGGGGTCGGGTGCTCGCTACCGCGTGTCGCTCGGGCAGGATCGCCCGGCTCCAGGTCTGCGAGCGGACACTGCCGGACTCCGGCACGGGGCTCGCCGAATGGTGGGCCAGGCACGGCACCGACGATGATTCCTGGCCTGCGACTACATACCGAGAGCTGATCGAGCGTGCCGGGCCGACCGGCGAGCGCCATGCGACGACGATCTCGATTGCGCTCGATATGAACGCCTCGGGACGACAGATCCGCTCCGCGGGCGGCGGCATCCGTGGAGCTGCCGCCGTGCTGCGTCAGGAGATGACCACGCTCGTCAGTGCGCTGCGAGCTGCGGACCTCGCCACGACCGGCTGGCTCGCCCCTGGCGAGGTCGCTGTAATCCTGCGCTCCGCCTACGACCCGGCTGCCGCGCCCGCGCTGGAGCGGCACGCCGACATCGGACGTTCCCTCGCCACCGCGGGGCCGGTCGCGGTGACCGAGAGCTGGGATCGCGTGCGAACCGACTCCGCGTACCACACCGTGCTCTGGCTCTCCGAATGGCCCCGCTCGCAGGTGTTCCCCGGATTCATCGCCCCTCTGTTGCTCACCTCGGGAGTGCAACGCACATTCTCGCTCGTCTGCACGCCGGTTCGCGCCGACATCGCGGCTCGCGACCTGCGGAAGAAGAAGGTCGGTCTGCTCTCCGATGCGACGCAGCGCGCGAAGATCGGCCAGGTCGAGGACGCCGCGCGCACGGCCGAGTACCAGGACGTGCTCCAGCAAGAGTCCGACCTCACCGCTGGGCATGGCGTGCTTCGCTACACCGGCCTCATCTCCGTCTCCGCGCCCACGGTCGATGAGCTGGATGCCGCCGTCGCCGCTATCGAGCAAGCCGCCGTGCAGGCGTCCTGCGAGACGCGCCGCCTCGTCGGCCAGCAGGCCACCGCATTCGCCGCCGCCGCGCTCCCGCTCTGTCGGGACGTGTGACAAACCCAGCCCTCGACCCCGGAAGGAGTGGCCATGCCGATCTTCAGCAATCCCGTGCAGGACGCCACGGAGACCCGCCAGGCGGTGCGGGCGCTCGCTCATGCGAGCCGCGCCTTCGCCGACCCCGCGGACACCTATCAGGTGGTCGGCGAGCTGCTGGGGACGCTGCGCTCCCTGGAGCAAGTGCTGGAGCAGGTCGCGGCGGCGCACGTTCGGCACCAGGACAAGGCGTTTCTCGACAATGGCGACCACGAGGCTGGGGTTGATGAGGCTTGGGCCGCCGCCAACGCCCTTCGCAAGGCCGCAGAACTCGTCCAGTTGGCCGAGACTGCCGTCGATCAGGCGACGCAGCATTCGAGCTACATAGCCTGGCACCCGGCACCTGTCGCCAGCCGACCTGAGCTGGACCCGTTCTCACGCGATCCGTTCGAGGCCCACTTCGTCAGTTCGCCAAAGGGGCTGTCGCTATGAGTCCCGACGACCGCGAGCGCCTGCACACCGCGGTCCTGCTCGACCCAGCGGGCGAGCGCCGTGCCGCTCGGAAGGCGCGACGGCGAGCGGCGAACAAGATCGAGACCGCCGACCGCAAGGCGCAGCAGGATCTGGCGCGCGCGGCGTGGGAGGCCGAACGCGAGGCGCGGCGGGCGACGACCTACCTGCCACCGTCCGGCGAGACGAGGCCCGCTGCACTCCGCACACCGGGCCGATTCCGGCTGCCGCGTCACCAGGACACGAGCGCGACGCTGGCCGGGGCGTATCCGTTCCTCGCCGAGGGCGGACTGGGCTCTGCCGGGGTGTTCGTCGGCCAGGATCTCTACAGCGGGGCATCGTTCGTCTATGACCCCTGGGTGCTCTACGCGCAGGGCCTCATCACCGCACCGAACATCGTCCTCGCGGGGATCGTCGGCTCCGGCAAGTCCTCGCTCGCCAAGAGCCTCTACACGCGCTCCATCCCATTCGGTCGGCGGGTATATGTCCCCGGCGATCCGAAAGGCGAGCACACGGCTGTCGCTGAAGCAGTCGGCGGACGGGCGATCGTGCTGGGGCACGGGATGTCTACGCGGCTGAATCCGCTCGATGAAGGGCATCGGCCTTCGGGCCTCAGCGATGCCGAGTGGCAAAGCCAGGTCACCTCCCGGCGACGCGACCTCATCGGCGCACTCGCCGAGACCGTCCTCGACCGCGGCCTCACCCCGCTGGAGCACACCGCCGTCGACTTCGCGCTCACCGATGCGGTGCGCTCGGCCGAGGTGCCGATCCTTCCGATGGTGGTCGACCGCATCCTCGCCCCGCAGCCCAAGGACGACGACGGCAGGCTCGCCGAGGACGGCCGACTCGTCGGACACGCGCTGCGGAGGCTCGTGGCCGGGGACCTGGCGGGGCTGTTCGACGGCCCGAGCACCGTGCGCTTCGACCCGTCACTGCCGATGGTGTCGCTCGACCTGTCGCGGGTGGCAGAGAACTCGACGCTCATCTCCGTGCTCATGACGTGTTCCTCGGCGTGGATGGAGTCGGCGCTTCTCGACCCGGCAGGCGGCCCGAGGTGGGTCGTGTATGACGAGGCGTGGCGGCTCATGTCACATCCGGCGCTGCTGCGCCGGATGGACGCACAGTGGCGGCTCGCGCGGCACTATGGCATCGCCAACCTGCTCATCTTCCACAAGCTCAGCGACCTCGACAACGTAGGCGACCAGGGCTCGGCGATGCGCGCGCTCGCCTCGTCCCTGCTCGCCAACGCCGAGACACGGGTGATCTACCGGCAGGAGAGCGATCAGCTCGGAGCTACTGCGCAGGCCCTCGGACTCACCGGAACGGAGCAGGGATTGCTACCCGGTCTCGGCACCGGACAGGGGCTCTGGAGGATCAAGAACCGCTCGTTCGTCGTCCAGCATCAGCTCCACCCTGCCGAACTTGCGATGTACGAGACAGGGCAGAAGGCAAGAGGAAAGACCTAGATGTTCCCGCGATTTGACGGCTTGGCGGGAACAATGAAGGTCGCCGACCTCAAGCGCCCATGCGGGGGTCGAAGTTCGCGGAACCTGCACGTTCTCGCTGGTGAGGTTGCAGGCAGTGTCCGAAATAGCTTGGACAGCATCGCATGATGGATGGCATTCGGTGAACATGCGAGCAAGCAGGCGCGTCAGTGCGTCATGGACTCAGCCCGGAGGTCTCCGATCGGTCGCCTGAGAGCCGCAATGCCACCCAGAGGCCGCATCGGCGGCAGATGAAGGCGTTGTCGTGCGCCAGGGCGTGGAGCTTGCGTCGCGGGAGTTCTCGCCCGCAGCATGAGCAACTGTGCTGCATGGTCGGTGTCG
Source organism: Microbacterium ginsengisoli (assembly GCF_000956535.1). GTDB lineage: Bacteria > Actinomycetota > Actinomycetes > Actinomycetales > Microbacteriaceae > Microbacterium > Microbacterium ginsengisoli. The sequence continues at coordinate 33,369 of NZ_JYIY01000059.1, read as the reverse complement.
TCATACTTAGCCTGGTTGCCCTCGGATGCCTCAGATGTAGCTGCAGATGTCCTGTGCGGTGCACCTGGCCGGGTCGCCGGTTTCGGTGGTATCGCGGACTTCGGCGACCGTGGCACGGAGGGCCGTGAGTTCGGCGATCTTCTGGTCGATGTCGGTCAACTGCTTGTTCAGGATGTCGCGGACGTGGGTGCACGGTGCGGCGCCGGCGTCGCGCACCTTCAGGATGTCGCCAATCTGGGACAGCGTCAGGCCCGTGGCCCGACCGCGCCGGATGAAATCGAGCCGCGGCACGATGTCAGCGCTGTAGTCGCGGTACCCATTCCCCGCACGGCTGGGGACTGGGAGCAGCCCACGGTCTTCGTAGAACCGCAGGGTCTTGCTCGTCATCCCGGCCGCTGTGGCCGCCTCACCGATCAGCACGGTACACCTCCGTCGCCGGGGTAGCCTCCGGCATCCCTTGACCTTCCAGCGTAGTGGAAGGTGCAGGCTGAGGCCATGGAAGATCCGACCTCCTTCGACCTGGCCGTCATCGGTTCCGGTGCCGGCTCGTTCGCTGCGGCGATCCGGGCCAGCCAGTTGGGCAAGCGGGTGGTGATGGTCGAGCGAGGCGTCATCGGCGGCACCTGCGTGAACACCGGCTGTGTGCCGTCCAAAGCGCTGCTGGCGGCGGCCGACGCCCGGCACGTTGCCCTAAATTCTGGACGGTTCCCGGGCATCTCCGCATCGACCGGGCGGGTGGACATGCCCGCGCTGATCGAGGGCAAACGCGCCCTGGTCGAGGGCATGCGTGCGGAGAAGTACGAGGATCTGATCGCCTCCTACGGTTGGGACCTGCGAGCCGGAACGGCCGCATTCGCCGGTACCACGGCGGACCCGAGGTTGGAGATCACCGCAGCGGACGGGACGCGGAGCACGGTCGGTGCAGCGCACTACTTGATCGCCACCGGCTCCACCCCAACCATCCCGGCGGTCGACGGGTTGGCCGGTGTCGACTACCTGACCTCAACTTCAGCGATGGAGTTGGAGGCGGTTCCCGAGTCGTTGCTGGTGCTCGGCGGCGGCTACGTGGCGATGGAGCAAGCGCAGTTGTTCGCCCGGCTGGGTTCCCGGGTCACCATGCTGGTCCGATCCCGGCTGGCGTCCCGCGAGGAACCCGAGGCGTCCAAGGCCATGATGGGGATCTTCGCCGACGAGGGCATCCGGGTGGTCCGCCGCGCGAACCTCGACACGGTCCGCACCGACAAGAACACCGGCGACATCATCGCGACGGCCACCGTATCCGGTGGAGCAGAAGAGTTCCGTGCCAGCCGGATCCTGATCGCCACGGGTCGGCAGGCGGTGACCGAAGGACTGAACCTCGCAGCGCTCGGGATCCAGACCGGCCCTTCGGGCGAGGTCATGGTCGACGGTCGGCTCGCGACATCCAACCCGCGGATCTGGGCGGCCGGCGATGTCACCGGGCATCCGCAGTTCGTCTACGTCGCCGCCTCTAACGGGTCCCTGGTCGCGGAGAACGCCTTCACCGGCACCAACCGGGAGGTCGACTACCGGCACCTGCCGCGGGTCACCTTCACCAGTCCCGCTCTCGCCGCCGTCGGGATGACCGAGCAGCAAGTGGTCGCTGCCGGTATCCGCTGCCAGTGCCGGGTACTGCCCCTGGACTACGTTTCCCGGGCCATCGTCAACCGCGACCTGCGCGGTGTGATCAAGGTCGTGCAGAACGCCGACACCGGCCAGATCCTCGGAATCACAGCGGTCGCCGCCGACGCCGGCGACCTCGCCGCAGCCGGTGTGTACATCCTCGAAGCGGCCATGACCACCGACCAAGTCGCCCACCTGTGGAGCCCTTACCTGACGATGGCCGAGGGCATCAAAATCGCCTGCCAAGCCTTCACCGCCGACGTCTCCAAACTCTCCTGCTGCGCCTTCTGAGCGCATCACCAGATCCATCTGAAAGGAAAAGAGAATGACCAACGAACCCGCCGCGATCACCGACCGCCTCGCCACTGCTGAGACCGGGCTGGAAATCTGGCTCTGGCTCCCCCTTCTGAAGCTCCTCGCCGAAGGCGAACCTGTCACCATCGCCGATCTGGCGACCGCCACGGGGCGGACCGCCGACGAAGTGCAGGCCGCGCTCGCCGCGGTTCCCGACACCGAATACGACGACGAAGGCCAGATCATCGGTCAAGGTCTGACCCTTCGCCCGACCCGCCACCACTTCGAAATCGGCGGGGAGCAGCTCTACACCTGGTGCGCGCTGGACACCCTAATCTTCCCGCAGCTGCTCGACCGACCCGGTCGGATCGAATCCTCACAACGCGAGGGCAGCACGCCGGTTCGGATCAGCGTCGACGCCACCGGCGTCACCAGCGTCGAACCGCGCACCGCGGTCGTCTCGCTCGTCAACCCGGAAGACCTCAGCCAGATCCGCTCCGCGTTCTGCAACCAGGTCCACTACTTCGCCTCACCCGACGAAGCCGCACCATGGCTCGAACGCCACCCCGAGGCCACCACCATCCCCGTTGCCGCAGCTTTCGAACTCGCCACCGCACTCGTCGAGTCGATGCACCTCGACCCCGCCACCGTGTCCCCTGACCGATCCGGGCTGAATGGCGCCGTCTGCTGCTGATCGCGGTGGGCGCGTTCGCGATGTCTGCCGTGTGGCGCGCTGGTCCCTCACGCTCCCAGCCTTCCAATAGGTCACCGTTCGCTGTATAGTCACTCCATGCTGACTCTTGCTTCGCGGGTGGACGTGATGAACCGGCTCGGCCGGGCCATGGCCGACCCGACCCGCTCCCGCATCCTGCTGTCGCTGCTGGAGCAGCCCGGTTACCCGGCGAAGCTCGCTCGCGACCTGGACCTGACCCGCACCAACGTCTCGAACCACCTGGCCTGTCTGCGCGGCTGCGGGATCGTCGTCGCTGAGCCCGAGGGCCGGCAGACCCGGTATGAAATCGCCGACCCGCACCTGACCGCGGCCCTGACCGCCCTGGTCGATGTCACGCTCGCCGTCGACGAGAGCGCGCCGTGCCTGGACCCGGGCTGCACAGTCCTCGGCTGCTGCGACACCGAGGCCACCGCCGGATGAGCGCAGCGACGCTGACCGACGAGCGCCGCGCCCGGCTGCACGGTCGGGTGAAGTTCATCGTCTTCTTCACGATCACCTGGAACGTCATCGAGGCGATCATCGCCCTCTCCGCCGGCGCGCTCGCCTCCTCGGCCGCGCTGATCGGGTTCGGGCTGGACTCGGTGATCGAGGTCGCCTCCGCTGCCGCGATCGCCTGGCAGTTCACCCGCAAGGATCCCGAGCTGTGGGAGAAGGCCACCGTCCGGATCATCGGGGTCGCGTTCTTCGCCCTCGCCGCCTACATCACCGTCGACGCTATCCTCGCCTTCACCGGGGTCCGCGAGCCGGAGCACAGCCCGGTCGGCATCGGCATCGCGGTCGCGAGCCTGATCGTGATGCCCGGCCTGGCCTGGTTCGAGTTCCGCACCGGCCGCGAGCTCGGCTCCAAGAGCGTGCAGGCCGACGCCAAGCAGCTCCTGCTGTGCATCTACCTCTCCGGCACCGTCCTCATCGGCCTGCTGCTGAACAGCTTGTTCGAGTGGGCGTGGGCGGACTCCGTCGCCGCGCTCGTCGTCGCGGTCCTCGCGATCCGGGAAGGCATCGAAGCATGGCGCGGCGACATCGAATCCCCCTTGGAAGTCCTCGAAGACCTCGACCACGAGGAGGTCACCCCATGACGCACGTCGGCCCGCTGAACGGCCCACCGATCGCCTGCACCCTCGCCCCGGCTGCCGGCAAAGCGCAGGTGGAGAAGTGGCGAGCGTTCGACGAGGACTACGCGCTCGAGACCGAGCGCACCGACGCTCGCCTGACCATCCACTACGCCAAGGTCGACGACTCCACCCGACGGCTCCGAGAGCTCGTCGCGGCTGACAGCACCTGCTGCGCCTTCGTCGACTGGAGTATCGACGAGACCCACGCCCACCTTCGACTCATCGTCACTGGCACGCCGGAACAGATCGCAGCGCTAAACGTCGGGTAGCCGGGTGCGGGCGTGCCTGAATGGTGCGAGTTCAGGAGCGGTGAATGAACGCCAATATTCCTGAACCAACTGGCACGATTCCAAGGATTCGCTGAGATTCGTCAACGCGCCAGCACACCGGGCGCACCTAGTGTGCATGAGCCATCCCCGACGAGACCACTCGCGCGAACTCACGGCAGTTGGGACAGCGTGAGATGGCCATCACACTTGCCCGGCGACGCCTCGCACGCCAAGAGAGCGCAGAACGGGAGGTCTCTGCGAACGTGCCGCCTGTGCTGCCGGTCGTGACGATGACGGTGCAGCCGGACGCGACGCTCCGCGTCGCAGTCGACGGGGAGCCGTTCGGCGCGCCGACGTTCGCCCCGCCGTGGCACCGGCACTCATTCGCGCAGATCATCAGCGAGGTCGTCGAACAGCGCCACTCGCCCGTGCGCATCGTGGTGCACGAACTCGACGGGAGGGTCTACACGGACATCGTGACGGCTCCGCTTCATCCCACATTCCTCAGCTCATCCCTTCCCGAGTCGCCGGCCCCGGTCGACCAGACTAGCCCTGCGCCAGATACAACCGAACCAGCGCACCCTCTCCCATGCCAGAACGGCGAGGGCTACGTGCCTGGTGAGGAGGTCGCGGTCGCCGTCATCGTCCGGCACACCGGGGCTGACAGCGAGGGCACAGCACGGGCGATCGTCGAGCCGAGTCTGCTCGATCTGAGTCCCACGCACGAGGTCATCCTGCTGGGCCGCGTCTCGGGCACCTGCATCGTCGGACACCCGGCATGACCAGCTCATCACCGCGAGCCGGGGCGTTCGGCGACGAACTGACGAACCTCGCCCTCGGCGCGCTCATCGGTGCGATGCTGCTGGCCGGTGCGCTCCGCTTCGCCGGGAGCATCGCTGCGTTCGTCACAGGCGCGCCCCAGCCCGCGGCGGGTCTCGAAGCGGGAGTCGGAGTGGTCTTCCACGCCGACGACCCCGGCTCGGCACTCGGCTCCGCGTCGCTCAGCCCCGTCGCCTATTGGATCACCGCCGCACTCCTGCTCGCCGCCATCGGTACCGCGGCGTGGTTCATCTGGCGATGGGTGCGCGAGCTGGGCAAGCGGACCAAGGCCGACCCGAACCGGATCGAGGGAATCGCCGACGCGCGCGACGTGCAGCGCGCCGCATCCGAACGCGACCTTCTGCGTCGCGCGACGACGCTGCGCCCCTCGCTCACCGAGCCGAAGCCCGAGGAGGTCGGCTACCTCCTTGGAACCTCGCGCGGCAAGCGCGTGTGGACATCCGTCGAGGACTCGATCCTGCTGATCGGCCCGCCGAGATCCGGCAAGGGCGCGAACATTGTCATCAACACCATCCTCGACGCGCCCGGTGCGGTCATCACGACCTCGACCCGGCCAGACAACCTCACGGCGACGCTCCGCGCCCGCCAGTCGCACGGCGGCCCAGTCTCCGTGTTCGATCCCCAGCACCTCGCCGAGGGCGTGCCCGCGGGTCTGCGGTGGTCACCGATCCGCGGGTGCGAGGTGCCCCTGACCGCGATGATCCGCGGCACAGGTCTCGCCGCGGGAACCGGGCTCTCCGGCCCCTCTGTCGAGAACGGCGGATTCTGGGAAGGCAAGACGCGCACGGCGCTACAGGCGCTTCTGCACGCCGCGGCGCTCGATCACCGGCAACCCGCCGAGCTATTCCGCTGGACGCTCGACCCTGCGGCTGCGGCGGATGCCGTCTCCATTCTCGCGTCGCACCCCCACGCCGCGACCGGATGGGCCGAGTCGCTCGACGGGATGCTGCAATCCGACCCTCGCACCCGCGACTCCATTTGGCAGGGCGTCTCGCTCTCCCTCGCCTCGCTCGCCGACCCACGGGTGCTGGAGGCGGTCAGCCCCAGCGAGGACGAGCAGTTCGACCCCGAGGCGTTCCTGCGCGGGTCCGGCACGCTTTACCTGCTGGCGACAGGAGCCGGAGCGGGGGCGTCCTCGTCGCTCGTCGCGGCGTTCATCGAAGACCTCGTAGAGACGGCTCGGCGCATCGCCGCGCGCTCGCCGGGCGCGCGGCTCGATCCGCCTGTGCTGCTCGCGCTCGACGAGATCGGGAACCTCGCGCCTCTGCCTTCGCTTCCGGTCCTCATGGCGGAGGGCGGCGGCACCGGGCTCACGGTGATGCCCGTGTTCCAGTCGCTCGCCCAGGCGCGAGGTCGTTGGGGCGACGACGCCGCGACCGCGATGTGGGATGCGAGCATCACCAAGATCGTCCTCGGCGGCGGGACGGACACACGGCACCTCCAGGACATCTCCACACTGATCGGCGAACGCGACGAGACGACTGACTCCGTGACCATCGGGGAGCGCGGCTTGCGCTCGAACCAACGCTCGATCCGCCGCGTCCCGATCATGAAGGTCGAAGACATCCGCACCCTGCCCCAGGGCACCTCGCTCGTGTTGCTGCGCTCCGCGCCGCCGATCATCACGACCATGCGTTACTGGCTCCATCGGCCGGAAGCCGAGACGCTGCTCGCCCAGCGCGCCGAGGTCGAGGCGATCATGCGGCCGGGCACCGCAGGGATAGGTGAGGCAACAGTCACCGACGACTGACTGTGAGGAGGCTAGATCGGCCAGTCTTTGTGCAGCTGCGAGCCGATACCAAGCGAACTCAGGTCCGCGGTAACGGCAAGCCACAAGTCATTGAAGATCTGGTCGGCGTCGCCCGTCCAGTCGTTTGGAATCGGGGTCGGCGAATCGACGGTATACGAGACGACGTATCCCGGAGCCGAGTAGTCGTCCCAAGTCAGCGAGACGTTGAGCCTCGCGTTCTCCAGTTTCACGTCGTCATCACCGTCGCCGAATCTGTCGGCGACGTACTCATAGTCGTATGAGAACTGGTAGGAGTCATCCTGCTTCATCGAACGCAGGTACTCGTCTTCATCCTCGAACTCTTCGCTGGTCGAGTTGTTCACGAACGACACTGGACGACCTACCTCTCGCGTTTGTAGGGACCGCTCAGAAATGTCCATCTTCGCAGCGGCAGGACGCGGAAGTGACAGGCGGAATGTCCTCGAAAGCCGCCGCGAGCATGCTTCTAGATGTCTTTCGGAGTCGATCTGTGCTCGTCGGGCTGATGACTCGACCTTCTGCCCTTCGACTGCGAGACGTAGAGGAGTATGCCGAGGGCGACGCCGACACCGAGGATGACGTCGGCAAGGTTGCCGATGAACAGGTTGCCGTAGGCGAGGAAGTCGGTGACGTGGCCGCGACCGAATCCGGGTGGGGCGAGCAGGCGGTCCAGGAGGTTGCCGACCGCGCCGCCCCATAGCAGGCCAATCGCGACCGCCCACCCGGCGGTGCGGGCGCGCGTGGCGGCGATGAGCAGAGCCACGGATGCCGCGGCCGCGATGATGGTGAGCAGCCAGGTTGAGCCGGATCCGAGGGACATGACGGTGCCGGGGTTGAACGCGAGCTGCAAGCCGAGCCAGTCTCCGAGGAGTGGGATGCGGGCTTGTTCGCTGAGCCGTGAAAGGGCGAGTGCTTTGGTTCCCTGGTCGATCAGCACCGCCCCGGCAGCGACGGCGCACGCGATCAGGAATAGACGTGGTCGGACGCGCGCGCCAAGAGGGCCGGCGGAATTCATTTTCACGGCATCCGCCCTTCCCTGCGCGAGGCCATGAACGAGACCGGTCATGCCTTCGTGCGCCGCGCCGCGCGGAGCCCGTTGAGGATCACAATGACCTCCGCGACTTCGTGCACCAGCACCACGGCGGCGAGGCCCAGAATGCCGGTGATCGCCAGCGGCAGCAGGATTGCGATGATCGCGATGGACAGCACAACGTTCTGGTTGATGATGCTGCGGCCGCGACGGGCGTGAGCGAGAGCCTGCGGGATGAGACGCAGGTCGTGGCCGGTGAACGCGACGTCGGCGGACTCGATCGCAGCATCCGCGCCCTTGGCCCCCATCGCGATCCCCAGGTCCGCGGCCGCGAGAGCGGGGGCGTCGTTGATGCCGTCCCCGATCATCGCGGTGGGCTGCGACTTCGACATTTCCGCGACAGCGGCGGCCTTGTCCTCGGGACGCAGTTCGGCGCGCACGTCGCTGATGCCGGCCTGTACGGCGAGGGCCGCGGCGGTGCGGGCATTGTCGCCGGTGAGCATCGTCACCCCGATCCCGCGCCGGTTCAGCGTGGCGATGACCTCAGGAACCTCAGGACGCAGCTCGTCCCGCACCCCGATCGCGCCGACTGGCTGGTCGTTGCGGTGGATGATGACAACGGTCATCCCCTCGGACTCCATCGCCTGCACTTCGTCGGCCAGCGTGCCAGCGTCTAGCCAACGTGGACTCCCTACGGCGAGACGAGCTCCGTCGAGGGTGCCGACAATGCCGTGGCCGGCGGTCTCGCGGACGTCTGTAGCGGCCGGAGCGCCGGGAACCGCGTTGGTGATCGCTGCGGCGAGGGGATGCGTGCTGTGGCCTTCCAGGCTCGCTGCCCATGCCAGCACACCATCCTGGGTCGCGCCGGTGGTGACGACATCGGTAACAGTGGGCTTGTTGCGGGTCAGAGTGCCGGTCTTGTCGACGGCGAGGTGGCGGATGCCACCGAATCGCTCGAACGCGGCACCGGACTTCACAACCACACCGAACTTTGACGCGGCGCCGATGGCAGATACGACGGTGACCGGGACAGCGATCGCCAGAGCACACGGCGACGCTGCGACCAGCACGACCAGAGCACGGGTGATCCACACCCCGGGGTCGCCGCTCAGCAGCGACCCGAGCACGCCGACCAGCACGGCGAGGATCATCACGCCGGGAACGAGGGGGCGGGCGATGCGGTCGGCCAGGCGGGCGCGGTCGCCCTTCTCGGCCTGCGCCTGCTCGACCAGTTCCACAATCGTGGTGAGCGAGTTGTCGGTGCCAGCGGCGGTGGCCTCGACCTCGAGGACGCCGGTGGTGTTGATCGACCCGGCCGACACGTCAATGCCGGGCTCGACCTCGACCGGGATCGACTCGCCTGTGATCGCGGACGTGTCCAGGCTGCTCCGCCCGGCACGCACGATGCCGTCTGTCGCGATCCGTTCGCCCGGCCGGACAACGAGCACATCGCCGACACGCAGCTCCTTCGCCTCCACCTCCGTGGTGGCGTCGCCGCCCTTGACGAGTGCGGTGTCGGGCACGAGCTTCAACAGTGCCCGCAGCCCTGCGCGGGCGCGGTCCATGGCCTTGTCTTCCAGCGCCTCCGCGATGGAGTACAAGAACGCGAGTGCGGCGGCCTCCTCGACGTAGCCGAGGATCACCGCCCCGGTGGCGCTGATCGTCATGAGCAGGCCGATACCGAGCTTGCCCTTGGTGAACAGTTTGCGCAGCGCGCCCGGCACGAACGTGTACGCGCCCAGCAGCAGACCGATCCAGAACAACACCAGACCCGCGGTCTCCGCGCCGGTCCACTCGCACACCAGACCGGCGGCGAACGCGACGCCGGAGGCGATCGGGATCAGAACGCTCGGGCTCCGATACCACGGCCGGTGATCGTCATCATCGTCGTCGAGGTCGACGTGTTCGGCTTGCGAGCCCGTGACCGCGCTCACGCCCGAACCTCCCCCGCCACGCAGCCCTCGACCCCGCAGTCCGGGTCCATGCATGGCACGCTCTCGTCGACCGCGAGCGTCACATCAACCAGCGCCGTCAGCGCGCGCGCGAGGTGCGGGTCTGCGACCTCGTACCGGGTCTGCCGGCCCTCGGGCTCAGCCACCACGATCCCGCACCCGCGCAGACACGTCAGATGGTTCGACACGTTCGAGCGGGACAGCCCCAAATCACGAGACAGCACCGCCGGATAACTCGGGCCGGTCAAGAGGGTCAGGAGGATCCGAGAGCGGGTCGGGTCGGCCATAGCTCGGCCGAGCCGGTTCATCACATCGAGTCGATCGGCAATAGTCAGCACATGCTGACTATACATCAGTGGCTGTACTCGGTCTCGCGCTTGCACCTTCGCTCTTCGACCCGCGATCCTCCCGGAAGATGTCCCGGATAGACATCTCGTGGACATTTCCTCCACGAAATGGACATTTCCGAAGAGTCCCTACAGCGTTCTCTGCCCAGGCGACGCTCGCCTCTCAGCCATGTCATCACAGTAGCCCGGGGCGCGGACGGTCGAGCTTGCGCACCTATCGGGTAGCAGTCCTCTCTCGGCAGGAGAAGTTAGGAGCATCCCGATGCGAACCAAAGAGTCCCTGTGGGGCTTCTTCGCCAGCGACCCGCAACTGTCCTTCAACGAGAAAGGAGAGGCGCGACTGTTCGCCTGGATCGGTCAGGAGCAGTTCGAGCGCAACCCGGACGGCTCGTTCACCCAGGGCGAGACGAAGTTCTACCCGTTCAAGATGTTCCGGAAGACCGCGGAGCACGCCTACGAGAAGTTCGCGCGCGGCGACACCTTCGTCGCCAGCGGGCACGTCCAGAAGTTCAGCTACGAGAAGAACGGCGAGACGATCAGCGGCGAGGAGTTCATCGCCACGCACATCGGCCCCGATGCCGCCCGCACGAGCTACGCCGTCGATCGCGGCCGCTCGCGCACGCAGCACGTCGAGAGCGCAGCCATCGAAGCGCCAGACCCGACCATCCCCCAGCAACCGTCACCCCGTCCGATGACGCTGTGAGGCCGCGTCATGACCACCGACGAGACGCTGTTCCCGCCCGATGACGCCGACTTCGATGTGCCTCCGCTCGAGGAACCGGAGCCCGAGCCGGTGACACCTTCGCCGAGGCCGGCCAAGGAGCCGGACGCCGAGGCGAAGGACACGCCGGAGCCGCCGCGCCCCGTCAACTGGAACATCCTGACCGCGGCCGAGGCGCAGGTGGAGTGGCTGGAGCTGAACGCCTTCGTGAACTGGCTGCGTCACGAGTTCGGCCTGAGCGTGAACGTCGTGCCGCCGTTCTGGCATCGGCACCCGGAGCTGGTGTGGCCGCTGTCGGCGCTGCGGCAGCACTACCTCAACGCCTACGACAAGAAGCAGCACGGCTCGGCACCGTTCGGCTGGTGGCGCGACTTCTGGGCGTTCGTGCCGCAGCTTCGGGACGCGGTGACCGCGTGCGGCACGAAGCTCAACACCGACCGTCCGACGCGGCAGGCGGTGTGGCCGGGCGAGGACGAGCATCCCATGCTGGTGGAGACGGTGATCCCCGACCGGGATGCCGACTTCACGCAGTTCGTCAAGGACGACGTGGCTCGCAGGCAGGCCATCGAGGACGAGTTCTACGCCCATCTCGCGGCGGAGCAGTAGGGCGCGGGCGGTGACGGCGAATGGCGCGGCAGCGATCCCGGAAGCCCTGGCCGGGGCAACTGGAGTTCGACCTGTGGGGGCTCGACGAGCCCGCCGCCGACACCGCGCTCGCCACCGCTCGCGAAACCGGGGCAGGCGATGAACAAGTACGGGCAGATGGCGCTGGAGCACTGGCAGGCGACAGCTCCGAGCCGAGTGGCGGAGCTGAGCGATCCGGCGACGTTCTTCGAGACGCTGGGCCTGGAGATGCAGGCGCAGGTGACGAACCTCGCGTCGATGCTGGCGGGCAGCGACCGGCAGGGGGAGACTTTCTTGCAGAAGGTCGCCCGGCTGACAGCGGCCCGGAGACAGGCGGAGGAGGTCGTGATGTCGCAACTGGCGTGGGTCACCGACCCGAGCCTGCCGCTGGATCAGGCACGGGAGGAATGGGAGCAGACCCGTCCCTCCGACGAGAACCTGGTCCTCTGGGCCGAGCGGATGCAGGACTGCCCGGATTCGATGCCCTCCTCCGTGGAGTTGGAGGAGATGGCGAAGACGTGGGCGCTGCCGGTCGAGTTCCTGCTGGAGCTCGTGGCGACGGAGCCCCCACGGGAGTACATGCGGGCGAACCGGGCGACGCTCGCCGAGGCGGCGACGATCCGCTTCTTCCGCGAGCTGCGGTAGCGCCTCGGTTCGTTCCCGCCTCGCAGGACGACCTTGGCCCCTCGGGCGCGAAGGCACGCTATCGGGCGAACGTGGAGGCGATCCACCTCATCCACGATCTGAACTCGACGGGTCGCCCCGCGTCTCCAGAGGGTCAGCGCGTGCTCGCCCGCTGGTCGAGCTGGGGCGCGATCCCCGAGGTCTTCGATGATCTGAAGCCCGAATGGGATGCCGAGCGCGCTGAGCTGCGCGAGCTGCTGAGCGACGACGAGTGGGATGCCGCCGCGCGCACGACGATCAACGCGCACTACACCGACCCGATGATCGCCCGGCAGGTGTGGCGGCTGCTGGACGGGCTGGGGTTCCGCGGCGGCGCGGTGCTGGAGCCCGGTTCCGGCGCGGGTACGTTCATCGGCCTCGCGCCGGCGTCGGCGCAGATGACCGGGGTGGAACTCGATCCACTGACGGCGGCGATCTGCGCCGAGCTGTACCCGCACGCGACCGTGCGCAGCGAGTCGTTCGCCGACACCCGGCTCCCCGAGGGCCACTTCGATGCGGCCATCGGCAACGTGCCGTTCAGCAGCATCGCCCTGCACGATCCGCTGCACAACGCGACACGGCAGTCGATGCACAACCACTTCATCATCAAGTCGCTGCGCCTGACCCGGCCCGGCGGCCTCGTCGCGGTGCTGACCTCGCACTTCACGATGGACGCGCAGAATCCCGGCGCGCGGCGGGAGATGAATGAGCTGGCCGACCTCGTGGGCGCGATCCGCCTGCCTACCGGGGCGCATCGCCGCGCCGCGGGGACGGAGGTGGTGACCGACCTGCTCGTGTTCCGGCGGCGACCGGACGGCGAGCAGATGCGCGACGACGCCTGGGAGACGGTCGCGCAGGTGCCCATCGACGGCGTGCCGATGCGGATCAACCGCTACTTCGATGAGCACCCGGAGCAGATGCTCGGGGAGGTCGGCGTCGGCCACGGGATGTACGACGCGGCCACGCTCACCATCACGACCGATCTGGCTGACTTGGAGGCGGAACTCGCGGTCGCCGTCGACCAGATCGTGTTCTCCGCGCGCCGCGCCGGGCTGACGATGACCGAGCGCACCGCCGAGCAGCAGGCGCGCCGGGCAGCGTTCACCCCGTCGGCGCCGGAGCTATGGGCCGGCAGCATCGTGGCGAGCGAAACCGGCGGCTTCCGCACCGTTGTCTCCGGCGCGCTGGAGCCGCTTGCGGTGCCGAAGTCCGCCGAGCGCGAGCTACGCGCCCTGCTGCGTCTGCGCGACGGGGCATCCCGCCTGCTGACCGCGGAAGCGGCGAGCGTGGACGACACCCCCGACATCGTGCTCATCCGCACGACGCTGCGGCGCGACTACCTGAAGTACGTCGGCACCTATGGGGCGCTGAACCGCTACACGCTGCGCCCCACCGGGCGCACGAACGAGGACGGCGAGGAGACCTTCGCGCGCATCGTGCCGACACCGATCCGCCTGCTGCGCTCCGACCCCTTCGGCCCCCTGGTGCTTGCGCTGGAACAGTTCGACGACGAGGATCAGTCCGCGTCGCCTGCCGCGATCATGAGCCACCGCGTGGTGGTGCCGCGCGCCGAGGTGCAGGGTGTCGACAGCCCGGCCGACGCCATCGCGGTCAGCCTCGACCGCACGGGCCGCATCGACATCACCCTCGTCGCCGACCTGCTCGGCATGAACGACCGGGAAGCGCGCGAGGCGCTGGGAACGCTCGTGTTCACCGATCCGGTCACGAACCAGTTCATCCACGCGCCGGAGTATCTGTCGGGCGACGTGCGGGTCAAGCTCGAAGCGGCCCGGCTCCGCGCCGAGGACGACCCGGAGTTCCAGATCAACGTCGATGCGCTCGCTAAGGTGTTGCCCGCGCCGCTGGGCATCCAGGACATCCACGCGAAGCTCGGCGCGGTCTGGATCAGCGCCGACGTGCACGAGCAGTTCCTGCGGAGCACCCTGCGCGCGCCCGACGTTCGCGTGGAGAACCCGCTGCCAGGCATGTGGGAGATCCGCGGCGGTCGGCAGGGGCTGCTCTCCACCTCGGAGTGGGGCACGCCCCGCCGCCCCGCGCCGGACATCGCCCAGGCCGTCATGGAGCAGCGGACGATGCTCGTCTACGACGAGGAGAAGGACATCGACGGCAAGGTGCGTCGCGTGCTCAACCCCGTCGAGACCGCCGCAGCTCAGGAGAAGGCCGACGCACTCCAAGTGCGGTTCAGCGAGTGGGTCTGGGAAGACCCCGACCGCGCGCAGGCACTCGTGGACGAGTACAACCGGCGCTTCAACTCCATCGTGCTCCGCGACTACACGAACGCCGGGACGTACCTCTCGCTGCCGGGCCTCGCGGCCACCTTCGAGCCGCGCACGCACCAGCGCGCCGCCGTCGCCCGCATGGTGTCCGAGCCTGCGGCGGGCCTGTTCCACGAGGTCGGCGCAGGCAAGACTGCGGAGATGATTATGGGCGCGATGGAGATGCGCCGCATGGGACTCATCAGCAAGCCCGTCGTCGTCGTGCCGAACCACATGCTGGAACAGTTCGGCCGCGAGTGGCTCCAGGTCTACCCGCGTGCCCGCGTGCTCGCCGCATCGAGCCTCGACCTCACCGCCGACAAGCGGCGGCTGTTCGTCGCGCGGGCGGCAGCGAACGAGTGGGACGCCATCATCCTCACGCAGGGGGCGTTCGCCAAGATCCCGCTGCGCGCGGAGACACAGCAGCAGTACATCCGCGGGCAGGTGGACGACGTGCGGCGCGTGCTGGACGACGCGACCGGCGAGCAGCGGATGAGCGTCAAGCGCATCCAGCGCAAGCTCCTGGCGATGGAGAACAAGCTCAAGGATCGGCTCGACTCCGACCGCGACCGCGGCGTCTGCTTCGAGGACACCGGCATCGACTACGTCATCGTCGACGAGATGCACATGTACAAGAACCTCGCCACGGAGTCGAACATCCGCGACGCCGCCATCGAGGGCTCGGATCGCGCGAGCGACCTTCACATGAAGCTCGAATACCTCCGCTCCGCCGGGCGCGAGCGGGTCGTCACCGCGGCGACGGCGACACCCATCTCGAACTCGATCACCGAGACCTATGTGATGCAGCGGTACCTGCGGCCTGACGTGCTGGCGTCCGCGGGCGTCGGCGCATTCGATGCGTGGGCGGCAACATTCGGCGAGCTGGTCACGCAGATGGAGATCTCGCCGACCGGCAGCACGTTCCGCATGAAGACCCGGTTCGCGCGTTTCCAGAACGGGCAGGAACTGCTGCGGATGTGGTCGGTGTTCGCCGACGTGAAGACCGCCGACGACCTCGACCTGCCCGTGCCCGCGCTCGTGCAGCGCGACGACGGCAGCCGCGCGCCCTCCACCGTGCCGGTGCAGCCGACCGTCGAGCTGGAGCAGTACGTCGCCTCCCTCGCCGAGCGCGCAGAGAAGGTCGCCACCCGCCAGGTGCGCCCCGACGAGGACAACATGCTCCTGATCGCCACCGACGGGCGCAAGGCCGCGCTCGACATCCGCATGGTCATCCCGCGCGACCCGTCCGGGCCGAGCAAGGTCGACGTCGCCGCCGACGCGATCCACCGCATCTGGGAGCGCACTCGCGACAACGAATACCTCGACACGCTGACCGGGCAGCCCTCCACGGTGCGCGGCTCGCTCCAGCTCGTGTTCTCCGATATCGGCACCCCGAACCAGGACAGGTGGAACGCCTACGACGAGCTGCGGCAGCAGCTCGTGCAGCGCGGCATCCCCGCCGAGCAGGTCAGATACATGCACGAGGCGAAGACCGACGTGGAGAAGGCCCGCCTGTTCGCCGCCGCCCGTGCCGGCCACGTCGCCGTGCTCCTCGGATCGACGGAGAAGATGGGCGTCGGCACCAACGTCCAGGCCCGCGCCATCGCACTGCACCACCTGGACTGCCCGTGGCGACCCTCCGACATCGCCCAGCGCGACGGTCGCATCATGCGGCAGGGCAACCAGAACGAGGAAGTGGCGATCGTCCGCTACGTCACCGAGCGATCCTTCGACTCCTACATGTGGCAGACCGTCGAGCGGAAGGCCGCGTCGTTCGCGCAGCTCCTGCGCGGCAAGATCAACGCCCGAGAGATCGAGGAGATCGACACCTCCGCGCTGTCCGCAGCAGAGGCCAAGGCAATCGCCTCCGGCAATCCGCTCCTGCTGGAGCACTCCGTCATCCTGAACGAGGTGAACCGGCTGCGCCGCCTCCAGCGCGCGCACGAGCGCAACGAGGACATGCTCGTCCACACCGGAAACCGCGCCCGGTCAGCCGCCGAGCGCGCCGCCGCGGACATTCGCGGGCTGGAAGCCGCTGCCCCACGGATGATCGACACGAGCGGCGACAGGTTCCGCATCACACTCGGCACGCGCGACTACGACTCCCGCTCCGAAGCCGCCCACGCCCTCGCCGCATGGATGGGCGACTCCGGGCTGAAGTGGCTGCCGCGGTACGGGCACAAGGACTTCGGGATCATCGGCCGCATCTCAGGCTTCGACATCCACGTCGAGGCCCGCTCCGGGCTCGCCGCCCTCGATGTGACCCTCTCCCTGCCCGAGGTGCCCCGCTCGGGATTCACGCTGCCGAAGGAGTCATTCCTTGAAGCCGGGCTCGGGCTCGTGCAGCGCATCGAGAACCGCGTCAGCGGCATCCCCTCCCTTCTCGACCAGGCCCGCGAAGACCTGGAAGAAGCCGAGCAGACCGTCGCCGACACCCAGCAGCGCCTCGGCCAGCCCTTCCGCCACGCACAGACCCTCGCCGACGCCGAGGAAGACCTCGCCCGCGTCGAGTCCCAGCTCGCCGCGATGCAGGACGAGCCCCGCCCCGAGCCTGACTCACTCGAGTCAGAGCGCGTCGAGCTAACCATCGAGGCTGTGCGCGGCTACCAGCCGAACCTGGGGTCGCGGGAGGGAGCCGTCACGGTGACGGTCGAACCGTTCGACTCCAGCGATCCGACGCGACAACCCCCGAGCAGTACGCCGTCCCTGTAGCCGCCACTGCCGAGCCGCCTCCGGGCGGCACCACGGGTGCACCTCTCTCGTGAGGCCAGGTGCCTGGACAGCGGAGAGGACGCGAACATGGAGACGATCGAATCGCTCACCACCAATGAGCGGAGCGCCAGGATCGCTCGCCATCGCCTTCGAGCCGGGCGAGGCCACCACCGCCGCGGTGATAGCCGCGGTCGGGGCCCAGGAGACACTTCGCCTCCTCACCTCGACCGAGCCTGTCCCCGGCGTCGATACGGAGGCTGCCGCGCTCTGGCGAGACCTCGCCGCTCCCCGGCTCAGGCCCCAGGCGTTCCAGCAGGTCATCGACGCAACCCAGCGTCACCGCCTGCACGTCTCGATCCCCGGCGATCCCGAGTGGCCCGAGGGCTTCGCCATCGGCGGCGTCACCCCGCCGCTGGCGCTGTGGGTGCTCGGTGAGGTCGACACCCTCCGAACCCCCGTCCAGCGGCTCGTCACGCTCACGGGATCTCGCGCCGCGTCGAGCTACGGCGAGTTCGTCGCCGCCGAGCTTGCGACCGGAGCCGCTGAGCGCGGCGGCATCGTCGTCGGTGGAGGCGCCTACGGCGTCGAGGCCGCCGCCCACCGGGGCGCGCTCAACGCGGGCGGTAAGACCATCGCCGTCCTCGCTGGCGGCCTGGACAGGCCCTACCCGGCGGGCAATCAGCAGCTGTTCGAGCGCATCGCCGCGAACGGCGCTCTGCTCAGCGAGATCCCGCCCGGATGCGCGCCGACCAGGCTGCGCTTCGTGCAGCGCGCACGGCTACTCGCCGCACTCTCGGACACGAGCGTCATCGTCGAGGCAGGCGTCCGCTCTGGCTCGCTCCTGGTCGCCGCTCGCGCCGCCACCTTCGGCCGCGATGTCGGGGCTGTGCCTGGCCCGATCACGAGCGCCACCAGCTCAGGCCCACACGAACTGCTGTGCAGCGGGACAGCGCGGATCGTCACCGGAGCCCACGACATCCAGATGCCGGAACCCCCGGCCTCCGACGGCCTGAACGCACCCGGCGTCCAGACAAGCTGCACCGAGCTGACCGTCGAGACCGTGCGCACCTACGAGCCGAACCTGGGCTCGCGAGAGGGCACGGCACGGGAAGACGACTCCCCCGCCTTCGTCGCCGCGACGCCCGCGGCCACGCTGTCGGGCAACGCCCCGCGGCTGTAGCTCAGCGGCACTCCGGGCCGAGCCCGTCGATGACCGTGGCCGGATCCGCGACGATCCGCTCGCAGCGCAGGCAGCGCGTGCCGCGGAAGATCACCTCCGGCTCGCCGTGGATGCCGCGCTCGGGCTCGACCTCGTAGAGGTCAGCGTGTGTGGCGAATAGGCGCGGGTGGTTCTTGGCGATGGCGGCATGGAACTGCGCGGGCGTCGTCGGTGGACTCACCTGGAGTTCCACGAATCGCCGGATGACAAAGGTGTACGCCGCGCGCGTCAGACGCTCCGCAAGGAACAGGTCGGGGTTCACCGCCGAGATGCCGACGCTGGCAAGATCGGCCAGCCCGTAGTCGTCCACATCCTCGGTGACGATGAATCGCGCCCCGGCCGCTTCCGCGTCGGCAAGGAGTTGGCGGTCCTTGGCGTCCGTGGCCTCGAACCGCCTCGCCACGTTCCCGGTAGGGGTCAACTCGCCGCCGTAGCGCCGCCGCAAGTCCACGGGCCGGGTCGCGTTCGGGCGCATGTGGCGGGCAGCCTCCGCCTCGGCGGTCGCGCTCCATCCCACGACGAACCCGCTGCGGCTCGCGCCGACCATCAACAGGGTGCGTGTGACGGGCTTGGCTACGACATTCGCATCGAGGAAGACGAAGGTCACGTCACCGGGTGCCGAAAAGGTCTTCCCGGAGGTCATCGCGCACCAGCTCGATCACGTCGCCCATCGCCTGGTCCCACCACCGCTGGTATTCCTCGTAGGGGATGCGGTTGCGGTTGCCGACCTTGACGGCGTGAATCTCCCCCGCCTTGATCTTGCGAGAGATAGTGGAGCGCGACACCCCGGTCAGCGATGCGACCTGCTCCGGGGTGAGCATCCGCTGCTTCGCCGTCAACGTGACGGTCTCGCCCTCGGAGGCCGCGCGCTGGACGTACTCCGCCACCTTCTCCAACCAGGCGGGGAGCTCCGAAGTCTCCCGCGCGCTGGCGCGCACGTCCTCGGGGTCGATCGTCAAGGGTGCCGGGGTCATGCTCACATCCTACCTCCACCTGCACAGTCAGCCAAGCGTATCTGTGCATCATCAGTTCTCCCTCTTCGCGGCAGTTCATGCGTCGATGCCCGCGAACACCTCGTCGAGCGCATCGGCCGCGACTTCGACGATGAGATCAGGGCGCTTCGCGTAGTGCCCCTCGGTGATCGCCGCGTCACTGTGCCCGAGCAGATCGCGTGCGACCTCGACGCCGGCCGTGTCCGATACCGCCGCAGCGACGGCCTTGCGGAGGCTACGGAAGGTGAGGTGCTCGGCATCGACCCCGATAGCCAGCAGCTCCGGCTCGAACTCGCGGCGGAACATCCGCAACAGTTCGCCGACCGCGCTGGGATCGCGCGGACGGCCGCGCTCGGTAGTGAACAGGACGTCGTCTGGATTCCGTTCGGGATCGGGAACGTGGCTCGCCACGAGTTCACTCAGAACCTTGGCTGCGAACTTCGGCACGCGAACCCAACGCTTCTGCCGCTCCGCTTTGGGTGAGTCCTGACGGAACAGGCCGCGGGACTTGGTGCGAACCATCGTCCCGCCGACCCAGACGAGCGCCTCCATCGTGAGGCTTCCATCCGGTTGATCCACGGCCTCGAACCGCACGTCCTGGAACCGGATCGCAATCGGTTCTGCTGTCCGCTCGGAGGTGCCGAGCGTGATGAGGATGTAGTCGGCGAGCAGCTTGTAGTTGGGCCGTCGGCCCACCGGATACCGCTTCCGGTGCCGCTCGGGCCACACATCGCGGATCAGGTGGAGGATGAACTTGACCTGCACCGCGTCCAGTTCGAAGTACACCGTGTCCGGCTCATCCGCCCTTCTGGTCGCTCGGATGGGGTTCGCCACGACGACCGCTCCATACAGGGTCTTCTGGATCGACCCGGCAGCCGAGAAATGCCCCTGCTGGATCGCCCAGTCGAACATGAGCGACATCACATTCCGAACTTTGTTCGCCGTCGTCACCGACTTCTCTCGGGCGATGTCCATGAGCAGCCCGTCGGCGCGATCAGCGGTGATGTCGGCAATGGGGATGGCACCGGCGCGCGGGATGACATGCGCGCGGACCACCGACGCGTAGCCGTCGACGGTCTGCTCGCGGCGCTGGCGCAGCACCCGCGGATCGTCATCGTGATACGCCGTCTTCAGCCATGTAGTCGCCAGCTCAGCGACCGTCATGACCTGAGTCCGTCGCGCCAGCACTCGACCGACAGCGACATCGGCCGCTTCCTGCAACGCCGCCAGCGCCTCAGCCTCGGTCGCGCCGCTGCCGCTGGGACGACGCTCCTGCCCGTTGCCGTCATAGATCCGCGCTCGCGCGATGACCAGGCCGTTCGGCTCGACGGTGTAGGTCACCTTGCCGAGTTCGCCGAGCGCACGCTTCGGCCGCGCCATCAGTCGCCCGCCCTATCCGTCGGGGCCACGATCCGCCCCGCGATGAACGCCTCGACGTCCTCATCGCGGTAGCGAACGTTGTGCGACGAGAGCGCGACGAACGGCAAGCCGAGACCTCGGCTCCGCGCACGCTCTGTCCGCCAGTCAGCGAGCGTCCTGATCGGGATACCCGTGTACTCTGCAAGCTCCTGCGGAGTCCAGAGGCGGGGGCGGGCGTCGCTCATACCAATGAGGTAGGCGGCACCACCCGTCGACCTCCAGCGAACCCCGTAGGACGGCCAAGAATCGAGTAAACGGACGGGTTCTCGGACAGCCGCAGCAGCGACCCCACCCATGCTCACCATTGCATTTCCCTGTCTTTGCAGGGAAGTGTGAGCCTGTGGAACTCCCTACGGTTCTCAGATCCTCAAGCCGAGCTGTACTTCGGCGTCTGATCGGATGCCTCGTCGAGGGCCCCGGACTGCACACGCAGGCCGGGGCCCTTCGGCACTCCCGCACGGCGGTCGCGCGCGGCCCGCGTGTCCGACGCGGCCGGGTTCAGCCGTAGAAGAGGCGCTCGAACACCTGCCGTGCCCGGCGCGAGGCGCGCATCCAGTCCTCCTCGACGCGGGTCGCGGAGCCGGGCGGGTACTCGAGGAGGCGAGCGATGCCCTCGAGGCGCGCGCGATCGGTGGGCAGCACGTCGCTGGTCTGTCCGGAGAGCAGCGTGTTGGCCGACCGGAGACGCGACGCGAGGCGCCAGGCCTCGCTCAGCCGCTCGTAGGCGGGCCGCGGGATGAGTCCCTCGTCCACGGCGACCGATAGCGCGGCGAGCGTGGACGTCGTGCGGAGGGCGGGGAGCCGACCGGCGTGCTCGTGCTGAAGCAGTTGCACGAGCCATTCGACGTCGCTGAGTCCGCCCGGGCCGAGCTTGAGATGGCGCTCCGGCCGAACGCCCTGTGGGAGCCGTTCGCTCTCGACGCGCGCCTTGATGCGCTTGATCTCGCGCAGGCCCTGCACGTCGACATCGCGGGGGTAGCGCACCTCGTCGGCCACCTCGAAGAAGGCCGTGACCAGCTTCACGCTCCCCGCGACGCCGCGAGCGCGAAGGAGTGCCTGCGCCTCCCACGAGAGCGACCAGCGCCGGTAGTACTCCGTGTAGGCGTCGAGCGACCGCGCCAGCGGGCCGTTGCGCCCCTCGGGGCGCAGATCGGCGTCGAGGTCGAGGGGTGCACGATGGTCCTCTGAGGAGGCGCGTAGCGCCGCGACGAGGCGCAGGGCGAGCTCGTGGGCGCGCTGCGGGTCGACCCCGTTCGGACGATAGACGTACATGACATCCGCGTCGGAGCCGAAACCGAGCTCGGCGCCGCCGAGGCGGCCCATCGCGATCACGGAGAAGTCGAGCGCGTCGTCCTCCGGAGGGACGACCTCGCGGCGCACGGCCCGGAGGGTCGCCTGGATCGCGACATCCGTGATCGTCGACAGTGCGGCCGCGATCTCATCGATCGTCAGGACGCCGAGCACCGCGCCCATCGCCGTGCGCAGCAGCTCGCGTCGACGCAGCGCCCGCACGGAGCGCATGGCCTCCTCCGTCTCGGGATGCCGCGTCTGGATGGCGCGCGCCTCGTCCTGCAGCGCGACGCCCGACCGCGGCCGCAGCAACGCGTTGTCGTCGAGCCAGGCGACGGACTCCGGGATCCACTCCATCAGCTCGCCGATGTACCGGGAGCCGGACAGCACCCGGGTGAGTCGCTCCGCCGCCCCCGAGGAGTCACGAAGCACTCGCAGGAACCACGCGGTGTCGCCCAGTCGCTCACTCACCCGACGGAACGCGAGGAGGCCGTAGTCGGGGTCGACGCCGTCGGCGAACCAGCGCAGCATCACAGGCATGAGGTGGCGCTGGATCGTGGCCTTGCGACTGAGACCGGAGGTGAGCGCGGCGATGTGGCGCAGCGCCCCCGCCGGGTCGTGGAATCCGATCGCGGTGAGGCGGTCGTGCGCCTGCTCGGGCGACAGCGTGCGCTCCCCCTCGCCCAGCGAGGCGACCGCCGACAGCAGTGGACGGTAGAAGAGCCGCACGTGCACGTCGCGCACGTCGCGCTTTATCCGCTCCCACAGCTCCCAGATCTCCGCAGCCGACCCCGCCAGCCCACTCGTGCGGGCGAGCACACGACGCTCGTCCTCTTCCCGCGGCATCAGATGGGTCCGGCTCAGACGTCGCAGCTGCACGCGGTGCTCGAGTACCCGCAGCACCCGGTAGTCGGACGCGAAGACCGCGGCATC
This sequence comes from Microbacterium ginsengisoli, assembly GCF_000956535.1. Lineage (GTDB taxonomy): Bacteria > Actinomycetota > Actinomycetes > Actinomycetales > Microbacteriaceae > Microbacterium > Microbacterium ginsengisoli. The sequence continues at coordinate 10,534 of NZ_JYIY01000059.1, read as the reverse complement.
CGCCCGCCCGATGTAGCCGCCGTCGACGAGCGCCGCGAGGGCGGGCAGTGTGCCGCGCTCGCGCACGGTCGCATCCGTCAATCCGTGTACGAGCTGGAGCAACTGCACCGTGAACTCGACGTCTCGGATGCCGCCGGGCCCGAGTTTGAGCTGGAAGGGCACGTCGTCGGCGGGGATGTGCTCGGTGACCCGCTCGCGCATGCGCTGCACGCTGTCGACGAAGTTCGTGCGGGCGGCGCTCGACCAGACCTTGGGGGCGACCGCCTCGATGTAGCGTGCGCCGAGGTCCGGATCGCCGGCGATCGCGCGGGCCTTCAGCAGGGCCTGGAACTCCCAGCTCGACGCCCATCGGTCGTAGTACGACAGGTGGGATTCGAGCGTGCGCACGAGGGCGCCCTGCTTGCCCTCCGGGCGCAGGTTCGCGTCGACCTCCCACAGGGGCGGCTCGATCTCCATGCTCGAGATGCCGCGCATCGTCTGCACGGCGAGACGGGTGGCGATGTCGACCACGCGGCTGCCGCCGAGCCGCTCGGTGGTGGCCTCGTCCGCGTCGCCGACGAAGATGACGTCGACGTCGGACACGTAGTTGAGTTCGCGCGCGCCGGTCTTGCCCATGCCGATGATCGCGAGCGCGACCGCAGCGACGTCGTCGCGGGGGAACATGGAAGCCGACAGCCGGGTGCGCGCGACCGCGAGCGATGCCTCCAGCGCCGCCCCCGCGGCATCCGCGAGTGCGGCAGCCACGAGATCGACATGGGCCGGTGCATCGGGGGCGAGCAGGTCGTAGGCCGCGATGCGGGCGAGGAGGGTGCGGTACCGCACGCGCAGCGCCACCCACGAGGCCTCTCCCCCGTCGGCGGCGAAACCGTCGACCGCCTCGACCGACGCGAGAAGCTCGTGAGTGAGCTCGGCGGCGTCCGGCACGGTCGGCTCCCGGCCGAGCAGGTCCGCGAGCTGCGCAGGTCGGCGGAAGTAGAAGTCCGCGAACCCCTCGGACGCCCCCGTCAGCGCCCAGAGCGCGGCCGCGCCCCGGTGATCGGTGAGCACGGGCGCGACCGCGGCGGCATCCCGCCGGGCGACGCGCAGAATGCCGGTCAGCGCCGCATCCGGGTCGCCGACCGTGACCACACGCGAGAGGATCGCATCACGATCGATCCCGCACAGCAGCGCAAGCTCGTCGAGAGCCGCCTCTGCGGCATCCACATGGCCGAAGCCGTAGCGGACGAGGTCGGTGCGCGTGTGCGACCGGTCGGACGTGGCCATCGGCCCGTCAGAGCATCTCGAGGTTGCTCTTCAGCTCGAAGGGGGTGACCTGCGAGCGGTAGCCCTGCCATTCCTTGCGCTTGTTGAGCAGCACGTAGTTGAAGACCTGCTCCCCCAGCGTCTCGGCGACGAGCTCGGACTCCTCCATGAAGCGGAGGGCCTGGTCGAGGCTCGTCGGCAGCGGCGCGTAGCCGAGTGCGCGGCGCTCGGAGTCGCTGAGCGACCAGACGTTGTCCTCGGCCTCGGCCGGCAGCTCGTACTCCTCCTCGATGCCCTTCAGGCCCGCCGCGAGCAGCAGCGCGAACGCGAGGTAGGGGTTCGCGGCCGAGTCGAGCGCGCGGTACTCGACACGCGAGGACTGACCCTTGTTCGGCTTGTACAGCGGAACGCGCACGAGAGCCGAGCGGTTGTTGTGGCCCCAGCAGATGAAGCTCGGAGCCTCGTCGCCGCCCCACAGCCGCTTGTACGAGTTCACGAACTGGTTGGTCACGGCCGAGATCTCGTTCGCGTGACGCAGCAGCCCCGCGATGAAGTGTCGGCCGACCTTCGAGAGCTGGTACTGGGCGCCCTCCTCGTAGAAGGCGTTCTGATCGCCCTCGAAGAGCGAGATGTGCGTGTGCATGCCCGATCCGGGCTGTCCGCTCAGCGGCTTCGGCATGAACGTCGCGTAGACGCCCTGCTCGATCGCCACCTCCTTGATCACCGTGCGGAAGGTCATGATGTTGTCGGCCGTCGTCAGTGCGTCGGCGTAGCGCAGGTCGATCTCGTTCTGACCGGGGCCGCCCTCGTGGTGGCTGTACTCGACCGAGATGCCGAGGTCTTCGAGCATGCGCACCGACCGCCGACGGAAGTCGTGCGCCGTGCCGCCGGGCACGTTGTCGAAGTAACCGGCCGAGTCGACGGGCTCGGGTCCGTCGGGGCCGTACGACGACGACTTGAGCAGGTAGAACTCGATCTCGGGGTGCGTGTAGAACGTGAAGCCGGCGTCGGCGGCCTTCGCCAGCGCACGCTTGAGCACGTGACGCGGGTCCGCGACCGCGGGCTGTCCGTCGGGCGTCGTGATGTCGCAGAACATGCGCGCCGTCGGGTCGACCTCGCCCCGCCAGGGCAGGATCTGGAACGTCGTCGGGTCGGCGTGCGCCAGCAGATCCGACTCGTACGAGCGGGTGAGGCCCTCGATCGCAGAGCCGTCGAAACCGAGGCCCTCGCTGAACGCGCCCTCCACCTCGGCCGGGGCGATCGCCACCGACTTCAGGGTGCCGATCACATCGGTGAACCAGAGGCGGATGAACTTGACGCCGCGCTCCTCGATCGTGCGCAGCACGAAGTCCCGCTGCTTGTCCATCGCGTGCCTTTCCTCGGACGAGTGTGTGCGTTCAGCCTATTTCGTCCGGAGCCCCGTGCGACGCACCTCAGGCGTCGTCGCGCGCGTCGTCCTCGGACCACTTGCGGGAACGCTCCGCGATGATCTCCGGAGCGCGCGCCGCCTCCTCTGCTGTGGCGAAGGGACCCGCGCGGTCGACCGCGGGCGAGAGGAGTCCGTGCTCGACCTGCTTGGTGGTCAGGTTGTACCAGTAGCTGTTCTCGTCGTCGCTCACGGGTGCCCTCCTCGGCGTCACGTTGGTCCGATCCTACTGAGCACCCCTGTCGGCATGGATAAGCTTCACGCATGGCTACAGAGAAGTCGCGCGCAGTCGGAATCGACATCGGTGGAACGGGTATCAAGGGCGGTGTCGTCGACCTGGTCGCCGGCGAGCTGGTGAGTGAGCGCATCAAGGTGCCCACGCCCAAGGGCGCGGAGCCGAAGGACGTGCTCGCCGCGGTACAGCAGGTGCTCGAGACGCTCGAGGTGAGTGGCTCCGACCTCGAGCTCGGCGTCGCGTTCCCGGCCATCGTCAAGAACGGTCGCACGCTGTCGGCGGCGAACGTCGCCGAGACCTGGATCGACTTTCCGGCAGAGGAATTCTTCGAGCAGGGGCTGGGGCGCGGCATCCACTTCGCCAACGACGCGGATGTCGCGGGCCTCGCAGAGGTGCGCTACGGCGCCGCCCGTGACGCGAAGGGCCTGACGATCCTCACGACCCTCGGCACCGGGATCGGCACCGCGCTGCTCTACAACGGCGTGCTCATCCCGAACTCGGAGCTCGGCCACATCGAGCGCAAGAACCACCGCAAGGACGCGGAGTTCTACGCGGCGTACTCCGCCATGGAGCGCGACGAGCTGACGTGGAAGAAGTGGGCCAAGCGCCTGCAGTGGTACTACTCCCACCTCGAGGCGCTCTTCAGCCCCGACCTGTTCGTCGTGGGCGGCGGCGTCTCCAAGCACGCGGACGAGTTCCTGAGCCTGCTGAAGCTGCGCACCCCGATCATCCCGGCGGTGCACCAGAACAACGCCGGCATCATCGGCGCGGCTTCGCTCGCCCTGGACTGATCGGCGCTGATCCGGCGTATCGGCGGGCGAATGGGCCGGCCGATACGCCGGGTTCTGTCCCGGGGCGAACCCCGGTGACGGTCATCTCTCTCGGCGTCACGTTGCCGTGACGCTCCAGCGGCCTACCCGGGGACTCGGCGGGCCGCGTCAACATCCCCTGTCTGGCCTTGCTCCGGGCGAGGTTTACCGTGCGGGGCGCGTCACCGCGCCCCCGGTGGTCTCTTACACCACCCTTTCACCCTTACCGACTGCTGCCGGCGGTCTGCTCTCTGTGGCACTGTCTCGCGGATTGCTCCGGGTGGGTGTTACCCACCGCCCTGCCCTGCGGAGCCCGGACGTTCCTCGGCGCGGTCTCCCGCGACGCGACCGTCTGGCCGACCCATTCGCGTCTTGGATTCTACCGGCGCCGACCTCTTACGGCTTCCCCGCGTCGGGGGCGATGCGCACGTCGAGCGGGAAGTCGATGGGGAACTCGCCGAACATAAGGCGGCCGGCGCGGGCCGCGGCATCCGTCACGATCGCGGCGACCTGGTCGGCAAGTTCGGCCGGCGTGTGCACGATGATCTCGTCGTGCAGGAAGAAAGCGATGTGCGGTGCGCCCGACTGGGCAGGTCCGGATGCCGCGGCTTCCGCGCCGGGCGCCGTGAGCGCGAGCAGTGACCGCCGCGTCTCGGCGAGCCAGCACAGCGCCCATTCCGCGGCGGTGCCCTGCACGACGTAGTTGCGGGTGAACCGCCCGCGGTCGCGGGCTCGTCGTCGAGCCTGCTTCTCGGTGGCCGCGTCGGTCTCGTCGAGCGAGGCCTCGAACTGGGAGCGGGTGAACGCGGATCCGGCGGATGGCGAGGTGCGGCCGAGCCAGGTGGAGACGACACGCCCCTCCTCGCCGGCTACGGCGGCGTCGTCGACGAGCCGCATCGCGGCGGGGAACGCGCGGCGCAGGCGCGGCACCAGGCGGCCGCTGTCGCCGGTCGTTGCGCCGTACATCGCACCGAGCACGGCGATCTTCGCCTCTTGGCGGGTGGTCACGACTCCGGTGCTCACGATGCCGGCGTACAGGTCGGTGCCCGCGGCCGCACGCGCCATCGCCCGGTCGCGCGACATTCCGGCGAGCACCCGCGGCTCGAGCTGGGCGACGTCGGCGCTGACGAGCAGCCAGCCGGGATCGGCGCGCACCGCGGGGCGCAGGGACCGCGGGATCTGAAGCGCGCCGCCGCCGCTCGAGGCCCAGCGTCCCGTGACGACGCCGCTCGGCACGTAGACGGGCCGGAAGCGGCCGCCGCGCACCCACGTCGCGATCCAGTTCTCGCCGTTCGCTGTGAGCAGCCGCATCAGGCGCTTGTACGCGAGCAGCGGGGCGACCACCGGATGGTCGAGGTCCTCCAGCTCCCATTTGCTGGTCGACGAGACGGCGAGTCCCGCCCGATGCAGGGCGCGCAGCAGGCGCGGCGGGGAATCGAGCGCGACGTCGGGATCGTCGAGGGCGGTTCGCACGGCGGCGGCCGCGGCATCCACATGGCGCCTGCTGCCCCCGACCCGCTCGCCCAACGTCTCGTCGAGCAGCCTCGTGTGGGTGGCGACGTCCCACGGGAGGCCGGCTGCCCGCATCTCCGCGGCGACGAGCGCTCCCGTCGATTCCGCGACGGCGAGGAGTCTCAGCCGGCCGGATGCCGCGTCGAGCGCGGCCAACTGCGCGGCGAACTCCCGGTGGCCGCTCGCGAGATCCGACGGCGCATCGCGCGCGGCGATCGTCTCGACCTCGAACAGCGCCTCGCGGGAGTCGGGCGCCTCCTCCCAGGCCGCGGGCGCGGACCACGCGGCATGCGTCGGCAGCCGTGCGGACTCGGGCACCGACTCGGCGGTGCGCAGAATCGCCCGTACCGCGCGGAGATCGTGCACCCGCCGCACGCGCGCGCCGGCGGCCAGAAGCGGCGGATACCAGCGCGCCGTGTCGCTCCACACCCAGCGCACGTCGTCGGTGTGAGTGCGCGCCAGTTCGATCAGCCCGCCGGACGTCACGCCCGCACGAGAGATCTCGGCGCCCGCGCCATCGAGCTCGACGACAGCGATCTCTCCGTCCCCGTCCGTGCCGACGAGTCGCCACGCCGGTGACGGCTCAGACGCGGACATGCGTCCGCGTCGGGCTCACAGCCCGGACTCCTCCGTGCGTACGAGGATGCAGCCGCACTGCGGGCACTCGACCACATCGTCGTCGGCGGCTGAGCGCACGGCCTGCAGCTCGGTGCCGGAGAGCTCCATGCGGCATCCCTCGCACGTGCGGCGACGCAGGAGAGCGGCACCGGCATTGCGGGTCGCGAGCAGGTCATACCGGGCCAGCAGGTCGGCGGGCACCCCTGCGGCCACACCGGCGCGGTCGCGCTCGGCGGTCGACCGGCGCTGGTTCTGCACCGCCGCCTCTGCGCCCGCTGCGGCCTCGAGGGTGTCCCGCTCGTCGACGAGCGTCGCCACGATCGCCTCGGCGTCGGCCACCGCCGCGGTCGCGGACTCGACGCGCTCCATCGCCTCGAGCTCCGCGTCTTCGAGCGTGCGGGTGCGGCGGGCGAGCGAGTCGAGCTCGCTCTCGAGCGCCTGCGCGTCCTTCGGGTTGGTTGACGCGGCGAGACGGGCCTCGTCGCGCGCGCGGCGCTCGGAGACGACCTTCACGTCGGCCTCGATGCGCGCGACTTCGAGATCGGCGTCTTCTTTGGCCCCCAGCAGGTCGGTGACGACACGGGATGCCGCGGCGACCTCACCCTGCAGAGCGGCGAGGCGAGGCGCCTGTGCCGGCTTGGAGAGCGCGTGCACGGCCTGCCGGATGCGGATGTCGAGGTCGACGACGTCGAGGAGGGCGCGTTGGTCGGCGGGTCGGGCTTTCACCCTCTCAACCTACGGCAGGCGGGCGACGTCGCGACCGGAAGTGGGCCCTGCCGGGATCGAACCGACGACATCCACGGTGTAAACGCGACCTCATCGGGGGCTCCCCCGGTTTCTCGCGTTGCACAACTCCCGACGGTTGCGTCGTCCGGCTGCATTTGCATCGCAGGGGGACGCCGGGGGGACGCGGCAGGTCGCCCAGGACCCGGTACGACACGCCGACCTATCCTCTGCGCAGCGCTGGCGGCGCTGTACCGTAGGCGCCAGGTCAAACAGGAGGCGCACCGCTCAGCCGGACGCCACAACTACACACCGCCGCCGAGGGTAGGCAAAGGAAAGCCGCCCCCGTCCTGCAAGACGAGAGCGGCAGAGATGTTTCCTGATGACCACTGTACTTGCTGACCCCGGCCCACGCCCGGAGCGCCGCCTCACTCTGGAGGAGATGCGCGCCGACCTGCGCGCTCGACGCAACCCACTTCATGAAGATGCAGCTAACAGGAACGGCTCAGATAACCGGACTGAACACCCCGCGGCAGCTAATCCGACCGGCTCAGATAACCAGAGCTGGAACGGCTCAGATAACCCTCTGCTATCCAGCAGAGCACTAGTAGACGCTCTCCACGCCGAACTCATCGCAGCTCGCAGCCCTCGCGGCAAGCGCAAGGCCATGCGGCGCCCGGCTGTCGCCACACGCCAAGAACGCCGCACCGGCTATGACCGGGTGAGTCTCCACCTCCGGAGGCTGGCCCGGCGCGTGCTGAATGATCGCGGGCCGGACACTCCCGAGCTGGGCACTCTCCGGGCAGCGCTGGAGGCCTACGTGTTTTCCCAGCTGGAGCACTTCATCATCCGAGACGAACCGGGCGACCCCCGCGCCCTGCGCCTCCAGCGCCACGCCATGCTGGGCGATGAGGCAGCCGTCTACCGCGTCGCCCGCGCCGCAGCTCGCTACACTCTGGGCACCTGGAGCGCCGACTACATTGCGGAGCAGCGCCGCCGTGGAGCAGCAGGCGGGCGCAGCTCGCGCCGTGGCTCCACCTGGACCGCGGCCCAGCTCGATGCCCTGGCGACCCTTCAGGGCCTCACCGTGGAGCAGCAGGCGGCAGAGCTGAAGCTGGCCCCCGCCATGGTCAAGCGCATGCGCTCAGCTCTCCGCCAGCGCCCGAGCCCTCCGCCCTTGTCGTCCGCCACCCCTTCCGCGTAGAACACCCTGAGGAGAACATCATGAACACGGCTTACGTCCCTGCACCCACGACCAACGAACTCGCGGCGCTCCTGGGCCTGCGCATCGAGAAGACCGACGACGGTTACGAGGTGTACGACTGGGAGGTCTGCGCTGCGCTCCTGAGCAATGGCGACGACCCCTCGCGCTCCATCGTTTTGACGGCCAGCTCAATGCAGGAAGTGGAGGGATGGGTGGAGCTGTCGTACGGCACCCTCTGCGCGGAGCTGATCCAATCCCGCGAGTCGGTGCGCGGAGCGCTGGGTATCCCCGAAGTGTCCGATTGCATGTGACCACTGGAAACGCGCCAAGTCAGCCGCATTGCGGCTAACGCTCATTTGTGACTGCCAACACCTGACGGTCTAGACCTACCCCTGCGCGAAAAGCAGCTCAGAATTCTTCGCTATTTGCGCCAATCGGACACGCTGGGGCCGATATCACCAAGTATGAAGGCCATTCAGCATCGCGCCTCAGGTGCACCTGTCTGCACGGTGTGCGGGCACGATGATTACGCCAGCCTCCGCGCCGACCTAGATGCGGGCGTGCGCGTTGCTGAGCTGGCCGAGCGCTACGGGGTGACCCTGGGCAGCATCTACCGTCACCGTCGCAGCGGACACGATGCCGTGCGACTCATCGTCATTGACGACGCGGACGGCCTGGCCCTCGCTGACCAGCTCCAGCTCATGTTCCAGCGCGCCACCACGGCCTCCGAAGGGCTCTACGCGAAGGGCGACCTCCGCGGGGGCTCTCTCGTCGCTGACCACGCCTTGCGCGCCGCCTCTGCCCTCGCCTCGCTGGGGCTCGACGCGGAGAGCATCCAGGCCGAGATTCACGCCGCGCAGGCTGTGCGCCGTGATGCTCGACGGCTGGCCCGTGCCGTGGACGCCTACCTGGAGCGCCACCCCGAGCAGGAGGAAGCTCTGGCGCTCGCCGCCGAGTCCGTAGGCGCATTCGACCTGGCGTCGGACTTCCGTGCCGACCCGAACGAAGCCCGCGACCCTGACCGCGAAACCCTGGAGCTGAGCGCATCATGAGCAACCACGAAGACGACGACATGGACCTCCTGGCCCCCGGCCCCTGGACCACTGACGACACGGTTACCGTTCTCGTCGGCGGCGCTACTGCCAACTTTGGTACCCCCGGTTTCGGCGCCACGGTCTACCGGCGCGGCGATGTCATCCGAGTGACCCCGGCCACCCTGGAGGCTCAGAGCGCGCTCCTGGCCCTCGTGGGCGACGTTGACGCCCAGCTCCGCCGCTGGGGCGTGCAGAAGTTCGCGCGTGGCACCGTAGACCTGGAGCGCTGGAGCGAGAAGGGCTCCGCGGAATGGATCATCGCCCGCGACGCCGCCCGACAGGTTGCCGCCGCGACCGTTGACCCCGTGGAGCGCGCCCAGCGCTACGCCGACATCCAACAGCGATTCGGCAGCGCCCCGGCACCCAAGGCGACGCAGTACCGGGACCTGGCCGCAGAGCGCCGCGCCGCCGACGACGAACACGCGCGCTCCCAGCGGCCCCGCGGCGTCATCCTGAGCAAGGCGGACTGATCATGCCCGCCGTCCTGTACCACCACGCGCCACGGCATCGCCGGTTCACTGAGATGGCCAGCGCCGTGCTGGAGTCGCACAACGTGCCCGCCGCCGTCGTGGAGCGCCGGACGCACCGCAAGCTCTCCGACGCCTTCGCAGACGACCGCGACCCCCAGCCCGACCTGGACGTAGACGGCGCCTGGATCGCGACCACCTCGACCGCCTCGACGGCGAACCTGGGCGCGTTTCTCGATTCAGCTCGTGCTGAGGCTCGCATCTCGGGCAGCTCGGAGCCCGTGGTGGCTGTGACCTATCGCGAGGTGGAGGGCGCCGCCGACGCGATCGCGGCGATGTCGCTGGATGACCTGGGGCGCATCCTCGCCCGTCTCGCTGAGCTGGAGGCGGCACCGTGACCGGCCAGCACCCCCGCCTCCTCGATGCCGTAACGATCCCGATCGGCCCGCAGGCCGTTCAGGTGGGCGGAACGACCTACTACGTGCCGAAGGGCGCCGGGGTCGCCCCTGGGCCATCTGGGCTCGTTTACGTGCTGTTCGCGGCTCGGGTGCATTGCCTCGGAGAGCGGGGCGAAATCTCGATCCCTGACCGGGTGCGCGGAGTGCTGGCGTCCCACTACTTCGGAGCGGGGCCACGCCAGCAGGCGTCAGCTCCCACCCCCTGACAACTCCATAGAGACCCCCGGCGGCTCGCTACACCAGAGGGCGACGCTGCCGGACCCGCCAGGCCCGGAGGGCGCGAAACCTCCGGGACCACCTGGCACCCGCTGGCGCCGTTCTCCCTCTGTTACGGCGCTCCAGCAATGGGGCCGCGCTGGGCTCGGGCAAGGTTCCCCAGCGCGGCCCCTCCTCACGACTCCGGGTGTTCAGTTGCACCCGGCGCAGTTCGTCATGTCGAGCACTCGCATGGACACCCGGAGCGTTAGGGCGCGGCAGGGTGAGCCCTGGGCATCTAACGGGTGACGAACGGCACGCCCCGGCAGTCCGCAGCTCGACACTCGGACTGCCGGGGCACCTCCGGACCCCCACCCCCGCCCTCTCATCTCAGAGTGAAGTCGGACCGTTTAGCGGGCGGGGGTTGTGGAGTTTGCCGCTCTTTGGCGGTGTTCTGTGATCGCTTTGTGTCGCTAATTGCCGATGACGAGGATGCTGGCGGCGGCTTCGATGACGTCGTCGGTGATGGTGTCGAGCTGGTTGATCTTGAG